>NZ_KB912057.1:0-665422 GCF_000383695.1 Thioalkalivibrio sp. ALJ15
TTCCCTCGCTCCGAGGGTTTTCGCGGGCGGCGCTGAAACTCGCTGCGCCTTCGGCTTCGCTCAAACAGTCAGCGCCCCCGTTTCTATTTTGAATCGTCCCGCGAAAACCCTCTCCACTCGGCGCGACGACAACGGGGGGAAGGTCAAGACAACAGCTGTCCCGACGATTGTGCTCACGGATGGAGGCTAGGTATTCCGACATCCTGGGCACGCTCGGCCTTCGGCCCTGCGTGCCGCGCCCGCTGGCGGGCGCCAGACCCCATCGTAGGATGTGATGAGCGCAGCGAATCGCATCAGGGTTGCCCCGACGTCGGAACGGTGCGTTTCGCTTCGCTCAACCGCACCCTACGGCGCTGGAGTTGGAAACAGGCGCGGGGATACCTTCTGTTTTGACCTCCATCCCCCCGTATGAAGCCCCTTGCGGAAGGGTTCTCGGGACGGAAGAGAGGCGCTGACTGTCTGAGCGAAGCCAAAGGCGTAGCGAGTTTCAGCGCCGCCGGCCCGAGGGCCCTGGAGCAAGGTCCCCGGGCGGAATCCGGGTGCCCTTCTTTGGGTACTTTCTTGGGCAAGCAAGAAAGTACCTCGCGGCGCGCTCGCGAGTGAGCGCAGGCAGGCGGCCGGCCGAAGCCACCGTAAACACCGGATGCCGAACCAGGGCCAGCCTCAAGGACGCTAGTAGAGGGCAGGCCCCGGGTGTCAGGCGGGTTGCTGGCGGAAGCCGGCTACCTCGGCCTGCAGGCGTTCGGCCAGGCCTTCCAGGGCCTCGACGGCCTCCTGCATCTCGCGGGCGCCGTCGGCGCTGCGTACCGCGATGTCGTTGATGTGGTGTACGTTGCGGTTGATCTCCTCGGCGACCTGGCTCTGCTGCTCCGTCGCCGAGGCGACCTGGCGCGTCATGTCGTCGATGGTGGTCACGGAGTCGTGGATGTACTCCAGCATCTCTTCGGCCTCGCCGGCCTTGCTGACCGAGGACTCGGCCTGCTGCTGACTGACCTCCATTGCCTGCACGGCCTTGCCGGCCGCACCCTGCAGGCGCTGAATGATCTCGCGGATCTCGCCGGTCGAGTCATTGGTACGCTGCGCCAGGTGGCGCACCTCGTCGGCGACCACGGCAAAGCCGCGCCCCGCCTCGCCCGCCCGGGCGGCCTCGATCGCGGCATTAAGCGCCAGCAGGTTGGTCTTCTCGGCGATCTCCTCGATCACCTCGAGGATGGACCCGATATTGTCGGAGTCACCCTTGAGCTCGTCGATCACCGTGCTGGCCTTGCGAATCTCGCTGGCCAGGGCGTTGATCGACCCCTGGGTCGCCTGGACCACATTACGCCCACCCTCGGCCGCGCGGGTGGCCTGCCCGGCGCTCTCCGCCGTGCTCTGGGTGTTGTTGGCGACCTCCTGCACGGTCGCGGACATCTGGTTCATCGCGGTGACCACCTGCTCGACATCCGAGCGCTGGTCATCGGTCTCGCGACTCAACTCGTTGCTGCGGCCCTCCAGCTGGCGCGCCGAAGCGGCGATCCCGTCGGCCGCGTCCGCGACCTGTGCAATCAGGCCCGAGAGACGGTCCATGACCGCGTTGAATGCGTTACTGGTGCGGCCAATCTCATCGTCAGTGGTGACCTCGACCCGATGGCCAAGGTCCGCCTGACCGGAGGCGATCGCTTCCAGCCCCGAGGCCAGCCGCTCCAGCGGGCGCACCAGCATGTTGGCCGCAAACCAGCCGATGGCCAGCGCGACCAGAAAGGCCACCACCCAAAGCCCCCAAAGGAGCCACCACAACTGATCGACCAGCGCCGCGTCGACATTCGCCGCCAGGTCACCCTTCATCGTGTGGAAGGTCACCCCACCCATGATCGAGAGGGGGATGGTACTGACGAGAATCACAAGGATCACAAGCTTGAGGCGCAGTCCGCCGATCTTCAGAAGCCGGTTCATGGGGTCCCTCCTTTCCCCACTATAACGGCCAGGGTGGCCGCTTCTTGATAGCGGGCCCATCTTCGCGCAGGGGTCACCAAGAGCAGGTGATCCGGATCAAGTCGAACGCGGGTTCGCGGACACAAAAAAGCCCGCGTCCCAATGGAGGACGCGGGCGGATGCGGTCAGGACGGCCGGGAATCTAGCGGCTGCGCGCAGCCCGATTGCCCTGGGCCGCACGACCCTGTCCAGCCCCGCGGTTACCGCCAGGCTTGCCGCCACGACCCTGGCGCGGCTTGCCATTACGCGCACCACCGCCCGGCTTGGCGCCACGGCGATGGCCGTTGCCATCGTTCGCCGCCGGCTTCGGCGCGTCGAACCCTTCGGTCTCGATCCGCTCGATCGGGCGCTGGATCAGGCGCTCGATACCCTTCAGGAGCTTCAACTCTTCGCCATCGACCAGCGACAGCGCGGCACCCGCAGCTCCAGCGCGACCGGTACGACCAATGCGGTGCACGTAGTCTTCCGGCACGTTCGGCAGCTCGAAGTTGACGACCTGCGGCAGCTGGTCGATATCCAGGCCTCGAGCCGCAATATCGGTCGCAACGAGCACCGGCACGGACCCGGTCTTGAACTGCTTGAGCGCCTTGGTACGCGCCGCCTGGCTCTTGTTGCCGTGAATCGCCTCGGAGGGCACGCCGTCCTGCGTCAACTTCTGCGCGAGACGGTTGGCGCCGTGCTTGGTGCGGGTAAATACCAGCACCTGCCCCCAGTCGTTGGTACGAATCAGATGACTGAGCAGCTCACGCTTCCGGCTGGTTTCCACCAGGTGTACCGTCTGCTGCACGGTCTCGGCAGCCGTATTGCGCGGGGCCACGTCGACCTCGGCCGGCTTGTTCAGCAGGCTCGACGCCAGCGTGCGGATCTCGCCGGAGAAGGTCGCCGAGAACATCAGGTTCTGGCGCTTTTTCGGCATCAGGCCAATCAGGCGGCGAATATCGCGGATGAAGCCCATGTCCAGCATGCGATCGGCCTCGTCCAGCACCAGGATCTCGATACCGGAGAGGTCAATCGTCTTCTGGTTGGCATGGTCCAGCAGGCGACCCGGCGTAGCCACGACGATATCCATCGGGCCCCGCAGCGCCTTGATCTGTGGGTTCATGTTCACGCCGCCAAAGATGGTCATCGACTTCAGCGACAGGTGGCGGCCGTAGGTACGGACGGAATCATGGACCTGAGCGGCCAGCTCGCGGGTCGGCGTCAGGATCAGCGCCCGCGGACGCCCCGGCTTGCGCTCGGGCGCCGGGCCATCGGTCAGTCGCTGCAGGATCGGCAGGGTAAAACCGGCGGTCTTGCCCGTCCCAGTCTGGGCGGCGGCCAGCAGGTCACCGCCTTTCAGGACTTCGGGGATCGCCTGGGTCTGGATCGGGGTCGGCGTTTTGTAGCCGGCCTGGTCCAGCGCACGCAAAAGGGATTCGGCCAACCCAAGGTCGGCAAAGGAAGAAACAGAAGACATGCAATACTCCAACGGCTACCCGCCGCTCGCAATCGAGGGGCACCCATCGGGGTATGACGAAATCGGGGGGACGGGAACCGAGAAGGTTCCGGATCAGTGAACGGACGCTGACGGGCGGGGCGTTCGGTGAGGCCACTATACCGGGTCGGAAGGTGAAAGCAAGTGATTCTCCGCGGTTTTTTCGCTTAATGCCTGATTCACGCGGTAAAGACTCTGGGCCGATTCCACAAACGCTCGTATAATGCACGGATTATAAGAATAAACGCGCCAGGGATGGCCGGGTGACGCAGGTCCAGCGATGCGGATCCGTGTGGCACCCAGGGTCAGACGCGCGTGCCTCACGGTTACGGCATACATCTGGTAGTTCGATCGTCCGTTGCCGACTGTAGAGGAGCACGATGATGAGTACGTCCGGGGCAGCCGCCCGAGCAATGGGTCGCCATTTCCGATCCCGAGCGTGCACATGACTGATTTCGCTCAGGGGCCCCGATGAACGCCCTTCCCCGCTCCCCGGCTTCACGCTATGTGCCCCTGATGTGGCTGGTACTGCTGGCACTGTTCATGCTGCCTGTACTGCTCTGGATGGTCGGCATCCCGGTCCCGCCGCTGGTGCCGCTGGAGCATATGACCGCATTCCACACCGCGACCGAACTGTTCGCGGTGGTCGTGGCGATCGGGGTGTTCGCAGTCGCCTATCATGTGCGCGACCGCCGTCGGGTAATGGCCACACTGGTCCTCGCCACTGGGTTTCTCGCCGTAGGCCTGCTGGATTTCCTGCACCTGATGACCTATCCGCAGATGCCGGATTTCATCACGCCCAATTCCTCGCAACAGACCATCTTCTTCTGGCTGGCCGCGCGGCTCGTCGCCGCAACGGCGCTCCTCCTGTATGTGGCACTCCCCTTGATGCCAAGAAGCCAGGAACCCGTTCCCAGGGGCATGCTGGTGGGTGCTTTGGCGCTAGTCGCAGTGCTTGCCTGGGTGGGGCTATGGCACGAACAGCGCATTCCGGCACTGTTCGTCCCGGGCGAGGGACTGACGCCGCTCAAGATCGCGCTGGAGGGCGTGGTGGTGGTGCTGCACGCCGCCACCCTCCTGGTCCTGCTGCTGCGCCCTCAGCTCATGCAGCGCCCCGGTATGCCGCTGGTGGCCGCCGCGCTGATGGTCCTGATGGCCAGCGAGGTATTTTTCACCCTTTACGACAACCTGTCCGACGGCTTCTTTGTGCTCGGCCACATCTACAAGGTGGCGGCCTATGCGCTGATTTACTGGGCGGTTTTCATCGAAAGCGTACGCGCGCCCATGGCACAACTCCGGGCCGCCCACCGGGATGTCGAGCTCCGCCAGCAGCGCTACGAGCAACTGATCGACACGGCGCCGGACGGGGTACTGGTGACCGACGGCGACGGCACCATTCTCATGGCCAATCGCAACCTCGAACGCCTGTTTGGTTACACGCGACGGCATCTGATTGGCCAGCCCGTGGAGACCCTGATCCCCGAGCGCCTGCGCGAACACCACCAATCGGTCCGCGAGCAGCAGAGCGACGACATCTCGGAACGGACCATGGGCCAGGCCCCCGACCTGCGGGGACGCCGGCTCGACGGCACCGAGTTTCCGGTCGACATCAGCCTGAATGCCTTCGAGGACCAGGGCGGGCGGCGTATCACCGCCTTCATCCGGGACATTTCCGACCGCCAGCGCCGCGAGGCCCGCATTCAGCACCAGGCGACCCACGACAGCCTGACCGGCCTTCCCAACCGCTGGCTCCTGCACGACCGGCTTGCCCAGAGCATTGCCCACGCCAGCCGTCACGACCATCGCATCGCGGTGATGCTGCTCGATCTCGACCACTTCAAGATGATCAACGACACCTTCGGCCACCACGAGGGTGACGAACTGCTGCGCGAAGTCGCTCAACGCCTGAAGGACGCAGCGGGCAACGACGCCACGATCGGGCGTTTTGGCGGCGACGAGTTCATGATCCTGGTCCCCGAGATTACGGATGAGCTGCAGATCGGGGAGCTGGCCCAGGAGATTCTGGCGCAGTTTGACCGGCCGTTTCAGACCGGCCCCACGCGCCAGTTCAGCTCCAGTGCCAGTCTCGGGATCGCGCTGTTCCCGCAGGATGCGCGGGACGCGAACACGCTGGTGCGCTATGCCGACATGGCGATGTACGAGGCCAAGCGCTCCGGGCGCAATACCTACGCGTTCTATTCCGAACACCTGGATGCCCAGGTACGGGCGGAACAGCAGCTCCAGGAGCGCCTGAAACACGCGCTGGAACATGACCAGCTGGCACTTCATTTCCAGCCGTTGATCGATGCCCGCACCGGGGCCGTGACCGCCGCCGAGGCCCTGCTTCGCTGGAACGATCGGGAACTGGGTGCCGTACCACCATCGCGCTTTATCCCCAGCGCCGAGGCCAACGGGTTGATCCTGCCACTCGGTGACTGGGTGATCCGTCGCGCCTGCCAGCAACTGGCCGACTGGGCACAACAGGGTGTCGACACGTCCATTTGCATCAACGTCTCGGCGCTTCAGTTCCGCCAGCCGGATCTCGTCTCCCGACTCGAAGCGGCACTGAAGGAGGCCGGTGCTTCGCCCGAACGCCTCGAGATCGAGGTGACCGAGACCGTGGCCATGGCCGATGTCGCCCTGACGCGCGAGCACCTCTCCGGGCTCAAGGCGCTCGGTGTGCGCGTATCGCTGGATGATTTCGGTACTGGGTATTCCTCGCTCGCCTATCTGAAGTCGCTGCCGATTGACAAGATCAAGATTGACCGCTCGTTCATCGCGGGGATCGGCCACGACCGCGACGCCGAGATGATCCTGCGCTCGGTGATGGGCCTCGGCCACAGCCTGCACCTGAAGCTGGTGGCCGAAGGCGTGGAGACCGCCGAGCAACTCGCCTTCCTGCGCCGAGAAGGCTGCGACCTGTACCAGGGATGGTTCTACTCGCCCGCGCTGTCGGTGGAAGAATTCCGTGCCACCGTCCACTCTCAACTGGATGCCTGAGGCTCGCCCTGCTGGCTGCGCATGCCATTGGCGATGGCGTGATCACCACGGACCTCGAGGGGCGGCTCAACTACCTCAACCCGGTCGCCGAGCACCTGACGGGATGGAACCAGGCGTCCGCCTACAACCAGCCCCTCGCAAGCGTGTCCCACCGGCTACCTCAAAAGACACTGAAGATCGATGGCAGCTTTGTGCGCGACATGGCGGAGGATCGGGTCAGCCGCGCGATGGTCGAGAGCATCCACCACATTGGCCGCGTGATCGGGGTCAAGACGGTCGCGGAGCGCGTCTCGCACGAGAGCCTGATGGAATCCATGTGCCGAAGCCCCTGGAACCATGCCCTGTTCCGGTAGCGGAAAAGCGACGTTCCGGGTCGGTCGCCGGCTGAATACCGGGAAAGACCGGTGCGGCCGGGAACGAATCCCGACCGCCTGGTTAACCCCCGGTCAGTAGCCCATGTTCGCGTGGACATCCGGCGGGGCCTCGTGCGTTAGCAGCGACCAGGTCAGATGCGCCATGACCTCGGGCGCCACCACGGTGTGGCGATTGCCCCCGTGCTGCATCCCCTCGCGCAGGCGCTGGCGAACCTCGGCCTGCCCCGTGAGGTCGTAGATCACATCCACCTGATCGCCACGGGCCAGGATGTCCTCGACCGATTCCAGCGGAATCCCGCGCGCCTGCGCCAGTTTGCAGCCCTCGGTTTCGCCCTGCTCCGATACCGCGCAAATCTCCATTCCCGGCGTATCGCTGTCCAGCAGCAGTTCCAGAAAACGGCCCCCCACACGGCCCAGCCCAACAATCGCGATCTGAATCGCCATCACTCCCTCCTTGGTTTTCGTTATATCCGGCATGCATCGTTCAGCATGCCCATCCGAGTATAGGGGACATGCTCGCTTTCGCACGCCTGAACGATGTTTGCGGAGACATGGGGAAGATCGGGCCTTTTGGGCGCCGGCCCCGAGCCCCCTACACTCGGCGCATTCACTGCAATGGAGTACACCGCATGAGTCAGTTGCATCTCCCGATCCGCGTGGATCGCCGCGAGCAGGGCAAGATCATCCAGCGCCTCGAGCGCCTGGAGGGCGTGGAATTGGAGTTCGTCGATCTCGATGTCGGCGACTACGAACTCCCCGGTGGGGTCGTCGTGGAGCGCAAGTCCGCCACCGACATGGTGCTGAGCGTCGTGGACCAGACCCTGTGGGAGAACGCCGCCAAGCTTAAGGCGACGCACGACAAGGTGATCTACGTAGTCGAGGGGGACCTCTACGAACCACGCTTCCACCAGCAGGCGCTGGACATCCACCGCGCCCTGACGCATCTGACGATCGCGCTCGGGATCAGTGTGCTGCCCTCCAATGACGAAGACACCAGCGGCATGCTGATCTACCTGCTAGGCATGAACGCCCAGGTGGACCCCGACCCAATCGCACGCCCCGCCAAGCCCGAAAAGCGCCGTGCAGCGGCGGAGTTCATTATCAGCGGCCTGCCCGGTGTGGAACCCGATCTGGCCCGCGACCTGCTGCGCCAGTTCGGCAGCGTGCGCGACGTGCTGAACACGGATGCCGAGCAACTAGCCGAGGTCGATGGCATGGACCTGGAACGCGCCCAGCGCATCGAGTCCGTCGTGACCCATGGCAGCCGCAAAGGGTAATCCCGCAGGGTGCGGGGATTCACGTGTCTCGCCCCTCGCCTGACGTTACAATGCGCGCTGCAGCCCATGCGCAGGCCCCGGGGGCACGCGCGGCGGCGCTCGCCAGACCACCGGAAGGCGGGACCGCAATTAACTGATTTCAGGGAGAAACCAATGGCGTTCATCGTTCTCGAGAACTGCATCAAGTGCAAGTACACCGATTGCGTCGAGGTCTGCCCGGTCGACTGCTTCCACGAAGGCCCCAACTTCCTCGCGATCGACCCTGACGAGTGCATCGACTGCACGCTCTGCGAGCCGGAGTGCCCGGCCGAGGCGATTGTGCCGGAGGATGATGTCCCGGAAGACCAGCTCCAGTTTATCGAGCTGAACGCCGAGCTCTCGCGCACCTGGCCGGTGATCACCGCGCGCAAGGATCCGCCGGAAGACGCCGAGGAGTGGGACGGCGTCGAGGGCAAGCTGAAGCATCTGGAACGCTAAGTCCGCATCAATGGGGCTGCCAGGCAGCCCCACAATCTCGCTGCATCCGCCTGGCCAGGCGCCCCCCTCTGCATCTCCCGATGCGCTGCAACGGCCTTCTTCCCGACCGCCACCCACCCTCCTCGTCCCTGCAAGTCAGCCCGCGGCAACCGTAGCTGGGGTACCCGGTGTCTCCTCGTTGAGTCACTCACGCGAAACCCGATTCCCTCGTGATTTCAATAGGTTCAACCTCGAATGGCCGCGCCCGAGCGCACGCACTGTATCGCGGATGGCACAGATTGGGTCCGATCGCGATACCCCTTGACTCTATAAGTCATTGTTCTCCCGGACAAACCGTCCGCTGGCCCAAGTCCTGCTAGTTGGGTTGTTGCGTAGCACGGGCCACGTGCACCGGGGCTACGACAACCGTCTATTGCTGGCTAGCCAATGGAGACAAAGCCATGAACTTCAAAAAGACCCTGATTGCTTCCGCTATCGCCCTGGCCTTCGGCCTGAGCTCGGGCCTGGCCCTGGCCAACCCGACCAATACCGCCGATGGCGAAGTCGGTGATCAGACCGCCACCGCCACCTCCTCGGCCGATGGCGGCGGCGCCTCGGCGAACGAGTATTCCCAGGCGTTCGCAATCAATGACTCCGACCTGTCGAACAGCTCGGACAACAGCACCGCGATCTCGGACTCGGGCAATGACAGCTCCGACAACAGCACGAGCATTTCGGATTCGGGCAATGACAACTCGGACAACAGCACGAGCATCTCCGACTCGGGCAACGACAGCTCCGACAACAGCACCGCGATCTCCGACTCCGGCAACACCACAGTCTCGGATTCGGGGAACGACAATTCGGACAACAGCCTGAATGTCTCGGATTCGGGCAATGACAGCTCCGATAACAGCACGAATGTCTCCGACTCCGGGAATGACAGCTCCGACAACAGCCTGAACATCTCCGACTCGGGCAACGACAACTCCGACAACAGCATGGCCCACGCGGACGACAACAGTGCAGCCGCCAACAACGGTTCCACTGCCTCGGTGACCCGTGATCAGAGCGACAACTCCGACAACAGCTCGGCCATCATGGATTCCGGCAACTACACCGCAACGGACAGCTTCAACACGTCGCTGCAGGTGAACGCCGTGGTCAGCCAGAACGAACTGTCGGGTACTGTGACCGGGAACTACGTCGACATCGCCGGTCGTGCCAACCAGGAGAGCCACAACTACATCGGCTCGGATTCCTTCGTGGCCCCGGCGGGGATTACCCAGGTGTCGCAGAACAGCGGCGCGAACAGCCTGACCCAGCAACAGGTCTCGGTGCAGGCGCATCTGAACCTGGGCAACTAACCGACACGGCGTGTCGGAACGGCATGCGGCGGGATCATCCCCGCCGCATTCTCCCTGCCATGCAAGAGGGTCCGGTCATGAGTAATCCGTCAGCTCACCGGGGCGGCATCGGTTCTGCTGCCTTTCTGTCCGCCGGCATGCTGCTGGTGACAGCCATCGCCCATGCCGAAGTCCCGCCGGCCGGCGATGAACTGCTGTTCGGCTCGGCTCCCGACGCCTATGAGGTGGTCGATCTGGCCACACTGGACGCGCAACGGGCACGCCAGGGCGTGACCAATATTCAGCTCGGTCAGATCCACTCGCGCATTGACCTCGCGAACAACCACGCCGTGAACTCCACCACCGGCAAGAACTTCGTGGCGGCCGGGGCCTTCGACAATGCCCGCGGGATCTCCACGGTCATTCAGAACAGCGGCAACAACGTCGCCATACAGGAATCGATGATCGTGAACATCACGATCAACCCCTGAGGAATCACCAATGCCCATCCGCCGTTGGTTCCTCTGCGTAGTCATCACCACCGCGCTGATGCTTTCGCCTGCCCTGTCCGCATGGGCCGGCGGGGCCCAGTTCCCCGGCATGATCGGCAGCATGAACGTGCCGGTGGAGAGCCTGAAAGACCTGCGCTTTCGCTCCATCGTCCCGCAGCGATACGACTTCAGCTGCGGCTCCGCCGCCCTGGCTACGCTGCTCACGTACCACTACGACCGCCCCACCACAGAGGTCGAGACCTTCGACAGCATGTTCCGACGCGGCGACCAAGACCTGATCCGCGAACAGGGCTTCTCCATGCTCGACATGAAGCACTACCTGGAGGCCGAACAGGGCATGCCCGCCGACGGCTTTCGCATCGGGCTGGATGACCTCGACAATCTCGGGGTGCCGGCGATCGCGATGATCGAGACTCGGGGCTATCGCCACTTCGTGGTAATCAAGGGGCTCGAAGGCGGACGGGTACTGGTGGGAGATCCGGCTCTCGGGGTCAACAGCTACACCCGTAACGAGTTCCAGCAGATCTGGGTCAACGACATCCTGTTCATCATTCGCGAGGACGTGGACCTCGCCCGGCATCGCTTCAATGCCTCCGAAACCTGGGCCGCCGTGACCCGCGCGCCGATCGAGTCGGGTGTCGTGCGCAGCGACCTGGCGAGCTTCACCCTGCATCTGCCCCGCGCGAGCGACTGGTGAGCGCCATGATGAAACGCCTGCCCTGCTGCATCCTGGGCGTCATCCTGGCCAGCGCGACATGGGCTACAACGGCTCATGCCCTGGATGTCCTGCCCCCCCTCGGCGACGAGCGCGTAGTACCGGATTCGGTACTGGAGGCCCAGCGCGGCGGCTTCTTCGGGCGCGATGGTCTGGAGATCTCGATCGGGCTGGAGCAGATCACGTCACTCAATGGCGAGGTGATCAATCACTCGACACTACGCCCCCTTAGCGATATCGCCAGCGGCTCCCACTGGCCCGGCACCGACCTGCGTTCGGTCGTCATCCAGACCGGGGGCGCGATGCCGGCGGAAAGCTGGACCTCGGGCATGGGCTGGGTCACTGCGATCCAGAACGAGCTCGACGGACAGGACATCCGCCACCAGACCATCCTGCAACTGGAGCTTGGCAATCTGCAGATGCCGCGCGGGGACCTGGGCCGGGCACTGGAACAGCACATGCTCGAGCGTGGCGGAGGCTTCTGAACCCTCCGCCACGGCAACGCGCCCCTCAAAAACGGATCGGCACCCGCAGGGTGGCCTGCACATCCGGTGCGGCCTCGGTCGCCCCGACACCGAGCGAGAAATTCACACTGGTGCGGTCCGTCAGCCGGTGCGAGATACCCCACAGTACGGTCCCCACCTGGCGCCGCCCGAACACGGGCTCCAGCCCGCTTTCGTTCTCCACCCGCGTGCGGAATACCGTGCTGTGGTCGTAGCCAAAGCTCATCGAGGTGCGGTCGTTCAGGCTGATGGCCATCCCCAGGCTCATGCCGACCGCGTCGCCGGGATTGACCTTGCCATAGCCATCGCCCACATCGCGCTCGATGTTCCAGAGATAGCTGACGTTCGCAAAGATCACGGCCGGGTCGGTCGGATAGATCATCGTCACGCTGGGCTGGATACTCCAGAACCCGGAACCGGTGGGCTGCTCGAGGAAGATCTCGCCCAGGCGATTGCCCTCGTCATCCAGGATCTCGCGGCGGGCGACATCGAAGGGCCCCTTACCAGTCGTGCTCTTCGCCTTGAGGTTGCCGATAAAGAACGGCCGACCTCGATCCGCCATGTTGAACTGGTAAGACACGCCGAACTCGATATCGCCCAATCCCTGCCCGGTGGAGCCCGTCACACGCTCCAGCGCGGTCGCCTCGAGGATGTCGCGCCGGCGCACCTGCTGCTCGCGGTAGACATACGGGATCTTCATCCCGACCTCCAGCCGCTCGGTCAGGCCATAGCGAAAGCTCACCGCCGCGGTCAGCGTGTCGCGCTCCGTCTCGCTGACATCAATCAGCCCGATCGCCAGGGCCGGGATGATGGTGAACCCCTCGATCGACACATCCAGCGAACTGCTGTGCACGTACGACAACGACGGCTCCACTACCCACTGCCCCTTCGGTGTGAGCACACCACGTTCCTCGAAGACCGTCACCTCGGGGCCCGAATCCACCGGGGCGTCCCCGACCGCCTCGCGAGCCTCCTGGCCCACGGCCGGCCCGGCCAACCCGATACAAAACGGTACGATCCCCAACCCACTTCTCCTGACCCATCGCTTGTCCACCGTCGTTCTCCATGGCCCCAGGGGCCGAACTGTTACGCAAGGGCCACTCTCTTCCCCGTCACAAGATTCAGGGCGCATTGGAACGCAGCCCGTACTTGTCGAGCAGGCGGTAGAGCGTCATCCGGCCCACCCCCAACTGGCGCGCGGCCCGCGAGACATTGTTGTCGCACTGGCCCAGCACCTTGATCAGCAATTCCCGTTCGGCGGTCGAGCGCGCCTGGGCCAGCGTTTGCGGCTTCTCGGCATTGCCCGAAGCGGCCAGTCCCAGATCCTCCGGCCGAATCAGGCGTCCCTCCGCCATCGTCACCGCCCGCCGCACCCGGTTCACCAGCTCGCGTACGTTTCCGGGCCAGGCATGTGCATACATCGCCTGCCACGCGGCCTGGGTAAAGCCGCGCAGCCGAGGGTTCTGGCTGCGGAACTGTTCGAAATAGAAGCGCGCGAGTTCTTTCAGATCCGTGCCCCGCTCTCGCAACGGGGGCACATCCAGCTGGATGACATTCAGGCGGTAGTAGAGGTCCTCGCGGAAACGACCGCTCTCGACGGCCTCGTCCAGCGCGACATGGGTCGCCGCGAGCACGCGCACATCCACCTTGATAGGCTGCAACCCGCCGACCCGCACCAGCGTTCCCTCTTGCAGGAAACGCAGCAGATTGACCTGTAGCTCCAGGCTGAGATCGCCAATCTCGTCCAGCAGCAGCGTGCCGCCATGCGCCAGCTCGAACTGCCCGATCTTGCGTCGACCCGCCCCGGTAAAGGCGCCTGCCTCGTGGCCAAACAGTTCCGACTGGATCAGCTGCGCCGGCAATGCCCCGCAGTTCACTGCCACAAAAGGCCCGTTCGCCCTTCGTGAATGTCGGTGCACCGCCAGCGCAGCCAGTTCCTTGCCGGTGCCGCTCTCGCCCTGAAAGAGCACCGGTGCCTCGGAGCCCGCGACGCGCTCGATCTGGCGGGCCAGTCCCTGCATCGCCGGGCTATGCCCAACGATGGGAATATGGTCCGACTCGGCATCCTGATTGGGACGAGTGGGCCGCGCTTCCAGCGCCGCCATGCCGCATGCCCGTCCCAGCGTGATTTCAAGGCGCGCCTGGTCGAATGGCAGGGTATGAAAGTCGTAACAGGACTCGCGGATCAGCTCGCGAACGTCGTCGCGCAGTAATAGATCCGGGTGAACGAGCGCGATCCACTTCACATGCTGATGAGTGTGTACAAACTCGGTCACCCAGTTCGGGATGGGGCTGCCCAGGTCGACAAGCCCAACACGCACCTTGCTGAGTGTCCCCTCCGTTACCCCACCCGGCCCCGGGACGCGCCACAGCGTCCAGGCATCGGAGAAGCTCGGCATCGATTCCCCCGCGCCGCCGCCACCGTCTACCCATGCCACCTCGCGCACCATCGCAGTCGCACAGGCGCGCTGCAGTGCATAACGCGATTCGTCGGAATCCCCCCGGGGCAGGAAAGTCCCGCCATCCACCGACCGCAAAAAGGAACCATTCAACCTTCGCGATCCGGCCATGCCCGTCCCTATTGTTCAGATCCAGCTTTACTTGCCGGTTCGACGCAACCGACCCATCGCTGGAAATTCAGCGTTGTCTCTGCCGGAATATAGGGGAAAAGAACGATCGAAACATTAAACAAGGAGCGCGAAATTAACCACCAAAAAGACTTACAATTTATTTTAATGAAGGGCATTAATATTCCCGAAGCCAGATTCGCCCGAAAATAAAAAGGGCCGCTCGAGAGCGGCCCTTTTTGTGATGCATTTAAAATCCCCGACCGTATGATACGGGGACACTACGTCTCAAACACGAGACAATTCCTGAGTATCACTAACCAATGTCACCACAGCCAGGTCTCCGGCTGCTCGATCGACCGGTCTTCGTTATTCGCCAGCAGACCCTTGATGCAACGCACCAAAAGCCAGACGATCATGAACAGCAAGACCAGGAATCCAATACCGATCGGGGTCAAAACAGCCCCTACGATCACGCCGAGCAAGCCAATCCAGAATGTACGAATCTGGTAGGTAAAATGCGTGTCGCTGACCGCGTCCCCATCGTTGCGCTTGATGTAAGCAATAATCAAACCGGCGATCGCGGTGAGCGCGGTCAGAAAGCTGACCAGATACAGTACGTACACCACAGTCACCATCGTGCGCTCCTTGCGCGGACCCGGCACGGGGCGGCTCACATCGCTCGGTTCGACTTCCGGTCGTGTTCCTTCGCTCACCTTGCACCTCCTGTCGGCATGGTCATGCTCATTGCGAGCCTGTTCGCCGAGACTAGCACTTCTGCTACTGACCCAGTGACAGGCGCAAGCCCCCCTACGCTGGACCCGCCCAGACGATCAGCACGATCCCGAGCAGGGCGAACACGAAGCCTGCCAGTTGCACACGCGACATACGCTCGGCCTGAAACAGGCGGGCCATCAGCGCGGTCGGCGCGGGCGACAGCGCCCCGGCCACCGCAATGATCGACAGCAGTCCCATGCGTACGGCCACGACAAAGGCCAGGGTCGCTGCCGCCTGGAACAGCCCCGCCAGCGCCAGCAGCACGAAGGTGGAGCGGCTCATCCCGCGTTCGGGCCGCAAGACCAGCATGACAAGGGCAAGCGTCAGGGCCCCGACCGCCGAGGTGGCCACCACGGGCCACAACGGTGATCCGGCCTGGGCCTGATCGAGAAACACGAAGACCAGGCCGAAGCAGACCCCGGCGATCACGGCGTCCAGCAGCCCCTTGACCGGATGCTCACCCCGCGCCAGCGCAATCAGGCCACGAACGGGTTGATCCAGACGCCGCGGGCTGGCCTTGCGCGCCCCGCCCGAGATCATGCCGATGGCCACCACGATGGCGGCAATGCCGACCAGCGCCAGCACGCCCGGCCGCTCACCGAGGGCCAGGCCCACCCCCAGCGGCACCAGAGCGGAGATCACACCAGTAATCGCCGCCACCAGGCCCATCGAGCCCTCGGCCAGCCCGCGATAATAGGCGAGAAGGCCCAGCGCCAGCGCCAGCCCGGAGGCACCCCCCCAGATCAACGCCTGCGGGCCCGGCAGCCCCGCAAGCGGAACGGCGATCAGCAGCAGCGCGCCGGTGGCCAGGAACTGCGAATAGCAGGCCACCACGAGCGCGGGGATTCGGCGCGAGGCCAGGCCACCAAAGAAATCCCCAGCGCCAAACCCGAGCGCCGTCAGGAGTCCGAGGAAAAAGGCCATCAGCGACGCCGCCGCGAAACCGGCGCTCGCCGCTTCAGGGGCTTATTCACCCGCCTGTTCGAGCAACTCCTTCAGCCGGTTCTCGTTCGCGGCGCTATGAATACCGGTAACGGTGCCGTCACCGTCCAGCAGGATCACGGTGACCTCTTCCGGTGTGTGCGGCATGAAGCCCGCGTCCTGTTCGGACTGGGTCACCACCGTCGGGTATTCACGTGCCTGCATGCGCGGCAGCACGACGTTCTCCATCACGTGCGGCGGCATCTGGTGGATATCCGCGATGTAGATCACACCGATCTCGTTGCGCTCTTCCTCGGTCATCTCGCCGAGCACGGCGTTGGCGATATCGGCCGGGGCCATCTCCACCGTCTTGAGGATCACGCGCGCATCACCCGGTATCTGCAGCGGGTTGCCGTGCTGGTCATTCAGCGTGCGCTCGGGGAAGGCCTCGCCTTCGGCCACTTCGTCGGCCGAGGCGTTGGCACCGCCGTCGCAGGCCGCGAGGAACAGGGTGGAAGTCGCCAATAGCGCGGCGAGCAGGAGTGCGGACAGTCGGTTCATGGGGGTTCCTCCAGGGCTGTGAAACAATGCGCGCCGTGAACGGTCGGTCGTTCGCGGCAAACGCCGCCGATGGTAACGCATCCCTGGCCCCAGTAGACTTCACGGACTCGCCGACCCATGTACCCACTCGCGTTGGTCCGTGTTTCCCAGAGCAAATGCCCCGGAACCCCTCGATGCTTCAGCCACTGATCAAACTGCTGCGGCCGCACCAGTACATCAAGAACGGGTTTGTCCTGCTGGGCGTCGTATTCGCCCACGAGTGGGAACCGGCGATGCTGCTGGCCGCGGGGGTCGCCTTTATCGCCTTCTGTGCGATTGCGAGTGCGGTGTATGTGCTGAACGACATCGTCGATGTCGAGGCCGACCGCCAGCACCCGGTCAAGTGCAACCGGCCCATCGCCAGCGGGGCAATCCCGGTCGGGACGGCCTGGGCGATCTTCGCCACACTGGTGGTGGTCGCCCTCGTACTGGCGGCCATGGTCAGCACCGGCGTGACCGCCCTAGTGCTTGCCTACCTGGTGCTGAACGTCGCCTACTCCTGGTGGTTGAAGCATGTCGTCATCCTGGATGTGTTCAGCATCTCGGCGGGCTTCATGCTGCGCATCCTGGCCGGCACGCTCGGGCTCGGGATCGAGCCCTCGCAGTGGCTGCTGCTGTGCGGCCTGATGCTCACACTGTTTCTCGGCTTCGCCAAGCGCCGCGCGGAACTGGCGGATACCGCAATCGAGCGCTCTCCCGAACGGGAAGGCCCGCGCCGCGTACTCAATGACTACAGCGTGGGCCTGGTGGACCAGTTCATCGCGATCAGCGCGGCCTGCACAGTCCTGTCGTACGGGCTCTACACGGTCAGTGCCCAGACGATCGACCTGCACGGCACGGATGGACTGATCTACACGCTGCCGTTCGTGATCTACGGCATCTTCCGCTACCTGTTCCTGCTGCACGCCCGTGGTGGCGGCAACGACACCTCGCGCGACCTGGTCACCGACCCGCACCTGCTCGCAACGGTTGCCGTCTGGCTGGGCGTCACCATCGCCGTACTCGCATGAGTGCGGTCCTGCTGTCCGGCTGGCGCATGCGGGCCGTGATGCTATCCGTCATCGCGGCCGTTGTGCTGTATCTCGGGGTTGCGCTGTGGGCGGGGGCCGCCGAGGTCTGGCATGCCCTCGCGCTGGTGGGGATCGGGGGCCTGCTGCTGGCCCTGTCGCTCTCATTGGTGAACTACTCGCTGCGTTTCACACGCTGGCAGCTCTATCTGCGCCGGCTGGGTCACCACGTGCCCCTGCGCAGGAGCGCCCACATCTACCTGGCGGGCTTTGCCCTGACCACCACACCCGGAAAGGCCGGCGAGGCCCTGCGCGGCGTATTGCTGAAGCGACGCCATGTTCCCTATCCCGACAGCTTGGCGGCCTTCGTCAGCGAGCGTCTGTCCGATCTGATCGCGGTCGTGCTGCTGTCGATGCTGGGCTTCACCCTGGTGGCCCAGGGTGGCTGGCTGATCCTCGCCGGGGCCAGTGCGGTGGCGCTCGCGCTGGTCATCCTGTCGTGGCGCCGACCACTCGCACGACTGCAGACGTGGACGGACCGGCCCGGCCAGCGCCTGTGGCGGACCGTTCATCACCTGGCGACTATCCTGCTGCAGGCCCGGCGCTGCCACCGCCCCACCCTGCTGGCCGGGGCGACCATTCTGAGTGTGGTCGCCTGGAGCGCGGAGGCGCTCGCCTTCTGGTGGATCCTCAACGCAATGGGCTTCGAGGCCAGCTTTGCCTTCGCCGCATTCGTGTTTGCGCTGGCGATGCTGGCCGGCGCGCTGAGCTTCCTGCCCGGCGGGCTCGGCGGGACCGAGGCCGTGATGGTCGGCCTGTTGCTGCTGCACGACATGCCCGCGGCCGATGCGGTCGCCGCCACCATGCTGATCCGCTTCACCACCCTGTGGTTCGCGGTCATCCTGGGCCTGATGGCCCTGGGCACCAACCCCGAGGCTCGCGGCCGCGAACAACCGGAGGCCACGGCATGACCACGAGCTGGAACCGCATCCCGCGTGTCGCGCACGCCGCCGAGGTCACGCTGAACCGGCGCGGCCAGCCCCTGCCCGGGGCTTCACACCCACTGCTGGCCTACGGCCTCGGCCGCAGCTACGGCGACGTCTGCCTGAATCCCGGCGGGAGCCTGCTGCATACTCGCGACCTTGATCGCTTCATCGCCTTCGATCCCGATACGGGCCGCATCACCGCCGAGGCCGGCCTGACCCTGGACGACTTGCTGCGCTTCGCGGTCCCGCGCGGCTGGTTCGTGCCGGTGGTACCCGGCACGCGCTTTGTCACGCTCGGAGGCGCGGTGGCCAACGACGTGCACGGCAAGAACCACCACCATGCCGGCAGCTTCGGCGAGCACGTCCGCGCCATGACCCTGCGCCGCTCGGCCGGCGAATGCCTCGAGGTGACCCCCGACGACACCCCGGACTGGTTCGCCGCGACCGTCGGCGGGCTCGGGCTGACGGGCCTGATCGAGACGGTCACGCTGCAGCTCGTGCCCGTACGCACGCCCTGGATGCGCGCGTGGTCGCAGCGCTTCGACAGCCTGGACGAGTTCTGGGAGCTGGACGCCCGGGCCGAGCGCGAATGGCCCTACACCGTCGCCTGGATCGACTGCCTGAACCCGGGCCCGCGCGGCGAGGTCGGGCGCGGCATCTACAGCGGGGCGCGCCACGCCACCACCGCACCGGCGCGCAGCCAATACCGGGAGCCCCGCCGTGCCATACCGCTGGACCCGCCGGTTTCACTGGTCAACCGGGTGACCCTGCGGCTGTTCAACCAGCTCTATTACCGCCAATCCGTACACCCGACCGCCCGCGCCGTCCATCACCTGCCCTGGCTTTTTCCGCTGGACGCGATCCGCCACTGGAACCGCATCTACGGGTACAAGGGCTTTTACCAGTACCAGTGCGTGCTGCCCCCGCATGCGCAAAAGGACGGCATGCAGGCGTTGCTCGACGCCGTGGCCGCCAGCGGCCAGGGCTCGTTCCTCGCCGTGCTCAAGCGCTTCGGGGATCGCGCGGGGCCGGGCATGCTGTCATTCCCCCGTCCTGGGGCGACCCTGGCGCTGGACTTCCCCGAACGCGGCAACGAGACCGAGCACCTGTTCCGGCGCCTGGACCACATCGTGCAGGAGGCCGGCGGCGCGCTGTACCCGGCCAAGGATGCGCGCATGTCACCCGACCTGTTCCGCAGCGGCTTTCCCCGCTGGGAGGAGTTCGCTAGCTTTGTCGACCCCGAATTCTCCTCCGGCTTCTGGCGCAGGGTGACCAAATGAACCGTTTGCAGTCTGTCGTGATCCTCGGCGCCACCTCGGCGATCGCCACCGCCGTCGCGCGCGAACTCGCCGAGCACGGGGCCCGACTGTTTCTGGTCGCGCGCGACGGCGAGCGCCTGGAGCCCCTGCTGCAGGATCTGCGCGTACGCGGCGACGATGCCTCCGGCACGCGCATCCTCGGCACGACGGCCGACCTGGCGGACATCGACGCCCACGCGGATGTTTGGGCGCAGGCCCGCGAAGCGCTGAGCGATAACATCGATGCGGTGCTGCTGGCCTGGGGCACGCTGCCGGATCAGGAGGCCTGCAACACGTCGGTCGCGACCACACTGGAGGCGATCCATGTGAACGGCACCAGCGCCATCGCCTTCCTGGCCTGCATCGCACCCGACTTCGAGCAGCGCGGCCGTGGCGTGATCGCCGCCATCGGCTCGGTCGCCGGCGACCGCGGGCGTCAGAGCAACTACGTCTACGGCACCGCCAAGGGCATGCTGGCCACCTATCTCCAGGGGCTGCGCAACCGGCTGTTCTTCAGCGGCGTGGATGTGGTCACGATCAAGCCGGGTTTCGTGCGCACCCCGATGACCGAGGGCTTCAACCGCGCCGGCGCGCTGTGGGCGGAGCCCGATACGGTCGCGCGCGGGATCGTCAAGGCCATGCGCCGCGGCCGCGATGTCGCCTACCTGCCCTGGATCTGGTGGGGCATCATGACCGTGATCCGCCTCATCCCCGAATACCTGTTCAAACGCCTGAAGCTGTAATGACGGCGCCGCAACGCATCGTGCTGTTCGACTTCGACGGGACCCTGACCCGACGCGACAGCCTGTTCCCGTTCCTGCGCTTCGCGCTGGGTACGCCGCGCTTTGTCGCGGCCCTGCCCGGCTGCCTGCCGACCCTGGCGGGCTTCGCGCGCGGCCGCATCGCCAACCAGGTCGCCAAGGAGGCCGTGCTCCAGCGGATGATCGGCGGCGCATCCCTGGACGATCTGCAGGCCCGGGGCCATGCCTTCGCGGATCGCGTGCTGGACCGCCTGCTGCGACCGGCCGGCATGGAACGCCTGCAACACCATCAGGCGGCCGGCGACACCTGCGTGCTGGTCTCGGCCTCGCTGGATCTGTGGCTGCAGCCCTGGGCCGAGCGCCATGGCCTGGCCGACGTGATCTGCTCGCGCCTGGCGGTCGACGAGCACGGCCGCGTCAGCGGGCATCTGGACGGAACCAACTGCCAGGGCGCGGCCAAGCCCGCCGCGATCGCCAGCTGGCTGGGGCGCTTCGATCCGGATACCCCTGTGGATCTCTACGCCGCCTATGGCGACACCGCGGGGGACGAGCCCATGCTGCAGATGGTGACCACGGGTTATCGGCTGCGGGGCGGCCGGTTCGAGCCGGTCCAGACGGGCACGTCGTCGGCATGAGTGCAGATCGGCTGCCTCCCGGCGCGCCCTGGCTCGCGCGCCACTACGGTGCGGCGCTGCTGACCGCCCTGGCCGCCAAGATCCTGATCGCCTGGACCCTGCCGATCACGGGCGACGAGGCGTACTTCCTGATCTGGGGGCAGAATCCCGATCTCGGCTACTACGACCACCCCCCGATGGTCGGCTGGTGGCTGAGCCTGGTGCTCGCGATCTCGGACCACCCGCTCGCGATCCGGTCACTGGGGATCGCCGTATCCATGGCCCCCGCCCTGCTGATCCTTGCACTGTGGCACCGGCAGGACCCGGTCCGGGCGCGTCTGGTCTCGCTGATCGCCCTGTTCATGCCGCTGCTGTTCATCGCGGTGCTGACCGCCACGGACACGCCGCTGCTCCTGTTCGGCCTGCTGGCCACCGGCCTGACCTGGCACGCGCTGCGCACCGGGCGTCCGGGCTGGTTCCTGCTGGCCGGGATCGCGCTGGGGCTGGCCTTCCTGTCGAAGTACTTCGCGGTGCTGCTCGGGATCGCGCTGGGGCTGCACATCCTGCTGTTCGCGCCGCGCCACTGGCGCGGACTGCTGTTGATCATCCTCGGCGTGGTGCCGGCGGTGGCCCTGAACCTGTACTGGAACTGGGACAACTGCTGGTACAACGTGATGTTCAACATCGTGAACCGGCATGGCGGCGACGGGATCGACCTGACCAACCTGCTCGCCTACGCGGCGATGCTGGTCTATGTGTTCACCCCCTGGCTGCTGTGGTTCATCGCCCGCGAGTTCCGCGTACTGGGGCCCGGCATCCGTGAACATCGCTTCGGGGTCTTCCTGAGCGCCGGGCTGATCCCGCTCGCGGTGTTCGCCCTGCTGGCGCCGGTCAAGAGCATCGGCCTGCACTGGCTGGCGGTGTTCGTGCCCTTCCTGCTGCTGCCCGCCCTGTTCCTGAGCACCCGCGCGCTCAACGTCAGCGCCTGGCTCTCGGCCCTCCTGGCCGGCGTACATGCGGTGGTGCTCCTGATGATCGCGCTGATGCCCGTGGAATGGCTCGAGAACCACGACCGTTACGCCGATGCGGTCTACTACCTCGCCCCGGAATCCGTGGCCGCGGCCGTGAACGAATACGAGCCGGACTGGCACGTATTCACGCGCAGCTATTCACGCTCCGCAGTACTCGCCTACTACGCCGGACGCGACGTCGGGGTGTTCGGCTCCGGCTCGCACTACGGCCGCCAGGACGACCTGCTGACCGACTTCCGCGCCCTGGACGGCGCCAACCTGCTCTACGTTGCGACCCGCGGCGAGGTCGACCCCGACGACCTGGAACCCTTCTTCGACGAGGTCGTGGTCCGCCGCCAGGCGATCCGCGGGATCGACTGGGAGATCGCCGAGGGCCGCGGATTTCGCTATGACGCCTACCACGAGCAGGTGCTGAGCGAGGTCCTGGCCGACTACTACGCTATCCCCGCCTGGCTCCCCGAAGGCCGCTGCGACTTCACCGATCGCTACAGCCAGTAACGCCGCGAACATCGGTGCGGTATTACGGTCACACAGGCATGCCGATACGCTTGAACCTGCCGCAACGCGCGTTCAAGCTGACGCGTTTGCCAATGCAATGACGGAGATCCCTACATGAAGCCTTACCTGGCATTCGCTGGTGCGCTGCTGCTGGCCATCCCGGGCCTGACCCTGGCCCAGGCCCAGACCGACCCGCAGATGGAAGAGCAGATGCAGCAGCAGGAGCCGGAGACCACGACCTACCAGGACTGGGAGGTCGCCTGCATCGAGACCCAGGGCGGCGAGCGCTGCCGCATGCAGCAGACGCTGCAGATCCAGGACGAGCAGGCACAGGGCGCCTACCTGCAGGCCTCGCTGTTCCGCGATGGTGACAGCTACATCATCGAGATCCTGCTGCCACTGGGCGTGGACCTGCGCCCCGGCATCCTGATGCAGGTGGATGACGATGGCGAGGAAATCGAGGCCCCCTACATCGCCTGCGTGGAGCAGGGCTGCGTCGCGGGCCATGAGCTCAGCGAGAGCCAGTTCAACGCGATGCGTGGCGGCAGTGCGCTGACGGTCGGCTTCTGGCCGCTGCACGGCGACCAGCCGCTGGCCTTCGACGTCTCGCTGATGGGCTTCACCGACGCCAGCGAGCGGCTCTAGGCCTTCGCTTGGCTGCGCCACACGGGCCGGTACAATGACCCGTGTGGCGAAGCACAGGGACGCAACGAGCCGGGCCGGTCTCAACCGCGCCCGGGCACGCTGGCGGCGGGCAGCCTGGACTGTCCTGGCCGCCGCCGTGCTTTGGTGGATGCTGGCCGGGCTGGATGCCCTGCTGGAACCCCTGGCACTGCTCGCGGTTCTGCTGGCCGGGGCCGCCAGCCTCGTACTGCCCACCGGTCGCCCCCTCGCCGTCCGATTCCGGGCCATACCGGGCCTGATCGGCTATTTCCTGCGAGCCTCCTTCCTCGGCGGTATCGACATCGCCCGACGCGCACTGGACCCCAAGCTGCCCATCGCGCCGGACTTCATCGAGTACCGGGCCGACCTCCCGCATGGACCACCGCTGACCCTGTTCATGGCCGTGCTCAGCCTGCTCCCGGGGACCCTCAGCGTTCGCCTCGAGGGGCGCCTGCTGACCGTGCATGTGCTGGATCGCCACAGCCAACCTGAAATGGCCCTGCGTGAGCTTGAGAAACGCATCCATGCCGCCTTCGAAGACCCCCGCCGGCAATCAGAGGAGTCACAATGACTGTCTTCTATCTGGGTGCCGCACTCTTTCTGCTGGCGACGATCCTGCTCGGCCTGATCCGCGTGTTGCGCGGCCCCGGCTCCGGCGACCGCATGCTGGCCGCCCAGCTGTTCGGCACCACCGGCGTCACCATACTGCTGTTGCTGTCGCTGACACTGGAGACCCCGGCACTGGTCGACGTCGCACTGGTCTTCGCGTTGCTGGCAGTGGTGGCCGCAGTCGCATTCGTCCGCCAGCACGGCCTGCCGGAACCCTCGGGCACCCCCATCCATCGGCGCCACGGCCAGAAAAAGGAGCCGGACGATGATCGCTAACACCCTGACCGTGATCCTGATCCTTTCCGGGCTCGTGTTCTTCGCGGCCGGGACGGCCGGGCTGCTGCGCTTCCCGGATGTGTACTCCCGCCTGCACGCCCTGACCAAGGCGGACAACGTCGGGCTGGGGCTGGTGATCCTCGGCCTGATGCTCCAGGCCGGCGGGCCGGCGGACATCCTCAAGCTGTTCCTGATCTGGGTACTGGTCCTGGCGGCCGGCACCACGGCCGCGCACATGGTGGCGCAACGCACCTGGACCCACGGGGAATTCGAGTCCGACCGATGAGCGGCCTGCTCCTCGTCGTCTTCGACCTGGTCCTGCTGGTCGGACTCCTCGGGGTCGCCTGGCGCTGCCTGGCGAGTACCGACCTGTTCCGGGCGGTGGTGCTCTTCATCACCTTCGGGCTATTGCTGGCGCTGGCCTGGGTGCGTCTGGAGGCCCCCGACATCGCCCTGGCCGAGGCCGCGATTGGCGCCGGGATCACCGGTGCCCTCTTGCTGGTCACGCTGGAGAGGCTGCGCAGCATCGCGGTCGAACGCCGGCGTGGACGCCCTGACGAGCCACCCGACCCGGCCGGCGCCGATGCCCTGCTGCACGCCCTGCATGACCCCCCGCCGCCACGACGGACCTTTCTTCCGGCACTGACCTTCGCCCTGGTGGTTGGCGGGCTCATGGTCACCGCCCTGTGGCATCAGCCGGAGGCCGTGGGCCTGGAGCCCGTGGTCGACGAACACATGGGCGTCTCGGGCGTGGATCACCCGATCACCGCCGTACTGCTGAACTTTCGCGCCTATGACACCTTCCTGGAGCTGGCGATCGTCCTGATCGCACTGCTCGGGGCCTGGTCGCTGGGCCGCTACGACCGCCTGCCGGCACGCCCGGCACCGGGCCCGATCCTGCCCGGCACCCTCCGGCTCCTGGTGCCGGTCGCGATCGTTACGGGCGTGTATATCCTCTGGGCGGGCAGCCATGCCCCGGGCGGGGCGTTTCAGGCGGGGGCCATCCTGGGTGCCGCGGGCATCCTGCTTGTACTGGCGCGGCCGCGCGACCTGCCGATGGCGCCGAGTACGCCGCTGCGGCTCGGACTGGCCGCGGGGGTGGGCCTGTTCCTGGCGATCGGCATCATCGGCCTGTTCATCGGCCCGGGCCTGCTCGGCTATCCGCCCGAATGGGCCTATCCGCTGATCATCGTGATCGAGGTCGCGGCCACGCTGTCGATCGCGCTCACCCTGGTGGCGCTGTTCATTGCCGGGCGGCCTGCCGGAGACGATCACTGATGGCCGGAGACGCTTGCTGATGGAATGGCTCGCCCAGCAACTGGCCCCGGGCCTGATCTACCCGACGGCCGGCGCGATCCTGTTCGCGCTCGGCCTGTACGGGCTGATCCGCCGCCATCACCTTGTGCTGCGGGTTCTCGCGTTGAACATCATGGGTTCCGGCGTCTTCATGGTGCTGCTGGGCATTGCGGCCCGCGGCGAGGGTCCACCAGACCCAGTTGCGCAGGCGCTGACGCTGACCGGCATCGTGGTCGCGGTCAGTGCGACGGCATTTGCCCTGGCATTGGTCGTGCGCCTGGCACGGATCACGGGCCAGGCGATGATGCTGCCGGGCCCGCCGGACGATGACGCGCCGGTGGATGACATCTCGCGCGAGGAACATGCCCCCTCCGCGGAGTACGAGCGGGAGCGTCGCGAATGAGCGAGACACCCGCCGCAATGCTCCCGCTGGCGATCAGCGGCCTGGTGGCCCTGTCACTGGCGCTGGCCATCCTCGCCACGATCTGGCCGCGCCAGGCGCACCGGATCGGGGGTTATGGCGCGGTTCTAATGGCCGCAGCCGTGGTGGCGCTGAGCGCCCTGTTCCTGGCTGCAGGACCCGAGCCGGAGAACGCGGCCACACGCGTGGCGCTGGGCGGCTGGGAGGCGCCGCTGGGCGTGATGCTGCACCTGGACGGGCTGTCGATGACGCTGCTGGTCCTTACCAGCGTGGTGGGGCTGGCGACCAGCCTGTACAGCCTCGGGTACGTGCACGACCCGATCGAGCGCCGCCAGTTCTGGCCCCTGTGGCTGTGGCTGTGGGCCGGGTTGAACATGCTGTTGCTGTCCGGCGATGCCTTCAACCTGTACATCTCGCTGGAGGTGGTGTCGCTGTCGGCGGTGGCGCTGGTGGCGTTCACCGGCACCGCCGCTGCGGTCTCCGGGGCAATGCGCTATCTGCTGATCAACATCCTCGGCTCGCTCAGTTTCCTGATGGGGGTTGTACTCCTGTTCGGGGAGCACGGAGTACTGGACCTGGTGCTGCTGGAGGCGCGCACCGAGATCGGCCCCACCGAGCGCATGGCCGCGGTACTGATGACCGCCGGGCTGATGCTGAAGGCGGCGCTGTTCCCACTGCATGTCTGGCTCGCCCCGGCACACGGCTCCGCCCCGGCCCCGGTCAGTGCCGTACTCTCGGGCCTGGTAGTCACCGGCTCGTTCTACCTGATCCTGCGCCTGTGGATGGGGCCCTTTGCCCCGCTGGCCACACCGGCGTTCGGCATCCTGGTGGGGCTGCTCGGCGTGGCCGCGCTGGTCTGGGGCTCGGCCCAGGCCCTGCGGTCCGGGCGTCTGAAATCCATCGTTGCCTATTCCACGGTGGCCCAGTTCGGCTATCTGCTGATCGCCTTCCCGCTGATGCTGGTGGACTCCGGGGCATGGAGGGTCGTGGTGTTCTTTGCCGTCGTCCACGCGCTGGCCAAGGCCTCCGTCTTTCTCGCCGCCGGTACGCTGCAACACGCGGCCGGACATGACCGTCTGGCCGACATGGGCGCGATCCTGCGCGCCCGTGGACGCACCGTGTTTGCGCTCGGGCTGGCCGGGGTCAGCCTCATGGGCCTGCCCTTCACCGGCGGCTTCATCGCCAAATACCTGCTGCTGGAGGCAGGGCTGTCCACGATCCTGGCGGGCAGCCTGATCGGCGTGCTGTGGGTAATCGCGATTGCCGGTGGCGGGCTGCTCGCCGCCGGCTACGTACTGCGCATGGTGGCCCCGGCCTTTCACCGCGGGCCCCGGGACGCCGGTGAGGCCGTCTCGCCGTGGATGGACTGGGTGCCGCTGGGGCTGGCCGTGGTTGCGGCCGCCGCCGGATTCGCCGGCACCCTGACGCTGCACACCCTGACACTGACCCCGGGGGCGCCATGACCGACGGCGGCTGGCTGCTCCTCGCCATCCTGATGAGTTCGCTGGGCCCGGGCCTGGCGATCTTCTTCCTGCCCGAACGGCGCTATGGCCTGCGGACCCTGCTGAATCTCGGCGGGGCCGGGACCAAGCTGGTACTGGTCGGCTGGCTGCTGCTGGGCGTCCTGCGCGGCGATGAATATCAGCTCAGCATCCCGCTGCTGCCGGGGATCGACTTCGTACTCGCGGCGGACGCCCTGTCCCTGCTGTTCGCCACCCTCTCAGCAGTGCTGTGGTTCGTCACCACCGTGTACGCCATCGGCTATCTGGAAGGTTCGCCACGTCGGAGCCGTTTTTTTGGCTTCTTTTCCCTTTGTGTCAGCGCCACGGTCGGGATCGCGCTGTCGGGCAACCTGATCACGCTGCTGATCTTCTACGAGCTGCTGACGCTGGCCACCTGGCCGCTGGTGGTGCACCGCGGCACACCCGCCGCCCTGCGCGCCGGACGCCTGTATCTGGCCTACACCCTGACCAGCGGGCTGGTGCTGTTCACCGCGATCGTCTGGCTGACGCTTCTGGCCGGTGCCGAATCCTTCGTGCCGGGCGGCTACCTCGGCGAACTCGCGACCACGCACGAGACCACGCTCAAGGTCCTGTTCGTGATGTTGATGATCGGGTTCGGGGTCAAGGCGGCTTTGGTGCCGCTGCACTCCTGGCTGCCGATCGCGATGGTCGCGCCCGCCCCTGTTAGTGCCCTGCTGCACGCGGTCGCGGTGGTCAAGGCCGGGGCCTTCGGGATTGTGCGGGTGGTGAACGACGTCTATGGCGCCGAGGTCACGATGGAACTCGGGCTCGCCGCAGGGCTGGTAGTGGTCGCCGCGATCACCATCCTGTACGGCTCGATCCAGGCCCTGCGCACGGACGACCTGAAGCAGCGGCTGGCCTTTTCTACCGTCAGCCAGGTCTCGTACATCGTGCTGGGTGTCGCGCTGGCCGGGCCGCTGGGGGTCATCGGCGGGCTTGTGCATCTGGTGCATCAGGGGATCACCAAGATCACGCTGTTCTTTTGTGCCGGCAACTTTGCCGAGACACTCGGCATCCACAAGATCAGCGAGCTGGACGGCGTGGGCCGCCGCATGCCGTTGACCATGCTGGCCTTTACCCTGGGCGCCCTGGGCATGATCGGGCTGCCGCCGCTCGCGGGCTTCGTCACCAAGTGGCATCTGGGCCTGGGGGCGCTGGAGGCCCAGTTCCACTGGGTACTGGCCGTGCTGATCGTCAGCAGCCTGCTCAATGCCGCGTATTTCCTGCCGCCGGTGATCCGCGGCTGGCTGGGCGAGCGACGCTCGTCCTGGCACGAGCGCATGGTCGAACATAGCGGCCCCACACGCTTCGAGACCCACTGGATGCTGCTCGTCCCCACGATGTTCGTCGCGGCCCTGAGCCTGCTCGGCGGGCTGCTGGCGGGAATGAGCCTGAGCCCGCTCGACTGGGTGACCCTGATCGTGGAACGCGACTATTCGATCCCGGGGTTCGCGCCATGAACGCCCTGATCTGGCTCGCGATCCCCCTGGTCCCGCTGCTGCTCGCGGTACTGATCGGCCTGCGGCCGCACAGGACCCGCTTCAACCGTTGGGTCCCGTGGGCGGCATTGCCGGGCCTTGGAGGTGCGGCCTTCGGGGGCGATATCGAGCCCGCCGCCCTGGACTGGCTGATGCTCAACACACTGCTGGGGCTCGACCCTCTGGGACAGGCCTTTCTGGCGTTGACCTCTGGGCTGTGGCTGGCGGCCGGCCTGTTTGCGCTGAGCGATCGCCAGGATGACCCGCTGCGTCACCGCTTCTACGCGTTCTGGCTGCTGGCGCTCTCCGGGAACCTGGGCCTGATCCTCGCCCAGGACGCCCTGAGCTTTTATCTGTTCTTCTCCCTGATGAGCCTGGCGGCCTATGGCCTGGTGGTGCACTCCAATACAGCGGAGGCCTGGCGCGCCGGACGCATCTATCTGATCCTGGCGGTCGTCGGCGAAATCCTGCTGTTTTCCGGCTTCGTCATGGCGATTCACCAGGCGGGTGGCGATACGCGGCTGACCGCGATCGCCGAGGCGCGCCCCGAAGGCTGGGGCCTTGCGTTGCTGGTGCTCGGGTTTGGCATCAAGGCCGGGATGCTTCCACTGCATTTCTGGCTGCCGCTGGCCCACCCGGCCGCACCAGTCGCGGCCAGCGCCGTGCTGTCGGGGGCGATGATCAAGGCCGGCCTGCTGGGCTGGCTGCGGGTATTGCCACTGGATGAGACCGGCCATGTGCTGCTCGGCGAGACCCTCGTGCTCCTGGGTCTGTCGGCAGCCTTCCTCGCCGCACTCGCCGGGGTTCTGCAGTCGCGTCCCAAGACCATCCTCGCGTACTCCAGCATCAGCCAGATGGGGCTGATGACGGCCGGGGTCGGGCTGGCACTCGCCCTGCCTGACCTGCGGGCCTGGCTGCTGATGGCCGTTACGCTCTACGCCGTGCACCACGGCTTTGCCAAGGGTGCGCTGTTCCTGGCCGCCGGGATGACCGCGCAGCGCCCCGCGGGTGGCACAGGCCGCCTGGCCTTTTTCCTGTTCGCGGTGCTGCCAGCACTCGCCCTGGCCGGGATGCCGATGACCAGCGGCGCGCTGGCCAAGAACACCCTGAAGGAACCGCTGTACGACGCCGATCTGGCCGGCTGGATGGCTCATACGGAGTTCGCCCTGACCCTGGCGGCCGCCGGCACAACGCTCCTGATGCTGCGCTTTCTCTGGCGCTGGTATCAGACACAGCAAGACACCCAGACGCCCCCGCGCGCGGACTCGCGCCGCTGGTGGGCCTGGGGTGGCCTGGCGGCGATGTCGCTGGTCTTCCCCCTGCTGGGGGTGGCAGTCGCCCCACCGGAGCAGGTTTCCGCCTGGGTCGTCCTGACGAGTCTGAGCCTTGTCTGGCCAATTGGTGTCGGCCTGGTCCTGGGGCTGCTGGCCTGGCGATGGGCCCGGGATCGCGATCGGCCGTGGCTGCAGGAAGGCGATCTCGTCGTGCCCCTGGAGTGGCTCGCCCACACCAGCCAGCGCCTGTGGCACCGCCGCCCTGCATTGATCGGCGTCGGGCGCCACCCGGCGCGCCTGCGCTGGGTACGCTACCGGCTTCGTGAACGGCTGGAACTGGCCGAGCGTGTACTCACCCGCTGGGAGACCATCGGCCTGCTGTTCGCCGCCGCGATGCTGGGTCTGTACCTGACCCTCTGGGCCGGTTGAGACACACACAAAAAAGGCCGACCCGAAAGGGCCGGCCTGATGGGCTCAGATCAGCCGATCAGTGCTCATCTGAGAAAGTCGACGGTGAAGTCCACCACGTCGTCGGCGAAGAAGTCGCGGAAGAAATGATCCGCACCATCGACGGTGTTCACCGTGATGTGCTCCTTGTCCTCGACCGCATCCATCCGCTCCGGCAGATCCGCCACCACGTCATCCTCGGACCCGATCACCACCAGCGTCGGGGTCTGGATGCCGTCGATCACGCTTGGCGTGTTGTGGACCGGGGCCGGATCGTAGTAGCTCAGGAACGCATGGGGTGCGACATCCAGTTCGCCACATTGCAGAAAACGCACGCCTTCCAGCATGGAGCCGTCGCCACGGTCGTGTTTCTCCTGGGCGCGGGCCAGTACTTCACCCAGTGGTTCCCCGGCCTGATCTTCGTAATCCGCCGCGACCTTGTCCGCATCAAAGGTGGACGGAGCGACCAGAACCATCGCGCGGATGTCGTCCGGATCGTGCTCGGTCAGATAGCGGGCCACCTGGTTGCCTCCACGCGAATGCCCGAACAGCGTGACCGGGCCATAGCCTTCGCCCTGCAGCCACTCCTGCCAGAGCGCGACCTCTTTCATGTGCTCGTCCACGCCATGATGAATCGGCGCGTCGCACTCGAACATCCCCTCACGTTCGTCGATCCCGTAGCTCAGGTTGATCGACAGCGTATTGTGGCCTCGGTCGGCCAGCTGATCCTGGACCGCCTGCATGACCTCCATGCGGCCGTGGGCGAGCGTGCCATGCAGCATCAGCACCACACCGTCTTCAGGCGAGGCACCGGCCCCTTCCTGGAAATGACCGATCAGGGTCAGGTCGTCATGCTCCAGCGTGACCTTGTCGGCCGCAAACGCCGGGGCTGAAGCCAGGCAAGCGGCCGCACAGGCCGTCGTGATCCATGAATGCCGCATCTCAATCTCCTTGGGTCGGGGTTGGAATCATTCTAGTAATCCCGCGAATGACTAGACTGTCACGAAACAATAAAAATTCCCGACCCTTACTCTGTTTATTGCATCCGCCGTTGCTGCGTCTTGCCAAATCAGCGTTTCCTAGAGACACCACGAAGTGACACGGACATTTCCTGCGCCGCCCACGGCCTGTAACCTGAGGGGCCTTTCGCCCTCCTGGACGCCCCTGACCACACCATGACTGCCGCACAGCCCCTGCCCCCGGATTCCACTGCGCTGGATGCGCTGGCGGCTGCGATCATGGTCCTGCAGCAAGAGCTGCCCGCGGATCGGCTGATCCTGGAGGCCCACGAGCGCCGCACCTACGAATGTGACGGGCTGTCCGCCTATCGCCAGACCCCCGGCGCCGTCGCGCTGCCCCACACGCGGGAGGAACTGCTCACCTGCCTGCGGGTATGCCGCGAGCACCAGGTCCCGATCGTACCCCGCGGGGCGGGCACCGGACTCTCGGGCGGGGCCCTGCCCAGTGCCACCGGGTTGCTGCTGTCCCTCGCCCGCTTCAATCGCATACTGGAGATCGACGCCGACAATCGCTGTGCGGTCGTGCAGCCCGGCGTACGCAACCTCGCCATCTCCGAGGCCGCCGCCCCGCAGGGCCTCTACTATGCCCCGGACCCGTCCTCCCAGATCGCCTGCTCCATTGGCGGCAATGTCGCCGAAAACGCCGGCGGCGTGCACTGCCTGAAATACGGCCTCACCGTCCACAACGTGCTGGGGCTGGAGATGGTCACGCTGGATGGCGAGATCATCCGCCTGGGCGGCAAGACCCTGGACACCGCGGGCCCCGACCTGCTGGCGCTGATGATCGGCTCCGAGGGGATGCTCGGCATCGTCACCGAGGTCACGGTGCGCCTGCTGCCCCGAGCGGAACGCACCCAGGTCCTGCTGGCGAGCTTCGACGAGGTAGAGGCGGCCGGGCGCGCGGTGGCCGGGATTATCGCGGCCGGGTTGATCCCGGCCGGCCTGGAGATGATGGACAACGCCGCGATCCGCGCGGCCGAGGACTTCGTGCACGCAGGCTATCCGGTGGACGCCGCCGCGATCCTGCTGTGCGAGCTCGACGGCACCAACGCCGAGGTCTCCGAGGACATCATGGTGGTGCGCCGCAAGCTGCTCGAGCTTGGCGCCACCGAGGTTCGCACCGCACGCGACGCCCAGGAGCAGGCCCTGTTCTGGGCCGGGCGCAAGGCCGCCTTTCCGGCCGCGGGCCGAATCTCGCCGGACTACTACTGCATGGACGGAACTATCCCCCGTCACCAGCTCGGTACCGTGCTCGAGCGCATCAATGCACTGTCGCGCGAACATGGCCTGGGCGTGTGCAACGTCTTCCATGCCGGCGACGGCAACCTGCACCCCCTGATCCTCTACGACGCCAACCAGCCCGGCCAGCTGGAAACGGCCGAGGCCTTCGGGCAGCAGATCCTGGAGCTATGCGTGGAAGTTGGCGGGACCGTGACCGGCGAACACGGCGTGGGCGTCGAGAAGCTCGACGGCATGTGCGTGCAGTTCGCGCCCCTCGAGCTCGAGCAGTTCCACCGGCTGCGGCAGGCCTTCGATCCGCTCGGCCTGCTGAATCCCGGCAAGGCGGTGCCCACACTGGCACGCTGCGCCGAGTTCGGTCGCCAGCACGTGCATGGCGGCCAACTCCCGCACCCCGACCTGCCGCGCCTTTAGCGTTGGCGAATGCGGCCCGGGACTATTTAGTCTTGGAGACATATCCTCTAAGATGCAGCGAGAATCCAAGATCACGGGCCCTTGACGAGGTGCCCGACCCAATCGAATGAAGCGTTCCCGGGACCGGTGCGACAGCACCTACGACTCGTTCAACCAGGGCGTCGACAGCACGCTGCGGCTACTCCATTTGCTGGCCCCGCTCGACACCTGGATGCTGACACGGGTGGAGGGCAACGAGCAGATCGTAGTGCGCGCGGATGACCACGGCTACGGCATCGAGGCCGGCTCGGTCTTCGACTGGAGCAATTCCTTCTGCATCCGCATGCTCGAGGGCCGCGCCCCGCGCATTGCGGCGGACGCCGCGCGCGAACCCTCGTATGCCGAGGCCCTGGAAGCGCTCGCCGCCGCCGGTAGCGAGACGCCAATCAGAAGTTATATCGGCTACCCCATCCGCGACGTTGACCACCAGCTGTATGGCGTCCTCTGCGCCATCCATCCGGAAACCATCGCCATCTCGTCGGAGGAACACAACGCGCCGATACAAGCCGCGGTGGGTACGCTGGAGGCCCTGATTCACATGCGTCACCAGGTCGACAGCCTGGAGCGGGAGCAGGAGGCGCTCAGACTGGAGGCCCACACCGACACCCTGACCGGCGTGTACAACCGCCGTGGCTGGTCGCTTGCCCTTGCCTCCGAGGAGGAACGTTGCGCGCGGCACGGGCTACCGGCCGGCGTCGTCATGGTCGACCTGAATGGACTGAAGCGGCTCAACGACAGCGAGGGGCACGAGGCCGGCGACCGACTGATCGCAACCGCCGGCCGTGTATTGCGCGAGACCGTACGCGACATCGACACTGTCGCCCGCATCGGTGGCGACGAGTTCGCGGTCCTGTTCCCCGAGACCCCCATCGACTACATCCCGGATCTCGCCCGGCGCCTGCGTGACGCACTCGACCAAGCCGGCGTCTCCGCCGCACTTGGCGCTTGCTCGCGCGATATGCGTGGCGACCTGCAAACAACCCAGGCCTATGCCGACAAGGCCATGTACGACGACAAGCGCAGCCAGCGCAACGACCACTGACAGCCCGGGGTGGACCCTGTCCAGAATTCGGAAAAACGGGCCCGAACAACGCTGCCCACCGGGTGTCGATGGTTTACCATGCCCCTTTTCGACCCCGCGCGTTCGGGCGCCCCAGCGAATCTTCGAGGCCGTTTCATGAGCAAGACCGTCACGCTGACCGACAACACTACCGGCAAGAGCATCGAGCTGCCGATCCAGGAGGGTGCCCACGGCCCCAATTGCATCGACATCCGTGCGCTGTACAAGGAACTCGGTTACTTCACCTACGACCCGGGGTTCATGTCCACGGCCAGTTGCCGCTCGGATGTGACCTTCATCGACGGGGACGAAGGCACCCTGCTCTACCGTGGTTATCCGATCGAACAGCTGGCGGAAGGGAGCACCTATCTCGAGGTCTGCTACCTGCTGCTGAACGGCGAGCTGCCCTCCTCCGACGACCTGCACGACTTCTCGCGCATCATCAAGGACCACTCGATGCTGCACGAGGCGGTCCGCCGCTTCTTCGACGGCTTCCGTCACGATGCGCATCCGATGGCGATTATGGTCGGCGTGGTGGGGGCCTTGTCGGCCTTCTATCACGACAACGTCGACGTGCATAACCCGGAACACCGCCGCATCGCCGCGCACCGGCTGATCTCCAAGATGCCAACGATCGCCGCCTGGTCGTACAAGTACGCCCACGGCCAGCCGTTCATGTATCCGGACAACAACCTGTCCTACACGGCCAACTTCCTGTCGATGATGTTCGGGGTGCCCAGCGAGCCCTACCAGCCGAACCCGGTCTTCGTACGCGCACTGGACCTGATCCTCATCCTGCATGCGGATCACGAACAAAACGCCTCAACCTCCACCGTGCGCCTGTCCGGCTCTTCCGAGGCGAACCCGTTTGCCGCGATCTCGGCCGGCATCGCCTCGCTGTGGGGTCCGCTGCACGGGGGCGCGAATGAAAAGGTCGTGCGCATGCTCGAGGAGATCGTGAACTCCGACAAGAGCGTGCAGGACTTCGTCGCCCGCGCGAAGGACAAGAACGACCCGTTCCGCCTGATGGGATTCGGCCACCGCGTGTACAAGAACTACGATCCGCGGGCGAAGATCATCCGCAAGATGTGCCACGAACTGCTGGCCGAGATGGGCGACATGGGCGCCGAGAATCAACCGCTGTTCGACGTCGCCATGGAGCTCGAGCGCATCGCGATGGAGGACGACTACTTCATCGAGCGCAAGCTCTATCCGAACGTGGACTTCTACTCCGGCATCATCCTGCGCGCGATGGGCATCCCGCTGAACATGTTCACCGTGATCTTTGCGCTGGCCCGCACGGTGGGCTGGATCTCGCACTGGAACGAGATGATGCAGGATCCGGAATCACGCATTGGCCGTCCGCGCCAGCTCTACACCGGGCACCCCTCACGCGAGTACATCGCGATCGAGGAACGCTAGGAACGTTCTAGGGAAACACTGATCAATGTACACGCTCGCGCTCGAGTCGCTTTTACGTGTGAACAAGGCGCGGTGACTGCCGTGCAGTCATTCTGCACAAGGGAGCCGCAACGCCGTGCGCACGCCCGTTTTTGATCAACAACGGGCGGCCGAGCCCCTGCTTTAAATGGATTGTGGGGTTGGTACCCCAGGTTCCCCGATCCCGCGTTGCGCCGCTTGCGGGTAGAACCACTACCCGTTGCACGACGCGCCTTGTCTCGGAAAACCTGGGGTACCAACGCGAGCGTGTACATTGATCAGTGTTTCCCTTGGCGCTCCCCCTCCCTTGCCGTGCGACTGCGCCAGTGCTATCACTGGGTAAACAACGGACGCAAGGGAGGGACCGTCCATGACGCTTGATCGCTTTTTCCTGGTGTTTGCCGGGATCGTTGTACTGATCAGTGCCCTGCTGACCTGGGCCGCCAGTGGATGGTGGCTGCTGCTGACGATCTTTATCGGCGTCCACCTGATCCAGTCCGCCTTTACCGGATTCTGCCCGCTGGCCATGGTGCTGAAGAGCCTGGGCATGAAGCCCGGCGAGATCTTCCACTGAACCGACCTGTTCCGGCACGTGTGCGGACCCACCGACCAGTGGGCCCTTGTATTTCTGTGTCTGCGGGCACATATTAGAGTTGTCTAATAGATAACCCGGGAGAATCCCCCATGAGCATCGATCGCATTGTCCTCGCCTTTGCCGGCACCGTCGTCATCATCAGTGCCATCCTGGCCTGGGTGTTCAGCCCCTGGTGGCTGCTGCTGACCCTGTTCGTCGGCTTCAACCTGCTGCAGTCGGCATTCACCGGCTTCTGCCCGCTGGCCATGATCCTGAAGGCCATGGGCGTCAAGCCCGGCGAGGCCTTCAACTAGGTCCGCAATATGGCAAGGCCCGGGCCGCTCGGTCCGGGCCTTTTTGCTTTAAGGGAACACTGAACAGTGTTTCCTTAAGGGCCTGCAAAACGCCCCGCCCTGGCGCACAATGGAGGGGCACCCAAACCAGCCTCCCACGATGCTCTCGCTGATCCCGCGTCTGTTCCAGCGCGCCCCCGAACCCGACACCGAGGCCCGCCAGTGGGTCCGCGCCGTTACGCTCTGGGCACGGCGCCAGGCCGTCTGGGCGCAGCCGCTCGGTCAGGCCCACCTCGTTCTGCCGATTCGCGAGCATTTCCCCGGGCAGGCCGATACCCGCCACGGGATGGCGCAGATCGTGTTCGACGCCGTATGCAGCCATGCCGGCTTTGCCGACGGCCCGTTTCGGCTCGCGCAACCGGATGACCTCCTGGATAACCCGGTGCCGATGGGCTCCTGGGGCCATGCGCCCCGCCCCGAATCCATACCGATTCCCTACGATCCCCGGCTGGTCGGCGAGAACGAGGCCCTGATCGGGCACTTTGCCCGCGAGCTCGCGCTGAGGCTCCTCCCCACCTCGGAAGAACCTGCCCCCTCGCAGGAGGGCAACGAGGGGCATGTAGCCGAACTGCTGGCCACACAGATGGGATTCGGTGTGATGCTCGCCAATACGGCCTTTCACGTGCGGGTCGGTGGTTGTGGCTCCTGCAGTGCCCCGAGTGCGGAACGCCAGGCATCGCTCGGGCGCGACGATCTCGTCTACGCGCTGGCCCTGTTCTGTCACCATCAGGGCATTGCCCCGAGCCGGGCGCGAACCTTCCTCAACAAGCCGTTGCGCCCGGTGTTCCGCCAGGCCACACGCAGCTTCGCGCAGCAAGCTCGCCAATCGGCCTGATCAGCTCTTCGTCGGGCGCCTCCATGCCCACGGCACGACCAGCAGGCTTTCCAGGGGCCCCTTGCGGAACAGTCGGCGCCAGCCCACCGCAAACAGCATGAACAGCCCGGTGAATACCGCGACCACCACCAATGCGGGGCCAGCGTCCTGCTTGAAGACCACGTCGTCGCGCCACAGGGCGATCACAACCAGGTGCAGCACGTAGAAGGTCAACGCCAACTGGCCGGTCGCGACCAGCGGCCACAGCGCACGCCCGAGGCGATCCGCCGCCACCAGGCACACGGCAAGCACGGCTACCGCCACCCCGGTCGCATTCAACAGCCATAGCGGACGTTGGCTGTGGGCCTTCATGTCGGCGAGATCGGCCCAGCGCAGACCTCCGCCTGGCTCGCCCAACCACGCAAAGAGGGCGACATGCAGCGCCCAGGCCACCCCTGCAACGGCGGCACCCACCAGCAGCATCCGCAAACGCAGCGCATCGCTGCGCAGATCGCAGCGGCCCAGCCACAGCCCCACCACAAACGGCACGATCCAGGTGATCAGCGGGTACGGGCCCGAGAACAGGAGGGCGTGCAGCATTACACCGGGCGGGTTGTCCGGCCCGATACCGACCCGCTGGAAGGTATCGGGGTCCAGCATCTGGCCAGATAGGTACAGCGGTGGCCCCAGCACCAGGGCGAACAGGCCCACCAGGAAGAGCACCGTGGTGCGTAACCGCACCAGCCCGATGGAGAGTACGAAAAACAGGGCATAGGTCTGCAGGATCACGTTCAATTCGCTCTGCATCGCCTGCAGGGCCAGACCCAATGGAAACAGCAGCAAGGCACGCCAGAGGAGTTGCCCGGCCAGGCCCTCGGCCGCGACACGCCGCGAGGCCGCCAGGAACGAGATTCCGACCCCGGCCACCAGCATGAACAACACCGAGGCCCGCCCATGCGGTAGCGCGTACCACTGGCCTGCAACCGAATCGAGACGAGTGGGCCCCACATGCACCATCAGCATGCCGATCATGGCCAGCGCACGGGCCGCATCGACCCCTTCCATCCGTCGCCGGGCTTCCGTGGCGTTACTCAAGCCCACCCAATCTCCCAAACACTTGTGGCTCCTCGTTCTCACCACCCGACCGTGCCCGACACGCGCCGAGAGGTCACCCGTCAGACGAGCGTTTCGCCGATCACGTTCGTATTCCACCGGATTGCGAAACGCCCGAGCAATGACTAGATAACAGATGGGATCCAAACAAAGGAGTCGCTCCCATGCGCATGACCAAGCTCACCCCCCTGTTCCTCGCCGGCGCCCTCGTATTCGCCGCAAGCCCGGCGCAAAGCAGCGAGGGCACCTTTAACACTCCGACGCTCCTCCCCGAACTCGCCGTCAAGGCGGTCGAGGCGGCCATGGAGGCCTGTCGTGATCGCGATACCCAGGTCGCGGTGGCCGTCGTGGATCGTCACGGCGTAACCCAGGCCGTCAAACGCGACCGCTTCGCCGGGGCTCATACCGTCGATACCGCCGTATCCAAGGCCTGGACGGCGGTCAGCTTCCGTACCGATACCCTGGAACTGCGCGAAATGACGATGCCGGGCGAAGCCGGTTACGGCATTCAGCACCTCCCCAATGTCACCATCCTGGGCGGCGGTGTGCAGATCACCGATAACGGGAGCATCATCGGCGGCATCGGCGTCTCCGGCGCCCCCAGTGGTGAAGTCGACCACGAGTGTGCCGAGGCGGGCATAGAGGCCATTGCCGACGACCTGTTCTAACCCTGCAACGAACAAGGCCCTTCCCGCTCGGGAAGGGCCTTCTACCGTCCGGACCTTCGTATCCGCCAGCAGGCCCGGTGACGCTAGCGGGCCTCCATCCGGTACAGCCCGCCGTCGGACTCGTCTGTCAGCACGTAGATATGCCCGTTCGGGCCCTCGCGCACATCACGGATGCGCCCGATCTTGCCATGCAGCAGCTCCTCCATGTGCACAACTTCGTCGTCCTCGATCACGATGCGCAGGATACGCTCGGCGCGCAGGCCGCCGGCCAGCAGATTACCCTCCCAGGCCTCGAAGCGATCCGAGGTGATCAGCGCCAGCCCGGAGGGCGCCAGCGTAGGCAGGAACTCGTAGATCGGGGGAATCACATCGTCCGATTCACGGGCATCTCCAAACGGGCGCTCCGTCGGATATTCACGTCCACGTGTGACACCCGGCCAGCCGTAGTTACCGCCAGCCTCCATCCGATTGAGCTCGTCCCCGCCGCGTGGACCATGATCGGTCAGCCAGATCGTGTCATCGGCGGGATCGACCACCAGCCCCTGCGAGTTGCGCAGGCCGTAAGAATAGATGTGCGGCTGGGCGTCGTCACGGTCGGCAAACGGGTTGTCGGCCGGGGCCTCGCCATCCTCGGTCAGGCGCAGCAGCTTGCCGGTGTGGCTGGACAGGTCCTGGGCCGGCTCCTCCTGGCGGCGGTCGCCGATGGTCATCAGCAGGGTGCCGTCGGCGAGCCAGGCAAGGCGAGAACCGAAGTGGCCATGATTGCTGCCCCCGCGATCCTGCTCGAAGAGCTTCTCGAAGTCGTGCAGCTCGCCATCCTCCAACAGGCCACGGCCCATCGCAGTGTAGGACTGATCTTCGTCACCAGAGGAATAGGTCAGGTATACCCAGCCGTTGTCACGGAAGTCCGGGTGAAGGGACACATCCAGCAGCCCGCCCTGGTCGCGGGCCACCACATCCGGCACACCCGCCACCTCGCGGACTTCGCCGTTCCTGCGGATGTGCTTCAGCGCGCCGGTACGCTCGGTGACCAGATAGCCTCCACCGGGCAGGAATGCCACCGACCACGGGTGTTCCAGATCGCCCGCAACCCGCACCAGATCGAACTGCTCGTATTCGGTGCTGATGCCGGACTCGACCGTCTCGCCGGCCTGGGCACCACCGGCCAGCAGCGCCGTGGCGGCCGCAGTACCAACCAGACTGCGCCAGACAGGGCCGTAATTCGCCATGACAACCTCCCGTTCTTTCCGTGAAACCACAACCATGCGACCGACAGGGTTTCCCGGTGTTCCCGCAATCGGCTTGCCCGTCGGCACGGTCTCGGCGGAGAAAGGGCGGCTTCAGGCCTCCGGGCGCAGGTGCGGGAACAGCAGCACATCGCGGATGGAGGCGCTGTTGGTCAGCAGCATCACCAGGCGGTCGATGCCGATGCCCTCGCCGGCCGTGGGTGGCAGGCCGTATTCCAGGGCGCGGATGTAGTCGGCGTCATAGTGCATCGCCTCGTCGTCGCCGGCGTCCTTCTCCGCGACCTGGGCCTGGAAGCGCTCGGCCTGGTCCTCGGGGTCGTTGAGCTCGGAGAAGCCGTTGGCGATCTCGCGCCCGCCGACAAACAGCTCGAAGCGGTCGGTCACGAACGGGTCTTCGTCGTTGCGCCGCGCCAGCGGCGAGACCTCGGTCGGATAGGCGGTGATGAAGGTCGGGTGACGCAGTTTGTTCTCGGCGGTGTACTCGAAGATTTCGGTCCACAGCTTGCCGAGGCCGAAGCTCGCCTTGATCGGGATCTCCAGGCGCTCGCAGTGGGCGCGTACCTTGTCGATATCGGCCAGGTCCTCGCTGGTGATCTCCGGGTTGTGCTCGAGGATCGCCTCGCGCACCGTCATGCGCGTGAACGGCTGACCGAAATCGTAGGCCTCGCCCTGGTACTCGATGGTGGTCGTGCCCAGCACGTTCTCGCACAGCCCGCGCAGCAGCGTCTCGGTGCGGTCCATCAGCGCGTGGTAGTCGACGAAGGCCTCGTAGAACTCGAGCATGGTGAACTCGGGGTTGTGCCGGGTGGACAGCCCCTCGTTGCGGAAATTGCGGTTGATCTCGAAGACCTTCTCGAAGCCGCCGACGACCAGGCGCTTCAGATACAGCTCCGGCGCGATACGCAGATACAGCGGCATGTCCAGCGCATTGTGGTGCGTGGCGAACGGCCGCGCGGTCGCGCCGCCCGGGATCACCTGCATCATCGGGGTCTCCACCTCGATGAAGTCCTCGCGTTCGAAGTACTCGCGGATGTAGCGCACGATCCGGGTGCGGGTGCGGAACAGCTCGCGGCTGTCCGGGCTGGTGATCAGGTCCACGTAGCGCTGGCGGTAGCGCTGTTCCTGGTCGGTCAGGCCGTGGAACTTCTCCGGTAGCGGGCGCAGGCTCTTGGTCAGCAGGCGCAGCTCGTCCAACTGGACCGTCAGCTCGCCGGTCTTGGTCTTGAACAGCGTGCCCTGCCCGCCGACGATATCGCCCAGGTCCCAGTGCTTGAAGGCCGCGTAGGCACCCTCCGGCAGGCTGTCACGCTGGGCGAACAGCTGGATATCCCCGGACTGGTCGCGCAGGCGGACAAAACTCGCCTTGCCCATCACGCGCTTGCCGATCATGCGCCCGGCCACGGTCACGCGGATCCCCTGCCCCTCCAGCGCCTCGCCTTCGGTGTCGTCATGCGCGGCGTGCAGATCGGCCGCCAGGGCATCGCGGCGGAAGTCGTTGGGGAAGGCCGGGCCGGCCTCGCGCAGCTCGTTCAGCTTGGCGCGACGCTGGGCGATCAGCTTGTTCTCGTCGGTAATCTCGGTCATCGGGAATCCCGGTAAAAGAAAGCGTTACAGCCCACTCTTAAGGCTGGCTTCGATGAACTGGTCCAGGTCGCCGTCGAGCACGGCCTGGGTGTTGCCGACCTCCACGCTGGTGCGCAGGTCCTTGATCCGCGACTGGTCGAGCACATACGAACGGATCTGGCTGCCCCAGCCGATATCGGACTTGGCGTCCTCGGCCGCCTGCTTCTCGGCGTTGCGCTTCTGGATCTCCATCTCGTAGAGCTTGGCCTTCAACTGCTTCATCGCCGTGTCGCGGTTCTTGTGCTGCGAGCGGTCGTTCTGGCAGGCCACCACGATGCCGGAGGGCTCGTGGGTAATGCGGATGGCCGACTCAGTCCGGTTGACGTGCTGCCCACCGGCCCCGGAGGCGCGGTAGGTATCCACGCGCAGATCGGCCGGGTTGATCTCGATCTCGAAGCTGTCGTCCACCTCCGGCGAGGCGAACACCGACGCGAACGAGGTGTGCCGGCGATTGCCCGAGTCGAACGGCGACTTGCGCACCAGGCGGTGCACGCCGGTCTCGGTGCGCAGCCAGCCAAAGGCGTATTCGCCCTCGATACGCACAGTCGCACTCTTGATACCGGCGACATCGCCCTCGGAGAGCTCGATGATCTCGGTCTTGAAGCCGTGGTTCTCGGCCCAGCGCAGGTACATGCGCAACAGGATGTTGGCCCAGTCCTGGGCCTCGGTGCCGCCGGAGCCGGCCTGGATGTCGAGATAGGCGTTGGCCTCGTCCATCTCGCCGGAGAACATGCGCCGGAACTCCAGTGCCTCGACCCGCGCGGTCAGGGCCGCGACGTCGGCCTCCACCGCCGCTGCCGTCTCGGCATCGTCATCGGCCTCGGCCATCTCCAGCAAGTCGCGGCTGTCGGCCAGCTGCGTGCCGATCTCGCGGATGTTGACGACGATGTTCTCGAGCTGGGCGCGTTCCTTGCCCAGCGCCTGCGCACGATCCGGGTCGTTCCAGATGTCCGGGTTTTCCAGTTCGCGCTGGACCTCTTCTAGGCGTTCTTCCTTGACCGGGTAGTCAAAGATACCCCCTAAGGCCTTCCAGGCGGCCTTTCAGGTCATCAATCTGGGTATACAGCGGATTCAGTTCCATGATGCGTCGATTTCCGGTGTGCGGGTGGGCAGAAAAGCCGCGCAGTATAACACCCCTGACCCGGCGTCTGGCGCACTCGGGTCCAACCGGACGGGGTGCGTCAGAGGACTCGCGCGCGCCGCCAGAAGGCCAGGCTGTCCCGGCGTTCCAGCACCCTGGGCGGCTCCGAGCGCGCAAGCGGATCGTGAAACTCCAGCGCCTCCAGGTGTCCCTTCCGAAGCAGAGGCAGCAGAGGCCGTACGACGTCATCGGCCAGGGACTGCATCACCTCCGCATGGCGTTCGAGATCGCGCGCGCCTGCCAGGGCATCCAGTACCACGACGGTATCGCGCACCGCCTCCGCCGCGGCGGCCGGATCCGGATTCCAGTCAAGCGCCGTCCAGTCCGCCAGAAAGTGCGCGACAGGCCCACCGCCACAGACCGCGCGCACGGCCGTGGCGCCCTCTGGACGCCCCGGTGACCAGAACCACAGCCCGTGAACGGGCTCGCGCCCGGATTGCTCGCGCGCCTGGTTCACCGGATGCTGGAACCAGGTCATCTGCAGGGCGTTGTTTAGGACCTGCAGACGGCGCGCGACGTCACTGTCCATCGCACCCCGGCTCATCGAGCGACCCCAGCCCGCTGAGGGCGGCTCGCCCGCTCCATCCCCCTCGCCCTCCATTTCCAGGAGCCACAGCCCAGCCGACGACAGCCGCAGCGTGGCCCCCGCCGCTTCCAGATCCGGACGCGCGGCCTCCCACAGCGCCTCGCGCTCTTCCCGGTGGACCTCGAAGACCGGATCCGCGACCAGGTCCTTCATCCCGGGCGTCAGCCGCACGGGCCAGGCCAGCCACAGGCGCGATCCCGAGACCGGCTGCTCGAAGCCCAGCCGCCGCGCGAGCTGGACCTCCCAGCCCTCCCGGGCATCCGCCGGCGCAGCTACCAGCGGGCGTGCTCGGCCCAGCCAGCGCGCCAGATGCCGGATTCCCGGGGGATCCTCGCCGTCCTTCGGCAAGGCCGCCTCGGCACGCCGAAACAATCCGGGCAGCAGAAGCGTCACCCTCGCCATCTCGGGTCTCCCCTCGTCGCGGCCGTCCCTCCCCTGCAAAGGCGCATCTCGATCCCCCCGTGGCTTGATCCACGGCCATGCTACCACCGAGGCGGATGTCTCCCGAGGAACGGCAACCCCTTGATTGTGGTCTACCGTAGTAAGCAGCCCAAATCTCCAGGTGCGCCATGGACGAGCACAAATTTTTTGCAGTCGCCACCATCGGCGGGTGGACCAGTCCCGTCCTGGGCCTTGTTCTGCTGGGCCTTGCGGGCATTGTTGGTGCTCAAGGCGCGGCCGGACCCGCCGAGGCCCCGGATAACGGGCCCGACAACGGTTTCGAGGTGGATGACTACCCGGAAGGCTCCCAGATCGACTGGCAGTCCTGGGACAGCGAACTGTTCGAGGAGTCGAAGGAGCTCGAACGGCCGATCTTCTTCTACTTTCACGGGCAGTGGTGCACCTGGTGCCGCGACTTCCAGGACGAGTCGCTGGAGAACCCCGACGTCGTCGACACCATCGATCAGCACTACATCCCGGTCCTGGTCGACCTCGACGAGCGCGCCGACCTGTTCCGCCGCTACGGTGGTCGGGGTCTGCCGTTTGTGGTGATCGTGAACCACGAGGACGAGATGCTCACCCGCTTTACCGGGCATGTTAATCCACGCGACCTGCAGGGCATCCTGGAGGCCCAGCGGGACATGTTCTCGGTCACCGGCCGCGAGATCACGCCGGACGACGCCGCGATCAATGACCTCGACCGCTTCCGCGAGATGCTCGACGAGGTCTACGACCGCTCCGGCCACCGCCTGAGCGGCAGCGCGGCCTTCGGCACGCTGAGCAAACGCCCGCAGCCCTGGACCTATCGCTTCCTGCTCGACGAGGCGGACTGGGAAGACCGCATGCCCGCCATGCTCGACCAGATCGCCGCCGACCTGTACGACGGAGTGGAGGGAGGATTCTTCTTTTTCCACGACTGGGATCAACGCGATCCGGTCCTGGCCCTCGAAACCTCCAAACGACTGGACCAGAACGCCGCGTTCCTCTGGCTGTATGCCGAGGCCTACGAGCGCTTCGGCAAGGAACATCACGCCGAATTCGCCCGCGGTATTCGCGACTATCTGCGCGACCAGCTCTGGGACGAGGCTCAGTCGCGCTTCGGCAATAGCCAGTATGCGGATCGCGACTACTACCAGCTCGACCCGGAAGAACGGCTGGAGACCGATCCCCCGCGGGTGGACCGCAACACCTATGCGGACAGCTCCGGCCAGGCGATTGCCGCCCTGGCCAACATGGCCCGGGTCATGGAGGACGAGGACACCCTCGACTGGGCGCGCGAGGCCATGCAGGCCCTGGACCGGTACCTGGGCACAGAGGCCGGCTTCCTGCACGGCATCACCGCCGACGGGCGCCCGGCGATGGAGGGATACCTGCCCGCACAGATCTGGCCGGAGATCGCCCGCCTCGAATTGGCCCGCGCGATCGAGGCGCTGGAGGGCGAGAAGCCCGATCTGCCCGATCCGGTCGCCGCGCTGGACCGCCTGAAGCCGTTCTTTGACGAGGAGCTGGAGGCGCACGCCGAGCGTGTCGGATCGGACCTTGAACCGTGGTCAGAGACGCGCAGTCAGGCTGCACTGGCCTGGTGGCTGCACCGTCTGCCGGAAGAGATCGTAGAAGAATCCCACATCGATCCGGAGAAGGTTCGCGCGCGGCTGCACATCGAACCCGGCGCCGATCCCGACGACGTGGCCATCGGCTTCCAGGCCCTGCGCGCCGGCATCCCGGGACTGGACGACTGACCTAGTCGCCCCCGTCGAGCGGGTGAATCCGCACATCGCCCTCGTCGAGCATCTGCGTACCCCGCTCCGGTGGGGGCACGTCGGCGTAAGGGTCGCCGTTCCAGTGCCCCTGCTGCCAGCTCCAGCCAAACAGGGCAAGATTCGCCAGCAGCAACAGCACGACGAACCAGCGCATCACGAGCCCCCCTCCGCGCGTGCAATCTGCCACAGGCCTTCCAGCACGAGGTTCTCGCGCAGAGTGACGAATTCGGTGAGCTGCCCGGCAAGCCAGGATGCATCCCCACCGTGTAGCCAGCAGACGGTGTCATTGCCCAGGTGGGTGCGGGCCTCGACGATCAGGCGATCGACCGCGCCGGAGAGACCCAGCGTCAGTCCGCGCTCCAGGCCCTGTTCGCTACCAAGCCCCGGTGTCGAGTCGAGGGTCGCGGGCCAGCCACCCGGATCGCGCGGAGCGACGCGGTCGGCCAGCCGGGCCTGCAGCGAATCCCAGCCCAGCTGTCGCCCCGGCAGCAAGTACCCGCCCCGATGCCGACCCTCGGCATCCAGCAGGTCGACCGTAATCGCGGTTCCCGCATCCACCAGCACGCAGGGCCCCGGCCCTTCCGCCCGGGCCGCCACCAGTGCACAGAAGCGATCCACACCCAGCTGGCCTTCGGCATAATCACTGCGCACGCCATAGCGCCCGCCCCCGTGCGTTCCCACCCAGTGGATGGGTACCGCCGCCCCCACCGCGTCTTCCAGCGCCGCCTGGCGCTCCGGGCTGCCGACACGGGCGGCCCAGATCGCCAGACCAGCGTCTTTCAGCGCCTGAGCACAATCATCAATCGCGAGGCTTGTGCCCTCGTCCAGCACATGACCGGCCGCGTCGCGGCGCTGCCACTTGATTCGGGTACTGCCGATGTCGATCAGCGCGCAGTCAGGCATGCCCAGCCCTCCGGATGGATACTTCTCCTGCGTCGAGATGATGCAGGACGCCCGCCTCATCCTCGACGCGCAGACGCCCCGAATCCAGGCAAATGCCCCGGGCAATGCCCGACAGGCCCGTATCCGGTACCTGGATGGGGCGTCCGGCCAGCACATCGAGGCGGTCGAGATCGTCCGCCAGCGCCGCCAGCCCCTGTGCCATCAGCAGCGAATGCAGGCGCATCTGCCAGCCTGTCACCTCGGCCGCCAGCGCCAGCCAGTCGGGCCCCTGCCCGTCTGACAGGGCTTCCAGGTCGGTCACCTCGCGATCCAGGCCGAGCGCTCCGGAACCCCGGCGATTGAGCCCGACCCCCACCACCAGGCGCCCGGGCCGATCCGGCCGGGGAAGCCGCTGCTCGACCAGGATACCGCCCAGCTTCGCAGCGCCTACCACCAGGTCGTTCGGCCACTTGAGACCCGGGCCTTCCACACCGAGCGCCTCCAGCGCGCGGATGACCCCGATCCCCACGCCGACCGGATAGGCCGCAGGCACCGGCTGGTTGGCGGCAATCGGCCAGGAGAGCGAGAGGGCCAGGCCGGCATCCGGGGGCGCCACCCAGGCCCGGCCTCGTCGCCCCCGCCCAGCCAGCTGCTCGCGCGCCAGACACACCCTGGGGCCGGCATGCATCTGCGCGGGGTCGAGCAGTCGTGCATTGGTGGAGTCCACCCGTTCCAGCACCTCCACCAGCGGCGGTTCCAGCGCGGTTCCCGCCAGGGCCTCGCGCAGCAGCCCTTCCAGTTGCGCAGTTTCCGGCGCCATAATGGGATCGGTCGTCTGGGGAGCGTTCATTCGGACGTGGGCGACAAGGGGGGGGATTCGGTTGCGCAATCGTGCATATGGTAAGCGTTTCGCGGGCGGACTGCCGGCGTTGCTGCTGGCCGCCGGCGTCCTCGCCTTGCCCGCCCAGGCCGACCTTTACACCTACTACGACGCCACGGGTGCCCGCGTGATTACGGACCAGCGCCCCGAGGGCATCGAGTACGAGACCGTGCCTTCGCCCCAGCGTCCCGGCACCTCTGCCAGCCAGAGCGGAACGGCTTCAGGGGGTAGCTGGTCGCCCAGCGAGATCTTCGTGTTCGAGGGCCCGGACGGCCAGCGTCTGGTCACCAACCAGCGGAGCCAAAACGCCAACATGAACCTGATCGCCACCTACGGCCGCCCGACAGCCCGGGCGCGCTGCGGCGAAAGGGCCCGCCAGGCCCTGGCCAGCGGCGGTGGCGAGTTCGCCGAGCTGATCCGCGCCGCCGCGGGTCACAACGGTGTCGACCCGGCCCTGGTACAGTCCGTGATTCACGTCGAGTCCTGCTTCGACCCCGAGGCCGTCTCGCGGGTGGGTGCGCACGGCCTGATGCAGCTGATGCCGGCCACCGCCGCCGACCTGGGCGTGACCGACCGCTTCGACCCAGCCCAGAACATCCATGGCGGCACGCGCTACCTGGCCGAGATGCTGCAGCGTTTCGACGGGGATCTGGACCTGGCCCTGGCCGCTTACAACGCGGGCCCCGGGGCGGTGGAGCGTCATGGCGGCGTACCGCCCTTCCCCGAAACCCAGACCTACATCCAGCGGGTACGGGCCCAGTACGGCTCGGGTAACGGGATTCGCTAGAAAGACGCCCTGCGTAGCGGACTAGTGGTGGAGAATCAGCGCCGCTCGCGCCCGCAGTTCCAGCACTGGGTGAACTGCGGCTCGATCCGCTCGCCGCAACGCGAGCACTTCCATTCCTTCCCGTCGTGCTCCGGCTCGCCTTCCAGGTACTCCACGATCAGCTCGCGGGCCTGCTCGGCCTGGGCCTCGTGCACCACCATCACCCGCCCCCAGCACTCGGTCGGCGGGATCTCGCCGGCGGCGCCATAAAGCCCGGCCTGGGCGACATAAGCGGGGATGCCGGCCTCCTTCAGGAGATTCTCGATGAACCCGGCCATCACCGGGTCGGCAGCGGTGTAAACGGTACGCATGACCCGACCCTAGCAGTCAGTACGTCCTATTGCACCGTGCCCTGGTTGGCTGCCTGGAAGTATTCCATCGCCTTCTGGATGGCATAGAACGGGGCCTCGTCGAGGGCCTCGCGGGTGTGCGGCTCATGGACGTCGGCGTGATACTTGCGCATCGCGAGCACATGGATCGGCAGCTCGCGCGCAAACATCGGGTTGTCGAAATTGAAAAACTGCCCCAGGCCCAGCACGAGGTTCTTGCGCTCCTCGGCCTCGAGCGCCTCCGGGCTGACCGCGACATCCGGCAGCTGGCCGGCCTGACCGGTCACGGTCACGACGATCTCGCGATCACCGTCAGCCGCGACCGGGCGTTCCTCGTCACCGCTGATCAGCTTCAGGTCTTCCGACAGGTCCAGGTAGCCCTTCGCCAGGATGTGGCCATGCGGCTGGAATACCTTGCTGGACATATTCACGGCCCACAGCTCCAGGGCCTCCTTCAGCTGCTGAGCCGTCTGCGTCTCGCCTAGGGCAAACAGCTGCTGGGCGTAGAGGATGTCCCATACCCAGACCTGGCCGTACTCCGGCAGCTCTTCGTCCTCGCCCGCAGTCACGGACACGCGCTGAATTTCGGGCTCGTCCGCCGCACGGGCATGCAAGGTGATCGTAAAACTGGCCAAGGCGTTCTCTCCTGCCGACGATGGAACGGCCATCGCGTAAATGCATCAGCGCCCCAGTATAACGAACACCCCGTACAGCACTCGGTTCTTCCACGCCGGCCGGGGCCTTGCCGCCAACGGCCATCTCACCTGTTAGCTGGCCATGCGCGGCCGCTCGGCACCCACGGGTTGTCCCAGCCGGGCCTCCAGGTCGGCCGCGCGCCGCGCCAGGGACCCTGACACCGCGAACCCGGCCAGCACACCGTCGGCATGGAACTCCAGCTGGCGACCGGAGGGAGTGGATTCAGTCTCGACCCAAGCGCCTCGAGCGACGTCGCGCGGCGGACAGACATTCAGGGGCAGGCTTGTGGTCTTCACCTGGACCGTACCGGGTCCGGGCACATACTCCGTCACGTCGCCACCGAGGGTTCGAGCCAGCACCGCCGCCTGGTCGCGCAGCGTCTCCACGTACGGGCGCAACCGGCCGGCAAACTCGCAGCCGTCGCCGAGGGCAAAGATCGCCGCATCGGAGGTCGCCAGTTGTGCATTCACGCGGACCCCGAGGCCGCAGTCCAGACCAGCCGCCCGGGCGATGTCGTTCTGACCCTCAAGCCCCAGTGCGGACAGCACCACCGCCGCCTGGACCGGTTCGCCGTCCTGCAGCTCGATGGTCGTCCCCGGCCCTCCCTTGTTCAGGCCAACGATATTGGCATCCAGCCGCAAATCGACACCACTCTTCTCCAGGGCTGCGGCGAGGTCCCGGCTCATGGGCAACGGCAACAGCCCCGCGAGTGGTTGTGTGGCGCATTCGATCAGCGTGACCGGGAAACCTCCCCTGGCCAGGTCATCGGCCAGCTCGCAGCCCACCAGACCCGCCCCAATGATGGCCACCGGCGTCTCGGCCGGGCTCTTTCCCGGCGCTTCCAGTGCCTCGCGCAGCAGACAGTAGTCATCCAGGGTGTTCACGGCCAGCGGGGCCGGCGCGTCCCCCGGAAACTCGATGCGGCGCGGGCGGGCACCGGTGGCCAGCACCAGCTGGCCATAGGGGATACCCCCCCGGGCCGTGATCACACGCTGGCGGTCGCGATCGATGCCCAGCACGCGCAGAAACGGCATCAGCTCCACACCCAGACGCCCCGCGCGCTGCTGCCCGCCCTCCTCGACCAGTTCGTCGAGCGCGGTCTCGCGGCCAAACGCGTTCGACAGCCGCGGCTTGGTGTAATAGTCGCCACTGTCCGCGGTAATCATGCGGATGGTGCGGCGCGGGTCCTGCTCCCGCAGGCGCTCGGCCAGGGCCCAGCCGGCCATGCCGGCACCCACGATCACGACCGCGTCGGGATCGTCGCCGCGCGGGCCACTACTCCAGGCGCTTGCGGCGGAGACCGCGTCGGTGGACTCGGCCCGCGGCTCGAAGGGACTGAAGTCCGCCTTGGTCACGTTGCAGTCCGGGCAGTACCAGTCCTCGGGGATGTCCTCGAAGCGGGTGCCCGGCGCGAGGCCGGAGTCGGGATCACCCTTCGCCTCGTCGTAGATATAGCCGCAGACCTTGCAGATATAGCGCTTGTAGTCGTCGGTTTCGGTAGTCATCACGCGGCCTCCAGAGTGTCCAGAATCGCCTGCAGCTTCGGATCCAGCTCCGCGCCAATGGTGTCGAGCTCGGGACTCGCCCAGGGCGCAAACACATCGCGCGCCGAACGCGTGCTAACACGCAGGACATCGCCGTGACCCGACACATGGATGCGCAGCGGGATATCGATGCCGGCCGGCTTGCAGGCCTGCCACACGCGCACCGCGTAGCTCGGGTGAAAGACCTCGAGGATCTGGTCGGTAGGGACCTCGACCCCGATCTTTGCCGCATTGGCCTGGCCGTTGATGTGCGAGACCAGCTTCAGTCCCTGGGCTTCGATCGCCTGCTTCAGCCGTTCCACGGCGGTCTCGGGGTCCAGTCGGGTGGTGATTTCCAACATGGGGATTCCTTGCATTCGGGGCGCGGTCCCGGCTTCACCGGGGCCACGCGGGTTCGAGGGCACCGGTTCAGTGCGCGTGGATCCGCGCAAGCTCCTTGCGCAGGTGCTTGATCGCGGGCGTCACAATCGCGACGAAGTACGACTCGCGCAGCTTGCGCTGGGCCGCCGCGTCCGCCTTGTAGCCCCGCGCGCCGCAGTGCAGCAGGGCCGACTGCGAGGCGCGCAGCGACAGCTCGGAGCCCGTCAGTCGCATCTGCAGCACATCGGCAAAGAAGCGCTCGGAGTCATCGAACGGTGTCTCCGACAGCGCGTAACAGGCACTGCGGGCATCCGCCAGGGCCTCCTCCAGCTCGCCGACCTGGTCATCCAGATAGCCATTCACGTGCGCGAGGGTCTCGTTGGACTCGCGCATGGTCTCGATGCAGCCATCGATCAGGCCCAGCCCCATGCCCATCTGCAGCAGCACAAAACCGGGGCGAATGCGGCGGATGTACTCCGGCAGAGGGTCCGCAAGGATATGGGCATCCGGCACGAACACCCGGTCGAAGTGGCAACCGAAGGTGCGCGAGCCCTCCAGCGCGGTGAACTCGGGGCAGGCCGTCAGGCTGAAACCGGGATCGGCACAGTTGATCAGCGCCATCAACGGACGCGGGTTGGCATCAGTGGTACGGAAGATCGCGCCGAAATAATGGTCCTCGCCCAGGTTGGACACCCAGGGCAGCGCGCCGGAGACGATATAGCCGCCATCGACGCGCTCGGCATTCAGCTTCAACTCCTCGATGTTGGCGAACCACTTCATCGGATTGGACAGAGCGGTCGCGCCCAGCGCCTCGGCATTGGCGAGCTTCGGCAGGGCCTCGCGCTTGAGCACGTCGGAGTCACTGTTCTCCGCGTACCAGGCGCAGGCGTTCTGGCACCAGGCCACAAAGCCTGTGGTCATACACTCGGCCGAAATCACCTCGGTCGCGCGGATCGCGCCGGCAATGTCCGTCGTACCGGTCGCGTTCTGGCTGGCCAGGTGTCGATTGAATGCGCCGAGGCGACCCGCCTCGCGCAGGAAATTCTCGGGGTAGACGCCCTCGCGATCGATGCGGGCGGTTAGCGGCGCGAGTTCGCGTTCCACCAGCGCCTTCAGCGGGGCATCGGCGTCCGCCGGCCCTGCGGCCGGCGACACCCCCGTCTGTTCGTCAGTACGGGTCTGCAACATGGGTTCTCTCTCCCGTTCGGGATGGCAGGTGGTTCAGGCCAGCTCGACGCTGACACCAACCGGGTTGCGCATGGTGTTGGCCACGGGCGACCAGAAGTCGGCATGGGCCACCAACTCTTTCAGTTGCTCCTCGCTGGCATCGCCCTCCAGGTGCGCCTTCACGCGGATATCGGTGAAGCCGAGGCGCTTGTTGACGTCGGTATCGCCCACACCCCACACGGCGGTCACGTTGATGTCGCCCTCCAGCGTCAGTTCCAGCTTGGTCAGCGTGATGCCGCGGTCGATGGCGTTGGCGTGCATGCCGACCGAAAGACAGGCGCCCAGGCTGGCCAGTACCGCCTCGGAGGGGTTGGGGGCGGTGTCGTCACCCAGCAGGTGCGGCGGCTCGTCGATCACATGCGCATCCAGATCGCGCACGTAGGTCAGGTTGCGGAACTTGCCCTCGCAGACCGTGGTGGCCTTCAGAGTGACGATGCTTTCCGGATTGGCCTTGCCCTTGGCAGCCAGATCGTTGAGACCGTTCTGGTCGATCGGCTCCAGCGCGTTCATGGACAGGGTGGTGGTGGCTTCGGCAGTGGACATGGTGTAGCTCCTCTCGATGGTTGGCGGTCAGGGCCACCGGCTGTGGTGACCATCCCGGATCGCGCCGGGTCGACCATCGCAGTGCAGAAGCTGTGCCAACCACCGAAGAACGGCTTCATGAAGCGATTTCCACCTGAACACGACAAATTGACCAACCATCCGGGCCGGACGATTTGTCCGCTTTGTCGCCCAAGCCGGACACTTTGTCGTCTTTGTCCGCGACACGCCGGACGGCCCGGCCCGTTCGACACCCACAGATGCCCCACCCCCGCCGTGATTCAAGACCTGCGGAACGGCTCCACGTCGCCGTTTATCGGAGGGCCCGGGAATCCTCGGGCGATCTCACCGCGAGGTTTGGCACGCCCCTTGTAAGGACACCTGTGAACGCGCCGTCCACCGGGCGGCACATGTACGCAGGCTTACGAGGGAAATGCCATGGGCGCCGCCATCTCCATCGACTACATCACCCACCACTATCCGGGTCAGGAAGATCCGACCCTGAAGGACATCGAGGTCACCGTCGCGCCGGGCGAGACCGTCGCCCTGATCGGCCAGAGTGGCTGTGGCAAATCCACCCTGCTGCATATGCTCGCCGGGCTGCTGCTGCCCAGCGACGGCTGCGTGCGCATCAACGGCCAGCAGGTCATCAAGCCCAGCCCGCGCTGGAACATGATGTTTCAGAAGCCTTCGCTGTACCCCTGGATGACCGTGCGCAAGAACGCCTCTCTGGGGCTGATTTTCCAGGGTCGCCGGAAAGGTCTGAAGGAGCGCATCGATCAGCTCCTGGACACGGTGGGCCTGGCGGACAAGGCCGAGGTCAACGTGCAGTCGCTCTCGGGGGGGCAGCAACAGCGCGTCGCGCTGGCCCGCAGCCTGGCGACGGACCCGGAACTGCTGCTGCTGGACGAGCCGTTCTCCGCACTGGACGCCTTCACCCGTGTCGCCCTGCAGGACGAGGTCACGCGCCTGGCACGTGAACGCGGCATCTCGGTGGTGTTTGTCACCCACGACATCGACGAGGCCGTCGCAATGGCCGACCGCGTGCTGGTCATGGGCTCCAACCCCGGCACGATCACCGCCGAGCTGAAGGTGGAACTCCCCTACCCCCGTGATCGCGCCAGCCATCAGTTCGTGGATCTCAAGAGCGAGCTCATGGAGTTCTTCGGCGCCACTCGCCACCCGGGCGGCTCCGGGGTGCAACCCCGCGCTGAATCCGAAAGCGAATCCAGCCGTCGTCAGGCGCGGATCCGCGCGGCCTGAATACCCGCAACCAACCGATACCCGTCGTCCCCGTCATCGCCAAAAAAGGAACCACCGTCATGTGCAACTGCGACCACCACCACGATATCGACCGCGAGCTCGACCAACTGCTGTCGACCAATTTCTCGCGGCGCAACTTCCTGCGCACCGCCGCCGTCGGCGGCCTGGCCGGCACCGGTCTCGCCCTGCCGGGGTCGCTGTTCGGCGCCGAGCCGGATGGCCTGGAAGAGCCCGAAGGGATCACCCGTGACTTCGACGGCGTGGTGCGGATCGGCTACATCCCGATCACCGATGCCGCCGCGCTGCTGGTGGCCCACTCCGAGGGCTATTTCGAGGACGAGGGCCTGGAGGTCGCCGATCCGACGCTGATCCGGGGCTGGTCGCCGCTGATCGAGTCCTTCGCCGCCAACCGCTTCAATCTCGTGCATCTGTTGAAGCCCATCCCCCTGTGGATGCGCTATCAGAACGATTTCCCGGTCAAGATCATGTCCTGGGCCCATATCAACGGATCGGCCGTGGTCACCGGGCGCCACGTAGAGGTCAAGGACTTCTCGGACCTCGGCGGCAAGAGCGTTGCCGTGCCCTACTGGTACTCGATGCACAACGTGGTGATGCAGATGGCCCTGCGCGACGCCGGTCTGACCCCGGTGATCCGCGACCAGGGGGCGGCGCTGGAGTCGCACGAGGTCAACCTGATGCTGATGCCGCCGCCGGATATGCCGCCGGCCCTGGCCGCGCGCTCTATCGATGCCTTTATCGTGGCCGAGCCCTTCAACGCGGCAGGCGAGATGCTGGCCCACGGCAACCTGCTGCGCTTTACCGGCGACATCTGGAAGAATCACCCCTGTTGCGTGATCTGCATGAACGAACGCCTGACCAACCGCGAGCCGGAATGGACGCAGAAGGTCATGAACGCCGTGGTCCGCGCCCAGGGCACCATCCAGGAGGACAAGAAGGCGGTCGCCACCCTGCTCTCGCGTGACGGCAAGGGCTACCTGCCAATGCCAGCCGGTGTCGTCGAGCGGGCCATGACCAACTACACCAACGACTCCACCTACACCGACAGCGGCGCGATCCGCAACGCCGACTGGGGCAACGGTCGCATCGACTTCTCGCCCTGGCCCTATCCGTCCGCGACCAAGTATCTGGTCAGCGCGATGAACGAGACGCTGGTCGGTGGCGACACCACCTTCCTCCAGGACCTGGATCCCGATTTCGTGACCGAGGACCTGGTGAACTACGAGTTCGTCAAGAAGGCAATGGAGAAGCACACCGCCTGGCACGGCGCGCCCGGCGTAAACCTCGATTCGCCGTTCGAGCGCGAGGAGGTGATCGCGCTATGAACCGCGAAGCCACGATGAACGAGCTGAACCCGGCCCTGGAACGGATGATCCCGTTCCTGCGGCTGGCGGATCAGGTCCGGCGCCGGGTGCAATACCCGGCGGTGGGCATCGCCGGGCTTTTCGCCCTGTGGTGGTGGGGCGGCTGGCTGATCGCCAATAACGAGGACACGATGGCGTTCGCCAGCTTTGCCCCCGGCCCGACTCTCACGGCGTTCTGGGACCTGGTCAGCTCCGGCAACGTCTGGAAACCGATCGAGTCCAGCCTGTACCGCGTGGGCTGGGGCCTGTTCTATGCCATCGCGATCGGCGTGCCGATGGGCGTGATGATCGGCTACTTCCTGACGCTGAAGCAGATCACCCATGTGCCATTCCAGTTCCTGCGCATGATCTCGCCGCTGGCCTGGATGCCGATTGCGGTGCTGGCCTTCGCCACCTGGGACGGGGCGATCATCTTCCTGATCGCGATCGCCGCGATTTGGCCGATCACCTATGCCACGGCCCATGGCGTCCAGCGCATCGACCCGATGTGGCTGAAGGTGGGCTCCAACCTCGGGGCCAACCCGATCCACACCCTGCGCTACATCGTGATGCCCGCGATCGCCCAGGATGTGTTTGCCGGCATCCGCCTGGCGGTAGGTGTGGCCTGGATCGTGCTGGTTCCCGCCGAGTACCTCGGTGTCACCTCCGGGCTGGGCTATGCGATCAACGATGCCCGCGACACGCTGGAGTACGACAAGCTCGCAGCCTTCGTGCTGGTGATCGGCATCATCGGCTACATGCTCGACGCGATCTGCGTGCGCCTGATCAAGCGCAGCAGCTACCACGCCGAGAGCTAGATTTAGCAAGTCGCAAGCCTCGCCGCGGTGCAATACACGCCCCGCGGCGAGGCAGACGGCACCACAACGGACCACAAAACCGCCTCCCAGACCGCCTTATGACAGGAAATACGGGCTGGCAGGCTTTCTGCATATACCCACCCATGGCACTGCACTCGCTTTCCGAACCGGCTGCACCCGACCTGGCCACCCGCGAACAGGAGATCACCCTGTTGCTGGAGGTGGCCAAGCTGATGGGCCGTTCGGGCGATCCCGACGCCGCGATCTACCGCATCCTCGGGATGATGTCGCAATTGCTGGGGCTGAACCGGGGCCGCGTACTGCTGCCGGACCCGGACACCGGCAAGCTCCGTATCCGCCATGCCTACGGGCTCACCGATGCCGAGCGCGAACGGGGTCGCTACAGCCTCGGCGAGGGTGTGACCGGGCGCGTGATGAAGACCAGCCAGATCGCGCTGATCCAGGATATCGACAACGAGCCGGAGTACCTGGCCCGCGCGATCGACCGCGCCACCCTGCCGCAGGAGACGGTCGCCTATATCGCCGTACCCATCGTGCAAGACGAACACGCGATCGGTGTACTCGGCGTGCACCGCCTGCGCCGACGCTCGCGCCAGTTCCAGGACGACCTGAACGTGCTGCGCGTGATCGCCAGCATGATCGGCCAGGTCCTGCGCATTAATCAGCTGATCGCCGAGCGCACCGCCGAACTGGTATCGGAAAACCGTTACCTCAAAAGCGCGCTGGATACCCAGGGCGGGCAGTACGGCATCCTCGGCGAGAGCCCCGCCCTCAAGCATGTGCTCAAGCAGGTCCACCGCATTGCGGATACCCAGGCCACGGTCCTGATCACAGGGGACTCGGGGACGGGGAAGGAGAAGGTCGCGCGCATGATCCACCGGATCAGCCAGCGCAACGCCCGCCCTTTCATATCGCTTAACTGCGCGGCCATCCCGGCCGACCTGCTGGAGTCGGAGCTGTTCGGCCACGAAAAGGGAGCATTCACCGGTGCCAGCAGCGCCAAGACCGGGAAGATCGCGCTGGCCGACGGCGGCACGCTGTTCCTCGACGAAATCGGCGACATGCCGGAGGCGTTGCAGTCGAAGATCCTGCGCGTGCTGCAGGAGCGCGTGGTCCAGCCTATCGGGGGCAATCGTGACATCCCGGTGGACGTGCGCATCGTGGCCGCCACCCACAAGAACCTGCAGGCGGCCGTCAACGCGGGCGAATTCCGGCTCGACCTGTTCTACCGTCTGAACGTGATCCCGCTCCACATGCCCGCCCTGCGCGACCGTGCCAGCGACATCCGCCTGCTGACACGGCACTTCCTCGACCGCTTCACCCATCTGCACGGCTGGAACGTGGTGCTGGACGAACGCGTGCTGGAACGGCTTGAGGCCTTCGACTGGCCGGGCAACATCCGTCAACTGGAGAACGTGCTGGAACGCGCCGTTCTACTCTCCAGCGACGGCCGCATCACGACGGCACTGATCGACGAGATCCTGCACGAGGAATCGCGCATCAGCCCCCACGAGCCCACTCGAACCCCCGCCGAGGCGGCTGCCCCGCCAGCGGTCAATCCCGCACCCCTGGCGCCCAACGATGACGCACAGCGCACCAGCGTGGTGCGTCCCTACCAGCGTGTCCATGCATCCGAGGCCGAGCGTCTGCTGCGCGCCATCGAGGAATCCAGCGGCAACAAGACGCGGGCCGCACTCGGCCTGGGGCTGACCCCGCGCCAGCTACGCTACCGCCTGAAAAAACTCGGCATAGAAGTCACTTAGAAGCGATCAAGCCGTTTAATAGGGACACTTTGTCCACTCTGTCCAGAGTGTCGACCAAGTGTCGCCAGACACCTCCCCGCCGCCTCCCCACAAATCGTCATTTCCCTTCTTGGCATGGCTTCTGCAACCCCTTGGGCATGGGCGGCGCAACCGCCCCGTTTTGAATCCGTCCACCCAGGAGAACATCGCCATGCCGACCAAGAGCCTAAGCGACCCGTTTGACGCCAATTCGGACCTGCGCCACGACAGCGCCTGCCGCCACGGCCACCACGGCCCAGGTCAGTGCAGCTGCTTCGACACGGCCGACCCCAACCTCGAACGCCGAATGGACAACGGCGAATTCGCCACGACCGAGCCGCACCATGCGGAGCACAAGGCCCAGGGCACGCTGGACGAAGAGGCCCTGATCGACCGCGCGGTCGAGAGCGCGGTAGTGCGCGGCATGTTCGGCCACAACGAGATCAATCGTCGGCGTTTCCTGCAGATGCTGGGTGGCGGCACCCTGGCCGCGGCGCTGGGTTCGGTCATGCCGCTGGACAAGGTGAAGGCCGCGATCAAGGACGGCGGGCCGCTGGAGAAGACCAAGCTGCGCATCGGCTTCGTGCCGATCACCTGCGCCACGCCAATCATCATGGCCCACCCGATGGGCTTCTACGAGCGCTACGGCCTGGACGTCGACGTGATCAACACGGCGGGCTGGGCGGTCGCGCGCGACATGTCCCTCTCGGGCGAATACGACGCCTCGCACATGCTCTCGCCAATGCCGCTGTCGATGACGCTGGGCACCAGCTCGTCCAGCCGCGAGCACTTCATCATGCCGGCGATCGAGAACATCAACGGCCAGGCAATCACGCTGCACAACAAGCACAAAGACAAGCGCGATCCCAAGGACTGGAAGGGCTTCCGCTTCGCGGTACCGTTCGAGTATTCGATGCACAACTTCCTGCTGCGCTACCTGGTCGCGGAACACGGCCTGGACCCTGATCAGGACATCAGCATTCGCGTGATCCCGCCGCCGGAGATGGTCGCCAACCTGCGCGCCGAGAACATCGATGGCTACCTGGCCCCCGACCCGTTCAACCAGCGCGCGGTCTGGGACGAGATCGGCTTCATTCACATGCTGACCAAAGAGATTTGGGACGGTCATCCCTGCTGCGCCTTCGCCTGCTCCGCGGCCTGGGCCGAGGAACACCCGAACACCTTCGGGGCACTGTTCCGCTCGCTGATCGATGCCACCCAGTACTCGTCCGACATCGAGAACCGGGCCGAGATCGCCAAGGTCATTTCGCCCCGTGCCTATCTGAACCAGCCGGAGCCGGTGGTGCGCCAGGTCCTGACCGGCCGCTACGCCGACGGCCTGGGCAACGTGCAGGACGACCCGCACCGGATCGACTTCGACCCGTTCCCCTGGCATTCGATGGCCACCTGGATCCTCACGCAGATGAAGCGCTGGGGCTATGTGAGTCGCGACTTCGACTACAACCGGCTCGCCGAGGATGTCTTCCTCGCCAGCGAGTGTGCCGAGGTGATGAAAGAGCTGGGCTACGAACCGCCGAGCGACACTTACAAGAACTTCGAGATCATGGGGAAGGTGTTCGACTACACCGACCCGGAAGGCTATCTCGAAAGCTTCGAAATGCGCAGGAGCTAAGCCATGTTGAGCAATCTCAACTTTCGAGCCGGAGTACTTTCGGTTGTGATCCTGCTGTTCTTCCTGGGCGTGTGGCAGTTGGCCACCGCCCCGGAGGTCCTGATGATCCAGGAGGAGGAACTCAGCGAGTACGAAATGCTGACCGGGGGCGGCGGGCAACGCGGCTCCAGCGGCATCCCCGCACCGTCCGAGGTGATCAGCCACGCCGTTTCCGAGCTGAGCAACCCCTTCTACGATGCCGGCCCGAACGACAAGGGCATCGGCATCCAGCTGGGGTACTCGATCTATCGCGTCCTGCTGGGCTTCTTCCTGGCCGCACTGATCGCCGTTCCGTTCGGCTTCGTGATCGGCATGTCGCCGCTGTTGAACAAGGCCTTTGACCCGTTCATCCAGGTGCTCAAGCCCATATCGCCTCTGGCCTGGATGCCGCTGGCCCTGTTCGTGATCCGTGACTCGAACATCTCGGCGATCTTCGTGATCTTCATCTGTTCGATCTGGCCCATGCTGGTCAACACGGCCTACGGCGTCGCATCGGTGCGCAATGACTGGCTGAACGTGGCCAAGACCCACGAGCTGTCCAAGGTACGCACGGCGTTCACCGTGATCCTGCCCGCCGCGGCCCCGACCATCCTGACCGGGATGCGCATCTCCATCGGCATCGCCTGGCTGGTGATTGTGGCCGCCGAGATGCTCGTGGGCGGCACCGGCATTGGCTACTACATCTGGAACCAGTGGAACAACCTCGACCTGGCCAGCGTGATCTTCGCGATCGTGATGATCGGCATCATCGGCTTCCTGCTGGATCTCAGCCTCGCCCAGGCCACCAAACTCGTGCGCTACGCCGACTAGCGTCGGCGCAGCCCAACCAGGAGTACAACCATGAGCAAGGGCTTCCTCGAAATCGAGAATCTGAGCCAACGCTTCCCGCAGCCCGACTCGGACGACCTGATGACGGTCTTCGAGGGGGTAGATCTGGGGATCCAGAAAGGCGAGTTCGTCTGCCTGATCGGCCACTCCGGCTGCGGCAAATCCACCATCCTGAACGTGCTCGCCGGCCTGGCCTCGCCCACCGACGGCAACGTGATCATGGACAACAAGGAGATCAAGGGTCCGAGCCTCGATCAGGGCGTGATCTTCCAGAACCACAGCCTTCTGCCCTGGCTGTCGGCGCGCGACAACGTAATGTTCGCGGTGCGCGCCCGCTGGCCCAACTGGAGCAAGCAGAAGCGTCTGGAACATGCCGAGCGTTATCTGAAGATGGTCGGGCTGGATCACGCGATGGACCGCAAGCCGTCGCAGCTCTCCGGCGGCATGCGCCAGCGCGTCGGCATCGCCCGCGCCTTTGCGATCGAGCCGAAGCTGCTGCTGATGGACGAGCCGTTCGGGGCACTCGATGCCCTGACCCGCGGCGTGATCCAGGAGGAGCTGCTGAAGATCTGGCAGGAGACCCACCAGACGGTATTCATGATCACGCATGACGTCGACGAGGCCATCCTGCTGGCCGACCGCGTGCTGCTGATGACCAACGGCCCGCACGCCAAGGTCGCGGAGTCGGTGAAGATCGACATCCCGCGTCCCCGCGAGCGCGCCACGCTCCACCAGCACGAGCACTACTACAAGATCCGCAATCACCTGGTGGACTTCCTCGTACACCGCGCGAAGGACATGTCCCTGGAGGCCCAGCAGGAAGCCGCTCAGGGTATGGATCCGCGCCACGAGCCACGCCATGTCAATCCGGCGAAGCCCTCGGAGTCCGCCGCGCCACAGGAGCGGGCCGCGATCCGGGCCGTTTGAACACCCTTATCCACTAACACGACCAAGAGGACTTACCCGATGAGTCTCAGCAAGACCGCCATGACCACCACCATCCTCGAGGCCAAGGAGAACCGCGGTAGCACCTGGGCCGCGATCGCCGAGGCCACCGGCCTGCACGAGGTTTATGTAACCTCCGCCTGCTATGGCATGAACCACCTCGAGGCGGACCAGGCCGAGAAACTGGCGAGCTTCCTCGGCCTCGGGCCCGAGGTTGCCCAGGCACTGCAGGCCTTCCCGCACAAGCACTGGGACAAGACCATCCCGACAGACCCGGTGCTCTACCGCTTCTACGAGGCGATCAACGTCTATGGCGACACCATGAAGGCGCTGATCCACGAGAAGTTCGGCGACGGCATCATGAGCGCGATCGACTTCACCATGGATATCGACAAGGTCGAGGACCCGAAGGGCGACCGCGTCAAGATCACCTGGAACGGAAAATTCCTGCCCTACAAGAGCTGGTAGTCCGCCCGTGCGCCCTGCCGCCGACCCGTGGCGGCGGGGTCCCTCCCCTTGCACCGCACTCGCCCGCCCCCATGCGGCATTCCCCCAGATCGAGTAGGCTCTTGCCATGTTCTGGCCACGACCCCTGCTCTCCTCGCTGCTGGCGCTGCTGACCGCTGTTGCGCCCGCCCTGGCCATCACCGATACGCCCGACGTGCATACGATCGGGGTCCTCGCCTTCGAAGACCTCGAGGCCACCGAGGCGCGCTGGCAACCCACGGCCGACTATCTGAGCGAAAGCATCTCCGACGCCGCGTTCCGGATCCGTGCGCTCGACTACGCTGACCTCAATCGCGCCGTCGAATCGGGGGAGCTGGACTTCGTACTGACCAACACCGGACACTACGTGCGGCTGGAGGCGCAGCAGGGCATTACCCGGCTGGCCACCCTCATCGGGAGCGAGCAGGGCCAACCGGTCCGCCAGTTCGGCGGCGTGGTCCTGGTACCCGCCGGGCGCGAAGACCTGCAGACCCTGCCCGACCTGCGTGGCCAGCGCCTGCTCGCCGTAGACCAGGACTCGCTGGGGGGGTGGCAGGCCGGCCATTTCGAACTGCATCGCGCCGGGATCGACCCGTTCGAGGATCTCGAATCGCTCACCTTCACCGGGATGCCGCACCGCCTGGTGATCGACGCCCTGCTTGCCGGCGAGGCCGACGCCGGGATGGTCCGTACCGGGCTGCTGGAATCGCTGATAGAAGCGGGCGAGATCCCCTCGGATGCCCTTCGAGTACTGCCGCCGCGCGAAACCGCCGAATTCCCGCTGGCCCACACGACCCGGCTGTACCCGGAATGGCCCTTCTCGCGTCTGGACCACACCCCCGATGCAATCGCGGAGGCGGTCACCATCGCCCTGCTGCGCCTGCCGGCCGATCACCTCGCGGCCAGCGCAGGCGGCTACCACGGCTGGTCGGCCCCCCTGTCCTACACCCCGGTGCACCAGTTGTTCGAGACGCTGGGCCTGCCGCCCTACGAACCGACGCTAGTGCTGGATCTCCGCGCGCTCCTGGAGGCCCGCCCGGAGATCCCGCTGGGGTTTCTGCTGGCCCTGCTGCTGCTTTCGACGCTGGCCGTGGTGCATTACCGCCGGCTGAACGCCCAATTGGCCCTGGAAGTTGACCAGCGGCGCGAGGCGGAATCGCGCCTGCGCGCGCACGAGGCGCGCCTGGCCTATCAGGCCGGCCACGACCCGCTGACCGAGCTGCCCAACCGCGTATTGCTGCACCAGCGGCTGGACAGCGCCATGGCCGAGGCCCGGCACCAGAAGGACCGAATAGCAGTGCTGTTCATGGATCTTGACCGCTTCAAGACCATCAACGACAGCCTGGGCCACGCGGTCGGGGACGAGCTGTTGCAAATCCTCGGAGAGCGCCTGAAAGAGCGCTTCCGGGCCCAGACCGTGGCACGCATCGGCGGGGACGAATTCATCGTGGTGCTCGATGACATCCGCGACCGGCCCGATGTCGAGGCACGCGCCCGCGAACTGCTGGAGCTGATCGCGGAGTCCTTCGCGGTCGGGGGCTGGCGCGACCTGCAGGTGGGCGCGAGCATCGGCATCTCGCTTTTCCCCGACCATGCCAGGGATGCCGGAGAGCTGATCACTCAGGCGGATGCGGCGATGTACGAGGCGAAGGATGCCGGCCGCAATACGTTCCGCTTCTACAGCCATTCGATGACCGAGGCGGCGAGCCGCCGCCTGGAGATCGAGAACCGCCTCCGCCGGGCCCTGGCGCAGGACGAGCTCGAGGTCTTCTATCAGCCACAGGTACGGATGGCCACCGGCCGCATCACGGGGGTCGAGGCCCTGGTGCGCTGGCGCGACCCGGAAGAAGGCCTGATCTCTCCGAACGTGTTCATCCCGGTCGCGGAAGAGACCGGCCTGATCGGGGCGGTCGGCGACTTCGTGCTGGAGCAGGCCTGCCGCCAGGTGATCGAGTGGGACCGCTCCGGACACCCTCCGCTCGAGGTCTCGGTCAACCTGTCCGGACACCAGATCGCCGCGCCCGGCCTGCCGCGCCGGATTCGTCAGGTACTGCGCAACACGGGCCTGGAACCACGCCGTCTGACCCTCGAGATTACCGAGAGCACCCTGATGCACCAGGCCGAGGCCACCCGCGGCACACTGGAACAACTGAAATCCCTTGGCGTCTTGCTGGCGATCGACGACTTCGGCACTGGATATTCGTCGCTTGCCTACCTGAAGGAGTTCGCGATCGACATCCTGAAGATCGACCAGACGTTCGTGCGCGACCTGCCGGAGGACCGCAACGACGTGGAACTGACCATGGCGATCATCAGCATGGCCCACAACCTGGGGCTGGACGTGCTGGCGGAAGGCGTGGAGACCGAGGCCCAGCGGAGCTTTCTCGCCTCGCAGGGCTGCGATGCCTGGCAGGGCTACCTGACCACGCCCCCCGTGCCCCCCGAGCGAGTGATCGAGCTGGTGCAGTCCAGCCACCCTTCGAGCGCCCGCCAAACCGGAAGCTGAAACGAAAAAAGGCCTGCGTCTGCAGGCCTTTTCTCTGATGTATTGGTGGAGCGGAGGAGGATCGAACTCCCGACCTTCGCATTGCGAACGCGACGCTCTCCCAGCTGAGCTACCGCCCCAATCAAGGCGCGCATTCTAGCAACTCCCGACGAGCGCGGGAAGAGACAGTCGCGTAATCCCTGCCCGTCGCCCTTGCCCAGGCTGACCAAGCGGCGTTCCTCGCCCCATCCCGGGTGCCAGCACAGGCCCGGAACCGGGTGGAAAACGCGATGCCTAGCACCTTTTTCAGCCGTTGTCCGACCACACGTGCCATTTTCGTGGTGCAGGTCACGTCAGACACGCTTAGACCTGATCTAGTCTTAATGTATGTTAGAAGTACGTCGGAAATCCGTCGTAGCTACCGTCTCTTCAAGGAGGCGTCTCTGCCGCATGGTCTGCCGAGACATTCACAACTTTCAGTTGCAGTCCGATCCGGAATGAGTCTCTCTGTCCGCATATTGGGCGCTAGTGGCGGCATCGGCCCCAACCGTCGCACGACATCGATTCTGATCGACGAAGATATCCTGATCGACGCCGGCAGTGGGGTCGGTGACCTGACTCTGGGCGAATTACAAAAGGTCCGTCACGTATTTCTGACCCATTCGCACCTCGACCACATCGGATTTCTGCCGATGCTCGCGGACATGGTGTATTCACCGGACGCGCCCCCCATCCAGATCCATGCGCTACCGGCCACCCTGCAGGCCCTGCGCGAACATGTGTTCAACTGGGTGATCTGGCCCGACTTCACCTGTCTCCCCTCTCCCGAGCGGCCCCTGCTGCAGTTTCAGTCGATTCAGCCGGGGCAGCAGGTAATGATCGGATCGCGCGAGATTCATATCCTGCCTGCGCTGCATACGGTGCCCGCCGTGGGGTACGGCGTGATGCACAACGACGGCATGGGCTTCGCGTTCACCGGAGACACCTCGTCTTCCGGGGCCCTGTGGGATGCCTTGAATACCCTGCCCTATCTGGACTTGTTGATGATCGAGTCCGGGCTGCCGGACGAAATGGACGGCATGGCCGAGCTGGCCAAGCATTACACCCCGCATCGTCTTGCGGACGACCTGGAGGCGCTCCATCACCAGCCACGGATCGCCATCACACACCTGAAGCCCGGACATGAATCCGCCATCCGCCGGCAGCTCCAGCAGTCGCGGCATGCGAGCCGGATGGTGCTACTGGAAGGCAGCGAGCGGTTCGAACTGCATGCCCAGAACCGGGCCCTCAAGGTCGGATAGGCTCTCAGCCGCAACGCCCGGCCTGCATCAGGCCATTCCCGTTCCCTCACCGTCACACGGCTGTAACATCTCTGTTATCTAATGCAGGGCATCCTGAACTCGGGAATGGGTCATGGCTGTAAAGATACTGCTGGTCGAGGATGACACCGCAATCCGCGAAATGCTCCAGCTGCCGTTGCACAAGGCCGGATACGCGGTGCGCGAGGCGGGCGATGTGCGCACTGCCAAGGCCCTGCTGCTGGAAGATCCCCCCGATCTGATCCTGCTCGACTGGATGCTGCCGGACACGAGCGGCCTCGATTGGGCGCGCACGCTAAAGGCCAGCCCGCTCACCAAGGACATCCCGATCATCATGCTGACGGCCCGCGGCGAAGAAGAAGACCGCGTGCGCGGGCTGGATGTGGGTGCCGACGACTACGTGACCAAACCGTTCTCGCCACGCGAACTGGTTGCCCGTATAAAGGCCGTGCTACGGCGTACCGCGCCGATCACCAGCGAAGAGCCGGTGGAAGTCGAGGGTCTGCGTCTGGACCCGGTCTCGCACCGCGTGAGCGGCAACGGCGAGGCCCTGTCGATGGGCCCGACCGAATACAACCTCCTGCACTTCTTCATGACCCACCAGGACCGCGTGTTCACCCGCGGCCAGTTGCTGGACCAGGTCTGGGGCACCAATGTGTACGTCGAGGAACGCACCGTGGACGTGCATATCCGGCGCCTGCGCAAGGCGCTGGCGCTGACCGGGCATGACCACCTCGTGCAAACCGTACGCGGATCGGGGTACCGTTTCTCCCAGACTCCCTGACCGCGGCCGGCGCCGCGAGCTCCAATCACCCCACTCGGTCGTCCGATGCAATCACGCAACCCCTGGCCCGGTGTCATCGCGGGAACCCTGCTGGTCGGTGTCCCGATCGCGCTGCTCGGCTGGAGCATGGGGCAGTTCTGGGCCACGATCGCGTTCCTGCTGGGGGCGGCGCTGTTCTGGAACCTCTCGCACCTGTTGTTGCTGGAACGCTGGCTGCGTCAGGGCGGCCGCAGCGAACCACCGGATGTGCGCGGGCTTTGGGGGCTGGCCTTCGACCATCTTTACCGCCGACGCCGGCGCCACGAACATCGGGTCCACCGGCTGCGCCAGTACCTCGAGCGCTACCGCGACTCGGCACGGGCGATGCCGGATGCAGTCGTGGTCCTGAATGACGATCTGCGCATCGAGTGGCTGAACGAAATGGCCACGCAGCTGCTGGGACTCAACTGGCCGGAGGACGAGGGCCAGCGCATCACGCACCTGCTGCGCAATCCGGCATTCATCACGTTCATGGAGAGCGCGCGCACCACGCCGGGCAGCGTGACCACACCCTCCCCGATCTACGACGACCAGCAGCTGGAATTCCGCCTGGTGCCCTATGGCGATGCGCAATTCCTGCTGCTGGCGCGGGACACCACGCACCTGCACCGGTTGGAAGTGATGCGGCGCGACTTCATTGCGAATGTCTCGCACGAGCTGCGCACGCCGTTGACCGTACTGTACGGAGTTGTGGAAACGCTGGAAGACGAACTGGCGGACCAGCCGGACAAGGCGCGCTCGGTCCAGCTGCTGCGCGAGCAGTCCGAACGCATGAAGCTGCTGGTCGACGACCTGCTGACCCTCTCCCGCCTGGAGACCGGCAGCCCGCAGGGCCCGCCACAATGGGTCGACGTCGGGGCCATGCTGGACACGCTGAAAGGCGAGGCGGAACTGCTCTCCGGCGACCAGCGCCACCGCATCGAGATCCACGCACAGCACGGGCTCCAGTTACAGGGGGCCGAGAACGAATTGCGCTCGGCCTTCGCCAATCTCATCTTCAATGCGATCAAGTACACCCCGGCCGGGACCCGCATCGAGGTCCGCTGGAAATCCGACCCGGACGGCGCGCGCCTCAGCGTAATCGACGAGGGACCGGGGATCGCCCGCCACCACCTTCACCGCCTGACAGAACGCTTCTACCGCGTGGACGCCGGCCGCGACCAGCGCCGCGGCGGAACCGGGCTCGGACTGGCCATCGTCAAGCATGTGCTCGCACGCCACGGCGGACACCTGGAGATCGACAGCCAGCTCGGTCGCGGCACGCGCTTCACCTGCCTGTTCCCCCTCACGATCACCCGCACCCAGCCCATCGAGTCCGCCAAAAACTGACGCCCTGCGATGTCACACGGCTGTCATGTCCCCGTCACAGGAGCGTCAACGCGGCTCCGCATAATCTCCCTCCAAGGTCGCTTGAAGTGACCTTGCAAGAATTCCATTCAAGGGGAGATTCCCATGTTGTTGAAGCGCAGCATTCTGGCCCTGGCCACCGCCACCGCAATGGCCGTTACGCCGTTTACCGCCTCCGCCGAAGTCGATGCCGACATCCCGGCCTACGAGGCGGTCTCCGGGATTTCCGGCAACCTGTCGAGCATCGGCTCCGACACCCTGAACAACCTGATGACGCTGTGGGCCGAGGAGTTCCAGAACTTCTACCCGAACGTCAACGTCCAGATCCAGGGCGCCGGCACCTCCACCGCGCCGCCGGCCCTGACCGAGGGCACCGCCGACTTCGGCCCGATGTCGCGCATGCCGCGTGACAGCGAGCATGCCGAGTTCGAAGAGCGCCACGGCTACGAAATGACCGCCGTCCCGGTCGCGATCGACACCATCGCCGTGTACGTGAACCGCGACAACCCGATCGAGGGCCTGACCCTCGAACAGACCGATGCGATCTTCTCCTCCACCCGCCGCTGCGGTGGGGCCGAGGATATTACGCGCTGGGGCCAGGTCGGCCTCGACGGTTCCTGGGAAAACCGCGACATCACGCTCTACAGCCGTAACGCGGTCTCCGGCACCTATGGCTTCTTCCGCCAGCACGCCCTGTGCGACGGTGACTTCAAGGATTCGGTCAATGAACAGCCCGGTTCCGCCTCGGTGGTCCAGGGTGTCTCCGAGTCGCTGAACGGCATTGGCTACTCCGGCATCGGCTACATGACCTCCGGTGTTCGCGCCGTCCCGCTGGGCGAGAACGAGGGCGAGTACTACGAGCCGAACGCCGAAAACGCCTCGACCGGAGACTACCCGCTGGCCCGCTTCCTCTACGTGATGGTCAACAAGCACCCGGAAGACGGCCTGACCCCGCGCGCGGCCGAGTTCCTGAAGATGGTGCTGTCGAAGGAAGGCCAGGAAGTCGTGGTGCGTGACGGGTTCATCCCGCTGCCGGCCGCCGTGGCCGAACGCGAGCGCAAGAACCTCGGTCTGGAATAACCCAGGCCTCGCGCCGGCCATCTCCGGATGGCCCGAACCGGGTCCCTCGCGGGGCCCGGTTTTTTTGTGCCCGCCCGCTCGACCCGCAATACAGCGTTCAACGGTCCGTCACATGGCTGTCACGTTTCTGTCATGAAGCGGCCGTAGCATGCCGGCCAGTTGCACCCTACACCCGCCGCATCAGGGGACCCTGAATGTCCAGCCTCTCCGCCACCTCGACGCTCGGCCGCTTCCAGCGCTGGCGCCGCACCAAGGACCGCACCGCCCGTTACACCATCGGCTTTTTCGGTGTGGCCGTGGTTGGTGCACTGACCCTGATGTTCGTGTATCTCGCCAGCGAGACACTGCCCATGTTCCAGGGCGCGACCCTGGAGCCGCGCACGGAATACGCGGCTCCAGGCGGCGCCAACACGCAGACCATCCACCTGGCGGTGAACCGCCATCGCGAGATGGCGGTTCGCCTGACCGAAGACCGACGCGCCCTCTTCTTCCGCCCCTACAGCGGCGACATCGTGAAAGAAGAGTCGCTACCGATCCCGGAGGATGTGCAGGTCACGAGCTTCAGCGCCGCCGAGCCGCGTACGCGCCTGGTGGCCGCAGGCCTCGACAACGGCCAGGTGCTGGCCATCGAGTACGAATACAACGAACGTTTCAGCCCCGAGGGTCGGCTGTACGACCCGGGCCTGGTGTACCCGCTGGGCGACGAGGACTCCGCGCTGCTGGACGTGGACGACGACGGCCGCGCGATCTCGGTGGTCGGCATACAGCGCGGCTCCAGCGGCATACGCGTCGCCGCTGCGACGGAAGATGGCAATCTCAAGCTGGTGCGGTTCGAGAAACGCACCTCGATGATGACAGGCGAGACCGAGGTCCGACGCTCCGCCTACGATCTACCCTCGCTGCCCGACGGCGCTACGCCGACCCGCATCCTGCTGGACATCACCGGCCGCCACATGCTGGTTGGCGACGATCAGGGACAGCTCCACTTCTTCGACATCAACAACCCCTCGCGCGCCAGCCTGGTCGACAGCAAGCGCGTGATCCGAGGCGACGCCGCCGAGGTCACCTCGCTGGAATATCTGCTGGGCACGGTGTCCATCATCGTCGGCGGGTCCGACGGCTCGGTCGCGCAATACATGCTGGTACGCGACGACGACAACGTGAACCGCATCACCCGCGTCCGCGATTTCCCGTCGCATGCCGGCCCGATCCGCAACACCCAGCCGGAATACATCCGCAAGGGATTCCTGACCGCCGACGATCGCGGCGAGGTCAAGATCCACTACTCCACCTCGCAGCGCACCCTGATCGAACGCCAGATCACCGACCAGCCGCTGCATCGGGTGTATGTCGACCCGCGCAACCGCCTGCTGATCGGCATCGACGACAACGAGACCTGGCACCTGCAGGACCTGTCCAATCCGCACCCGGAGGTCTCCTTCCACGTGCTGTGGCAGAAGGTCTGGTACGAGGGCCGTTCCGGGGGTGACTACGTCTGGCAGTCGTCCTCGGCCACCGACGAGTTCGAGCCGAAATTCTCGCTGGTGCCGCTGACCATCGGCACGATCAAGGCTGCGTTCTACGCGATGCTGTTCGCCACCCCGCTGGCGATCATGGGGGCGATCTATAGCGCCTACTTCATGTCGCGGCGCATGCGCAGCATCACCAAGCCCTCGATCGAGCTGATGGAGGCGCTGCCAACGGTCATCCTCGGCTTCCTCGCAGGGCTGTGGCTCGCCCCTTTCATCGAGGCCAATCTGCCGGCTGTCGTCAGCATCCTAGTCCTGATACCGCTGGGAATGCTGGTCGCCGCGTTCCTGTGGACCCGTGTGCTGCCGGAGAATCTGCGCAATCTCGTGCCCGCCGGCTGGGAGGCCGCGATCCTGATCCCGGTGATCCTGGTCATCGGCTGGTTCTCGGTCTCCATGAGCCCGCTGATCGAGGTCTGGATGTTCGGTGGCGATGCCCGCCAGTGGCTGACCGACCAGGGCATCACCTATGACCAGCGCAATGCGCTCGTGATCGGCATCGCGATGGGCTTCGCGGTCATCCCGACCATCTACTCGATCTCCGAGGACGCGGTCTTCAACGTGCCCAGGCACCTGACCCAGGGCTCGCTGGCCCTGGGCGCGACCCCGTGGCAGACCGTGGTGCGCGTGGTGCTGCTGACCGCCAGCCCCGGGATCTTCTCCGCGGTGATGATCGGCTTCGGCCGCGCGGTGGGCGAGACCATGATCGTGCTGATGGCGACCGGCAACTCCCCGGTGGTCAACTTCAACATCTTCGAGGGCATGCGCACGCTCTCCGCGAACATCGCGGTGGAGATGCCGGAGGCCGCAGTCGGCAGTACCCACTTCCGCATCCTGTTCCTGGCCGCCCTGGTCCTGTTCGCGCTGACCTTTGCGGTAAACACGGTCGCCGAGATCGTGCGCCAGCGCCTGCGCCAGAAATACAGCTCCCTTTGAGGCATACCCGATGAATCGTTGGTTCAAATCCGGCACCCCGTGGATCTGGCTGAATGCCGGAGCGGTCGCTGCCTCGCTGGTGATGGTCTTCGGCCTGATCCTGATGATCGCCGTGAACGGCCTGTCCTTCTTCTGGCCCTCGGAGGTCATCGAGTTCGAATACCAGACAGAGCAGGACTCCGAACCCCGGCGCGTCATGGGTGAGCTGCAACGCTCGGAGACCATGACCGCCCAGGCCATGCGCGACGCTGGATTCACCGTGCCGGAAGGCCAGGACATCGTGGTCCGCCACCTGATCAAGCGTGGCAACCGTGACCTCGACAGCCGCGACTTCCAGTGGTACCTGGACGACTTCATGTCCGAATGGGAACGCCCGCGCGACGTGGTGGTGCTGGAGCGTCTGCAGTGGGGCGATTTCTACGGCTACATCCGCGAATACCAGGAAGACGGCGAAACGGTCGCCGAGGGTGGCGAGGCGCGAACCGCGTTCGAGGAACGCATGCCGCAGACCCGCGAGCTGGTTCAACAGATCGAGCGCATCGAGCGTATCGAGATCGGCCGGGTGAACTTCGAGCTCGAGCGCCTGCGCATCGCCCAGCGCGGCGTCGAGCGTGCCGAAGAGCTGTCGCTGGAGGAGCGCGGCCAGCGCCAGGAGGAGCTGGACGCCGAGCGCGAGGAACTCGACGCCCGCTACGCCGAACTCGAGGCCGAGCGCAACGCCCTGCGTGACGAACTGGGCCGCTTTGCGATCGTGCTGGAGACCGCCGACGGGCAGCACGCGACGATCCCGCTTTCGCGCATCGTGAACGCCTGGTGGCCGAACGACATGAGCGTGCCGGCCAAGCTACGCCACTATGTCGTCGCCTTCTGGGACTTCATGACCGGCTACCCGCGCGAGGCGAACACCGAGGGCGGCATCCTGCCGGCGATCTTCGGCACCGTGCTGATGGTCATCCTGATGTCCATCGTGGTGACCCCGTTCGGCGTGCTCGCTGCGATCTACCTGCGCGAGTACGCGAAGCAGGGCCCACTGGTGCGCACCATCCGTATCTCGGTGAACAACCTCGCCGGGGTCCCGTCGATCGTGTTCGGGGTGTTCGGGCTCGGCTTCTTCGTGTACCTGATTGGCGGCAACATCGACCAGATCTTCTTCCGCGATGCCCTGCCCTCGCCGACCTTCGGCTCGCCCGCGATCATCTGGGCCTCGCTCACACTCGCGCTACTGACGCTGCCGGTGGTGATCGTCTCCACCGAGGAAGGCCTGACCCGGATCGGCGCCAGCATCCGCCACGGCTCGCTGGCACTGGGCGCGACCAAGGCCGAGACACTGTGGCGGCTGATCGTGCCGCTGTCGGCCCCGGCGATGATGACCGGGCTGATCCTGGCCGTGGCGCGTGCCGCGGGCGAGGTGGCGCCGCTGATGCTGGTCGGCGTGGTCAAGCTGGCGCCGACCCTGCCGCTGGATGGCAACTTCCCCTATCTGCACCTGGACCGCGCGTTCATGCACCTGGGCTTCCATATCTTCGACGTCGGCTTCCAGAGCCCGAACGTCGAGGCCGGCCGCCCGCTGGTCTACGCCACCGCCCTGGTGCTGGTAATGCTGATCATCGTGCTCAACCTGACCGCGATCTCGATCCGCAACTACCTGCGCGAGAAATACCGCGCCGACAGCGATTGAGTTGCCCGATGCACAACGCCTCCCGCAAACACCGTCATTGCGAGGCCCCGAAGGGGCCGCGGCAACCTCCCGCCGCCACCCCGACGCCTGCCCGGGGTCGCGTCGGGGCCGACCCACGGAGATCGCCACGCGCCTGCGGCGCTCGCGATGACGGTGCTTTTCCGAACCGTCGCGAGGACGGGATGCGTCGAACCCTGTTTCCCATGGAGTACCCAAGATGAGTGACACCGCTACCCACGCCGTCAACGTGACGCAAGGCGACCGACCCGACCGCGGCCTGCGGCTCTCCAGTGAGGAGATCTGCCTGACCGCCGAGGACCTGAAGCTGTTCTATGGTGAGGATCAGGCCCTGAAGGGCATTGACATCCAGATCCCGAAGAACCGGATCACGGCATTCATCGGCCCGTCCGGCTGCGGCAAGTCCACGTTCCTGCGCTGTTTCAACCGCATGAACGACCTGATCGATGCCGCCCGCATCGAAGGCACGATCCGGCTCGACGGCGACGACATCTACGAGAAGGCCGTGGACGTGCCGGAGCTGCGCCGTCGCGTCGGCATGGTGTTCCAGAAGCCCAACCCGTTCCCGAAGTCCATCTACGAGAACGTGGCCTACGGCCTGCGGCTGCAGGGCGTGAAGAATCGCCGACGCCTGGACGAGGTGGTGGAAAAGTCGCTCAAGCGTGCCGCGCTGTGGGACGAGGTCAAGGATCGCCTGCACGAGAACGCCTTTGGCCTGTCCGGCGGTCAGCAGCAGCGTCTGGTGATCGCCCGCGCGATCGCGATCGACCCCGAGGTCCTGCTGCTGGACGAGCCCTGCTCCGCGCTGGACCCGCTGGCCACGCTGAAGATCGAGGAGTTGATGATCGAGCTGAAGAAGGATTACACGCTGGTCATCGTCACCCACAACATGCAGCAGGCCGCACGCGTGTCCGACTACACCGCCTTCATGTACATGGGCGAGCTGATCGAATACGCCGACACCGACACCCTGTTCACCTCGCCTGCCAAGAAGCAGACCGAGGACTACATCACCGGCCGCTTCGGTTAGGCCATTTCGGATCAGGAGTCCGGATCATGGACAAGAGCTTTTTCAAGCAGCACATCTCCCAGCAGTTCAATGCCGAGCTGGAGGACATCATCAAGAAGGTGATGACCATGGGCGGCCTGGTCGAGCAGCAGCTCGGCGATGCGGTGACCGCGATGGTCGAGGGCGACACCGCGCTGGCGGAGACCGTGATGACCTCCGACTACAAGGTCAACGCGCTCGAGGTCGAGATCGACGAGGAATGCACCCACATCCTCGCCCGTCGCCAGCCCACGGCCTCCGACCTGCGTCTGGTGATCGCGGTGATCAAGACCATCACCGACCTGGAACGCATGGGCGACGAGGCCGAGCGTGTGGGCCGCATGGGCTTGCAACTGCTGGACTCCGACCGCCGCGAGGCACCGATGGACGAGATCGCGAAGATGGGCCAGCTCGTGCGCGAGATGACGCGCGGCGTGCTCGATGCGTTCGCGCGCATGGACACCGAGCAGGCGGTGCGGGTCGCACAGCAGGACATCCAGATCGACAGCCTCTACGAGGCCATCACGCACAAGCTGATGAAACAGATGACCGCCTCCCCCGATGCCGTGCCGCGTCTGATGGACATCGTGTGGGCGACCCGATCGCTGGAGCGGATCGGCGACCGAGCGCGGAACATCTGCGAGTACGTGGTGTACTTCGTGAAGGGCAAGAACGTCCGCCACACCAGCTACGACCAGATGGCGGCCGAGGCCACGGGGGATCGCCACTAGGAAAGCGACAAACCCGGGCCGAGTAGACACCGACCCGGCAATCAGGCCCAAAATAGGGTTCAGCACACCCATGCCCTGACCCCTGGTACCCGATGCCGCGTTTCATCCCGACGTTGTTGGCCCTGACCGGCCTGACACTGCTCACAACCGTTGGTAGTCTGGCTGGTGCGGACGCCCCGAAAGAGGCCTCGCCCTCCTCGGAGGTCGAGGCACTGCTCACGCAGGACGAACTCCCCGATGGGGTGGCATTCGAGATCGTCGAGAACGACCGCGCTGCCTTGAGTGCCCTGCTGCCCGAGATTCAAGCGAACATCCGGGTGCTGCGCCAGCGCGACCCGGACCTGCCGATTGCGGTCGTCACCCACGGAGCGGAGCAGTTCACTCTCACCCGCGCCGAGGCCGTGGCGCATGGCTCGCTCCACGCCGAGATCGAGTCTTTGGTGATGGATGACGGCGTCAACGTCGTGGTCTGCGGGACCTTCGCCGGCTGGCGCGATCTCGAGCCCGATGCCTTCCCCGAGCATGTCGAGGTGGCCACGGCCGCACCGGACCGGCTGGATGACCTGGAGGCCGCAGGCTACACCGTGATCCGCCTGCGTCCGTCCCTGCTGGACGCCCCGGCGGAAGACCCCTGGGAGTTCGACTTCGGCCAGCCGTGACGTGCCACGCCCGATGCGGGCTCTGTCACCCGCCAGGGGGCTTGTGGCATCCTTTCGCGCATGCGATTTCTGATCCGATGGTTTTTCCGCGGCGTACGCCTGATCCTCACGCCGTTCATGCTGATTGGCGAGCGCCTGTCGCGCCCGCGCGGCATCGAACGCGACCCCGCCGACCAGGCCCGCGTTGACGAACAGACGCGCCACCTCGCGCTTTACCATTTCCCGGCCTGCCCGTTCTGCATCCGGGCCCGCCGTACCATGCAGCGGCTGTCGCTCGACATCGAGTTGCGCAATGCCCAGGCGGCCGGCCCTCACCGCGAGGAGCTGCAGACCGAGGGCGGCAAGCTGCAGGTGCCCTGCCTGCGCATCGAGGAACCGGACGGCCAGGTACGCTGGCTGTACGAGTCGGATGCGATCGGCGAATACCTGCGCGAGCGCTTTGACCCGAACCGCCCGGACGGTAGCTCCGGAGATGCCGCGGTGTCCGGGGACTCCCGCGCCTGACCGCGACAGGCCACCGACTCGGGGACTGTCGGCACAGCACGGTATAAGATTGGGGTTCCCGTACCCGAGGAACCCGCTGGATGGCTGCCCTGAACCGCCCTCGAAGACTGCCCCGTCTGTTCATTCTTCCGGCTGCGACCCTGCTGCTCGGCTCACTGCTTGGCGGAGCCTCTGCCCAGGCACTTGAACCCCTGTTCGATGCCCACCTGCACTACCGCGACCGGCAGATGGAACACTTCCCGCCGGAGGCCGTCGCGCGCACGCTGCAAGAAAATTCAATCCAGTCCGCGATCATCATGTCCCCGCGCTCGAAACTGATCGAAGCGCTGGAACCGGAGGTGGATGCGCGCATCGTCCCGTTTCTCGAGATCTCCCAGCGCCTGGGGCGCAAGATGGACTGGATGCACGAGGACGGCCTGCGGGAACAGGTCGAGACCATACTCGACCGAAGCCAGGTCCAGTGGCGCGGGATCGGGGAGCTGCACATACAGGCCGATGACCGATTTGCCCGCGGCTTCGAGGACCTGCTGGCACTGGCAGTCGAGCGGGATCTGTGGATCGTGATCCATGGCGACCCTGCCGTGATCGACCATGCCTACGCCGTCCAGCCCGAGGTACGCATCCTCTGGGCGCACGCCGGTTCCTATGCCTACCCGCCACTGGTTCGTGACTACCTGGAGCGGCATCCGAACATGGTCATGGATGTCTCCATGCGCAACCCGCGCATCAATCCCGGCGGCATCATCGACGCCGACTGGTTCGAGCTGTTCCTCGACTATCCGGATCGCTTCCTGATCGGCAATGACACCTTCAGCCTGGCCCGCTGGGAGCACTTTACCGCATTGAAGGACAGCACTCGGGCCTGGCTCGAACAGCTGCCAGCCAACGTCCAGCGCATGATTGCCCTGGAGAACGGCGAGCGCCTGTTTCCGCCCGCCGAGAGCCAGTAACCCGGCCACAAAAAAGCCCGGGACCGTCTCCGGTCCCGGGCTTGGCGTCAGCTGGCTCGGGGCTTATACCTTGAACTGACCCACCCGCTGCTGCTGTTCCGAGGCCAGCTTGGACAGCTCCTCGGAGGCATTGCGGATCTGTTCCGATCCGGCCGCGGTCTGATCCAGCACCTCGGTGACATTGGCCACGTTGCGGTTGATCTCCTCGGCCACCGTCGACTGCTCCTCGGCGGCACTGGCGATCTGCGTGTTCATGTCGCTGATGCGCGTGACCGACTGCGTGATCGCGGTCAGCGATTCGCCCGCGAGATTGACCTGCTCCACGCTCTGGTGCGCCTTGGAACGGCCATCTTCCATCGCCTGCACCGCCTCGCGGGTACCGCTTTGCACCCGCTCGATCATCTGCTGGATCTCGTGGGTCGAGTCCTGCGTGCGGCTGGCCAGGGTACGCACCTCGTCGGCAACCACCGCGAAACCGCGGCCCTGTTCGCCCGCACGCGCCGCCTCGATCGCCGCATTCAGCGCCAGCAGGTTGGTCTGATCGGCGATATCGCCGATCACTTCCAGGACCTTGTTGATCTCCTCGGCATCCTGCGACAAGCGGCTGACCACCTCGGCGGCGCCATCCACCTGCTGCGACAACGCGTTGATCGCAGCCACGGTACGCTGCACCACCTGCTGACCCTCGTTGGCGTCCTGGTCGGTGTTCTGTGCCGCGGCGGCGGCATCCGCTGCATTGCGGGCCACCTCCTGCACCGTTGCCGTCATCTCGTTCATGGCCGTGGCGACCTGATCGATCTCCGACTTCTGTCGCCGCACCTGCTCGTTGGTCTCCTCGCTGGTCGCAGACAGCTCGTTCGCCGCTGCGGCAACCTGATCGCCACCGGCCGCGACCGTGGATACGAGGCCACGGATCTTCTTGACGAAGTTATTGAACGCCTCCGCCAGCTCTCCGAGTTCGTTCTTGCCAGAGACCTCCAGCGAACGGGTCAGGTCGCCCTCGCCTCCCGCGATATCGTTCAGCCGGGCCACCGTGCGATTCAGGGGACGAACGATGCTTCGGGTCAGGAGCCAGGCCAAGAGGGCACCAAGCGCCACGGCAACCACGCCAACCGCAACCACCGTGCCAGTCGCGTTGCGCGCCATCGCGACATACGCGCTGCGGTCCACCATGACCTCAAGCACGCCGACCACGTCACCGGAGAAATCCGTAACGGGACGCGCGACCACGGCCATCGGGGTGCCTTCATAGGTCACGTTTCGCACCAGCTCCTCGCCCTCCATGACCTCGCGCATCTCGGCATCGCTGAAGGTGGACTCGCCACTGATCGTACCGCCAAAGCGGTTGAACGACCGACCATCACGCAGGTAGAGGGCAACCGGCGAATCCGTTTCTTGGGTGAACTCTTCAAAGAAGCTGTCACCAAACGACAGGCCGAATTCCACGGAGCCGACGTGGTCGCCGTTGTGCGCGATCGGCACCACCCCGCGGATCCCGAGACCGGCCACGCCTTCTTCCAGCCCCGAGATCGGGGTACGCCTTTCGTTGGTGTCGACCACCGTCTGGCGGAAGTCGGACAGGTCGTCGCCATAGTTGTCGGGCGAGTGAACGCGCAGGAACGAAGTCGCCGGCGGTGTATGGAACTGGTACTGATGCACGCCGTACTGCTCGCTCAGGGAGTCGAAAGTCGGAACGGTCATCTCGGCCAGACGCTCGCGATCGCCCGTCGCCATCGCCTCTTGCACGTCGGGGATTTTCGCCACGGTCTCTGCCATCGCGGTCGCGCGCGCGGCTTCCTGGTCCAGACGACCGACAAGCTGCGCGGCCAGATCGGTCAGCTCGCGCTGTTCGGCACGATCGGCCATGGTGCCCAGGCTGTTCATCACGACTACGAGTGTCAGGATCACGGCCAGCAGCACCACCGTGATAATCCCGACCATCAGCCGGACCCCGATTCGGATGTTATCGAACATGTTGAAGACTCTCCCCAATAAGGCTTTGCGGGCCAGCGGCGTCCTTGCTGCGGCAGTTCACCGTCGATAGCGGCGGCGAAGCATAAAACTTGAGGGAGATCACAGGAAGCCCGAAAGGCCGGGAGACAGGCCTACCCCTGCATCAGGATGGCCTCCGCCAGGGCGTAGACCGCAAGCGTAATCATGGCAATTGCCACCAGGGAGAGCAGTGCCCCGCCACGGATCATGTCGATCACCCGCAGCCGGTTGCTGGCGAACACGATCGCGTTGGGCGGGGTCGCGACCGGCAACATGAAGGCCACGGAGGCGGCAAAGGCCACGGGGATCGCGAGGAGCACGACAGGAATATCCATGCGCATCGCCAGCGCAGCCACCAGCGGCAGCAGCGTGGCAGCGGTGGCTGTGTTGCTGGTCACATGCGATAGCAACATGGTCACCACCACGGCCCCGGCAATGATCAGCAGCAGCGGCCATGCCTGGGCGGCGCCCAGGCCCTCGGCGGCCAGCTCCGCCAGGCCGCTCGCCTCGATGGCCGAACCCAGGCTGAGACCACCGCCGACCAGCAGCAGCACCCCCCAGGGGAGCTCGCGCGTATTGTCCCAGGCCAGCAGCCGGCGCTGGTCTGCTGCGCCCGAGGGCAGCAGGAACAGCAGCCCGGCCCCCAGGACGGCAATCCCGGCATCCGTCAGATGAATCGGCAGGAGACCTTCCAGAAAGGGGCGCGACAGCCACGCCAGCGCTACCAGCAGGAAGACGCCGGCGACCCGGTATTCGGCCCGAGACCAGACCCCGACCTCGGCGCGCTGCTGGTCCATCATCGCCTGCAACCCCTGCAGGCGTACTCGATGAACCGGGAAGACCCAGCGCGTCAGCAACCACCAGGCCAGCAGCAGCAACGCGGTGGCCAGGGGCAGGCCCAGCATCATCCACTGCACAAAACCGATCTCGATGCCATGCCGGTCGCCCAGATAGGCGGCGGTCAGCGCGTTCGGCGGAGAGCCGATGATCGTCGCCATGCCCCCGATATTGGCGGCAAAGGCGATCCCCAGCAGGAGCGCCAGTGCGGGGCGGCGCGAATCGGCGCCGAGGCCGTTACCCGCGATGTGCGTATCACGATCCATCAGCGCCAGAACGGACAGGGCGATCGGCAACATCAGCGCAGCAGTGGCTGTGTTGCTGACCCACATCGACAGCCCCGCCGTGGCCAGCATGAAGGCCCCGACCAGGCGATGCAGGCGATCCCCCGCCCGGCTGACGATCGCGAGCGCAATCCGCTGGTGGAGTCCCCAGCGCTGTACCGCCAGCGCGATCGCAAAACCGCCCATGAACAGAAAGATGATGGGATTGGCGTATGGCGCGGTGGCCGCGTCCATCGGCATCACGCCGAGCAGCGGCAAAAGGGCAATCGGCAGCAACGCCGTTACGGGTAGTGGCAAGGCCTCGGTAATCCACCAGGTCGCCATAAAAAGGGTCAACCCGAGCACCCACCATGCCTCGCGTGCAACGCCTTCTGGAGCTGGAAGAACCAGGAACGCGAGCATCAGGAGCGGGCCCAGGAAAAGCCCGATGCGCCCGCGCCAGGCGTAGGCACTGCGCGAGGGGTTCGCACCCACCGACGAGGGGGCGCCGTCCGATTGTCGATCGGCATCGTGCGCGGACATGCCGTGGCTCCTTCACACTTCCGCAAACGTTGGCTGAACGATAACCAAGCCGCATCATCGGAAATTGCATCACCCGAGCAACGTGACTATCGTTGACGGGTTTACTGGCGCGGCCACCAATGGTCGGCCAGCCGCAGTCTCGCATGTTTTCTTACAAGGAGTCTTTCATGGCCTACGAACTGCCCGATCTGCCCTATGCCAAGAACGCGCTGGAGCCGCACATCTCCGCCGAGACGCTGGAATACCATCACGACAAGCACCACGCGACTTACGTGACCAAGCTGAACGGCCTGCTGCCCGGCTCCGAGTTCGAGAATGCCTCGCTGGAGGACATCATCAAGAAGGCCCCGGCCGGCGGCATCTTCAACAACGGCGCCCAGGTCTGGAACCACACCTTCTACTTCAACTGCATGGGCCCGGACGCCGGCGGCGAGCCGTCCGGCAAGGTGGCCGACGCGATCAACAGCGCCTTTGGCTCGTTTGATGGCTTCAAGGAGAAGTTCAACGAGGCCGCGGCCGGCAATTTCGGCTCCGGCTGGACCTGGCTGGTGCAGAATAGCGACGGCTCAGTGGAGATCGTCAACACCTCCAACGCGGCCAATCCGATGCGTGATGGCAAGACCCCGCTGCTGACCTGCGATGTCTGGGAACATGCCTACTACATCGACTACCGCAATGCGCGCCCGAAGTATCTGGAGAACTTCTGGAGCGTGGTGAACTGGGATTTTGTCGCCCAGCAGATGAAATAGATCGCGATAACGCGATTGGGGGCCGCCCCAGTGCGGCACCCTGGGCAGAAGCCGGCGGCTCGCTCGCCGGCTTCTTCATTTGGGAGAGCTTTGCTAATGAGTGACGTCCTGCAGAATACCTACAGCCGGCTGCCGGTTGCCTTCGAACGGGGGGAAGGCGCCTGGCTCTGGGATACCGAGGGCAAACGCTATCTCGATGCCCTGTCCGGCATCGCGGTCTGCGGCCTTGGACACGCCCACCCGAAAGTGGCGCATGCGATCTGCGATCAGGCTCAGACGCTGGTACATACATCGAACCTGTTCCGCATCCCCTTGCAGGAACAGCTCGCGCGACGCCTGTGCGCGCTGGCACAGATGGAGCAGGCCTTTTTCTGCAACTCTGGCGCCGAGGCCAACGAAGCGGCCATCAAGCTGGCCCGGCTGCATGCCCGCCGCCGCGGCATCGCGAAGCCGAAGGTCATCGTGATGCACGGCAGCTTCCACGGGCGCACGCTCGCGACGCTGTCGGCCACCGGCAACGAAAAGATCCATGCCGGATTCGAACCCCTTGTCGAGGGCTTCGTGCACGTCCCCCATGGCGATGCCGAGGCCGTCGCGGCCCTGAGCAACGATCCGGACGTGGTCGCCATCCTGGTCGAACCCATCACCGGTGAAGGCGGCATCCACGTACCCCCGCCCGGATACCTGCGGCGCCTGCGCGAACTGGCTGACCAGCACGACTGGCTGCTGATGCTGGACGAGATCCAGGCCGGGATCGGCCGCACCGGACACTGGTTCGCCTTCCAGCATGAAGGCATCACGCCCGATGTGATATCACTCGCAAAAGGCCTGGGCAACGGCATCCCGATCGGGGCAAACCTGGTAGCCGGACGCGCATCCGGCCTGTTCACCCCCGGCACCCACGGCACCACCTTCGGTGGCAATCCCCTGGTCTGCCGGGCGGCCCTGGCCGTGCTGGACGTGATGCAGGACGAGGGCCTGTGCGAGGAAGCGGGGCGACAAGGCGAGATCCTCCGCCGCCGCCTGGCTGACCGGCTCGAGGACAAACCGGGGGTGGTCGCCGTGCGCGGACGCGGGCTGATGATCGGCATCGAGCTGGATCGCCCGGCCGGAACACTGGTTCAGGCCGCCCTCGACGCAGGGCTGATCCTCAACGTGACCGCGCAGCGGGTGATCCGGCTACTGCCACCACTGATCGTGGACGACGCCCAGGTCGACCAGATCGCCAGCACCGTGGCCGATCTGGTCGACACCCTGCTCGTATCCGAAGATTCCCGGGAGGCCCAGGCATGAAGCCCCGCCATTACCTGTCGTTCCACGACCTGTCCGCAGACGAGACACGCGCCCTGCTCGAACGTGCCGTCGAACTGAAGCGCCAGACTCACGCGGGCGAGCACCACGACGACATCCTGCGCGGCAAGACGCTGGGGATGATCTTCGAGAAGTCCTCGACCCGCACGCGTGTCTCGTTCGAGGTCGGCATGCAGCAACTGGGCGGCAACGCCCTGTTCCTGTCCCCGCGCGACACCCAGCTGGGCCGCGGCGAGCCGATCGAGGACACGGCCCGTGTGCTCTCGCGCATGGTGGACTGCGTGATGATCCGCACCTACGAACACGAGAAGATCGAACTATTCGCCCAGCACTCCTCGGTCCCCGTGATCAATGGCCTGACCGACCGGGAGCACCCCGCCCAGCTGCTGGCCGACCTGCAGACCTATCTCGAACACCGGGGCGATATCCGGGGCAAGCGCGTGGCCTGGATTGGCGATGGCAACAACATGTGCCACAGCTACATGTATGCCGCGCACCTGCTGGACTTCCAGCTGGTGGCGGCCTGCCCCGAGGGCTACGACCCGGAAGAGGACGTCGTGGATGCCACACGCGACCATTTCGAACTGACCCGTGATGCGCGCGCGGCGGCCGAGGGTGCCGACCTCGTCGTCACCGACGTCTGGGCCAGCATGGGACAGGAGCAGGAAAAGAGCGCCCGCCGCCGGGCCTTTGCCGGGTTCTTCGTGGACGCCGACCTGATGCGTCTGGCCAACGACGACGCCCTGTTCATGCACTGCCTGCCCGCGCACCGCGAGGAAGAGGTCTCCACCGAGGTCCTCGAAGGCCCGCAAAGCGTGGTCTGGGACGAGGCGGAAAACCGGCTGCACGCGCAGAAGGCCCTGATGGAATTCCTGCTGACCCGCGGCAGTTGACCCCGAACAGGCCCAGTCACGAAACTGACATAATGCACACCTACACTCGGGGCCCCACCCTTGCCCCGAGTCGTGCATGCCGGATGCCGACGTGACCGATACCGAGCTCTTCCTCAACCGCGAGCTGTCACTGCTGGAATTCAACCGGCGCGTGCTGGAACTGGCACGCGACCCGGGCTTTCCCCTGTTGGAGCGGCTGCGCTACCTGAGCATCTCGTCCACTAACCTCGACGAGTTCTTCGAGGTCCGAGTGGGCTCGCTGCGCCAGCAGATCGACCTGAACGTCCAGGCGCCAGGACCGGATGGCCTGTCCGCGGCGGAACAGCTGCGCCAGATCGCGCCCCGGGCCCACGCCCTGGTCGACAATCAGTATCGCGCGCTCAACGACGAACTGATCCCGGCGCTGGCCGAGGAAGGCATTCATTTCGTGCGGCGCTCGCACTGGAGCGAGCAGCAGAAGGCCTGGGTACGCCAGTTTTTTCACGAGCAGCTGCAGCCCGTCCTCAGCCCGATCGGGCTCGACCCCGCGCACCCGTTTCCGCGCATCCTGAACAAGAGCCTGAACTTCATCGTCACACTCAAGGGCAAGGACGCATTCGGGCGGGAATCCGGGCGCGCGGTGGTCCAGGCACCACGGTCGCTCCCGCGCCTGGTGAAGCTCCCCCGCGAGGTGGCCAGCGGCGATTCCGATTTCGTGCTGTTGTCGTCCATCCTGCACGCCCACGTCGACGAGCTGTTCAAGGGCATGAAGGTCACCGGCTGCTACCAGTTCCGGCTGACCCGCAACTCTGATTTGTTCGTTCAGGAAGAGGAGATCGACGACCTGCTGAACGCGCTGGAAGGCGAACTACCCCAGCGCAACTACGGCGCGGGCGTTCGCCTGGAGGTCGCGGACAACTGCCCGGAAGAAGTCGCGCAGTTCCTGCTGCAGGAATTTCATCTGGAGGCGGACGACCTCTACCAGGTCACCGGTCTGGTCAACCTGAACCGGATGATGGCCGTGTACGACCTGGTCGACCGACCCGACCTCAAGTTTCCCCCGTTCATCCCCGCCCTGCCGCGCACGGATGCCAGCGGTGAAAGCATCTTCGCGGCCATCCGCCAGCAGGACCTGCTGCTGCACCACCCCTACCAGTCGTTCATGCCGGTGGTGGATTTCCTGCGCCAGGCCGCCAGCGACCCGCGCGTCCTGGCGATCAAGCAGACGCTTTATCGCACGGGCACCCAGTCGCCACTGGTGGAAACGCTGATCGAGGCCGCGCAATCGGGCAAGGAAGTGACCGTGGTCATCGAGCTGCGCGCCCGCTTCGACGAGGCCGACAACATCGAGCTGGCCAACCGCATGCAGGATGCGGGCGTGCATGTGACCTATGGCGTGGTCGGCTACAAGACCCACGCAAAGCTCGCCCTGGTGGTGCGCCGTAACGGCGACAAGCTCGTGCGCTACGCCCACCTGGGCACGGGCAACTACCACTCGGGCACCGCCAAGGCCTATACCGATTACGGCCTGCTGACGGCCGATCCAGTAGTCACCGAGGACGTCCATCGCGTGTTTCAGCAGCTCACGGGCCTTGGCAAGGTGGAACGCCTGCGCGAGCTGATCCAGGCGCCTTTCCGTCTGCACGATGCGATGTGCGAGAAGATCGAACGCGAGGCCGAGAACGCCCGCGAAGGCCGGCCTGCGCGGATCGTCGCACGCATGAACTCGCTGAACGAGACCGGCATCATCCAGGCGCTTTATCGCGCATCGCAGGCGGGCGTGAAGATTCAGCTGATCGTGCGCGGCATCTGCAGCCTGCGCCCGGGCGTGCCGGGCATCTCCGAGAACATCGAAGTGCGCTCGGTGCTCGGCCGGTTTCTCGAGCACTCGCGGGTGTTCTATTTCGAGAACGGGGGCGAGCCCGAGCTGTATCTGTCCAGCGCCGACTGGATGCCCCGCAATTTCTTCCGACGGGTGGAGGTCGCCTTTCCGATCCGCGATACCGCCATGCGCGACCGTGTCGCGGAGGAGTGTCTGTTCAACTACCTGCGGGATACCGCCAGCGCATGGGCCCTGCAGGTCGACGGGAGTTATCAGCGGGTCCAACCGGTTGCCGACGAGCCGCCCCATTCGGCACAGCAACAGTTGCTCAAGACGCTCGCTAGCTGAAGACCAGCTCCAGGTCGTGGCGCGCCCACTGCCCGGCCTCCTCCTCCAGATCCGCCCGCGTCAGCGGATGCGCATCCAGCCAGCCAGCGGCAAAACCCAGCACCAGCCCGCGCTCGCGCGCCTCGATCCGCTCCAGCGGAGGGGGCTCCGGCGCACGCGAGCGATGCAGCAGCACCGCCAGTCGCAGCAGACTGGCCAGACGCAGTAACGGTTCGACCCGCGCCTGACGGACGTCATTAAGCAGCTTCGGCTTGAACGCGCGGCGGTGCATGCGCACCAGCAGCGCCAGCTCGTGCTGCTCGGGCTGCGAGAAGCCCGGCAGATCGGCCCAGTTGAGGATATATTCGCCGTGCTTGTGGTACTTGCTGTGCGCGAGCGCCAGTCCCACCTCGTGCAGCTCAGCCGCCCAGTCCAGGCGCTCGCCGTCGTTCTCGTCCAGCCCCCAGCGGGCCCGAACCGCCCCCAGCAGGCGCGCGGCCATGGCCTGTACCCGCGCGGCCTGGGCCTCGTCGACGGCAAAACGGCGGCGCAGGTTTTCAATCGTCAGGCCACGGACATCCTCGTGCCGAAAGCGTCCCAGCAGATCGTGGATCACTCCCTCGCGCAACGCGCCATCGGAAGGATGCAGCCGCTCGATCCCCAGCGCCTCGAACGCCCCGATCAGCACCGCCAGCCCGCCCGCAATCACCGGCACCCGGTCCTCGGCCAGCCCTGGCAGCTCCAGCTTGTCCAGACGCCCAACCTCGATCATGCGTTGGCGCAGGGTGCGCAACGCGTCAAGTGTCATGCCCGGTGCCTCGTCGATGCCGGTCTCGCGCACAATACGGTCCAGTGCCAGGATCGTGCCGGAGGCCCCCAGCGCCTGGTCCCACCCGGCCTCGCGATAGATGGAGGCGATCGGCTGCAGCTCCTGGCCGGCATGCAGCTCTGCGGCGGCAAACGCCCGGGGTGTCAGGCGGCCATCGGAGAAGTGCCTCTGGGTGAAGGTCACACAGCCCATCTCCAGGCTCTCGGCGAGGATGGGCCGGAAGCGCTCGCCAATGATGAATTCGGTGCTGCCACCGCCGATGTCCATCACCAGCCGCCGCCCCTCGTCATCCGCGAGCGTGTGGGCCACGCCCAGATAGATCAGCCGGGCCTCCTCGCGCCCGGCAATAATCTCCACTGGATGCCCGAGGGCCCGCTCCGCAGCGGCCAGAAAACGGTGACTGTCGGCCATCTGGCGCAGGGTATTGGTGCCCACGACGCGCACACTGCCCTGGCGTAGCTGGCGCAGGCGCTGGCCGAATCGCTCGAGGCAGTCCAGTGCGCGGCGTTCGACGGTTGCATCCAAGCGACCGCGGGCATCCAGACCACTGGCCAGTCGCACCGTTTCCTTCAGCCGGTCCATCTTCAGGACCTCACCGTCATGACGCCGGGCCACGATCATGTGAAAGCTGTTGGAACCCAGATCGACCGCCGCGACAGTCTCGCCCTGTCCGTCCATCGCCATCTACCCGTATTCTCCCGAGAGACCCTCCAGCACCCGGCGGGGCAACAGCCAGAGCAATTGCATGGGACCGGGCAGACCGCCTCCCAGGGCGCAGACCGAACCCTTGCCCATGTGTACCCCGGAAGCCCCCGCCGGGCAGCCCATCAGGCGCCCGGCCAGCGAAGAGAGGTCCGGCTCATGGCCGACCACCACCAGACTGCCGTCGGCCGGCAGGCGCGCCGCCAGGGCCTCCAGTTCCACGCCGGCCACCTGTCCGGGTGCCAGCCATTTCTTCTGGCGCACCGGGACGCCCAGTCCTTCGGCGATGGGTGACGCCGTTTGACGCGCACGCAGGTAAGGGCTGGTTAGCAGTTCCACATGCCCGGAAAGCAAACCGGTCAGCGAGGCGGCCATGCGCCGAGCGCTCACCTGGCCGGCCTCGCTCAACGGCCGATCCCGATCGGCACCTTCCCACTCCCCTGCGTTGCCCGCCTGGGCGTGGCGGACCAGCACGAGACGCGGGCTCCGGCTCATGCCTGTGCGCCTCCCGGGGCCAGCAGGAACAGGCTGTAGGCCTCATCCGGCGCCGACCACTCCGCCACCTGTGCCAGTCCGGCGCCGGACAGCAGTTGCTGCACCATCGGGCGCGTAAACTTGCGCGAGATCTCGGTGCGAATGGCCTCGCCATCGGCGAACTGCAGGGTGGTCGCGGGTTCGGAGACCTGGACGGTCTGATCACCCTGGGCGACCAGGTGCATCTCGATACGTGAATGCGCCTCGACGAACGGGGCGCGATGGCGGAAACCATCGGGATCAAAATCGGCTCCCAACTCGCGATTGAGGACGGACAGCAGGTTCAGATTGAACGCTGCCGTCACACCGGCCGCGTCGTTGTAGGCCGCCTCCAGCACGGGAATAGCCTTGACCCGGTCCAGCCCGAGCAGGAGCCGATCCTCCGCGCCCATGGCGGCGCGAATCTGCGACAGCAGTGCGATCGCCTCCGCGTCCTCGAAGTTCCCCAGGCTGCCGCCGAGAAAGGTGAACAGGCGCGGGGCTATTGGGACAGGTGTCAGCGTCGGCAGAGCCGAAAGCGCGGCGAGATAGTCACCACACAGGGCCTCGATCACGAGCGTCGGGAATCGTCCCAGCAGTCGCTCGGCCGCCTCGTCGAGGATCTCTCCACAGACATCATTGGCGACGTAATACGGATCGTCGACGCGCTCGTTCAACGCAGCGATCAGGTACTCGGTCTTGCGCGAGGTCCCACTGCCGAGCTCGATCAACGTATGGGCACCCGAGGTCTCGACGATCTCGGTCGCTCGGGACTCCAGCAGGGCCGATTCAAGTCGAGTGGGGTAATACTCGGGCGTGTCGCAAATGGCATCGAAAAGCTGCGAGCCACGGGCATCGTAGAAGTACTTTGGCGGCAGCCAGCGCGGCGCCTCCAGCATGCCCTTGCAAAAGTCCGCTACCAACTCCGCATGGGGATCGCGCACCTGCACCACATGACGGGTATAGCGCTCCGGGAGCGACATGGCAGGACTCTCGGGATTCATGGGCACATCCGTGCTTCGGGGTTCCCGGCACGCTACCATGAAACTCCCGACCTCCCAACCGCGAGTCCGCGCCAATGTGTCGCCATCTTGCCTATCTCGGCCCGCCACTGGCACTCAGGCGGATACTGCTGGACCCACCGCACAATCTGATCGAGCAGGCGATTGCCCCGCAGGAGCTGGTTTACGCCCGCGTCAATGCGGATGGGTTCGGCTTTGGCTGGTTCAGCGAGGACGGCACCGCGCGCTGCTATCGGCGTGCCGACCCCCTGTGGCAGGACCCGAACCTGCAAGCACTCGCCGAAACACTGGAAGAACCGCTGTGGATCTCCGCCATCCGCAGCGCGACCCCCGGGTTCGGGGGCGACACCGTCAATGCCCAGCCGTTCGCCATCGACGGGCTGCTCTACAGCCACAATGGACTCATTGGCGGCTTCCGGCCGCAGATCCGCCGCCAGATCGAGAACCTGCTGACGCCCGAGATCGAGGCGGGCATCCAGGGCACCACGGATTCTGAATACCTGTTTGCCCTGGTCCGCCAGTTCCTGGCGGATGACGAGAACGCCACACTGGAAGGCGCCCTGGGCGAGGCCTTTTCAACACTGGAAACCTGGCTCGGCGACGAAATGGCCCTGCTCAACGTCCTCCTGTCCGACGGGCGCCGTCTGGTCGCCAGCCGCCATGCGATCAACAGCCCCTGCCCCAGCCTGTACTACACGTCCGACGATGACGACTTCCCCGAGGACTCGGTGATCGTCGCCTCCGAGCCGCTGACGGACCGCGAGCGCTGGCGCCCCGTCCCTTCAGGGCACATCCTGATCCTGGATCCTGACGAGCCACCGGAACTCCTTGCGCTCTAGCCTTTCCACTCGGATATGAGCACCCCAGCATTCGACCCTCCAGCAAGCCTCGTCTCTTCTTCGTCCTTGCTGGACGACCTGGCCCGTCAGCACGAGCGCTTGAACACTGCACTGGAAAGCACACCCGCCGAAATCTGGCGTAACCAGTATCACCCGGACCTTAGCCCCATCGGCTGGCACTACGCCCACTGCCACTTCATCGAGGCCGTCTGGCTGCGCGAACGTATTCTCGGGCACCCACCACCCCGCACGCGGGACTGGCATGACCTCTATTTCCCGGAACTCAGCCCCAAATGGCGCCGGGGTGGACGCCTCCCCGCGCTCGATCGACTCACTCGATGGGGACGCGAGCTCCAGTTCCGGCATCGCGATTGGCTTGCGCGTAACGCCGAGATCCTCGACCACCCGCTGATGGCTGACGAGTACCTGACGGGGTTCCTTGCCCAGCACCACGCGATGCACCTGGAGACCCTGGCTCAGGTGCGCTGGTTTGCCCGCCTTCAGGGGCCTGAGCCCGGCTACTCGGAACCCCGCCTGCAGGCGCCCGAGATCACCTCGCAATCCTGGCGCGAATGGGATGCCGTGCACACCACCGTAGGCAGCGACGACGTACTGGTCTTCGACAATGAAAAGGGCGTTCACGGGAAGGAACTCGCGCCCTTTGCCATCCGGCGCGACCCTGTCACCAACGGGGAATGGCAGGCCTTCATGCAGGAGGCCGGCTATCACCGCCCCGAACTATGGAGCCGCGAGGGGTGGAACTGGCGCAACGCCCACGACATCCGGGCCCCACTCGGGTGGCGCGGGTCCGGGACCGACATTGGCCTGCAGGTTCTGCCGGAGGGAACGGTACAGCGCAACGCCGATGCCCCGGTGGTGGGCGTATCCCGCTTCGAGGCCGAGGCCTTCGCCCGCTGGGCCGGCGCCCGGCTGCCCCACGAACACGAATGGGAACATGCTCAGCGCGAGGGATCGCTGCGAGGCACCGGCCGAGTATGGGAGTGGTGCGGAAATCCGTTCGCACCGTATCCCGGATTCCGCCCGTTCCCCTACAACGAATACTCGGCCCCGTGGTTTGACGGCCAGCATTACGTCCTGCGCGGCGGCAGCGACTGGAGCGATCCGCTGCTGAAACGCCCGAGCATGCGCAATTTCTTCACCCCGGAGAAACGCCATGTCTTTGCCGGCGTGCGCGTCGCACGTACGATGGAACCCTGACCCCACCGGATAACATCCCATGAGCCGCACCCTATCCCTGCGTCCCCTTGTTGCATGCCTCTGGCTTAACGCCCTGCTGCTGATCCCGGCCCTGGCCAGCGCCGATGGAAACACCACACTGATGCTCTCCGGCCATGCCGAGCAGCAGGTGGAGAATGACCGCATGACGGTCCAGATGCAGGCCCAGGCCCGTGCCCCGGACGCACGGGACGCCGCGGCCACGGTGAATCGCCGTATGGAACAGGCCCTGGCTCGCGCGGAAGACTACGACGCGGTCGAGGCGTCGACCCGCAGCTACACGACACAGGCCATCCACGACCGCGACAAACCTGGCCAGATCACAGCCTGGCAGGTCCAGCAGACCCTGGAACTCGTCAGTAGCGACTTCGAGACCCTGACCGAGCTGGTCGGGGCCCTCCAGGAAGACGAACTCACCGTGGGCCAGATCCGCTTCTCGCTCAGCCGCGAGACACAGCAGGAGCACCGCAAGGCCTTGCTGGAGGCCGCCATGCACGACTGGAAGGAACAGGCCCGCGCGATGGCACGTTCCCTGGGGGCTACCCATCTGCGCCCCGTGGAAGTCGAGCTCGTCGACAGCGGCTATGACCGCCCGCAGCCGATGATGGCGATGCGCGCGATGGACGAAGCCGCCAGCCAGCCTGCACTGGAGGCCGGGACGTCCACGGTTTCCGTCACCGTGCGCGCCAAAGTCGAAGCGCTGGGGGGCGAGACGCTGCGCGTCGACCCGTAGTCAATCTACAGGAGCTGGCTAGCGTGCGAGATGCAGGGCCAGCTCCCCTTCGCGCACATCGATGCTCTCGATCCCCGCGCGCAGGTGCTGGAAGGGCTCCAGCGCCAGCAGGTCCTCGTCTTTCAGGCCGCCCAGCCACGCATCCGGCAGGGGGATGCCGGCGACGGACACACCGACGAGCCGAGCTCGCAGTTCCTCGCCTTCGGTCTCGAAGCGCACACCGGAGCGCACGTTCAGCACACGCCCGCCCATCAGCGGCACATCCGCCGGCACGTCGATGCGCACGCGCGTGCTCACCTGCCCCGGCGTCAGGCGGACCGCCACCCGGCCGGCCAGGTCCGGATCGCGCGCGATCAGGGCATTCAGCTCGCGTTCGCTGAACTGGACGATCCGCGCCTCGTCGGTCTCTTCGTAGAGTTCGGGGATCAGCGGCTCCGCTTCCGCCTCGAGGTCGATGATCGGCTCACTGGGGGCCTGATCGGGGCGCGGTGCATCGGGTGCAGAGATCGCCTGCAGCTTGGCCTCGAGCTCCACCTGCTCCTGCTCGCTCAAGATCACGGGCTTCGGCTCGCCCGACTGCAGCATCACCACACCCCAGAAGCCCGCCCAAATGACCGCCAGCACCAGCAGGACGATCAGGTAGCGCGGGGGACGCCCGGTGGAGCGGTACTGGATCGGGGCGGAGGGTTCCTGGGATTTGGCCATTGCTAGGTCCCGTCCTTGCTGGACGCATCATGGGGATCGCAATATGGTCGCACAGACACCCACGCATGTGCGCAGGCGGGCTCGCTAGATAAAGTCGAACAGCGAGAGGCGGTTGACCTGCGTATAGGTTTGCTGGGCCGCCTGCAGCGCCACCTGCTGCTGGTTAAAGCGGCTGATGGCCTCGGCATAGTCGAGATCGCGAATCTGCGACACCGCACTTTCCAGATCCAGCAGGCGATCCTCGTTCAGGTCCATTTGCTGGTCGAAGGTCTTCAGCCGCCCACCCAACTCGGCGCGGATATCACTAAAATTGCCAAGCGCTGCGTCCAGGTCCGCCAGGGCGGTGTTGGTAGCCGATGCCAGGTCCGCACGCGCCGTGGAACCGCCTCCACTGTTTTCCAGCGCATTGATGATCCGATCCAGGCTCTCGAAGACGTTCACGTTTTCCGCGGGTCGGGATTCGATCGTGTCACCATCGGCGGGGGTACCAGAAATCACCACGGTACGCCCGGCGAATTCGATCGCGGCCCCGGGGACATACGGCTGATCTCCCAGACCATCGAACACCTCGCCTTCTCCATCCTCGATGGTGTAGGTGATCTCTCCGTCATCTTCACTAAAGACAATCTCGAAGGTCTCGTCGCGGTTCTCATTGAAGGCCGAACGATCGGAAACTTCAGCCTTCTCCAGCACCATGGTGCCGTTGTTCGTGGCGACCGAGGCCCCGACACGCCCGTCATTCTCGGGAATCTCCATGAACACCCGAGCCCCGTCCTCGCCCAGGCGAACCTTGCGCGTGGCGGATACCGCCACCTCGCGCACACTGCCCTCGCCGGACGCCCCGGAATAGCTCACCTCCCCATCCGCATCCTGATGGAACGGCTGGTCCTGGGACTTGGTGCCGGCAAACAGGTACTCGCCATTGGGGTCGCGCGTGTTCGCGATCTCGAACAACCCATCACGGATCTGGCGCAGCTCGCCCGCCAGATACTTGCGAGTCTCCTCGGTCTGGCTGTCGTTGTTGCCGGTGACCACCAGCTCGCGCGCACGTTGCAGGGCATCGGTGCCCTGCTGCAGCAGCGACTCCTGCTGCTGCATGCGTGGCTGGGTGTTCTCCATGTTGCGCTGGAACTGCTTGGTCGCCTTGATAATGCGTTCGAACTGGTTGATCTGGGTCGCGCCGCTCGGGTCGTCCGAAGGCGACAGGATGCGCTTGCCGGAGCCCAGCTGCAGCGAGGTGCGATTGAGCTCGCCCTGGCCCGCCTGGATCTGGTTGATCCCGCTCTGGAAGATCTGGGTTGTGGAGATACGCATCGGGGTTCCCTCGAATCACAAGTCGCCTAACGGCGGAACGCGCCCAGCAGGCTGTCGAACAGCGAGTTGCTGACCTGAATCACCTGGGCGGCGGCCTGATAGGCCTGCTGGTAGCGGATCAGGTCGGCGGCCTCTTCATCCAGATTCACGCCCGAGATCGACTCGCGCTGGGCCTTGGCCTGCTCCAGCTGGGCATTCGCAGAGTCCAGCGCCACATTGGCCTGTCGCGTGCGCGTCCCCACGTTCGCGATCAGGCTGTTGTAGGAATCACCAAAGCCGGGTACACGACGTTCGCCGTCTTCCGTCTGAACCGTGCGAGCCTCGGACAGATCAGCCATCTCGAGCATGTTGCGGTTGTCACCCGGACGGTCGCGGTCCAGCCCGATGGTCAATTGGTCATCCGGACCGGGCTCACCGCTGAGCGTGATCGACCAGCCATGCTCAGTCTCAATTGTGACCGCATCCCCACCATTCACTGCCCCCCGGCCAATCTCGTTGCCATCGGCGTCCTCGACCACGTATTCGTCAGTATCGCTATCGATAACGATAGTGGCCGCGCTGTCCAGCAAGGATGGATCAAACCCGTCGGCAACTTCGAGGGCATCTACCGTACCGCTCCAGTCATCCCCGTCGGCAACAGTCGCCTCTGGGAGAGCTGCAGCTGCGGCGATCCCGGCCGGGTCATCCAAGACGACTTCGAGGTCGCGCGCGCCATTGCGCGTGGGCTGGATCAGCCAGTTGTCGCCCTCCGTCGGGTTACCGGGATTATCGAGCTCGTTTACGTCGATGAGCATGCCGTCCGCCCGGAACACCCCATCGTCGATCTCGTCCATCTCCACCGCCCGATTGCCCGGCAGCCGCAGCAACTCGAAGTCGCCTTCGCTGTTTACACGGAGGCGGTAATCGGATGTGGTCAGCCGGTCAGCATCCTCGATCGCGACGCCCGGGACACCACTCTCGGCGTTACTGGAACGTCCCCATACTGCGGGTTCACCGATCCCGAAGATGTCGCCCCCGATCTGGCCATCGGCATCGAGACCCTGGGCGTTCTGCTCGTTGAAGGCCTGTCCCAACTGAGTGGCGATCTGACCCAGGGTGTTCTGCGCGGGGTCGATGACCGAGTCGCGAATCTCCAGCAGCCCCCCGAGCTCACCGCCCTGCAGGAAGCGAGTCACATTCGCTACCCCGCTGCCCGACTGAATACCGACCTCTAACTTGCCCGGGTCCCCGGAGAAGGATTCGGCCACCAGCGACTGACTGGTTCCGCCCAGCACGAGTGCCTGACCGTTCCCGACAAAGACATTCAACGCGCCGTCGTCCTGCTCGACCGTGGTGACGTCGATCTTCTCTGCCAGCTGGTTCAGCACGCGATCGCGCTGGTCCAGCAGGTCGTTCGGTGTGCCCTGGGTGCTCTTAGCGACGATCTCGCGGTTGAGTCCCGCCAGGGATTCGGCAAGCTGGTTGATCTCCTTGACGTTGGTCTCGATCTGCCCGTTCAGGATGCGCCGCTGCTCCTCCAAGCGCCCGTCGATGGACTTGAAGCGCTCGGCCAGCGACTCGGCCTCGGTTAGGAACACCGTCCGTGCTGCATTGGAGGTCGGATCATTGGCCACGTCGGAGGCGGCATCAAAAAACCCCTGCAGGACCGGCGCCAGGCCACTGGCCTCGTCCGCCAGCAGGTTATCAATCCGTCCGGCGAGATCCGCCTTCGCCTGGGCGTTGGACTGTTCGGAGATACTGGTGCGCAGCTGGGTGTTGACGAAGTCATCCGAGATGCGCCGGATGGCATCCACGCCGACTCCCTGGCCCTGGTAGGAGCCGCCGAGGAACTGCGGATTCAGATTGCCCAATTCCGTACGCTGGCGGCTGTAGCCCTCGGTCGCGGAGTTGGCGATGTTGTTGCTGGTCGTGCCGATCGCGCGCTGAAACGCCAGCAGCGCGGAGGTCCCAATACCGGAGACACTCATACCTCACCCCTCCCGGTCAGGCTCACCCAGCTGGATTTACGTGTCTGCGACATGGTCTACCCCTCGTTTCGGGTAACGGCCGGCTCGGCCAATGCTTGAGTCGGTTCGGGATTCACAAAGCCCGACAGCTGATCGCGTACCCGCAGCACCTTGTCCGCATAGGCGGGGTCGGTGGCGTAACCGGCGGCCTGCAGCTCACGGATGTACTGGACATCGTCGCCGGCCTGCAGGGCGCGGTGATAGCGCGGGTTGTTGCGGATGAAATCGACGTAGTCGGCGAAGGAATCCGCCGGGTCTGCGTACGCGCGAAAGCGTGCCTGCTCGCGCTGGGCCACCCCATCGCGGTACTCCAGAGTGCCCACGGCGACCTGATCCCCCTCCCAGCGAGAATCGGCCTTGATCCCGAACAGGTTGAAGCTCGGCTGGCCGTTGTCGCGCGAGGGCACGTGGCGTCCCCAGCCGGTCTCCAGGGCACTTTGTGCCAGCAGGATGCCGGGCTCCACACCCAGATCGGCGGCCGCTTCCCGTGCCAGGGGTTCCAGTGTCGCAACAAACTCGGACGGATCGCGTGGCGGCCAGTCGATCGCCAGCGGGCTCGGCGCACCGCCCAGGCGCCGGAATTCACCGGCTCCAGCTTCGGTGTCGCCCTGTGCAGGCCGCATGGGCGCGACGGGCTCGAGCTCGCGTTGTTCGTCGGACAGACGCCGGAAATCCAGGTCGCCCCGGCGTTGCGGGAGATCCAGGGCCGCCAGCCGCTCGGGATCCCGCAGACCCTGCCCATCCTGCGGCTGACTCTGCTGCGACAGCTGCTGCATCAGCACCTCGCGCAGCCCAATCCCGTCGCCCTGACTCATGGCCTTGGCGAATTCCTGATCCTGCATCTCGAGGTACATCTTGCTCTGCTCGTTGTCGAACAGTCCGTCGCCCAACGAGGCCTCGCGCATCTGCTTGAGCATCTGGCCAACCAGCATCGCCTCGAACTCGCGTGCTACCGCCTCCAGCGCCTCGTCCCCACCTCCCTGGGCGGCGCGCCCAAGGTCGCGCAGGCCGCTCGGGTCGCTGGCCAGCGCCGAGCGTGCCTGCATGGAGAGATCGTGGCCGGAGGAGATCATCAGATGACCACCAGCTCCGCGCGCAGGGCACCCGCCTCGCGCAGGGCCTCAAGGATGGCCACCAGATCACCCGGAGCCGCCCCCACGTTGTTCACCGCGCGCACGATCTCGTCCAGGGAGGTGCCGGGGTCGAACAGGAACATGGTGCTGTCATCCTGCTGGATGGCAATGTCCGTCTGCGGCTGCACCGCCGTCTCGCCCTCGGCAAAGGGCTGCGGCTGCACCACCTGCGGGGCCTCACTGATGGTGACGGTCAGGCTGCCATGAGACACCGCCGCCGGGGTCACCTGCACGCTCGAGCCGATCACCACGGTCCCGGTGCGCGAGTTCACAATCACCCGTGCCGGGGGCGCGCCTCGCTCGATGGGCAGGTTCTCCAGCTCGGCGACAAAACCCACGCGCTGATCCGGGTTCTGGGGCGCGCGCACACGCACCGAGGAGCCGTCCAGCGCATGGGCCACGCCAGGTCCAAACGTGTCGTTGACGGTCTCCACCAGCCGGTTGGCCGTTGTGAAGTCCGGACGGTTCAGGTTCAGGGTCACGTGGTCGCCCTGGGCAAAGGCGGTCGGCACCTCGCGTTCCACCGTCGCGCCATTCGGGATACGCCCGACACTTGGGACGTTCACGGTGATCCGTGACCCATCCTGTCCCTCGGCCCCGAAGCCGCCCACAATCAGGTTGCCCTGGGCAATGCTGTAGGTCTGACCGTCCGCACCCTTCATCGGCGTCATTAGCAGGGTCCCGCCCCTCAGGCTGGTCGCGTTCCCCATCGAGGAGACGGTCACGTCGATGCGCTGACCGGGCTTGGAGAACGGGGGCAGATCGGCTGTGACCATGACGGCCGCGACATTACGCAGCTGTGGGTTGCCGGCCTCGGGGGTCAGCCCCAGCTGGCCGAGCATGTTGTTCAGGCTCTGGATGGTGAACGGGGTCTGCGTGGTCTGGTCGCCCGTACCGTCCAGGCCCACGACCAGGCCATAGCCCACCAGCTGGTTTTCGCGCACGCCGAAGACACTGGCCACGTCCTTGACCCGTTCGGTGTAGGTGCGTTCCTGCATCGCCGCCTGCTGCTGGATCGCTGTCTGGGCCTGCGCGCCGGCGATTCCGCCCAGCAGTAGCCCCATGGCGACCATCAGACCGAGCAGCACGCGCCCTGCGATGCGGCGCATGCTGCGCTGATGCGACTTGTACCCTGTTCGTTGCATCTCGGATCTCCCGCTCAGAACGGCCACCAAGGGCTATTGAAGAAGCGGGTGATCCACCCGGGCGTGTTGCTGTCGGCCAACACACCCGTGCCGCCGTAGTAGACCCGCGCATTGGCCACCTGCGTCGACAGGACGGTGTTGTTGGTCGTCACGTCCACCGGGCGCACGATGCCGCGAAAGCGCACGTATTCCTCGCCCTGGTTGATGCCCAGCCACTTCTCGCCCTGTACCACGAGATTGCCGTTCGGCAGTACCTCGGCGACGGTCACGGTGATCTCGCCATCCAGCTGGTTACTCTGCGACGAGTCGCCGGAGCCATCGAAGTCACGGCTGCTGGTATTGCTGGCACCGAACAACGGACGGCCACGGTGGGTCGCCTCGCCGCCGAACGCCTGCAGATTGCCGAGATCCAGGTTCGAATCCTTTTGCGTAGAGGTCGAGGCGGACTTCTGCGCCTGGGTGCTCTCGGCCAGGATCACGGTCAGGATGTCGCCCACCTGGCGTGCCTTGTAGTCCTCGAACAGGCCCTGAGACTGCGAGACCTGGTAGATGCCGCCATTGTTCTGGGCCTGCGGCACCGGTTGCGGCGGCATCACGGGGTTGTAGTCCGGGTTGTCCCCGGGCATCGTCGGCTGGGTCGCGGCGCAGGCGGACAGCACCACCACAGCCGCCAGGCCCAGGATCGGTCGCATCAGGGTCTCAAGCCGGTTCATCGCGCTACCCGATCGTCTGGTTGACGAACTGCAGCGACTGGTCGGCCGCGGAGATCGCCTTGGAGTTGACCTCGTAGGCGCGCTGGGTCTCGATCATGTTCACCAGCTCCTCGGCGATGTTCACGTTCGAGGTCTCCAGCGAGCCCTGTACCAGGGTGCCGGTACCGTTCAGCCCGGGCTGGGCCTGCTGGGCGACGCCGGAGGCCGCAGTCTCCTGGAACAGGTTCTCGCCCATCGCCTGCAGACCCGCCGGATTCACGAAGTCCGCCAGCTGGATGTTCCCCAGCTCCACCGGTTCGGCCTGCCCCGGGATCTGCGCGGTCACGGTCCCATCCTTGCCGATCGCCAGCGACTGGGTATCTGGCGGCACGAACAGGCCCGGCTGCAGCGGATAGCCGTTCGACATCACCACCTCGCCATCGGCATTGAGCTGGAAGCTGCCGTCCCGTGTGTAACCAATGTCCCCATTGGGCATCAGGACCTGGAAGAAACCCCGCCCTTCGATCGCGACATCCAGCGAGTTGTCGGTCTGCTGCAGGTTACCCTGGGTAAACATCTTCTCGGTGGACACGGCGCGCACACCGGTACCGATCTGCAGCCCCGAGGGCAGTTGCTGATCCTGGGTGGCCTGGGCGCCCGGCTGGCGTACGGTCTGGTAGATCAGATCCTCGAACACCGCACGGTCCTTCTTGAAGCCGGTGGTATTCACGTTGGCCAGGTTGTTCGAGACCGTCGACATGCGCGTGTGCTGCGCGTCGAGGCCGGTCTTGGCAATCCACAGTGCCTGGTTCATGGTGCTCTCCTGTCAGTCCTGCAATGGGGGCCGCGTCAGCCGAGGCCCAGCAGCCGGTTGCTGCTTTGTTCCAGCGTGTTGGCGCTGTCCATCATCTTTACCTGCATCTCGAAGTGGCGAGACAGCTCGATCATCCGGGTCAGCGCCTCGACGGTATTCACGTTGCTGCCCTCGAGCATGCCCGAGACCACCCGCACCTCGGCATCCGGCGGCGCCTCGCCGCCGTCGGCCATGCGGAACAGGCCGTCATCGCCGCGCTCCAGTTCATTCACGTCCGGGTTCACCAGGCGGATACGCTCGATCGCGGCCAGGGCCTCCGGCCCCACTCCCTGCGGGCGCACGCTGATCGTGCCGTCCGTGCCGATCTCGATCTTCTCCGACGGCGGGATCGCGATCGGGCCGCCATCCCCCAGGACCTGGTGCCCCTGTGCGGTGCGCAAGAGCCCGAACGCATCCACATGCAGGGAACCCGCCCGGGTGTAGCCTTCCTCGCCGTCCGGGCCCTGCACCGCGATAAAACCCTGGTCCTCGATCGCGATGTCCAGATCGCGACCGGTGCTTTGCATCTGGCCCTTGGAGAAGTCCGTGCCGTCGGTGCCCAGCTGTGCGTAGTCGCGCGAATCGAATACCGGACCCCGCACGGGGACGGTGTTCGCGTTGGCCAGTGCCTGGCGAAAGCCGTCGGTATTGGCATTCGCCAGGTTGTGGTTGTTGACCGACTGCGCGTGCATGGTCTCCTTCGCGCCGGACATCGCGATGTAGAGGAATCGATCCATGCCTGTGCCCTCGTGTCCCTGTCCCTGACCTAGCGGATGTTGATGATGGTCTGGGTGACCTGGTCGGCCGTGGAGATCGTCTGCGCGTTCGCCTGGAAGTTGCGTTGCGCGGTGATCAGATTCACCAGCTCCTGGGCAATATCGACGTTCGAGGCCTCCAGAGCGCCGGCCTGGATCTCGCCCAGGTTGCTTGTGCCCGGAGCACCCAACGTGCGATCGCCAGCAGCAAACGTCTCGGCCCAAAGGTTATTGCCCAGTTGCTCAAGCCCCTGAGGGTTATTGAATCTCGCCATCGCCACCTGCCCCAGCACAGCGGACTGGCCATTTGTGAAGCGCGCGAACACGGCTCCACTGGAGTCGATATCCACACCGGTCAGTCGACCCGAGGCAAATCCGTTCTGTCCCAGGTCGTTGACCGAAAAATCACCTCCGTACTGCGTCGTGCCGGCGAAATCGACCGCGATCGACAGGTCATCCGCACCATTACTCAGGCCTTCGAAATTGAAGATTTCTTCCGAATCACTCGTCAACTGACCGCTACCATCAAACACAAGGGGGAATGGATCCGGATTATCGTCAGCATCGAGGATTTCCAGATATCGCGGATCTCCTTGATCGTCCACGCCGTCCGACACTCGGACGTATGAGTTCCACTCACCGTCGGCGGTCTTTACGAAATAGATCTGGGCGTCGCGCGCCGCTCCCAGAGAGTCATAAACGGTCAGTGAAGTGGAATAGTTGTAGCTGTCCGGATCATCAAAATCGAAGGCATCCGGATCCAGGATTGGAGCATCCGACTGGAGATTGACCAGGGCCTCGATGTCGCTGGTGGCCTGCGGCGCAGAAGCCCCGGTCTGCAGACGGATATCGTCTGCCGCAGAACCGAACCCCGTATCGGTGCTACCCGGATCATCTGGCTCGAACCCTTGCAGCCTCTGTCCCTGGTTATTCACCAGATAGCCATCTCGGTCGACCTGGAATTCCCCAGCACGCGTGTAGTAATTGCCGCCTTGGTCGCTGACCATGAAGAAACCCTCGCCATCGATCGCGAGGTCCAGGCCGTTTTCCGTGAACTCGGTGCGTCCCTGGGTAAACTGCTGAGTCACCGCCATCAGGCGAGAGCCACCACCGGTAGCCGTCTGGCTGACGCCACCAAAACTCTGCGCAAAGACATCACCAAACTCGGCGCGCGATCGCTTGAAGCCCGTGGTGCCGGCATTCGAGACGTTGTTGCCGGTGGTCTGCAGATCGGCCTGCGCCGAGTTCAGTCCGCTCAATCCGATATTGAAGGGCATACTGGTCTACCTCCGTTAGAGTCCGTCAGCTGCTGATGCGCCGGACATCCGAGAAATTGATCTCGCCCAGGCCACGGACCATCAGGCCCAGGCTGGAATCGTCACCTACCGAAACGCTCTCGACGCGGGCGTCGAGGAACACATCCACTGCTTCATTGCCGGAACCGCTCTGGGCCGAGGCCCGGAATTCATATACGCCCGGGGCCGCAGGCGTCCCGTCATCGCGCAGACCGTCCCAGGTGAATTCCTGCAGCCCCTCACTGGCCGAACCCAGATTCATGCTTCGGATGCGTTCACCCGTGGGGCTGTACACCTCGACCTGCAACTGCCCGGTCGACTGATCCAGATCCACGGCGCCGCGCACCGTGCCATCCGCACCCAACTCGCTGAAGTCGGTTGGGACAAGGACGTCCTTACCCACCAGGGAGGCCGCTTGCAGGGTCTGGCTCTGGCCCATGGACTGAGCGAGTTTCTCGAAGGACTTCGAAAGCTCTTCGATCCCCGTGACGGTCGAGAACTGAGCCATCTGACCGATAAACTCCCCGTTTTCCATCGGTTCAAACGGGTCCTGATTCTGCAGCTGGGTAGTCATCAGCTTCAGGAAATCGTCCTGACCCAGGCGATCCGTCTCCTTGTCGTCCTGCTTGGGACGTGACAGGCCCAAGCGGTCCAGCATTTCGGGTGATATCTGAGTCATGGGAGGCTCCGGTTTAGCCCTGGCCGATCTGCAGCGTTCGCTGCAACAGCTGGCGCGAGGTCTCCATCACCTCGACGTTCGCTTCGTAGTTGCGCGAGGCCGACATCATGTTGGCCATCTCCTCCACCACGCTGATCGCGGGACGGAAGATGTAGCCGTCTTCGTTGGCCTGCGGATGGTTTGGTTCGTAGTGCGCCTGTGGCGGCGCGCGCGACTCATCAATTCCCGCCACCCGCACGCCATTGGAGGCGCCGTTCGGATCGGCCTGGTTCATCACGGTCTGAAACAGCACCTGCTTCGCCCGGTAGGCCTCGTCGGGGTTGGTCGCCACGGTGTTGGCGTTGGCCAGATTCGACGCGACCGTATTCAGCCGCACCGACTGCGCGGTCAGCGCGGAGGCCGAGGTGTTGAACAGATTAAACAGATCACTCACGACATCACTCTCCTGTTCCCAGCGTTGGCGCTCGCATTAGCGCTCGCCCCGCAGAGCATCACGGATGCCGGAAACCCGGCGGTTCAGGAACTCGAGGCTGCTCTGGTACTGCAGGGAATTCTCGGCAAAGGCAGCCCGCTCCAGCTGCGGGTCCACCGTGTTGCCATCCAGAGACGGCTGCGACGGCACACGATAAAGCGTCTCCATCGACCCGTTGGCACCACCCGCCCCGCCGGCGCCGATATGGCCCTGATGTGTGCTCGCCATCGGCATGTTGCCGCCCTCGCCGGCCGCCGCCTGCAGCACCGAGCGAAAGTCGATATCGCGCGCTTTGTAATTCGGCGTATCGGCATTCGCGATATTCGAGGCCAGCAGCTCCATCCGCTTCGCACGGACGTTCACCGCCTCCGGGAGAATGCCCATCGCCTTGTCGAGAGAGAGACTCATCCGTCGTACCCCGTCCGCCACTGGCGAACTTCAGGTTCCTCGGGACGAAACCGCTTCGCCCCGTATGACAGGGACAAAGCAATTGGTGTGCCACTATGGGCCGAAAGAGGCTGGGAGAGCAGCGCCGAGGGTGGCGCCCGGATCGCGGGAGCGACCGTATGGAAAGGCGGAAAGGGCCGATCAGCCCTTCAGGCGAAGGACGGAGCCGTACTCGGTGCGAACGGTTTCGAAGGCCTGGGTGTAAGGACCCGCTGTCTCGGAAGCGCCAAGAAACAGATAGCCACCGGGATTCATCTGGCGGGCAATTCCGTCAAGAACCTGTCGCTTGGTCTCGGCGGAGAAATAGATCAGCACGTTGCGACAGAACACGATGTCGAACTTGCCCAGCGCCGCATAGCTGTCGATCAGGTTGAGCTTCTGGAAACGGCAGCGGCGCTGGATCTCCGGGCGTACGCGATGGCCCTCCGCCACGGTCTCGAAGAAGCGGGCGCGCCTCGCCTCGCTCAGGCCACGGACGATGCTCAGCCCGTCGTACACCGCGCGCCGGGCATCGTCCAGAATCTTCTCCGAGAGATCCGTACCCAGGATCGATACCGGCACCACACGCTTGGGCCGCGATTCCTCCCACTCGGACGCCACCATCGAGATGCTGTAGGCCTCCTGTCCGCTGGAGCAGCCGGACGACCAGACCTTGATCCCTGCGCCTTTCTCCGCCCGTTCCGGGAGCAGTACATGGCGCAGGATCTCGAACGGGAAGCCATCGCGAAACCAGGAGGTTTCGTTCGTGGTCATCGCGTCGATCACACGCGTGCGCAGGCGCGGGTTGGGTGCCTGGCGCATTGCGTGCAGCAGCTCCGGCACACTCTTGTAGCCGAACTCGTCCAGCAGCCGCGACAGTCGGCTCGACACGAGATACTGACGACTGTCGCCCAGCACCAGGCCACAGCACTCGGAAAGAAAACGCGAGAACTCCTCGTAGTCACGCGAGTCGATCACGAAGTCATCCTTGAAAGTCGACGGTACGGGCGGACGGGCACGTTGATGACGAATCCTTGACAGCGTGTCGGAAAACCCGACTGGGGAACACGCGATCCCCCATGCCGGACGGATGCAGTATACGTGCAACCGCGCGGACGCCGACAGCATCCCAACGGGTGATCGATGCGGCGCGCCATGGCCGCTGATGTTCATGCGGCCGGCAATCCGTTACCGCTTCCATGCCGCCAGGGTCGACTCGGTCGACTAACGCAAACGGCGCAGGCACCGGCATCAGTCCTTGCGGGTCTGGTCAAGCACAGCCTCGGCCAGCTCGTCGGGGTTGAACTTGGACAGGAAGGCGTCGGCCCCGGCACGCTTGACCATATCCGTATTGAACTCCCCACTCAGTGACGAGTGCAGCAGAACCCGGAGGCCTTTCAGGCGATCGTTCGCACGAATTCGAGCGGTGAGGGTATAGCCGTCCATGCGCGGCATCTCGATATCCGAAATCACCAGCTCCACCACCTCGTCCACGGTGCCGGCCTCGGCCTGCTCCTCCAGGAAATCCAGCGCCTCGCGACCATCCTTGAAGACCACGTACTCCCAGCCCAGGCCCTTGATCGCACCCTCGATCTGCTTGCGCGCGACCACGGAGTCATCAACGATCACAATCTTGCGCTGTCCATGCTTGGCGCGTTCTTCCTCGGCCTCCGCGCGCACCGCGTCGGATACCGTGGATGGCAACGGGTTGACGATCGACAGTACCCGTTCGACGTCAATGATCTCGACCAGCTTGTGGTCGATCTCGGTGACCGCCACCAGAAACGACTCGCGCCCGGTCCCACGAGGCGGGGACTTCACGTCTTCCCAGTTAACGTTGACGATCCGGTCGACCGCGGACACCCAGAACCCCTGTACCGACCGGTTGAACTCGGTCACCACCACCTTGTGGTCGCCCGTTTCGCCCACGGCGGTACGCAGCCCCATCGCGCGCGCCAGATCGATGATGGGGACGGTTCCGCCACGCAGGGTAGCCACACCACGCACCACACTCAGCGATCCGGGAATCTGCCGCAGCGGCGGCGACGGGATCACCTCGCGCACCTTGAATACGTTGATACCGAAAGTCTGCGAGCTCCCCAAATGAAACAGGAGCAGCTCCATACGGTTCTGCCCCACCAGCTGGGTGCGCTGATTCACATCGTCAATGAATTGACTCATTGTCCTGCTCTCCCCCTCGCCCAGCGGCCAGCCACCTCGACTCGCCGGCCCCAGTGTGCACCCCGCAGACCGACGCTGTCATGCCACAAACCGCCGTCGCATGCCGATTGCACGCGTTCTAGACCCGATAACGGCCGGCCGCTGTGACTCTTGAGGGTACGCTCCTGATTGCCTGGCATGTTTTCTGCTTGCACGTCTCTGCAAACCTCTCGAGTCCTGACAAGCCGACGCGCATCCAGACCAATGAACCAGTCAGCACGCAAACCTTCCATTCGCTCCTGGTGGCTTTCGGCCGCCATGGGCGTCGTTCTGGCCCTGGTCTCCATTGCGGCACAGGCCGAGATCGAGGCAGTGGAAAACATCCGCCTGGCGGCGGAGCGCTTCATCCAGGAGGAGTTGAACCTCACACCAGGCGACGAAGCGGTAGAGATTCAGATCGGCCGGCTGGACAACCGCCTGCGCCTGGCCCGATGCAGCGAGGCACTGGAGACCCGGTTCCCGCCCGGCGGGCGACGCGATGGCAATACGGCGGTACAGGTTCAGTGCGAGACCCCCGTCAGCTGGTCGATCTATGTGCCAGTCACGGTCGAGCGCTACGCCGAGGTGCTGGTCGCCAGCCGCAGCCTGCGACGCCAGCACACGATCCTCCCCGGCGATCTGCGCACCAAGCGAATTCAGACCTCTCGCCATGCGGGGAGCTATTTCGAGAACAAGGGCGAACTGGTGGGGCTGCAGACCCGGCGCAACATCCGGCCCGGTCAGATCCTGGGCCAGCAGCACGTCACCCAGCGCGAGGTGGTCAGCCGCGGCCAGCGCGTCACCATCCTGGCCGAGAACGGCTCGGTGGTGATCCGCATGCAGGGCGAGGCGCTGGAGAATGGCATCCTGGGCGATCGCATCCGCGTGAAGAACACCTCGTCCGGACGCGTCGTGGAAGGCGAGGTGCTCGAGTCCGGACATGTACGCGTTGCCCTGTAGAATGGCGGTGTGTCTCGTCACCATCCACAAACTGTGAAGCGAATCGAAAATTCACAGCTCAAGGGGCTACAGTTTCAGCCGGTGCTGCCGCTAACCCCTGCAGTAGAATTGCAAAAACAGGAAACCGAATAATGGATATCAAAGGCCCGAACTCCCCCGGCCTGCGCCCGGATGGCAACAGCTCGAGCGTGAAGGGCCGCGATGAGACCTCTCGCCCCGACGCAGGCGCCCAGGGCAATGCATCCTCACCCGTACGTCAGGATGACTCTGTCACCCTGACCGGCGCGGCGCAGGCAATGAACGCCGCCTCCGGGGCCGCCAGCAACGCCCCGTTCGACGAGGCGCGAGTCGCCGAGCTGCGCGAGGCCATCTCCAACGGTCAGTACCCGGTAGACAACGAACAGCTAGCCGATCGCATGATCGAGCTGGAAAGCCTGTTGCGCTAACAGAGACCCGACGATGTCGCCCGAACAACGCCACGCCTTCCTCCGCTCGCTGGAGGCCTCGATTCGGCTGAGCCACCAGATGGAGGACATCCTGCTGCAGGAGACCCGGGCGGTGGAATCACGGGCCGCCGAGACCCTGCGCGAAGTCGTGGCCCAGAAGCAGACGCTACTGCAGGAACTCGAAACCGAAAGCCGGCGACAGCGCGAGACGATCGAGGCCGCCGGCGAAACGTATACGCCCGAGGGACTTGCACGGCTGTTCGGTCGGCTCGAGGGAGGCGCCGAGCTGGACGACCACTGGCAGGCGCTACGCCGCTCGGTGGAGCGCTGCAATACCCTCAACCAGGGGAATGCCCGACTGATCGATCGCGACCGTCGTCGCGTGGAGATGTCCATCCAGATCCTGCGCGGCGAGGAACCCGGCCCGGCTCCCACCTACGACCCCTACGGCCGCACCCAGTCCGGCAGCCGTACCGGTCGGCGCATCACCCGCGCATGACCCGCGCGCGCTCTGCGCGACACCTCTCCGCCCTTCTCCGCCTCACACCCGGGGCTGGCATTCCGGACCGCTCGGCAGTACCGTGCGGCTTGGCCCAATAATTACAACAACGCCACGCATGGAAGAGACCGACTACATCGTCGACAAGCCGGAGCGGATTGCCGGCATCCTCAAGGATCTGGATCACAAGCTCACCCTCGTCAACGTCCGCCTCGACGACGATGGCCCGCTGTACAACTCCGCGCTGGTTCGCCTTGATTCCGGTGCACGCGAGCTCTTCCTCGACGAACTCACGCCCATCGAAGCGAATCGCCACGCCCAGGAAGGCACTGGCATGCGGGTATTCGCCAGCCTGCGCGGGGTGGCCGTACGCTTCTCCACCGCCGTCTCGCGCATCGAACGCGAGGACGCCGGGGCCCTTTACGTCTGCCCCTATCCCGAGACCCTGGAATATCTCCAGCGACGCGAGACCTTTCGCGTCCATATCCCGATCAGCGAGCGCCCGCGCGTCGAATTGCAGTACCGCGAATGGGAAGAGCCCGGTATCGGGGACCTGGCCGATCTTTCGGCCCAGGGGATGTGCGTGGAGGTACCACAAGACTGGGTCGAAACAATCGAGATCGGGACCCCGATGCGTTTCGAGAACCTGCTACTGCCCGAAGTTGGCGAACGCCTGGGCGGCGACCTGCGTCTGGCCAATCGCCGTCGCAGCCCGCGCGACGGATACGTGTATGCCGGCTTCCAGGTCACCGGCATGAACCAGTGGCTGGAGCGGCAGTTCAACATCGCCCTGCTGCACTATCAGCGCGAGGCGCGCCGGCGTTCGATGGAGTAACAGACGAGGCCAGTCTCTTCCCTCACTCCAGACACAAAAAAGGCCGCTCGATGCGGCCTCTTTTTTCACCTGAAGAATATCCTTCAAGTCGTTGAACTTGGTCGGGACGGCAGGATTTGAACCTGCGACCCTCTGCACCCCATGCAGATGCGCTACCAGACTGCGCTACGCCCCGAAGCCGCGAATCATATCCGATTCCCTGCCCCCACGAAAGGACCCGGACCAGAAGACCTCTCAGGCGCGCAATACACGCAACACCGATTCCAGCTCCGAGATCGTATCCTGGATGATCTGGCGTGCCTGCTGGCGATCACCCTTGGCCTCGTCGCCAGACAGCTTCTGTCGCGCGCCATTGATCGTATAGCCCTCTTCGTACAGCAGGGCCCGAATCTGGCGGATCAGGATCACGTCCTGGCGCTGGTAGTAGCGCCGATTGCCCCGCCGCTTGACCGGCTCGAGCATCGGGAACTCCTGTTCCCAGTAGCGCAGCACGTGAGGTTTCACCTGACACAGCTCGGCGACCTCGCCAATGGTGAAGTAGCGCTTGCCCGGGATCGCGGGCAGTTCCTGGTGGTTACTCGCTTCCAGCATAGCTTTCGACCCTCTCGCGCAGCTTCTGCCCCGGGCGGAAGGTGACGACGCGCCGCGCCGAGACCGGGATTTCCTCGCCGGTCTTCGGATTGCGCCCGGGCCGCTGGTTCTTGTCGCGAAGGATGAAGTTGCCGAAGCCGGAGAGCTTCACGCCCTCGCCCTCTTCCAGCGACTGGCGCATCTCCTCGAAGAACATCTCGACGAATTCCTTGGCCTCACGCTTGTTCAGGCCCAGTTCTTCGTTCAGCGTGGCGGCAAGATCCGCCTTCGTCACTGCTGCCATGGAATCACTGCCTCAGGGTTGCCTGGAAGCGAGCGTGCAGATGCTCGACGACCTTGTCGGTGACGCTTGCCACGTCCTGTTCGCCTAGGGTGCGATCAAAAGCCCGCAAAATCAAGCCCAAAGCGAGGCTCTTCTCGTCCGGATTCAAGCCCTTGCCCTGGTAGACATCAAACAGCCGGACATCCTGCACCAGCTCCAGCCCCAGTTCTTCGATCGCGTTCAGCACATCACCGGCCGGAACGGTCGCCTGCACCACCAGGGCAAGATCACGCCGGATCGACGGATATGGCGACAGCGGCGCGAACTGGGCGACCGGTGCGCGCAGGATCGCCCGCGCATCGAGATCGAACAGATACACCGGCTCGACATCGAACTGCCTGCAAAGCGCCGGGTGCAGACGCCCGACCCAACCGATGGGGCGATCACCCGCCATAATCCGCGCGGACTGCCCGTCGTGGAGCGCAGGATGTTTCTCCGAGCGAAAGCCCAGCGGCGCCTCCACGGAGGCACAAAGTGCCTCGACGACACCCTTGGCATCAAAGAAGTCGACGCGGCGCGACGCGGCCTCCCAGTGCTCCGGCTGCGCCCGCCCGCCCAGCAGGCCCGCGAGACGCGGCTCCTGGCGCAGGCCGGAGGCATCCGGCACAAATCGCAGGCCATGCTCGAACAGGCGCAGGTCCGGCTGCTGGCGCGCCTGGTTATAGGCCGCCGTGGCGACCAGACCGGGCCACAGGCCGGGGCGCATTACCGCCAAGTCACTGGAGATCGGGTTGGCCAGGCCCAGCGGCTCCACCGTCGGATAGAAAGACCGCGAGGCCTCGGCATCGATGAAGCTGAAACTGATGACCTCGTGAAACCCCTGACTCGCCAACTGATCGCGCAGACCACGCAAGGCCGGTGGCCGCTCGGCCGGCGCCACCGGGGACGGCAGGCGCTGCGGCAGACGGTCGTAGCCATGCACCCGCGCCAGCTCTTCGATCAGGTCCTCCTCGCGCTCCATATCGAAGCGGGCACGCGGGGCCCGGACTTGCCAGCCGTCATCCGAGGAAGCGACCTGGCAACCCAGGGCGCCCAGGATGCGCTCGACCTCTTCATCCGCGAACGTCGTCCCCAGCAGCCGTTCGATGCGGGGCCGGCGCAGTCGAATCGCTTGGGCGAAATGAGACGACGGCAGCTCGCCGACACGCTCCACCGGCCCGCACTGCCCGCCACAGATCTCCAGCAACAGACGCGTAGCACGCTCCATGGCCCGCTCGACCAGGGTCGGATCCACACCACGTTCAAAGCGATGCGAGGCATCGGTGTGCAGGCCATGGGCCCGCGCGCGCCCGGCCAGTGCCAGCGGGGCAAAGTGGGCACACTCGAGCACCACCCGCGTCGTGTCGTCATCCACGGCGCTGTTGGCGCCGCCCATGATCCCCGCCAGCGCCACCGCAGTGGTGGCCGAGGCGATTACCAGGTCCTGCTCGGCGAGCTCGACTTTCTGGTCCCCGCCCAGCAGGGTCAGCGCCTCGCCGGAGCGCGCCCAGCGCACCTCGATGGTGTCACCCAAACGGCCCGCGTCGAACGCATGCAGGGGCTGCCCGAGTTCCAGCATCACGTAGTTCGTGACATCCACGATTGCGCTGAGCGGACGCACCCCGGCCCGCCGCAGGCGCTCGGTCATCCACAAAGGCGTGGACGCACGCGCATCCAGACCGTCGAGCACGCGCGCCGCGTACAGCGGGCAGGCCTCGGTATCCTCGACCTGGATCGCAACACGTGCGTCCAGTTCCGCCCCGGCCGGCTCGGCCACGTTCTCGTTCAGCGGCCGATCGAGCAGCGCCGAGCATTCACGGGCAATCCCCCGCATCCCGAGACAGTCGGCGCGGTTCGGGGTCAGGTCCACCTCCAGGATGTGATCATCCAGGCCCAGTGCCGCGCGCAGATCCGCGCCGATCTTGAGGTCCGCGGGCAGTGCGAGCAGGCCCTCGGCGTCCTCCGCAAGGCCCAGTTCGCGTGCCGAACACAGCATGCCCGCGGAGGCGACGCCTCGCAGCTTGGACTTCTTGATCTTGAAGTTGTCGGGCAGCACCGCGCCAACCACGGCGACCGGCGCCACCATGCCCTCGTGCACATTGGGCGCGCCGCAGACGATGGTCAGCGGTTCGGCCTCCCCAACATCGACCTGGCAGACACGCAGGCGATCGGCATCCGGATGCGGCTCCACCTTCGCCACCCGGCCCACGCGCACACCACTGAACGCGGGTGCCGCCGCCTCGATCGCGTCCAGCTCCAGCCCCGCCATGGTCAGGCGGTGGCCCAGCTCCTCGGGGGTCTCGTCGATCTGCAGCCAGTCCCGCAGCCACTGAATACTGATGCGCATTAGCCGGTCCGTCCGAATTGGCGAATGAATCGGATGTCGTTGTCGAAGAACAGGCGCAGGTCATTCACGCCGTGGCGCAGCATCGCCATCCGCTCGACCCCGAGGCCGAAGGCAAAGCCGGTGTACTGTTCCGGGTCGATGCCCACATGGCCCAGCACGTTCGGATGCACCATGCCGCAGCCCATCACCTCCAGCCAGCCGGTATGACTGCAAACCCGGCAGCCATCGCCACCGCAGTGCACGCACTGGATATCGACCTCGGCCGAGGGCTCGGTGAACGGGAAATACGACGGACGAAAGCGCGTGGCCAGGTCGTCGCGGTCGAAGAAGCTCTGCAGGAACGCGCTCAAGACGCCACGCAGATCCGCAAAGGTGATGTCCTCGTCCACGCAGAGCCCCTCCACCTGGTGGAACATCGGGCTGTGTGTCAGATCGGAGTCACAGCGATAGACCCGCCCCGGCGCAATGACGCGCAGCGGCGGCTTCTGCTGTTCCATGGTGCGGATCTGCACCGGCGAGGTATGGGTGCGCAGGACGCGGTGGGCGTCGAAGTAGAACGTGTCGTGCATCGCCCGCGCGGGGTGATGTTCGGGGATGTTCAGCGCCTCGAAGTTGTGGAAGTCGTCCTCGACCTCGGGCCCTTCGGCCACGCGGAACCCCAACCCGGCGAAGAATGCCTCGATGCGCTCCAGGGTGTGCGTGATCGGGTGCAGCGAGCCCTCGGGCAGACGACGCCCCGGCAGGGTCACGTCGACCTGCTCGCTGGCCAGCTGTTCGGCCAGGGCGCTGTCCGCCAGGGCCTGCTTGCGAGCCTCGATCAGGCCGGCAACCTCGGTCTTGGCCTCGTTGACCTTCTGGCCGGCGGCCGGGCGTTCCTCCGCCGGCAGCTTGCCGAGCTCCTTCAGCTGGGCGGTAATCGAGCCCTTCTTGCCCAGGTAGTGCACCCGGACATCATCCAGCGCCTTCAGGTCAGTGGCCGCCTCGATGCGGTCGCGGGCCTCGGCGACGAGCTGTTGCAGTTGCTCCACGTGCGTTCCCCGAAAATGATGGGCGACGGCTTGCCCGCCGTCCCGGTGTTCCCTGATCCCGAAACAAAAAAGGGAGGGCGTCGACCCTCCCCTTTCCGGGACCCGCCAGGCAACGCCCGGCGGGTAATCCTGCAGGACCTCGTCAGGCCGGCAGTGCGGCCTTGGCCTGTTCGGCGATCTTGCCGAAGGCCGTCAGGTCGTGCACGGCCAGATCGGCCAGGCTCTTGCGGTCGATCTCGATCTCGGCCTTCTTCAGACCCGCCATCAGGCGGCTGTAGGAGAGATCGAACTGACGGGCCGCCGCATTGATGCGGACGATCCACAGCGACCGGAACTGGCGCTTTTTCTGGCGACGGTCACGGTAGGCATACTGGCCGGCCTTGATGACGGCCTGGTTGGCAACGCGGAAGACGTTCTTCCGGGCGCCGTAGTAGCCCTTGGCCTGTTTGAGGACCTTCTTGTGACGGGCGTGAGCGGTTACACCGCGCTTGACTCGTGGCATGTCTTTCTTCCTCGGTCAGATCAACGGTACGGCAGCATTTTGCGCACGGCGGCGACATCCGCCTCGTGCACCATGGCCGGACTGCGCAGTTGACGCTTACGCTTGGTGGATTTCTTGGTCAGGATGTGGCTGCGGTGCGACTGGAACCGCTTGAACTTCCCAGACCCGGTACGGGCGAAGCGCTTGGCCGCACCCCGATTGGTCTTGATCTTTGGCATTGCTCTCTCCGGCATTTTGGGCCGTACCCGATTCGGGCCGGCCGTTTATGGGAGGACCGGCAGGTATGCGGAGACCTGCGCGATCCTTGTTGTCTGACCGGCCTACTTCTTCTTGCCGGTCAGCACCATGATCATCTGGCGTCCTTCCATCTTCGGCCGCTGCTCGACGACCGCGATATCGGACATGTCCTGCTCGATCTTGTCCAGCAGCTCGCCACCCAGCTCCTGGTGGCGCATTTCGCGACCGCGGAAGCGGATGGTCACCTTGCCCTTGTCGCCGCCCTCGATGAAGCGGCGCAGGTTGCGAATCTTGACGTTGTAGTCGCCCTCGTCCGTACCCGGACGGAACTTCACTTCCTTGATCTGGATCTGTTTCTGCTTCTTCTTGGCTTCCTGCGCCTTCTTCGCCTGCTCGAACTTGAACTTGCCGTAGTCCATGATCCGGGCTACGGGCGGTTCTGCATTCGGTGAGATCTCGACCAGGTCCAGACCGCTCTCCTGGGCCATTTCCAGGGCCTCTGCAGTACTGCAGACGCCGCGATTCTCGCCCTCGGCGTCGATCAGTCGGATTTGCGGGCACGTGATCTGATCGTTCAGGCGGACCGTTTTCGCTGCGCTAATAGCCTTCTCTCCAATTCAAGGTTCAGTGTTGGCGACTGGCGACCTCCTCCCGGAGGCGCTCGCCGAAGGCCTCGACGCTCATTACGCCCAGGTCTTCTCCGCTTCGTGTACGCACCGCGACCTGCCCGTTTTCCATTTCCTTGTCTCCAAGGACCAGCAAGTACGGCACGCGCTTGAGCGTGTGCTCGCGAATCTTAAAGCCGATCTTCTCGTTTCTCAAGTCGGACTCGACCCGGAATCCCTTGTCCCGTAGCGTCTTGGTGACCTCGCGGGCATAGTCGTCCTGGCGTTCGGTGATGGTCAGCACCTCGGCCTGCACCGGGGCCAGCCAGGTCGGGAAGTGCCCGGCGTAGTGCTCGATCAGCACGCCGAAGAAGCGTTCCACCGAGCCCAGCAGCGCGCGGTGGATCATGATCGGGCGCCGGCGCTCGTTGTCTTCGGCCACGTATTCCATGTCGAAGCGCTCGGGCAGGTTGAAGTCCAGCTGCACCGTGGAGCACTGCCATTCGCGGCCGATCGCGTCGTGGATCTTGATGTCGATTTTCGGCCCGTAGAAGGCGCCACCGCCCTCGTCCACCGAGTATTCCAGCCCCTTCTTCTCGATCGCCGAGCGCAACGACGCGGTCGCGTGCTCCCAGATCGCGTCGGAGCCGACCGCATCTTCCGGTTTGGTCGAGAGGTTCACATCGAACTTCTCGAACCCGAAGGTCTGCAGGACCTCCAGCGTCAGGTCGATCACCGCCATCACCTCGGCCTCGATCTGGTCCTCGCGGCAGAAGATATGGGCGTCGTCCTGGGTGAAGCCGCGCACACGCATCAGCCCGTGCAGCGCGCCGGACATCTCGCGACGGTAGACCGTGCCCATCTCCGCCCAGCGCAGCGGCAGATCGCGGTAGGAATGCAGCCGGTCCTTGTACATCAGCACGTGGAACGGGCAGTTCATCGGCTTGAGCTGGAAGGCCTGGTGCTCGTCCTCCATCGGCTCGTACATGGACTCGGCGTAGAAGTCCGCGTGGCCGGAGGTCTTCCACAGCTCCAGGTTCGCGATGTGCGGCGACACGACGAAGTCGTAACCCGCCTTCTCGTGCATGTCGTACCAGTACTTCTCGATCTCGCGGCGGATGCGCGCGCCCTTCGGGTGCCAGAACACCAGGCCGCCGCCGGCCTCGTCCTGGATCGAGAACAGGTCCAGCTCCTGACCGATCTTGCGGTGATCGCGGCGCTCGGCCTCCTTCAGGCGTTCCAGGTATTCCTTCAGCTGGTCCTTGTTCGCCCAGGCGGTCCCGTAGATACGCTGCAGCATCTCGTTGTCGGAGTCGCCGCGCCAGTAGGCACCGGCCACCTTGGTCAGTTTGAAGGCCTTCAGCTTGCCGGTTGACGGGATATGCGGGCCGCGACAGAGATCGACAAAGTCGCCCTGCTTGTACAGCGAGATGTTCTCGCCCTGCGGGATGGAGGCGATGATTTCGGCCTTGTACTCTTCTCCCATGTCGCGGAAGTACTTCACCGCCTCGTCGCGATCCATCAGCGAGCGCTCCACCGGCAGGTCCTGCTTCGCCAGTTCCTTCATGCGCTTCTCGATCTTCTCCAGATCCTCCGGCGTGAAGCCGCGGTCGTAGGCGAAGTCGTAGTAGAAGCCGTTCTCGATGGTCGGGCCGATGGTGACCTGGGCCTCGGGAAAGAGCTGCTTGACCGCCTGCGCCATCAGGTGCGCGGTCGAATGCCGGATGATCTCTACCCCCTCCGGGTCGCGGTCGGTCACGATCGCGAGTTCGGCGTCGGCGTCGATCTCGTGGCGGGCATCGACCAGCTGGCCGTTCACCTTGCCGGCCAGGGTCGCCTTGGCGAGGCCCGGACCGATGTCCTTGGCCACATCCAGCACGGTGACTGGATGATCGAACTCGCGGCGGCTGCCGTCGGGGAGGGTTACTGCGGGCATTGCGAGGCTCCTTCGCCGACCCATACGCGGGGTCGAACGTCGCGTGTCAAAAATTGAACTTGCCGGAAACGACAACGGCGCGAAGCGTATCACACGCCCCGCGCCGCGGCAGGTTTCCCGGCCTGCAGCCGGGATTCCCGGATAGCCCCTTACATGTTCTCTTCGATGAACAGATAGGTCCGGTTCACGTTGGGTCGATGCCAGTCGTCGTAGTGGCGCAGGTGCTTGAACTCTTCGAGATCGGACAGGCGTTCCACCACCTCGTCCAGGGACTCCCAGTCCTCGATACCTGCTCCGACCTCGCGCACCAGCAGTTCCAGGTAGTCACCCGTGTCCTGGCGCGCCTCGGCCATGTCCGTCGCGCGGCCATGACCCGGTACGACGATCTCGGGATCGATGGACTCCAGGTGCCGGAAGGCCTCCAGCTTCTCCACCGGGTTACTCCAGGGATGGATGCCCAACATGCGTTCGGTGTAGACGATGTCGCCGGTGAACACGACATCCTCGCCGGGCAGGTGGACCATGATATCGCCCGGGAAGTGGGCGTCCCCGGCATAGATCAGTTCGAAGTCCACCCCGCCGACCGTCAGGGTGTGTTCGTCCGCGTCAATCGGATTCGGGGCCGGGACTGGCTCGGTCCCTTCCATGGCCTCTTCTCCCACGGCATTCGCCAGGGACTCGATCTGCCCCTCGCCGCGCTCGGTCTGCGTGGATGCAGTGCGCTGCAGCGCGACCAGTTCCGCACCCTGCTCGTGGAAGTAGCCATTGCCCAGCCAGCGGTGATCCTGCGAACCCACCGAGATCACATGCGTGATCGGCTGATCCGTGACCTCGGCGATCGCCCTGGCCATGCGTTCGGCGACCTTGTAGCTCGGCCCCGAATCGATCAGCACGACGCCGTCGTCAGTGACGACGAAGCCCGTGTTATTGGTGAAGCCGAGATTTTCCGGCGTGCGGTTCTCCAGCGAACCGTAGAAGTACCAGACGCGATCCGTCAGCTGAATCGGCTCCAGTACCATCTCGATGGGTCGGTCGCGCGGCTCTTCTTTCTCTTCTCCGGCCTGCGCAATCAGGGCCAGGCCCATCAGCACAACGGCCAGCACTGGCCATACGGTCCAGCGCCCTTTCAATTGCCTATCCATCCAAACATCCTCAATAAGCGGGTTTCGCCCCCCGGTTGGAGAGCCTGCGAACGCGTCGCGTGTATCCCGGCCTTCGAACGCCCGTTCGGACCGTTATTGGTTTTCGGCGATTATATCCGCTTTCGCGCATATTTAGACAGGGTTCACATCAGCGCCGCGGCTGCGAGTCCCCTGTCGAACCATGCAGGGCACGCACGGCCCACCGCGCCACCAGCGGAAACAGGCCCACCGCGACCAGAGAGGCAATCAGACCGGGCGAAAAGATCCCCTCGGGCCCGTCCAGACGACTGATCTGCGTACCGGCATTGGCAAAGACGATCGTCGCCGGGAGCATGCCCAGCTGCGACACCCAGTAGTACGTCCACGTCCTGATGCGCATCAGGCCCATGCCTGCATTGATCACAAAGAAGGGAAAGGCCGGCGTCAGGCGCAGCGCGAACAGGTAGTAGGCCCCCTCGCGCTCGAAGCCACGGTTGATGGGTTCCAGCCGGTCTGCGAATCGGCGCTGCAGGGGCTCGCGAGCGATGGTGCGCGCCACCAGAAACGTCAGCGTCGCGCCCAGTGTGGAGGCAAAGGACGACAGCACACTACCCCAGAACACCCCGAAGATGGCCCCGCCCGCCAGCGTCATGATCACGATACCGGGCAACGACAGCGCCGCGACCACCACATAAACGAAGAAGAACACCACCGCCGCCAACAGCGGCCGGGCCGCACGCTGGTCCTCCAGATCCCCCTGGGCTGCCTGCAGGCGCTCGAACTCCAGGAAACGGCCCAAGTCGAGCGCGAAGAACGCGATCAATGCGGCCACCGCAAGGATCACCACCACCCAGTACGCTCGATTCACCTGCCCTCTCCCGATACGCATTTGTCAAAACGCTGGACCCGGACGCTGCCCGCGTGCGTACATTGGCCGCATGAATACACAGCCCCACCCATACGATGCCCTCAAACCCACCGTGATTCTCGACGCGGTGGAAACCACCGGCCTGCGCTGCGATGGCCGCCTGCTTGCCCTGAACAGCTACGAGAACCGGGTGTATCAGATTGGCATCGAGGATGCGACGCCGGTCATTGCCAAGTTCTACCGGCCCGGCCGCTGGACCGACCGCGCGATCCTCGAGGAGCATGCATTCAGCCAGGAGCTGGCCGCGCGGGAGGTCCCCGTCGTCGCGCCGCTGGTCGCAGACGACGGGGCAACCCTGCACCATCATCAGGGCTTTCGCTTCGCGGTTTATCCGCGCTGCGGCGGGCGTACGCCGGACCTGGAGCAGTCGGACACGCTGCAGCGCATCGGGCGGTTCATTGCGCGAATCCACGAAGTGGGCCTCAGCGCCTCATTCCACGAACGCATCACGCTGGAGCCGGTGGCACTGGGCGAACAGGCGCGGCAGGACGTGCTCGCCTCCGGCTACCTGCCCCCCGAGTTGCAGTCAGTCTATCGCGACCTCAGCGCGGACCTGATCAGCCGCATGCAGCGAAACACCGAGGCGGTGGGCCCCGTCCCGCAGCTCCGGCTGCATGGCGACACCCACCCGGGCAACATCCTGTGGACCGACGACGGTCCCCACTTCGTCGACCTCGACGACGCCTGCAATGGGCCCGCGATGCAGGATCTTTGGATGTTCCTCTCCGGGGAGCCACCGGAGATGGCATCACAGCTGCGCGACCTGCTGGAGGGTTACGAGACGTTCATGCGCTTCGACCGCCGCGAGCTGGGCCTGATCAGCACCCTCCGCACGCTGCGCATCATGCGCCACGCCGCCTGGCTGGCCCGCCGGGCGGATGATCCCGCGTTCGTCGACGGATTCCCGGTGTTCTACACCCCGCGCTACTGGGAGGAACACATCCTGACCCTTCGCGAACAAGCCGCCGCCCTGGACGAGCCCGCACTGGAACTGGACAGCCCGGGGGTCGCGGCCAGGGACTACTGGGATCTTTAAGGAGACGCAAGCGTCTCCTTAGGCCTTACGCCCGCAGGTCAAAGTGCGATCCGAGGTGCTCGTTGGAGTTGGACTGCACCGAGCCGTCGGGCATGAAGGTCTGGCCCATGTCCGCTTCGTCGTCCGGATCGGCGTCCATCTGGGGGGCATCGTCGGCCTGCGGGGCCCCGTTGACCTGGCCGCCGGCCAGCGGCATCGCGGTGGCCTGCGTCGGCGGCGTCGCATTAAGGCCCTGGGGCGCGAATGCCGCCTCGTGTGCCGACGGGGCCTGTGTGGTGGACGCCGGCTGGGCCACATGTGGGGAAGTCGAGACGGCCGCGCCCTGTCCATTGACCTGACCGTTCGCCTGCGCTTGCGTGGCGGCCTGGGCCTGCTGTGCCGGCTGTGCGTGTGCCGCCTGCCCAGCCTGCCCGGCCTGCGCCGGTCGGTGGCCAGCCTGCCCGGCGTTGTTCGGGCTTTGCGCCGAATGGACCGGCCGCGCCAGCGCCGCCTGATTCATTCCGATGCCGTCGATCATGAGGTGCTCCCGGTTTTCGTTGCACCCGGCACCCAAGCAGCGACCATGCCAGAACACTGGTGTTTTCCGTGAAGGGCGCCATGAGGCGCTCCCCGGGCGCCCGCCCCATGTCGCTGTCTTGTCCGGTGCGGCAAGCACGATCCGCCCGCCAGCAAGGGTGTTCCGGTCAAACCGGCCCTATTCGCAACCGATATCCTCGTGCCACAGATCCGGGTGTCGTTCGATAAACGCGGCCATCAGCTCCTGGCAGGCGACGTCCTGCAACACATCGACCTGCACGCCGTGCGAACGCAGCCAGTCCTCCTCTCCCATGAAGGTGGAGTTTTCCCCGACCACCACACGCGGGATGCCGTACAGCACGATCGCCCCGCTGCACATCGCACAGGGCGAGAGCGTCGTGTAGAGCGTGCACTCGCGGTAGATGCTCGCCGCCTGGCGTCCGGCGTTCTCCAGGGCATCCATCTCGGCATGCAGGATGGCGCTGCCGTTTTGCACCCGCCGATTGTGTCCGCGGCCGACGATGCGCCCGCCGTGCTCGATGACCGAACCGATCGGGATACCCCCTTCATCCCAGCCGGTTCGTGCCTCGTCCAGGGCTGCTTCCAGAAAAGGATTCATGACATTCGTCCGGGTTTGTTCGAGAACTGATTGTGTAGACTCATGGACTGAGGTGCGAATTCGGCGCCAACCACCCTCCCCTTGACGGGCTCGATACGAGAGACTTTCCATGCGCCGCCGCATCATCGGCATCCCTGTCGGTATCCTCCTGGGCGTCGCGCTCGCCTTCGTGCTGGCAAACGTTGCCCTGTTCAACCTCCTCCCGAAACCCGACCGAGTGAAGGCCCCGGTGGCCATCGACTACGGCACCTCGGACAGTGCATTTCGCCGCGGAATGGGGCTCACGCTGCAGCAGCCGATTGTCTCCGGCAACGCGCTGGAGCTGCTGCGCGACGGCGAGGCCATCTACGACGCCAAGATCGAGGCCATCGAAGGCGCTGAACAGACGGTTACCTTCGAGGTATACGAGTTCTGGGGCGAGCAGGCCGCCCGCTTCGCCGAGGCCTTCGCACGCGCGGCGGAGCGCGGGGTCAAGGTTCATGTGGTGATCGACTACGTGGGCTCCGTGCTCGCGGATCAGGAAAAGTTCGACCGCATGACCGAAGCCGGCGCGGAAGTCGTGCGCTGGCGCGAGCCCTCCTGGTATCAGATGTCACGTTTCAACCACCGTACGCATCGAAAAATTCTGGTGGTGGACGGCAGAACCGGATTCATCGGCGGCGCGAACATCGCGGACACCTGGGTGCCCGCCGAGGACCACGAGCCCTACCGCGACAACCACTTCCGTGTCACCGGGCCCGTTGTGGGCAACTTGCAGGCGGCATTCATGGAGACCTGGCTGGATGCCAAAGGCGAACTGAAGCTGGGCGATGCGTATTACCCGGAACTCGAGGACGAAGGTGAGCTGGATGCGCAGGTCGTCAACAGCGCCCCGCGCGAGGGCCGTCATCGCATTCGCAAGATGTTCCTGCATGCCCTGGCAGCAGCCGAGGACCAGGTGACCATTGCGACGGCGTACTTCTATCCCGACCCGGACTTTCTCGATGCGCTGACCGACGCGGCCGACCGCGGCGTTCGAATCCGCGTGCTCATGCCGGGCGACAGCATCAACCACGGTTTCGTACGACATGCCTCCGTGAATCGCTGGAGGCCCATGCTGGAGGCCGGGGTCGAGCTGCACGAATACCACCCGCGGATGTATCACTCCAAGCTGATGAGCGTGGACGACCGCTGGGCCAGCATCGGCTCGGCCAATCTGCACAACCGCTCATTCCGCCTGAACGACGAAACCAATCTGAACATCTATGACGAAGACTTCGCCCGCTCGATCCGGGAACTGATCGAGGAAGACAAGGCCGAGGCCGAGCGGATGACGATCGAGGCCTGGGAAAACCGGCCCTGGAAATACCGCATCTACGGCTGGATCGCGCGCATCATCGGGCCGTACATGTAGCGGCCCCGAGCCGGAGCCGGCCTTTTCAGTTGGCGACGGGCCGGGCGCCACCCTCGGCATCGATCTCCACTACCAGCATGTCGCCCGCGCCGATGCTGCGACCGGACAGTTCCATGATGTTCGCACGATGCGTGACATACACCGCCGGCCCCGCATCGCGCGCAAATGCCTCCGCAAGATGCTGGTGCCAGGCACGCATGCGGCGCTCCCGGTCGGGTTCATTGGTGCGGAAGATCGAGCCCAGCGCATCGAGGATCTCCGGCTCGCCGTAGCCCAGCAGGCGCGCCGTATCCGCATTGCGGCACCACGGGCCGGCAAATACGCGGATCTCGGCCAGTCCGGCGGCGCGCAGACGTTCACCAAGCTCGCGCGCCTGGTCACGGCCCAACTCGGAGAGGTTGCGCTGGGTTGTGCAGTCCTCGAGATCGAAACCTGGAGGGTCCCCGATACCTGGCGCCGCGGCATGCCGCATTAACAGGATCCGGTGGGGCTCCTGCAACTGAGCAACAATGACGTGCTCCGCAGCCAGTTCGTCCGCCCAAACCGGTGTGCCAAACAGACACCCCACTACCAGGGCCAGCCCAAGCAGCAGCCGTTTCACAGTTCCGATTCCCTCCGCTACACCACCGCGCGACTCCGCCATGCAGAGCCATCACCGCCGCCGGACTAATCGGGGCGGCAGAGCCCGTCACCACAGCGCGACCGCCAGCGTCGACGCGCAAACCCGTTATAGACCCGATCCATCAGGCGCACCACGGGCGGCACGCGCGACAGCACCCGCCCCAGCAAGCGGTAGTACGGCAAATGCCGCCAGACGACGACAAACGCCCAGGCCCCACTGTGGATCTGTCCCTGGGCGTCGACCACATGCATACGCCGCATCGCCGCATCCCAGTCGATGCGCCACGCCTTCAAGGGTGCCGCGTCGGCGTGGATATCCTGCCAGTCCACGCGACCGGCCTTGTCCAGCCGCCGGTAGTGGCCGATCTCGCGCCGACAAAGTGGGCAGCCGCCATCGAAAAAGACGATGGGGCGCCGCCCGGATAACGAATGGTCAGGCATGGCCGACCGGGCCCAGGTATTGATATTCGGCCTCCGGCAGCGAGCCCAACGCACGTTCTACCACGTCGCGCGCCAGATCGCGGGTCATCTCCGGATGTGCCGGGATCATGTCGGTGCGCACGGCGAGCGCCATTGCCAGCGCCTGCAGCACATCTCCATTGCAGGTGTCGCCCAGCAGTGCAATCTCGTGATCCAGGGTCTCGACCAGCCGGTCCAGCAACTGCTGGACACGCACGGCGGACCCGGTCTCGGGATGCAAACGAAACTCGAAGGAAACGGCCTCTCCACTGGGGGTGGTATACCGATAGGGCATCACGTCCATGGGTCTCTCCTTCTTGTTCGTGTGGATCGGATGGTATCGCCAGGCCGAACGGCGGCTTAGGCTTACGTGGTTGGGCCACGCATGACGGAAACAGTTCAACCAGGAACGAGTTTCCCCGTCGGTCAAGATGGGGTCTGCATCGTTACTGGACCCAACCGTATCAGACCACACCGACGGGATACGCGATCGAACCGCGAGTCGAGGTATTCTTGACCTCGATGAATATGGGACTGCACTTACACGCAGGGTGGCACTGATGGCCCGTCGACGACGCGGACCGATTACCCGTCTGCTACGCGCACTGACCTGGCTGCTGGCCGGGACGCTCACACTCGCGGTCACATTCGCGCTCGGCCTGATCGTGCTGTTCGCCAAGGTCAACCCGCCCTATGGCATGGCCATGGTCGTCGCCACGGACTGGCAGACCGCATCCCGCCTACGGCCGGAATGGCAGCGCCTGGACGACCTTCCGCGTCACCTGATGCTGGCCGTGATCGCAGCGGAAGACCAGCACTTTCCGGTACATCGCGGCTTTGACTGGGGCTCCATGCGCCAGGCGGTAGACGACCACATGCTGCACGGCCAACGCCTGCGCGGGGCCAGCACCATCAGCCAGCAAACGGCCAAAAACCTGTTCCTGTGGCACAAGCGCTCCTGGGTCCGCAAAACGCTGGAGGCCGGATTCACGGCCGGTATGGAAACCATCTGGCCCAAGCGCCGCATCTTCGAGGTCTACCTGAACCTGGCCGAGTGGGGTCCGGGCATCTACGGGATCGAGCACGCCGCCCAGCACTACTTTGGCGTATCCGCGCGCGAACTGGACCGCCACCAGTCCGCACGCCTGGCCGCGATCCTCCCCAGCCCGGGCAGCTACAACCCGGTCAACCCCGGCCCGCGCCTCAGCCAGCGGATCGCCTGGATCGAGCGCCAGATGAACCAGCTGGGCATCGCCTGGCTGGACCCCATGCTGCTGGAATAGCCCCTGCGCTCGCTCCACGGGCGTGAAAATGCCCTAGTGTTTCCCTAGACTACGTTCCTCCGCTGTCGCACGGATGCTCGCACTGGCGTCCTCCTGGCGACCCGCGAACCCCGTCCAAACCCGAGGTCCGCCCGTGTCCCCCAGCCGCTTTTTGCGTCGCCCCTTCTTCCTCCTCCTCACCCTCTTCTCGCTGTTGCTGCTCATGCCCCTGGGGACCGTTCAGGCCCAGGAGGGTGGCGATGGAGGTGATCTGCATGACGCGCTGATCGAGGCACTGGAGAACGAAGAGGCACGCGAACGCCTGCTCGAGACACTGCGGGCCGAACGTACCGGGGACGACGAGAGTACGGCAGACGATGAGGCGGCGGTCGACACCGACGAACTCACGTCGATCCCGCGCCAGATCGCCCAGTTCACCCAATCGCTGGCCGAAGGCACAGTGCAGGAGATTCGGGCCCTGAACGAGATCGCCGTGGATATTGGCGACAAGCTGAGCTCGATCGACCCGGTGGTATTCGGCGCGGGGGTGCTGGACCTGGCGATCCTGATTGTCCTGACGATCGCCGCCTTCCTGATCCTGCGGCGTCTTGGCAGCCCGATGTTTGCGGCGCTGGACCGCTGGGTGATCAATTCGCCGGAGCAGTACCACCTGCTGCGCGCACTCCCCGCCGTACTCCTGGCCGCGCTGATCGATTTCCTGATCGTGATCCTGGCCTGGGTCGGGGGTTATGGCCTCGCGCTCTTTGTGCTCGGGGAGTCCGGAGAGATGCTGACGCGGCACTCGCTGTTCCTCAACGCCTTCCTGCTGATCGAGGTCACCAAGGCGGCCCTGCGCCTGATCTTCGCCACGCGCTACCGGGGCCTGCGGCTGCTGCCCATGGCCGGCGACGAGGCCGCCTACTGGAATGCCTGGCTGGCACGCCTGGTCACGTACATCGGCTACGGCCTGCTGCTGCTGGTGCCGCTGGCCAACAATCATCTCTCCAGCGAGGCCGGGCGCTCGCTGGGGCTGCTGGTCATGCTGACCGCTTTCCTCTACGCGGCGGTCATCATCCTGCAGAACCGCCAGCGCGTGCATGACCGCCTGATCCTGGTCGCCAATCGTGCCGGATTCGCCTTCACGCGCATGACGCTGACCTTCCTGGCGAACGCCTGGCACTGGATCGCGCTGATCTACTTCCTGACCCTGGCAATCGTCAGCATCACCCGCCCGGAAGATGCCCTGCCCTTCATGGCCAAGGCCACCGGACAGACGGTACTGGCCGCATTCATCGGGGTCTTTGTCGCCAACGTGCTCAGCCAGATCATCGGCCGCGAGATCCGGGTTCCGGACGAGACTCGCATGAAGTTCCCGATGCTCGAGGCACGCCTGAACTCGTACATCCCCAAGGCGCTGAAGACGATGCGCCTGGTGATCCTGCTCATCGTGCTGGCAGTGATCGCAGATGCCTGGGGCGCGTTCAATCTCGGCGCCTGGATTGCCTCCGATACGGGCATGTACGTGCTCGGCACTGCGATCTCGGTCGCCCTGATCCTGATCGGTGCCCTGGCCATCTGGCTCGTGTTCGCCAGCTGGATCGAACACCGCCTGAGCCCGAATACCGGCGAGGGCGAGCCCGGGGCGCGCGAGAAGACCCTGCTGACCCTGTTCCGCAATGCGGTCGCCGTCGTGCTGGCCGTGATGACCGCCATGATCGTGCTGGCCGAGATTGGCGTGAATATCGGCCCGCTGCTGGCCGGCGCCGGCGTGCTCGGCCTGGCGGTTGGCTTCGGCGCACAAAAGCTGGTGCAGGACATCATCACCGGGGTGTTCATCCAGCTGGAGAAAGCCATCAACACCGGGGACGTGGTCACGGTGGCCGGCATGACCGGCGTGGTCGAGAAGCTCACGATCCGTTCCATGGGCCTGCGTGACCTGTCCGGCACCTATCACCTGATCCCGTTCTCGTCGGTGGATGCCGTCTCCAACTACATGCGCGAGTATGGCTATCACGTGGGCGAGTACGGCGTGGCCTATCGCGAGGACATCGACGAAGTGATCGTGCGCCTGCGCGAGGCCTTCGAGGAACTCAAGGAAGATCCGGACCAGGGTCCGAACATCCTCGACGAGATGGAGGTACACGGCGTGACTGCGCTGGCCGACAGCTCGGTCAACGTGCGCATCCGCATCAAGGCGCTGCCCGGTACGCAGTTTGGCCTGGGCCGCGCGTTCAACCGCCTGGTGAAGAAGCACTTCGACGCCGCCGGTATCGAGATCCCGTTCCCGCATCAGACCATCTACTTCGGTCAGGAAAAGGACGGCAGCGCTCCGCCCGCGCACCTGCGTCTCAGCCAGGAGCAGGGTGAAGACACCGACGACGGTCGCGACTACTCGAAAGACCAGCGGGCCCGCCCCAATCCGAAGCACAAGGGCGATTACGACGAGGCCGAGGACTGAGCGAGACAGGGCCGGTGTACGGATTCACGCGGACGACTTCCCCCGAAGGGGAAGTCGCGCCATGATGAAGGCATGCGACTGCTGATTCTGCTCGCACCGCTCGTGCTGCTTCTGGCCTGGGCACCGAGCTGGTGGGTACGCCAGACGATGAGGAAGTACAGCCAGCCGGAGGACCGCTACGACGGGACCGGCGCCGAGCTTGCGCGTGACCTTCTGGATCGCCATGGCCTGCATCACGTGCGCGTCGAATCCACCCGCGATGGCGACCACTACGATCCCTTCGATCGCGCGGTGCGGCTGTCGGAGGACAACCACGACGGTCGCTCGCTCACCGCGATCACGGTGGCTGCGCACGAGGTCGGGCACGCGGTGCAGCACGCTCAGGACTACCCGCCCCTGCGCATGCGCAGCAACCTGGTCTGCCTGTCTCGCTACGGACAGCAGATCGGGGCCTGGCTAATGGTCGCGATCCCCATCATCACGCTGATCGCCCGGCATCCGGCACCGGGCATCCTGTTCTTCCTGGCCGGGATTCTGTCGATGGGGATCGCCGCGCTGGTGCACTTCGTCACCCTGCCCACCGAGTTCGACGCGAGCTTTCGCCGCGCCCTGCCGATGCTGCGCCGGGGCAATTACCTGCACCCGCCGGACTATCCCCATGCCCAGCGCATCCTGAAGGCCGCGGCCTACACCTACGTCGCCCAGTCCCTGATGAGCCTGTTGAACATCGCGTCCTGGTTCCGCTTCCTGCGGCGGTAGCGCATGGGCCGCTGCCCGCTGTGTACCGCACCTCTGCGCCCGTTCTTCAGCCGCGGGGTGCGCGACCCTTCGCCCGGGGACTACCAGCGCTGCAGGGGCTGCTCGCTGATTGTCCTGAAGCACCGTTACTGGCCCACCCTCGCATTCGAGCGCGAGTACTACCAGACACACGAAAACCGGCCGGACGACCCCGGGTATCGGCGGTTTCTGGGCCGCCTGCTTGCACCGCTGGAGGCGCACTGCCCGCCACCGGCGCAGGGCGTGGACTGGGGCTGCGGCCCCCATCCGGTACTGGCGGACATGCTGTGTGCGCGCGGCTACTCCATGCAGACCCATGACCCCGTATTCGCACCTGACCGTCCCGAAGCCCGTGCATGCTTCGATCTCGTCACCTGTACCGAGGTTCTCGAGCACCTGCATGACCCGATCGCCATCCTTGGCGAGATGGCCACCCTTCTGCGCCCCGGCGGCACGATTGCGATCATGACCGGCTGGCCGCCCCCCGCGGCGGCCTTTCATCGCTGGCACTATCGCCGCGACCCTACCCACGTGGCCTTCTACGGGCCCGACACCCTGCGCTGGATCGCCGCGCATCTTGGCTGGGCGATCCACCTGCCGGCACCGGACATTGCGCTTTTTCGCATCCCGGAGCCCCAGGGAAACGAAAAACGAGAAGCCTGCAACGAAATCCGGGGTGCCCCGGAAACCTCGGCTCGCGCCTGTTAAGCTGTTGTTAAGTCGCCACGCACTAAGCTTCCCACCGTACTTTCACGAGGAGAGTTGTTATGACGAACCGTTCCCGGCCTCTCGCCGGTTTGATTGCCGCCGCCGCGCTTGCGCTCGCCAGTCCGCTGGTGATGGCCCAGGGCATGGGTCAGGAAGGCATGGGCCAGCAGGGGCAGCAGGAAGGCGGGGCCAACCCGCAAATGGAAATGCAGCAGCTGCAGCAGACCCTGGCCGAGACCCAGCAGCAGGCGATCGAGAACAACCCTGATCTGGAGCGCAAGGGCGAAGAGCTTGAGAACCTGGTGCTCGACAAGATGGAAGAGGCCGGTTACCAGCCCCGCCAGGATCTTGAAACCCTCGAAGGCGCCGAAGAACGCCTGCGCGACCCGGACCTGAGTGCCGAAGAGCGCCAGCAGGTAATCCAGTCCGAAGAGGTCCAGCAGGCGCAGATGAACCTGCAGGAGGCCCAGCAGGCCGTCGCGCAGGACGAGGAGGTCATCTCCGCTCAGGAATCGCTGCGCGAGGACCTGATGGCCGCGATGCGCGAAGAGAATCCGGACATCGATGACATCATCGCGCGTCTGGAAACCCTGCAGCAGGAAATGCAACAGGGCGGAAGCCCGGGCATGGCACCCCCGCAGTAAGCCACGCTGAAGCATACGCTGGAAGGCCCCGGTCGCCGCTGGTGACCGGGGCTTTTTTGTGCAGGGTTGGGCGCTCCAGCGAGTGCGATATATACCCTAAAGGCTATATATCGTATTGAATGCCTTTGATAGAAGAAAATAAGCCGACCTTCTATAATCTTCCCTCCCCTGACTGCGCCCGACCCAACCCCGGGCCAGAGATGGCTGCCAATCACGTGACGACGGCCCTGGCAGCCATACAGCCCGGGTGCGCCAGGCACGCGGGATCGCTCGACTAGCCGTCGTCTTCGTCACGAACAGGCCAAGCGAGTACCGCCATGAATTCGATCCTGCTGCGCATCTTTCCGTTCCTGAGCTGGCGTCCCACCAAGGAAACGCTCAACGCGGATCTGATTGCGGGGATCTCGGTGGCCCTGGTCCTGATCCCGCAATCCATGGCCTATGCGCAACTGGCCGGTCTGCCTCCGGTGTACGGGCTCTATGCCTCGCTGCTGCCGGTGATGGTGGCCGCGCTGTGGGGTTCCTCGAATCAGCTCGCCACCGGCCCGGTGGCAGTGGTATCCCTGCTCACGGCATCGGCCCTGGTGCCGCTGGCGGCCGAGGGCTCATCCGAATTCATCATGCTGGCGATTGCACTCGCCCTGATCGTGGGCGTAATCCAGCTGGTCATGGGCCTGTTCAAGCTGGGCGCGCTGGTCAGCTTCATCTCGCACCCGGTGATCGTCGGCTTTACCAACGCCGCCGCGATCATCATCGGGCTGTCCCAGATCAACAAGCTGCTGGGGGTACCGATCGACACCTCCGGCCACTTCCTTCTGGGTCTTTGGGGTGTCGTGCTGGAGCTGGGGCACACCCATTGGCCCACCCTCGCCTTCGGCTTGGGCGCGATCGCGCTGATGGTCGGCATGAAACGCGTCGCCCCGAAGATTCCGGGCGTGCTGGTCGCGGTGGTTGTCACCATCCTGGTCTCCTGGCTGATCGGGTACGAGCGCAAGGCCGACACGACGCTCGCCCAAATTGCGCCTGGCGAGCTGGTCGAACTCGCCCAGCAGATCGAGGAGAAGCAGGGACAGGCGGCCAATCTGGATGACCGCGTGCGCGAACTGGAACTCGAGATTCAGGAGGCGGCCCGTGGCGATGCACCGGCCCTGCGCTTCGAGCAGGAGCAGGCCGCACTGCAGCGCGATGAACTGCGCGCCGAGCTCGCCCCACTGCGCGACGAGTTGCGCAACACAACGTTGCGCCGACTCCCGGCGACGGACGACGAACCCGAGCGCTTCATCGCCGATGACCACATGACGGATGCCGAACGCGAACGCGCCGAGCGCACCTCGTGGCGGATCGAGCAAGTGGACGGCGATGAGGTCTCGCTCAATGGTGGCGGCGCTGTCGTGGGCAACGTACCCCAGGGTCTGCCGTCAATCTCCGCACCAGAGATCACCTTCGGAACGATCACCACGCTCCTGACCACGGCCTTCGTGATCGCGCTGGTCGGCTTTACCGAGGCCATTGCGATCGCCAAAGCCATGGCCGCGCGCACCGGCCAGCGTCTGGACCCGAACAAGGAGCTGATGGGACAGGGCCTGGCCAACATCGCCGGCGGCTTTACACAGGGCTACCCCGTCAGCGGTTCGTTCTCGCGCTCGGCGGTCAACCTCAATTCGGGTGCACGCACCGGCCTGGCCTCGGTATTTACAGCCGTGCTTATCGGGATCGCATTGCTCTTCCTGACGCCCCTGATCTACCACCTGCCGCAATCGGTACTGGCGGCTATCATCATGATGGCCGTGGTCGGGCTGATTAACTTCAAGGCAATCAAGCACGCCTGGGTGGCCAACAAGCATGACGGGGCGGCCGCGGTGGTCACCTTCATCGCCACCCTGGCGATGGCCCCGAATCTCGACTACGGCATCTTGATGGGTGCCGGTCTGGCCATCGTGCTGTACCTGTACCGCACCATGCAGCCGCGCGTATGCGAACTGGCCCGCTACGACGACGGGACGCTTCGCGAGGCCCAGCGCTACGGGCTGGAGACCAACGAGAAGGTCGGCCTGATGCGCTTCGACGGCTCGCTGTACTTCGCCAACGTCCCCTACTTCGAGGACGCGGTACTGGACCTGGTCGCGCGCCACCCACAGGCCAAGTATCTGATCGTGGTGGGCAAGGGCATCAACGAGATCGACGCCTCCGGCGAGGAAGTGATCCACCAGCTGGTGCACCGCCTGAAGGCGCGCGGCATCACCCTGGTCTTCGCCGGCGTGAAGGCACAGGTCCTGGAGGTGATACAGCGCACCGGGCTCGAGGACATTATCGGCAAGGACAACATCTTCAAGTCCACCGACCACGCGGTTAAGGAGATCTCCGAACGCGTGGGTGAGCCAATCAAGTGATCGCGAAAGCCCACGCCACGGACGGCGAAAAGGGCTGCACCCACCGGCGTCAATCGCTACACTGAGCAGGTTACGAACCCAAGAGGAGTTGACCCGTGTCCCGAGACCAGATCGTTCGCTCGAGTCGCAATCCGTCCAGCACCGGTTCCATCAGCGAGACCATCTCGACCAACAAGGTCATCCGCCAGACCTACATGCTGCTGTCGGTGACGCTGGCATTCAGCGCCGTGATGGCCTTCGTGGCGATGGCTGTGGGCGCCCCGGCGGTGCACTGGCTGGTCCTGCTGGCGGTCCTGATTGGCGGCCCGTTCGCCATCCATGCCGCTCGCAATTCCGCGCTCGGACTGGTGCTGACCTTCGCCTTCACCGGCGTGCTGGGCTTCTTCCTCGGCCCGATCCTGAGCATGTACCTGGGCCTGCCCAACGGGCCGCAGATCGTCGGCAATGCCTTTACTGCCACGGCGGTCGCCTTTGTCGCGCTGTCCGGCTATGCCCTGGCCACCAAGAAGGACTTCAGCTTCCTGGGTGGCTTCCTGGTGGTCGGCCTGATCGTCGCCCTGCTGGCGATCGTCGCGAACATCTTCCTGGCGATCCCGGCGCTGTCGCTGACCATCTCGGCGGCCGTGGTGCTGCTGCTGTCGGCGGCGATCCTGTTCGACACCAGCCGCATGATCCACGACCCGGAGGCCAACTACATCATGATGACGGTCTCGCTGTACGCGAACCTCTATGTGATGTTCCTCCACCTGCTGAACCTGTTCCACGCCTTCATGGGCGACAACTAACAGTCGCAGGCCGACAGGCAAGCGATTCGGGCCCCGCGATGCGGGGCCCTTTTGTTGGGAAACACTGATCAATGTACACGCTCGCGTTGGTACCCCAGGTTTTCCGCGGCAAGCCGCATCGTGCAGTCGGTAGTGGTCCTATCCGCAAGCGTCGCAACACCGTTTCACCTGGTAAACGCCATGACTGAACTGCGACACGGGGTATTTCTCGACCTGTCCACGGTGGATCGCGACGACCTGGACCTCACCCCCCTGCGCGAGGCCCTTCCCGAGTGGGACCTGCACCCGCGCACGGACCCCGACGAGATCGCCGCCCGCGTCGCCAGTGCCGAGGTTGTGGTCACCAACAAGGTGGTGCTCGACGAGTCGCTGCTGGCCACGGCCGCAAACCTGCGGCTGGTCTGTGCCGCGGCCACCGGCACCAACAATATCGATGTCGCCGCCGCGAACCGGGCGGGCATCACCGTCAGCAATGCCCGCGACTATGCGACAGACTCCGTGGTACAGCATGTCTTTGCCCTGCTGCTGACGCTGGTCACGCGGCTGGACGACTACCGCGCCAATATTCGCGCCGGCCACTGGAGCGCCTCCGATCAGTTCTGCCTGCTGGATCACCCGATCCGGACCCTGGCGGGCATGCGCCTGGGCATCATTGGCCATGGCGTACTGGGCCAGGCCACGGCACGCGTCGCACGGGCCTTCGGCATGCAGGTTCAGGTGGCCGCCAGCCTGCGCAAGGCGGTGCCCTCGCCTGCGGATGACCCGGATCGAATCCCGCTGCCCGAGCTCCTGGCGACCAGCGACGTGGTCAGCCTGCATTGCCCGTTGTCCCCCGAAACCCGCCACCTGATCGACGACAACGCGCTGCGGCAGATGCCTCCGGGGGCGATCCTGCTCAACACCGCCCGTGGCGGCCTGGTCGATCCCGAGGCCCTCGCGCGGCATTTGCGAGCAGGCCACCTGGGCGGTGCCGGCATCGACGTCCTGGAGCCCGAGCCCCCGCCTGCAGACCACCCCCTGCTGGCAGCGGACATCCCGAACCTTGTGCTGACGCCACATACGGCCTGGGCGGCCCGCAGTGCCCGTCAGCACGTGATCGAGGAGGTAGCAGCCAACATCCGCTCTTTCGCCCAGGGAAAGCCCCGCCATGTCGTCAGCTGACCCATCCCGCACCGACCACGAACTGATCGCGCGGATCGAGGCGCTGGAAGTTCGCCTGGCGCATCAGGAATACACCCAGGAAGAGCAGGCCCGCGTCCAGCACGAGCTCCAGCAGAACAACCAGGAACTGCGCCGCCAGCTCCAGTGGCTCCGCGACCGGTTGCGGGAACTCGAGGACCAGGGTGGCGGCCCCGGAGACGGCAACGAGCCGCCTCCTCCGCACTACTGACCGTGACCCTTCAAGTCCGCGCAGAACCCGGGCAGGAGCCCCGAGGCCGGGAGATCGACCACTACCTGCAAGGCCACGGCTATCGTCACCTGGGCGAGGCGCCCCTGGTACTGGAGGTCGGCGCGGACGGGCTGTCGCTGATCCGCGAGGAGGGTCGACGCGAACTGCGTCTGCATCTGGACTTTGCCACCGGCCGTCAGGGGTATCGTCTGGCCCATAGCGGGCATCAGCGCGAGGGCCTGATCCGAGCCATGGGCAACATCCCGCGAGACAGCCATGTGGTGGACGCCACCGCCGGCCTGGGGCGCGATACGCTGCTGCTGGCCGCGCACGGCTTCCGCGTGGATGCCTGGGAACGCCACCCGGTCGTCTACCTGTTGCTGGCGGATGCCCTGCAGCGCGCCGCCCATGACGAGGCGCTGGCCCCGATTGTCGAGCGCATCACGCTGCACGCGGGCCTGGCCACACCAGCGACCCTAGGCACACCGCCCGTCGCCGCCGTGTTCGATCCCATGTTTCCGGAGCGGGCCAAGCGCGCCGCGGTCAAGAAGGACATGCAGCTGACCCAGGCCCTGATGGAGGGCGCCCCGGACCCCGACCCGGAAACCACGCTGCAGCGTCTGCGCGAGGCGGCCACGCGGCGGGTCGTCGTCAAGCGGCCCCTGCATGCCCCTGCCCTGGGTCCCGACACGCCCCAGGGCAGCGTCCGGGGCAAGAGCGTACGCTTCGACGTCTACGCACCCGCTGCGCAATCCTGAATCCGACCCGCGGGACCCACGCCCGCCTCACCGGTCACGAACCACCCAGAATCAGCCTGTCGTCTCCGGAGAAACGGTACTCGGGGATCGGCAGATTGCGCCGGGCGTCCTGCCCGTCATACACCCGTCCGGCGGCGTCATAGCGGCCCCCACGGCAGCGATCGACGAACCCGCCGGACCAGTCGTCCGCCGCGTCCGGGTGCACCAGATCCAGCTCGCAGCCGAGATCGGTGCTCTCGCCGATCACGACCAGCCACTCCGGCCGCAGACTACGCAGCGGCAGTTCCAGCCCGTCTGGCTGCTGGCCCCGGCGGGCGCGTGGATCGACCAGCTCGTCATCCTCGCCCAGCGCCTGTTGGAGGGCCGGGTCACGGTGCAGCACCAGGATGCGCCGACCCTCCCAGTCCAGCCGCTTGAGCTGGCCGGGGGCGATCGTATCCAGCTCCACGACGCGGCGCTCGGTCTCCCCGCCCCCCAGCATGGACAGGGCGTAGCTCGCAAGGACACCGGCGAACATCACCACCCCGCCCAGCACCATCAGCTTCATCAGGACGCGGATCCGTATTCGATTCAGGCTTTCGCCCGCGGGCTGCATCGTGAGTACCCCGGTCTGTAAAGAATGTGCTTTGCGCCTGGCCGGCGTGCCTCTACACTACGCGCATGACTACAGCCAGACGCTCCGGACGCCGCCACTACATCGGCATCCACAATGACTTGTACGGCGGCATGACGCCGGTCGGCAATATTATCCGCGATGCCTGGGTCTTCGGCTTCCTGCCGGAGACCGAGACCTGCGAGGGGTGGGACCTCGGGCGCATCCAGCAGCTGCACGACCAGGTCAACGCCGAGTGGGACAAGTACGACCTGCGCATCGCCAACCTCCCGCCCGAACTTCGCGAGCGCCACACGCGCATCCACGATGCAGCGATCGAGCGTGCCCGCGAGCACGGCTGGATCCCCGGGAAGGACTACGACAGCGAGATGGGCGACGACGCCTAGCCCTAGGGAAACACAGATGCCAGGTACGGAGACCGAGCCGATGATCCGCGCCCTAGTCGTGATCGGGGCCCTGCTCGCCGCCATCGCGGTGGTGCTCGGTGCCTTCGGCGCACATGCCCTGCAAGAACGATTGTCCGAGCGCGCGCTGGCCACCTGGGACACCGGCGTCCAGTATCACTTCATCCATGCCCTCGCCCTGTTGCTACTGGCAGCGCTGTGGTCGCACCTGGCCAGCGGCTGGGCCACCGCCAGCGCCGTCGCCTTCGTGCTTGGCATTCTGCTCTTTGCCGGCAGCCTGTATGCCCTGGCACTGGGCGCCCCGCGCGTACTGGGAGCCATCGCACCTCTGGGCGGCACCGCCTTCATCCTCGGCTGGCTGAGCCTGGCGATCGCCGCCTGGCGGGCGTAGCAAGACATTTGCAAACCCGGACAAAGCCAGACTTGGCTTTTCTCAGCGCATCCAACATTTATACTGCCTGCGCCACAAGCATTGACTGAACCGAGAGACCCATGAGCCAGCCCTCCTTCGCCGTATTCGCCGAACAGACCCTCGACGAGATCTACAACCGCCTGAGCGACCAGGACGGTCTCGACGACCTGGACATCGACCTGATCGACGGTGTCCTGACCCTCGAATTCGAGGACGGGGCGCAGATGATCCTGAACCGCCAGGAGGCTGCGCAGCAGATCTGGCTGTCCTCGCCCGAGGGCCCGGCTCACTTCGGCTACAACGAGGACGAAGATGCCTGGCTGGATGACCGTAACGGGGACGACCTGCACGAGACCGTGGCCCGCGTGATCGGGCAGAAGCTGGGCGTACGCGTCGAGCTCTAGGGAGACGCTGATTTAATCGCACGTCCGCGCTCGAGTCGCTTTTGCGTGCGAACAAGGCGCGGTGACTGCCGTGCAGTCATTCTGCACAAAGGAGCCGCAACGCCGTTCCCGCGCCCGTTTTTGATCAACAACGGGCGGCCGAGCCCCTGCTTTCAATAGCTTGTGGGGTTGGTGCCCCCTGTTCCCCGATCCTGCGTTGCGCCCCGCATTCATCAAAAACGGGCGGGTAGAACCACTACCCGCTACACGACGCGCCTTGTCTCGGAAAACAGGGGGCACCAACGCGGACGTGCGATTAAACCAGCGTCTCCCTAGTCTCGGCCCGACCGGCCGTCTTCACCCTCCTGCGACGACGCCTCCGGAGATCCCTCCTCATCCAGCGCCCGCAGGTGGGCCTCCAGCTCCGCCAGCACCGGATGCGGCCGGTCCTCTTCCAGCGCGTTATCCAGTGCCCGGGTCGCTTCCAGTGCCTGGGGGTCCCCTCGCAGCGGCATGCGCGCGATCCCCAGCGCCAGCATGCGGAACTGGCGAAACACCAGGTAGCTGACGGTCGCGGTGATCAGCGCCGCCCACATCTGCTCCTGAAACCAAAGCCAGACGGCGATCCCGTAGCCGCTGAAGGTCAGCACAAAGATCCCCAGCGCGACACGATGAGCGCGGGCCACAATGGCCTCCAGCACATCGCGATTGCGCACGACGAAGTCACGTTCGAAATGCATGCAGTTCGGTCCTCGGCCGCCTAGGGAAACACTGATTCATGTACACGCTCGCGCTCGAGTCGCTTTTGCGTGCGAACAAGGCGCGGTGACCGCCGTGCAGTCATTCTGCACAAGGGAGCCGCAACGCCGTGCGCGCGCCCGTTGTCATCAAAAACGGGCGGCCGAGCCCCTTGGGGTTGGCACCCCCGGTTCCCCGATCCTGCGTTGCGGCCCTTGCCGGTAGAACCACTACCGGCTGCGCACCGCGCCTTCTCTCGGAAAACCGGGGGTGCCAACGCGAGTGTGTACATGAATCAGTGTTTCCCTTACGGCTATGGTTGCTGGGCGCGCCAGCGTTCGAAGGTCGGATAGTCCTCATAGCCGCGCGTGAGCACATAGTCCATCACGTTGCGCAGCCGGTTCAGGTGCACGACCGAATCAATGCGGATGATCTCCTCGCCCGTCTCGTCGAAGAAGATCAGAGTCGGCGCCCAGTGCACGTCCAGTTCCGCCGCCCAGTCGCGCGGGTTGGTTCGTTGACCGTCCGGGGTCAGGACCGGCGTGTCACTGTCCTCGGCGTCCAGCTGGACGGCATCCATCAGGGCGATGCGGTCCAGCACCTCGTCTTCCTGCAACGGCTCGGTATGCAGGATATCGCAGGCATGGCAGGCCTCGCGCTCGAAGAACACCACCAGGGGCCGTTGCGCGGGGATCTTGCTGCGATCCAGCGCATAGGGCTCGTTGACAAAGAAGTCGCGCTCGTTGATGTCGTCCGTGTCGAACTTGGGCGGAGGGTCGGCGCGGTCGAGATAATCACGAAAACTCATTTCGCGGTCGTGACGCTCCGTCACGAAGTCGAGCAGCGCGCGGAATCGATACGGCGGGTAGTATCCCCGCATCTGGTGGATGCGTTCGCCGTCAGCATCATAGAAAGCAATTGAAGGGGTGAAGTTAAGCCGCTGTTCCGAAGCATATTCGCGTTCGAATTTGACCTCCCCGTCCAGCCCGGTCACCTCGCGGTCGCCGAGCACGTCGATCGCCACCACATCGAAGTTGTCCGACAGCTGCGCGCGAATGTCCTCTTTCTCGAAATTCACCTCGAACAGCTGTTCGCAGTACGGGCAGTCGTCCATCCCGTAGTACACGGCCAGCCCCTGCTTGCCGCGCTCCACGGCACGTTCCAGGTCCTCCGGCAGATCGAGAAAGCTCAGCTCGAACCAGTCCGGTGCGTGCAGGCCGATGATCCGCGGTGAATCGTCGAAATCGAAGCCCTCCTCGATCTCGGCCTGCGCCCACAGCGGCCAGCAAAGCAGCAGCACCAGCAGACTGACGAACGCAGTTGGCTTTCCGATTTGGCTCACATCCACCCCGCCTGAATCAACTTACTGTTCAGACGGCGGTTTCAGGACCGAGGTTCCACCGAGATAGGGACGCAGCCGCTCCGGGACCGTGATCGAGCCGTCGGCCTGCTGGTGATTCTCGAGCAGGGCGACCAGGGCACGACCCACCGCGACACCGGACCCGTTGATGGTATGCACCAGCTCGGGCTTGCTGCCTGCTTCCGGACGGAAGCGGGCCTGCATACGCCGCGCCTGGAAGGCCTCGAAATTGGAGCACGAGGAGATCTCGCGGTAGGCCTGCTGGCCCGGCAACCAGACCTCCAGGTCATAGGTGCGCGCGGCCGCAAAGCCCATGTCGCCGGTACTCAGCAGCATTACGCGATAGGGCAGCTCCAGTGCCTGCAGCACCGTCTCCGCGTGCCCGAGCAGCTCTTCCAGGGCCGCGCCGGACTGTTCCGGATGCACCACCTGCACCAGCTCCACCTTCTCGAACTGGTGCTGGCGGATCAGGCCGCGCACGTCACGCCCGTAGCTGCCCGCCTCCGAGCGGAAGCACGGGGTGTGGGCGGTCATCTTCAGCGGGAGCGCGCCGGCCTCGAGGATCTGCTCGCGCACCAGGTTGGTCAGCGTGACCTCGGCGGTCGGGATCAGCCGGAAACGCTGGTCGCAGTCCACCGAGAACAGGTCCTCATCGAACTTGGGCAGCTGGCCCGTCCCCTCCAGGGACTCCGGATTCGCCAGGTACGGGACATAGGTTTCCTGGTAGCCATGCTGCTGGGTGTGCAGGTCGAGCATGAACTGGGTCAACGCGCGGTGCAGACGCGCCATCTCGCCGCGCATCACCACGAAGCGGGAGCCGGCCACGCGTACCGCCGCCTCGAAATCCAGCCAGCCGCCGGGCAGGCCCAGGTCCACGTGGTCGCGGGGGGTGAAATCGAACTCGCGCGGGGTGCCCTCGCGGCGCACCTCGACGTTCGCCTCCTCGTCCTTGCCGACGGGCACGTCCTTCTGCGGCAGGTTCGGGATGCGCATCAGCAGCGCGTCCAGCTCCTGCTGCACGCCATGCAGGTCGGCCTCGCACTGCTTGAGTTCATCACCCAGACGACCGACCTCGGCCTTCAGGGGCTCGATATCCTCGCCCCGCGCCTTGGCCTGCCCGATCCCCTTGGAGCGGGTATTACGCTCGTTCTGGAGTTCCTGGGTACGAACCTGAAGGTCCTTGCGCCGCGCTTCCAGCGTCTCGAAGCGCTCGCGGTCGAGCTCGAAGCCGCGGCTGGCCAGGGCCGCCACGGTCGCGTCCAGGTCCTGGCGCAGACTGCGAATATCCAGCATGTCGGTAATCCGTTCACAAACGACCGGGAAGTCTACGGTCGCGGCCGCGCCCCGTCCATGGCCGGGCCGTCAGGCCCGTCCGGCCTCAGCCGCGTGACGCAGCGGCATTCCAGCGACGCCCCTGCACGCTACCCAGCCATACGCCCGCCAGCCACAGCACCAGGGATACGGACACATACAGCGCCGCACGTCCGGGATCGCCCGTCTCCAGCAACCACAGGCTCTCCAGGCTGAACACCGAAAACGTCGTAAAGCCCCCGCAGAAGCCGGCCAGGACAAACTGGCGGCTCACCGGATCGGCGGGCCGGCAACCCTCCGGGGCACTGATCACGGCGTAAAGCCCAATCAGCCAGGAGCCGGCCACATTCACCGCCAGCGTGTCCCAGGGAAACCCGGTTCCCATCAGGTGCAGCCCGGTCCACGACAGGCCATAGCGCGCCATGCTGCCCAGCGCGGCCCCCAGGGCGACGAACGCGGACAGGCGCAGCGAGTAGCCCGTCATGCCGCACCACCCGCGACGCGGCCCAGCGCATGGCCGATATACACCAGCGCCAGCCCACCACCCAGTGTGAGCAGGACGTAGGCGATCGCCGGGCGCCAGCCGTCGCGTTCCGCAACACCCACCGTCTGCAGGCTGAACGAGGAGACCGTGGTGAAACTGCCGAGCACCCCCACCACCAGCAACAACCAGAGCCAGCGCGCTCCGAAGGGGTCCGCCACCAGCCCGATCGTCACGCCGATCAGCAGCGCGCCCGAGGCGTTCACGACCAGCGTCCCCCACGGGAAACGGCCTCCGGTGCGGTTATCAATCCACTGCGACAGCCAGAAGCGCGCCAGCCCTCCCAGCGCGCCCCCTGCCCCCACCAGCACAAGGCCCTCCCACCAGTCGATCATGACGGCATTGTCTGTGCCCGCAGTCGGCCTGTCGAGCATTTGCATTCGGCGCACCGATTCAGCGCCCTCCGCGGATCTGTTCAAATACAACTTGGCCATGCTTCGGCACACGCTAGTGCGCCTGTTCATCGACAAGCCCTGACACATCGCCTTTCCCGGCGCATGATTAGGACAACCGGAAGCAATGCACAGCCGCCATCCGTCAGGGATACACATGAGCGATCGCGAACCAGACCGCGACTGGCACAGCCGGGGCGTCGACCAGACCCTGGATGCCCTTGGCACCAACGCTGACGGCCTGGATAGCGAAACCGCCCACCAGCGGCTGGAAAAACACGGGTACAACCGGCTGCCCCAGCCGCCACGCCGTGGACCGCTGATGCGCTTTCTGGGGCAGTTTCACAACATACTGATCTACGTACTGATCGCCGCAGCCGTTGGCACAGCGCTCCTTGGTCACTGGCTGGATACTGGCGTAATCCTCGGGGTGGTGCTGATCAATGCCACCATCGGCCACATCCAGGAGGGCAAGGCCGAAAAGGCCCTCGAAGCCATCCGCGGGATGCTCTCGCCCCAGGCGCAAGTCCTGCGGGAGGGGCAACGCCGCAGCATCCCCGCCGAGAAGCTCGTCCCCGGCGATATCGTCTATCTGCAGGCCGGAGACCGAGTCCCGGCTGATCTGCGCTTGATCGGGGCGCACAATATGCGGGTCGACGAGGCCACGCTGACCGGCGAGTCGATCGCCAGCGACAAACAGACCGACCCCGTGGACAGCGACGCCGATCTTGGCGACCGTCAGTCCATGGCCTACTCCGGGACCCTGGTCGCCTTCGGCCAGGGGCGCGGCGTAGTGGTGGCCACGGGCGCCAATACCGAGATCGGCCGCATCTCCACCCTGCTTGGCGAAGTGGAGAGCGTCACCACTCCGCTGCTTCAGCAGATCGCCCAGTTTGGCCGCTGGTTGTCAGTCGCGATTGGCGTGCTGGCGGCACTCACCTTTGCATTCGGCTTCTGGGTGCGCGACTACGACCTGGTAGAGACCTTTCTCGCTGCAGCCAGCCTTGCCGTTGCGGCGATTCCCGAGGGACTGCCAGCGATCATGACCATCACCCTGGCGATCGGGGTTCAGCGGATGGCTGCCCGTCACGCGATCATCCGCCGCCTGCCGGCGGTCGAGACCCTGGGCTCGGTTACCACCATCTGCTCGGACAAGACCGGCACCCTCACCCGTAACGAGATGACGGTAAAGAGCATCATCACCACCCAGGCAGAGTACGAACTGGGCGGGGTGGGCTACGAGCCGCACGGCGGGGTCACCCGCGACGGCCAGGAGGCCGATCCGGAGACCGATCCCCTGCTGGCCGAGACCTTGCGCGGCATCCTGCTGTGCAACGACGCCGAGGTCTATCTCAAGGGCGACCAGTGGACCATGGAAGGCGACCCGACCGAAGGCGCCCTGATCACCGCGGCGATGAAGGGCGGGCTGGAGCCGAAGCTCGTGAACAAGGAATTTGTGCGCGACGACGTGATCCCGTTCGAATCATCCTACAAGTTCATGGCCACCCTGCACCACGATCATGAGGGGCACGCCTTCCTCTTCCTCAAGGGCGCGCCGGAACGCGTACTGGCGCTGTGCAGCCACCAGCGCACCGACGATGAGGATGAGCCGCTGGACACCGAACACTGGCAGCAGTGGATGGATGATGTCGCCTCCCGCGGTCAGCGCCTGCTCGCTCTCGCTACCAAACACATGGAAAGGCACTGCCGAGAACTCGAGTTCGGCGACATCGAGAACGGAGGCCTCACCCTGGTTGCTGTCTGCGGAATCATCGACCCTCCGCGAGAAGAGGCAATTGAAGCGGTGGCTCACTGTCAGAGAGCCGGGATCCGCGTGAAGATGATCACCGGCGATCACGGCGTCACCGCACGGGCGATCGCCGACGAACTGGGCATCAGCACCGAAGGCGGTGTCGTGGTCGGCCACGAACTGGACGACACCTCGGACGATGACCTCCAGGCGATGGTCCAGCGGGTCGACGTATTTGCCCGCACCACACCGGAGCACAAGCTGCGGCTCGTTCGCGCGATTCAGAGCCACGGCGACGTGGTAGCAATGACCGGTGACGGCGTAAACGACACCCCTGCACTCAAACGCGCCGATGTTGGCGTGGCCATGGGGCTGAAGGGTACCGAGGCCGCACGCGAGGCCTCCGCAATGGTGCTGGCCGACGACAACTTCGTCTCCATCGCCAATGCGGTCGAGGAAGGCCGCACGGTCTATGACAACCTGAAAAAGGCGATCATGTTCCTGCTGCCCAGCAACGGGGGACTGGCCTTTACGATCGTCGCTGCCATTTTGCTGGGTCTGACCTTGCCGCTAACCCCGGTGCAGGTCCTGTGGGTCAACATGGTCAGTGCGGTTACCCTCGGCCTGGCGCTGGCCTTCGAACCGACCGAGCCGGGCGTGATGCAACGCCCTCCTCGCCCGCCCAATACGCCTATCTTGTCCGGCTTCCTGCTCTGGCGCGTCAGTTTCGTGTCCACCCTGCTGGTCGCCGGTGCCTTTGGCCACTTCCTGTGGCTGGAGCAGCAGGGGGCCGAACACGAGTTTGCCCGTACGGTGGCCATCAACACCCTGGTCATGGGGCAGCTGTTCTTCATGCTTACCAGCCGCTCTCTTCTGGCGCCCGCTCTCAGCCATGCAAGCCTCGTCGCCAGCCGACCGGCCCTGATCGCAATCGGGATCCTGATCGTGCTCCAGAGCCTCTTTACCTATGCCCCGCCACTGCAACTCCTGTTCGGCACCACCGCCATCGGACCGCAAGAGTGGCTGCGCATCCTCGCGTTCGGCCTGATCCTCTTTACCCTGGTGGAGCTCGAGAAGGCCCTGTTGCGCCGCAGGGGCTTCAACCCGCACCAGTAAAGGAGCCCCGAGCCGGCAGCCGGTCGCGGCCGCCCCCGTCCGCGACTGGCTCACGCCGGACAGCCCGCCGGGGCCCGCGTACGCCTCCCGTGATGAAGGGCCAGAGTTTGCAATCGGCCCACCTGTTTTGTATCCGGACGGCGTGTTTTTGGATATTTCTTTACCTATTATCCGGTACATCGAAGTCAACACCCCGACGGGCAGCCAACAGCGCCAACCAAGGTCGAGACAATGATCGAGACGCAGTGGCTGATCCCTCTCCTCCCCTTCCTCTCGGCATTACTCGTCCATCTGTTCGGTGCCCGACTCGGCAAACGGGTCGCACGGCTGAGCGTGGGCATCAACCTGCTCGTCGTGCTGGTGGCCGCTTTCCAGCTGATCGCCTACATCGCCAGAGACACAGGGCCGCAATGGACGGTCATGGCCGGCGGCTGGGGCAGTCTGCAGATCGACCCGCTGAGCGCGATCATGGCGCTGGTCGTCGCCGGCATCAGCCTGGTGGTCCACATCTATTCGATCCGCTACATGATCGAGGAGCCGGGGTACGCGCGCTTTTTCATGTTGCTGGATCTGATGACCGGCTCGATCCTGCTGATGGTCATGGCCGGCGATCTGATCACCCTGCTGGTGGCCTGGCATCTGATCGGCGTCTTTCTCTATTTCCTGCTGGCGCACAACACCGAACCCGTTAACGCGCAGCGCTACGCGTTCTGGACGTTCATTACCTATCGCCTGGGTGACCTGCCGCTGGTACTGGCCGCGATGGTGCTCTTCCAGGCCTACGGGGCGCTGGACTTCCCCACCCTGTTCGCCCGGATCGAAGCGGCGCCGGACGCCCGTACGTTCCTGGACCTGCCGGTGGCCGGAACCGTGGCCTTCCTGGTGGCGCTGGCGGCCTTTGCCAAATCCGCCCAGTTCCCGCTGCACACCTGGCTGCCCTATTCCATGGAGGGACCGACACCGGTTTCGGCATTGATGCACGCGGGTATCGTCAACGCCGGCGGCATCATCATCAATCGCTTCGCGCCGGTATTCGTCCACAGCAGCGAGGTCCTGCATCTGCTGTTCATCGTGGGCCTGTTCACGGCGGTACTCGGTTCGATGCTGATGCTCGCGCAGAACGACATCAAGAAGTCGCTGGGCTATTCCACCGTGGGCCAGATGGGCTTCATGATCATGGAGACCGGTGCGGGTGCGTTCGCGCTGGCGATCTTCCACCTGATTGCCCACGGGCTGTTCAAGGGCACGCTGTTCCTGGGTGCCGGCAAGGTAATTGGCGCCGCGCGCAAGCACGACGGCGTGCCGAACGACCCGCTCTACGACTTTCTGGTCGAACGCAAGTCGGCCCCGGCCCGACTGCCATGGCTGTTGATCGGGGCTGCGATGCTGATCGTGCCGCTGGTGATCCTGGTGCTCGCACACTACTGGGTGGCCCCGGACTTCTTCCAGAAACAGGGCGCGATCGTGCTCCTGTTCTTTGGCTGGATCACGGGCGTCCAGGTGCTGTTCGCCACGCACCGGCTGGATACCGGCAATCCCTTGCGCATGATGGCCCTGATCGTCCTGTCATTCGCGGTAATCGTGGTCGGCTACAGCTTTGTCGGGCACAGCTTCGAGAGCTTCCTGTATCCGGATGCCGAGTTCCGCGAAGCGCTTTATACCGCGGCAGGCATCGACCAGATCACCTTCGGTGTGCTGATCGCGCTACTGGCGCTGGTCATGGTGGCCGGGTGGATGGGCGCCTATCTGACCCACGTGCGCCGCCAGCGGGTCGACAGGGAACATGGACGCACCTGGCTGACGCTGTACTCGCTGTTCTCCCGCGAGTTCTACGTCGCCGAGCTCTACACTCGCATGACGGTCTCGCTGCTGGCGGGTTCCCGGCGCCTGAATCTCTGGCTGAGGTGGGGTTGAGATGTCCGCTCTGCTGATCCTCGTCGCGGCATTCTTCCTGCCACTGTTCCCGATGAGCCTGGCGTTCAATGCGCTGGCTGCGCGCATCAGCAACACCTACGTGCAGGTGGCGCTTTTCGTGGCCTGGCCGCAGATCGGCGTGGCACTGATCCTGTGGGGTGATATCGCACCATTCGCTGGAGTGCTTGTCGTCTGGGCGACCCTGAGTGCGATCCTGTACGCCTTTCGCCTGTTGACCATCCGCGACGTCGGGCGCTGGGCGGCCTTGCTGGCCAGCTCCACTTGGCCCCTGGTGTGGCTGTTCGCCTTGCAGCGGCCGGCTGAGACGGACGTGATCGGCTTCGCCCTCGCGATGACAGCCGCCCCGTTGCTGATGCTCCTGGTACGCGATGCGCTTGTTCGACGACTGGAGACCGCCTATACCGGACTGCATGGCGGGCTGGCGCGGGATCTCCCCCGCCTGTCGGGCATGATCGTGGTAGCCACGCTCTCCGCAATGGCCCTGCCACTGTTCCCCGGCTTCTTCGCTCTGCTGACACTGCTGGGTGGTGCCACGCCCGGGGTTGCCCTCGGGGTCCTGCTGACCTGGTTGCTGTGGAGCTGGGCAGGGGCGCGGTTGCTGCAAGGAACAGTGTTCGGGCCGCGCAGTGGCGCCATCGCCGAGGACCTGCCGGCCACATCGATATGGGCCTTCGCCGGACTGGTGGCATTGCTGGTGGTATCCGGACTGCTGTGGACTGGAGGTGTCCCGTGAAGCTGACCCTCGGACGCAAGCTCAAGATCCGCTCGATGGTGCACATGGCGGCCGAGCCGATTCCCAACTTCTGGCCCATGCGCACCTTCATCCATCACAACCCGCTTCACGGGCTGGAGAACTTGCCGTTCCCGGACGCGATCCGGCGCGGTGAAGAGCTGTTCCACGGGCGGGGATTCCTGCCCCGAGCCGACTACCAGCGACTGTTCCGCGAGGGCCGCGTGGACCGCGACACCCTCGAGGCGCGCGTCGATGCCGCTCTTGAGAGCCACCCGGCCCTTAGGGCGATCGGCGGGCTCGACCTGCTCTGCACGCTGCTGACCGAATGCCATGATCCGGTCATCACGCCGCGCACGCTCGCCGATGCCGACGACGTGGCGGCCGCCCTGAACGGTCGCGAACACACACCCTCTGCGACGGATACCGGGATACTCGCGGACCGGCTGCACGCCGCGTTTCCGGCTATGCGGCCGCTCTACGAGGCGCTCGATTCAGTGTTCGGCACACGTATCGGGCCCACGCTGGACGAACAGCTGATCAGGATCTGCCTGGACTACTTCGACGAAGGTCAGTCGGCATGGCAGATGCCCGGCCGCGAACAAGGCCTGTTCGCCGCGTGGAAGAGTGTCGTCCATCACCATCCGCGCCTGTTCCTGCGCGGCCAGTACACTCACAAAATCCTGGCGGAGTGTGACAGTCCCGAGGCGATCATCGCCCATGTCCTGGACGCGATCGGGATCCCCGAAGAGGCCTGGCCCGATCTGATCGTTCACGAACTGACTCGCCTGCACGGCTGGGCCGGCTTCATCCGCTGGCGCTCGACGGCAAGCCACTACCACTGGGCACGCGAACATCCGGCCGACCTGATCGATTTCCTGGCTATCCGCCTGGTGCTCGCGCTGTCGCTGATCCGCGAACATGGCCGTCGGCACAAGTTGCCCGGTGACCGCAAGGCGCTCGAGGCCTTCCTGACCGAGCGACCCGGCGAGGCCTACCTGCGCCACGAACTGTTCACCGGGGCAATACTGCCGACTCAGGCCGAGATCGTCGAAGACGTTATCGCGCGTGGCAGGCCGGCCGAGATCGCCCGGCAGCTGGACCATTACCTGCCGGCCAAACGCCACGCGGAAAGTCGCGACCAGGCCCGCGCGCTTCACGCCCTGGCGTCGCTCGCCGGGAATCCCGCGCTGTTTGACGGGCTCGAGCGCGGACCGCTTGCCGCCGTGCTGGAACAGCTGGGCGAGTTCGAGCGGCACGAGGGTATGGTCTGGCTGGAGGCCATGGAGGCGACCTACCGCCGCAGCGTTCTGTCCGGCCTGCGACTCGACCCGCCCGCACCGCGCGAAAAACGCCCGTTCGCGCAGCTGCTGTTCTGCATCGACGTGCGTTCCGAACGTGTCCGGCGTCAACTCGAGACCATCGGCGACTACCAGACCTACGGCATTGCCGGCTTCTTCGGGGTACCAGTGAGCTTCATCGCGCTCGGCAAGGGCAGCGAGGATCACCTCTGCCCGGTCGTGGTCACGCCGAAAAACCTCGTGCTGGAGGTGACCACGGGCGCCGAGCAGCTGGACCTGGACCTGTACTCCTCGGCGGAATACCTGCTGCACGACCTGAAGCACTCCGTGCTGTCGCCGTATTTCACCGTCGAGGCCATTGGTCTGCTCTTCGGATTCGACATGATTGGCAAAACCGTCGCGCCGGCGGCCTACCACCGATGGCGCAACAAGATCGAGTCGGACCAGCCCTCGACCCGCCTGATGGTCGACAAACTTACCCGTGAACAGGCGGATTCGGTGGTTCGCGCCCAGCAGCGGGTCATCATCGTCCAGGCGATTCATCAGCAGTTCGACATCGAGCGCGAAGCGATCACCGACTCCATGATCCGCGAGTTGCGCGAGACGGCAATGGGAAACAGCAGCGAACAGACCGTCTTCGCCCGCGAATTCGGCCTGAGCGAGAGTGCGGAGTCGGAGTTCATCGCGACCTTGCGGAACGACTATCGGATCAACCGTTCCTATGCCCATATGCAGCTCGAGCGACTGGGACGAATCGGCTTTTCCCTCGAAGAGCAGGCCTACTTTGTCGCCCAGGCGCTCCGCTCCATCGGCCTGACCGAACAGTTCTCGCGTTTCATCATCCTCACGGGGCACGGCAGCCAGTCGGACAACAACCCCTACGAATCGGCCCTGGACTGCGGCGCCTGCGGCGGCAGCCACGGTATCGTCAGCGCGCGAGTGCTCGCACACATGGGCAACAAGCCCGAGGTTCGACGGCGGCTGCGAACCCAGGGCATCGACATCCCCGATGACGCCTGGTTTCTGCCCGCCATGCACAACACCACATCCGACGAGATCCGGCTGCATGACCTCGACCTGCTGCCGGCCAGCCACCTGGTCTATCTCGAGCGCCTGCGCAGCGGCCTGCGCGCCGCCACGCGCCGAACGGCACGCGAGCGGCTGCAGACCCTGGAACCGGATCTCGAGGACGCCCCCGATACCATAACGGCCGCTCGGCGGGCACGACGCAACACGGTCGACTGGGCCCAGGTGCGCCCCGAATGGGGTCTGGCACGCAATGCGGGCTTCATCATCGGCCGGCGACACCTGACCGCGGCGAGCGACCTGCAGGGCCGCACGTTCCTGCATTCCTACGACTATCGCGTCGACCCCAAAGGCCGACTGCTGGAAAGCATTCTGACCGGCCCGCTGATCGTCGCCCAGTGGATCAACATGGAGCACTATTTCTCGGCGGTCGACAACGAACGCTACGGCTCCGGCAGCAAGGCCTACCATAACGTCGCCTGTCGCGTCGGGGTCATGACCGGCAACCTCTCGGACCTGCGCACCGGCCTGCCCGCCCAGACCGTACTCTACGACGGGCTGCCCTACCACGACCCGATCCGGTTGCTGGCCCTGATCGAGGCCCCGCTCTCCCATGCGCGCCGGGCCATTGAAAACGTGCCCAAGGTCCGGAGCCTGATTGCGAATGGCTGGGTACTGTGCGTCATCCTCGACCCGGAAACCGACCGGCTGTACCGATTCGTCGACGGCGACTGGCGCGAGGAACCCCCGCCCCGTTCCACACAAGATGCGGCCGACCGACCTGCCGTGGAGGAAAACCGCGCATGAACGACCTGAATCTCAAATCACTGAAGAAGATCGAGATCATTCTCGAAGGCGAACACCAGGCGTTTGCCACCGATCTGCTGGATCGGGCGGGCGTCAAGGGCTACACCATCATCGGCAATCTCTCCGGCAAGGGTAGCCAGGGCTTCCACTCGGGGCACCTGATGTTCAACGAGGACGAAGTCCTGATCATGATCATCGCGGCGATCCCCGAAGAACTGGTCGAACCGATCCTCGAAGGGTTCACGCCCTTCTTCAATCAGCACAGTGGTGTCGTCTTCATCTCCGACATCCAAGTCAGCCGCCTGGTGAAGTTCAAGGGCTGACGCGATCGAGTTCATTTCCGGCAACGCAGAATCCGGCGGCCAGCAAGCCGGTCATGATCCGGTCACAGCCGCGCGGGACCCGCGCCCTCAATAGGGGTCCGGCGCCGGAAGACGCGCCCCTGGACCCCACGGAATGGTAAAGTGCGACCCCAGCGCGGGTCGTCAGTGGCCCGCCCCTCATTCAAACCCCTTAGGTCGCAGGAGCATCATGGCGCAGTACATCTTCACGATGAACGGTGTGGGCAAGATCGTCCCGCCGAAGAAGTACATCCTCAAGGACATCAACCTGAACTTCTTCCCGGGCGCCAAGATCGGCGTGCTGGGTTACAACGGTGCGGGGAAATCCACACTGCTGCGCATCATGGCGGGCGTGGACACCGAGATCGTCGGCGAGGCGCGGCCGCAGCCGGGCATCAATATCGGCTACCTGCCGCAGGAGCCGCAGCTCGACGAGAGCAAGGACGTGCGCGGCAATGTCGAGGAGGCCGTGGCCCCGATCAAGGAGGCGCTGGCCGAGCTGGATCAGGTGTATGCCGCCTATGCCGAGGCCGATGCCGACTTCGATGCCCTGGCCGCCAAGCAGGGCGAGCTGGAGGCGAAGATCGAAGCGGCCGACGGCCACAACCTCGAGCGCAAGCTGGAGGTCGCCGCAGACGCCCTGCGCCTGCCGCCGTGGGATGCGGACGTGAAGACCCTGTCCGGGGGGGAACGCCGCCGCGTGGCCCTGTGCCGCCTGCTGCTGTCCAGCCCGGACATGCTGATCCTCGACGAGCCGACCAACCACCTGGACGCCGAATCCGTGGCCTGGCTGGAACGCTTCCTGCAGGAGTTCCAGGGCACCGTGGTCGCGGTCACCCATGACCGTTACTTCCTCGACAACGTGGCCGGCTGGATTCTCGAGCTCGACCGCGGCCAGGGCATCCCGTTCCAGGGCAACTACTCGCAGTGGCTGGAGCAGAAGGAAAAGCGCCTGAAGCAGGAAGAAAAGGCCGAGGCCGCCCGCGTGAAGGCGATGGAGTCGGAGCTCGAGTGGGTGCGTTCCAACCCGAAGGGCCGCGGCGCCAAGAGCAAGGCGCGCCTGAAGCGCTTCGAGGAGATCGCCTCCACCGACTACCAGAAGCGCTCCGAGACCAAGGAAATCTACATCCCGCCGGGCCCGCGCCTGGGCGACAAGGTGCTGGAGGTGGACGGCCTGTCCAAGAACTTCGGCGACCGCGTGCTCTACCAGGGCCTGTCGTTCTCCGTGCCACGCGGCGCGCTGATCGGCGTGATCGGCCCGAACGGCGTCGGCAAGACCACCCTGTTCCGCATGATCGCCGAACAGGAACAGCCGGACGAAGGCACGATCGAACTGGGCGAGACCGTGCAGCTGGCCTATGTGGACCAGAGCCGCGACGCGCTGCAGGACGAGAAAACCGTCTGGGAGGAGATCTCCAACGGCCAGGACATCATCCAGGTCGGCAATTTCCAGATGCCGTCACGCGCCTACGTCGGCCGCTTCAACTTCAAGGGCACCGACCAGCAGAAACGCATGAAGGAGCTGTCCGGCGGGGAACGCAACCGCGTACACCTGGCCAAGCTGCTCCAGAGCGGTGGCAACTTCCTGCTGCTCGACGAACCGACGAACGATCTGGACGTCGAGACCCTGCGCGCGCTGGAAGAGGCCCTGCTGGACTTCCCCGGCTCCGCGATCGTGATCTCGCATGACCGCTGGTTCCTCGACCGCATCGCCACGCACATCCTCGCGTTCGAGGAGGATGGCAACGTGGTGTTCTTCGACGGCAACTACCAGGAATACGAGGAAGACCGCCACAAGCGCCTGGGCGCTGAGGCCGACCAGCCCCATCGGGTCAAGTACAAGCGACTCGCTTCCTGACGCGAACCCGTCCGGGCGCTCTCCGCGTCCGGACGGTTGGCCTTACAGCCGTTCCAACACACTGCGCGTCACGCGCTCGGCGTAGTCGTTGCGTTTCCAGTGCTCCGGACTCCAGCCGGCCAGAAAACGCTGGAAATCCGCCTGGGCCAGCAGGAACAGCTCGCGCCATTCCTGCTCCAGTGCGTCCAGGTCCACACCCCCTCCGTGCGTGGCGACAACCTCCGAGCGCAGTGCAGCGAAATACCCCTCCAGCAGTTCCTTCTCGAAGCGTTCCTGATCAGCCTCGTCCAGACAGCTGCCGATGAAGTACGCAACGTCCTTCATCCCGCAGCCACCCCCGACATACTGGAAATCCACCGCGGCCACCCGATCGCCACGTTCGCTGAAACAGAAGTTCGCGACCTTGGCATCGCCATGCACCAGCGTCTGAAAGCGCGCCGAACTGAGTCGCTGATCGAGCTTCGGGGCCGCTTCGCGCAGTTGGGGATCAGCGATGGCCGCCCATTCGTCCGGCCGGGTCGCGAGGTGCCAGTAGGTACCCGTAGTCCAGAGTCCCGAGGGCCCGGCACCGAGAAAGGTCGCGTGAAAGGCCGCAAGCCATCCCAGGCAAACGCCGGCCTGCTCCACCGACAGGTGATCGTGCCGAAGCGGAAAACCGGCGGCATCCAGGTCCTCCAGCACAATCAGGTGGGAATCGCCCAGGTCCTGCGCGAGGTGGCATCGCGGGACACGACAGGCGTCGCGGCAGCGCCCCGCCCAGTCGCGATACCAGTGCATCTCGACCTGATAGGAGTGCCGCTTGCGCTCATGCCCCCGCGCCCCTGACCAGCCGCGCGGGTGGCGGCGATTGGCCGGAAACACAATGTGCTTGGCGATAACGGTGGGAACGGACGCCCCCTCCAGACGATAGCGGACGATCTCGCCGTAGCCGCTCCAGAGCGTCTGGACATGCTCGATGGGGATCGCGCGGCGGGCGCCCGTGGCTGCGCATACTGCAGCGGCGACCGCCGCCTGCGATCCGTCGCGGCCTGGCTCAGACACCCGGGTCGTTGCAGGTCGCGGTCAGGCGCCCCTCGACTGGATCCCGCGTCATCCCGGTATCGGAAAACAGCCCCTCGGCGACCAGTTCCGCGCCGTCGATCCGGATCAGGGGTTCGGAGGGACCGTCCGCAGCGGAGAACCACTGATCGCCGGAACGGCTGCGGTTGGCCTCCAGCACCTCGCCCTCCGGCGACATTACATCCCCGATCTGCACGCTGACCGTATGCATCAGCATGCCGCTGACCTCATTGCGCGAGACAAACACCCGCATCGGGCCATCTTCAGTCTCGGCATCGCCAACGAGTGTCTGCAGGTCACCTTCGTCGGACTCGCCTGAGAAATCACAGACCTGAACGTCGAGATCATGGGACTGCCCATCCAGCTCGAGCTGCGCGGTGCCCGCGGCGTGGGCGCTGCCGGCCACGGCGAACACAATGGTGGCAGCCGTCAGGCTCCTGATGCGATTCGGGTTCATGTGTGTCCCCTGCTCTTGATCCGAACCCGACAGTATCCCGGGTTGTACCAACGGGCAAGCCGGGGTTGGCGCTGATGCGTTTGCACCTGCATGCCGGAGCGAATTCTGCCCGCCTCGTCCTCATGCCAGCGGCCGTACCAGTGGAACGGGGGGCGCGACACGGACATACGTTCCTTTCGACCGCGATGTGGTCCATATTCAGAGTGGAGGCTGGTTGATCCTCGAGGCGGAGGGCGATGCGAAGATCCTTCGGTAGCGCTGTAAGGGGTGGTTCCGGGATCCGGCCCGGCGCTTCTCCTTGCCGGAACCGGTCCCGGAGAACAGCCCGTGCAGCCTGAACGGACCGCCACCTGCCGCTTGCAGTTGCACGCCGGCTTCACACTGGATGATGCCGCGCGCGTGACCCCCTACCTCGCCCGGCTGGGCGTATCGCATCTCTACCTTTCTCCGATCCTGCAGGCGGTGCACGGCAGCACCCATGGCTATGACGTGGTCGACCCCTCGCGGGTGAACGACGAGCTCGGCGGCGAGCCGGCGCGCCAGCGCCTGTGCGCGGCACTGGAGCAGGCCGGTATGGGCCTGGTGCTGGACATCGTACCGAACCACATGGCGGTGGCCGGAGCCCAGAACCCGTGGTGGTGGAATGTACTGGAGAATGGCCCCTCCAGCCCGTTTGCGATGTATTTCGATGTGGACTGGGAATCATCGGAGGAGCGCTGGCCGAACAAGGTGCTCCTGCCAGTGCTGGGCGATCATTACGGGCGCATCCTGGAGGCTGGCGAGATCCGTCTCCAGTATGGCGACGGCCTGTTCGAGCTCGCCTGTCACGAACACCGCTTCCCGCTGGACCCGTCCTCGCTGAACGACCTGCTCCACCGCGCGTACCGCGCCACGGGTATCGAATTGCTGGGCTTTCTCGCGGAGTCTTGCGCGCGCCTGCCGCAGCCATGGCTGACCGCCCGCGACGCGGCGTCTCGGCGCCATCGGGATCAGGACGTCATCCGTCAACTCCTCGACAACACCACCCGGCAGGATCCGGCGGCCGCTGCGGCCATCGAGGCCGAGGTGGAACAGATCAATACGCGGCCCGATGCCCTGGATGCACTGATCGAGAAACAGAACTACCGCCTGGCCTGGTGGCGTACCGCCGGACGCGATCTCGGTTATCGGCGGTTCTTCGACATCAACGACCTGGCCGGCCTGCGCCAGGAGCAGGAAGAGGTCTTCGAGGCAGTACATGCACTACCGCTCCGCTGGGTAGAGGAAGGCTCGGTGCATGGCCTGCGGATCGACCACCCCGACGGCATGCGCGACCCGGGGCAGTACTTCAGTCAGCTGAGCCGGGCCTGCCCGGGCGCCTGGATCGTCGCCGAAAAGATCCTCGAGCCCGGCGAACAGCTGTCCGGAGACTGGCCGATCGCCGGCACCACCGGCTACGACTTTCTCAACCGCGTACAGGGGCTGTTCGTGGACCCGGCGGGCGAGGCCCCGCTGACGCGGCTGTTCGAGGAACTCACCGGCGAGCACGCCGACTACGCCGGGCTGGTCTACGAGTCCAAGCGGCAGGTACTGAAGGACCTGCTCGGCAGCGAGCTGAACCGGCTGAGTTCGCTGTTCGTGGACATCTGCGAACTGCACCGCCGACACCGCGACTATACGCGCCACGAGCTGCACCTGGCCCTGCTGGAGACAGCCTCCTGCTTCCCCGTCTACCGCACCTACGTGAGCCCGCGTGAAGGCTCAGTGGCGGCGACCGACGTCGACTATGTAGACGCCGCGATCCACCAGGCGGGCGAACGCCGTCCGGAGCTGGACAGCGAGCTGCTGCAGTTCCTGCGCGACCTGCTCCTGCTGCGCATCCCCGGCGAGCGCGAGAACGAACTCGCCCTGCGCTTCCAGCAGTTGACCGGGCCGGCGATGGCCAAGGGGGTCGAGGACACCGCGCTGTACCGCTTCCACCGCCTGACAGCGCTCAACGAGGTCGGTGGCGACCCGGAACGTTTCGGCATATCGGTCGATGCATTCCACGAGGCCTGCGCCCTGGTACACGCGCGTCACCCGGAGACCATGCTCACCACCTCCACCCACGACACCAAACGCAGTGAAGACGTGCGCGCGCGCCTGGTACTGCTCTCCGAGATCCCGGTTGCGTGGGCAAAAGCCACGCGCAGCTGGATGCGACACAATGCCCGCTACCGCAGCGGCGAATGGCCGGAACCGGCCACCGAATACCTGTTCTACCAGACGCTGGTCGGCGCCTGGCCGATCGATGCCGAGCGCATGACCGCCTACATGGAAAAGGCCGCGCGCGAGGCCAAGCAGTACAGCAGCTGGACCCACCCCCAGGAGGACTACGAGCAGGCATTGCGCGACTTCGTGAGCGGGACGCTGGAGGATGCAGGATTTCGCAACGCGCTGGAGTCGTTCCTGCAGCCCCTGGTCGGCCCCGGCCGCACCAACAGCCTGGCCCAGACCCTGATCAAGCTCACCGCGCCAGGGGTTCCCGACATCTACCAGGGCAGCGAGCTGTGGGACCTGAGCCTGGTCGATCCGGACAACCGCCGCCCGGTGGACTTCGTGACCCGGGCCCGACTGCTGGAGGAGCTCGGTCACCTGACCCCGACGCAGATCAGTGCCCGTGCCGACGAGGGCCTGCCCAAGCAGTGGGTGGTGCACCAGGCGCTGACCCTGCGCCACCGCCATCCGGAATGGTTCCGGCCGGATGCGGCCTACACCCCGCTGCGGGTCACCGGCGAGCGCGCCGGGTATGCAGTGGCCTATCTGCGCGGGGAAGGCGCGCTGGTGCTGGTGCCGCGCCTGGTGCTCGGGCTGGGGGGCGACTGGCGCGACACCCGGCTCGGGCTGCCGCCCGGCGTCTGGCACAACCGCCTCTCGGGCGAGACCTTCGAGGGCGGCGACCGGTCGGTGGCCGAGCTCCTCGATGCGTTTCCGGTGGCACTGCTCGAACGCGAGGAGGAAACCGCATGACCCGCGTGCGCGTCTGGGCCCCGCAGGCGAACCAGGTCGAGCTCGAGTGCGGCGGCAGCCGCATGCCGATGGACCGCCAGGGCGAGGGCTGGTGGTCGCTGCAGACCTCGCGGCTGGTGCATGGCAGCGACTACGCCTTTCGCGTCGACGGCAACGGGCCGTTCCCCGACCCGCGTTCCGCCTGGCAGCCGCAGGGGGTGCACGGCCCGTCGCGCTGGCTGGACCATTCCCGCTTCGTCTGGAACGATGCCGGCTGGCAGGCGCCGCCGCTGGCCGCGGCGGTGATCCAGGAGATCCACGTCGGCACCTTCACCCCGGAGGGCAGCTTCGACGGCGTGATCGACCGCCTCGGCCATCTGGCCGAACTCGGCATCACCCACCTGGAGCTGATGCCGGTGGCCGCGTTTCCCGGCGCCCGCGGCTGGGGCTACGACGGGGTCGACCTGTATGCCCCGCACCATGCCTACGGGGGTCCCGACGGCCTGAAACGCCTGGTCGACGCCTGCCACCGCCGCGGCATCGCGGTGCTGCTGGACGTGGTCTATAACCACCTCGGGCCGGACGGCAACTACCTGGCGCAGTTCGGCCCCTACTTCACCGACCGCTACCACACCCCGTGGGGCGACGCGGTCAACCTCGACGGCGCGGACAGCGACAGCGTGCGCCGGTTCTTCATCGACAATGCCCTGATGTGGCTGCGCGACTATCACATCGACGGCCTGCGCATCGACGCGGTGCACGCGATCGTCGACACCTCGGCCACCCATTTCCTCGAGCAGCTCGCCGGCGAGGTGCAGCGCCTCGGGCGGCAGCTCGGCCGGCACCTGGTGGTGATCGCCGAGAACGACCGCAACGACCCGCGCGTGGCGTGGCCGGTCGAGGCCGGCGGCTACGGGCTGGACGCCCAGTGGAACGAGGATTTCCATCACGCGCTGCACACCGCACTGACCGGCGAGTCCGACGGCTACTACATGGACTTTCGCGGGCTGGCCGACCTGGCCCGGGTGCTGACCCGCGGCCTCGCCAACGACGGCCGCTATTCGCCCTTCCGCCGCCGGCGGCACGGCCGCCCCGCGGCGGACCAGCCGGGACGGCGCTTCGTCGGTTGCCTGCAGAACCACGACCAGATCGGCAACCGCGCCAACGGAGAACGCATCAGCGAACTGGTCTCCCCCGGCCTGCTCAAGGTCGGAGCGGCCCTGGTCATGACCAGCCCCTTCGTACCAATGCTGTTCCAGGGCGAAGAATGGGGCGCCTCGAGCCACTTTCTGTACTTCACGGATCACACCGACCCGGAACTGGGCCAGGCAGTCACCGAGGGTCGGCGGCGCGAGTTCGCCGCCTTCGTCGGGGATCCGGGCGACATCCCGGACCCGCAGGCCCGCGAGACCTTCGAACGATCGAGACTGGACTGGGACGAACGCGAACAGCCGCGACATGCCGCGATCCTGCGCTGGTACCAGGCGCTGATCGCCCTGCGCCGCACCCACCCGGCCTTCAGCGATGATCGCCTGGATGCCATCGACGCATACTTCGACGAGACAGCCCGATGGTTCGTGATGCACCGGCCGGGACTGCTGGTCGCGTGCAACCTGCACCCCGATGCGAAACGCCTGGCATGCCCCGGGACCGCACGATCACGCCTGCTGCTGCGATCCGAAGCGGAGATCGTGATCGGGCAGGAGAACCTGGACCTGCCCGGCGCCTCCGTCGTGATTATGGAACCGGGCGATCCGCCCGGTATGTCTTGCCAACACCCCATGTCGAGGGAGTGAGCCCGTGACGGTATCCGACCGCCCCATATCCCGTGTCGAGGGCTACCTGCCCATCGAAGAACACGGCCTGATAGGCAATTGCACGACTGCCGCCCTGGTGGGGCGCGACGGGTCCATCCCCTGGATGTGCGCGCCTCGCTTCGATTCCGAGCCCCTGTTCTGCGCTCTGCTCGATCACCAGCGAGGCGGTGACTTCACCGTGGCCCCGGAGCCCCTGGTCGCCTCGCACCAGCGCTATATGCCCGACACTGCGGTCCTGATCACGGAGATGACCGGCCCCGAAGGACGCATCCGGGTCACTGATTGTCTGCCCCTGCGCGCCGGGGCCGACTTGTCCGAGGATGCGCCGGCAGGGCGCAACGAACTGCTCCGGCGGATCGAGGTGCTGGAAGGCCGCGTGCGGCTGCGGGTCAGGATCGCACCCAGGGGAGGTGCGAAGGCGTATCCACACGGTGCCGGCCTGGGCCTGTCGCTGTACCGCCAGCCGGAACTGGAGCTGTCGCTGAGCTCGTCGCTGCCCTTGGAGGACACCGACAGCGAGCACGAACTCGAGGCCGGAGACCAGCACTACCTGATCCTGGGCTGGGGCCCGCACACGCACCGTTTCCAGGCCCGCACACCCGAGGAACTGCTCGAGGCCACGCTGGAGGTCTGGCGGCGCTGGATGACCCATTTCCACTATGAAGGCCCCTGCGAGGACCTCGTCCGGCGCTCGGCCGTCACGCTCAAGTTGATGGACTACACCGCGACCGGAGCGATGATCGCCGCGCCGACCTCGTCCCTGCCGGAAGCAATAGGCGGCCCGCGCAACTGGGATTACCGCTACGCATGGATACGCGATGCGGCATTTTCCGTGTATGCCATGAGCGATATCGGCATGACCCACGAGGCCGCGGGCTTTATCGGCTGGGCCCTGGACGCGGTGGATCGCGCGGGCTGGCCACGGGTGCTGTATGACGTAGACGGGCACCTGCCGCAGCCGGAGCGAATCGATCCCGAACTGGAGGGCTACCGAGGCTCAGCGCCTGTACGCTGGGGCAACGGTGCGGTGGAGCAGCGCCAGCACGACGTATTCGGAGAGATCCTCGATTGCGCCTATCGGTGGGAGCGCTGGGGCGGGACGCTGGATGAGCACCTGTGGAGCCGCCTGCGGCGACTGGTCGAAGCCGCCGAGAAGGAGTGGAAGAACCCCGACCATGGCATCTGGGAAGTCCGCACCGCCGGCCGTCCCTTTACCTACTCCGCCGCCCTGTGTGCGGTCGCCCTGGAGCGTGGAGCGGCCCTGGCCGATAACAATGGCATGGCAGGCAACAGCGGATTGTGGCGTTCCGAGGCGGGACAAATCCGCAAGGCAATCCTGGACCAGGCCTGGGACCCCGAGCTTCGGAGTCTCACCGAGCACCTGGGCGGCGGTGGCATCGACGCGAGCCTGCTGGCCCTGCCGGGACGCGGTGTAATCCCGGCCGATCACCCGAAGATGATCGCCACCACAGAGGCCGTTATCCGGCGCCTGGGCGCGGGCAACGGCCTGCTGTACCGCTATCTTCCGGAAGAGTCCCCGGACGGTCTGCCCGGGCACGAGGGTGCATTTGTCCTGTGCAGCTTCTGGCTGGTCGACAACCTGCTGGGACAGGGCCGCCTGGAAGAGGCCCAGGCCCTGTACGACTCGCTGTGCGCCCGCACCAATCCCCTCGGCCTGCTCCCCGAACAGATTGACCCGGCCACCGGCGCCTTCCTCGGCAATTTCCCGCAGGCATTCAGTCATGTAGGGCTGATCTCGAGCGGCATCAAGCTCGCTCGGGCCATGCAACAAGACCGCTAAACCCGGGAATCAGGGGATCCAGCCCGAACGCGGTCCGGGCGGCTCCGCACCCTGTTCAGGCGGTCGGCATCATCGACGAGTGATGGTGCACGATCAGCCACTTGCCGTCGCGGTTCTCGTAGACGAAGGTGTAGCGCGCGGGGACTTCCTGCGTCTCGTTGCCGTCGGTCACGCGGAAGGTATAGGTGCCGGCGTCGGTCAGCTTGTTGCAGCCGAGCTTCACGTTGCGCGTGTTGATGGTGCCGAAGGGCTTCTTCTCGAGGAAATGCTCGAAGTAGTCCTGGATCTCGGCGTGATTGGTACGCGGGACGTTCGACACGGTCGGCAGCAGCACCGCGTCATTGGCGTACAGCTCGGTCACACGACGGGCATCGCCCGTCTGCAGGGCTTCATTCCAGGCGTCGAACAACTCCTCGGCCAGACGGCGCGTGGCGGGTGCGCAGACCACGCAGCTCTCGTTCGGCGGGGTATCGATCGCGGCGGCGAGCATATCGCTGCCCGTCCCGGTCACCGGGTGATGCTGGTCGCGGTGCGAGGCGCTCAGGCTCAGCCGCGAACGCGGGGCCTCGTCGGCGTTGATGAACTGGGTACCGCTGATACGCGGACGGGTCACGGTGCTCACTGCGCGTTCTCCCACTCGGGCCGATGGCGGCCGGGTAAAACGTGAATTTTAAAGAAAGCGCTGAATAAAGCCATCCCGGCTTTCTCAGCGCACGCGGCGCTGCATCGTCTTGCATCTCTTTGCACGGGCAAAGGGGTTTGCAGCTTGCTCCGGAATCAACCGCCTACGGCGGTCGATTCCGGCGGCACGTCCCTGTGCCGCAGGGAAACGCCGATCAATCAGCGTTTCCCAAGGGACCCCTCAGGGCCTGTCATGGCCGCCACTCAGCCGGCCTGGGCCTTGAACGCGGCCAGCAGGTCCTCGACCTGCCCGCGCACCCGGGCCTCGTCCTGGATGGCGAAGTCGAGAAAGGTCTGGGCGACGACGGACAGGACCTTCTTCTTCGGGTAGACGATGTGCCACTGGCGATGGATCGGGAAGTGCTCGACATCCAGCAGCGCCACCGGGCCCTCGGCCCCCTCGGCACTCAGGGTGTGCAGCGACAGCACGGCAATCCCCAGACCACCGATCACCGCCTGCTTGATCGCCTCGTTACTGCCCAGTTCCATGCGCACGGGCGGGCTGATCCCGTGCTCCTGGAACAGCTTGAGCGTCGCCTCGCGGATACCCGAGCCGGGTTCGCGCATCAGGAACGTCTCCTGCTCCAGCTCCTTGAGCGGGATATTGCGCCGTCCGACCAGCGGGTGGTCGCGGCTGGCCATCACCACCAGCGGATTGGGCGCGAACGGGTGCACCGCGACATCAGTCAGCCGCTCGGGGACATGCCCAATGATGTAGAGGTCGTCGTCGTTGTTCGACAGCCGCTCCAGCACCCGGTCAAAGTTGCTGACCTCCAGCGACAGCTCGATATCGGGATACCGCCGGGCGAACTGACCGAGGATGCTGGGCGCGAAGTACTGCGCCGTGGTGATCACCGCGAGACGCAGACGCCCGCGCTTGAGGCCGTGCATCTCGGCCAGCTTCATCTCGAGGTTGGTCAGCGCGCCGAGCATCTCGCGGCAGGTGTCGTACAGCAGCAGCCCGACCTCGGTCGGGAAGGCCTTGCGCCCCACGTATTCAAACAGCGGGAGCCCCAGTGCCGTGGAGAGCTTCTTGATCTGGATCGAGACGGTCGGCTGGGTCAGATGCAGCTCTTCCGCCGCGCGGGTAAAGCTCCCCAGGCGCACGATCGCCTCGAACACCTGCAGCTGACGCAGCGTGGCATGCCGGATCAGGTGCGCCGGCAGCTCCGACTTGAGCATCACCTGCGGGAGACCGGACTCCTTTGGCGTAGGGGACTGAGTCATACGCGACGTATCGTTTACCGCGTGAGACCCGCGTACAGCATCGGCAGCTTCTCCGGCAGCCGGTCGATCTGGTCCAGCACCATGAAGTGCTGGGCCCCGAAGATGCGCTCGACGTACTCGTCGGCGTTCGGATCCAGGCTCATGCAGAAGGTGTACACCCCCTTGCGCCCAACCTCCTCCACCGCCCGCTTCGCATCCTGACGCAGGTACTGCGGGTCGCGCACATCGGTATCCGCCGGCTCGCCGTCGGTGATGATCAGCAACAGCTTCTTCGCCGTGCCCTGGTTGTGCAGCTGCTGGCCGGCGTGGCGAATGGCCGCCCCCATGCGGGTGGAGAGCTGGCCCTGCATCCCGGCGAGGCGGGCCTTCGCGGTATCGTCGAACGGGGCGTCGAAATCCTTGAAGCGGTAGTACTCGACGTCGTGGCGCCCGTCGGAGGCGAAGCCATGGATCGCGAACGGGTCGCCAATGCGCGAGATCGCGCCGGACAGCAGCGTGGCCGCTTCGCGCGCCAGTTGCACCACGGTTGTCTCGCCGTCGCCGATCGTCTCGTTGGTCGACTCCGACAGATCCAGCAGCACCAGCACGGAGAGATCGCGCACATGACGCAGATTGCGCACATAGATGCGCTCGTCGGGCTGGCGCCGCATGCGGACGTCAATCTGGGCCTCGACCAGCGCGTTCACGTCCAGCTCGTCGCCCTCCGGCTGCTTGCGCATGCGCTGAACGCCCTGGGGCTGCATCGCCTCGATCAGGAATTTCAGGCGCGAGACCAGCGGCTTGTGCTTGTCGTAGATGGCCTCGATTTCCTCGATGTCGCCCTTCTTCGGGCGCCGCTCCAGCAGTGTGACCCAGTGCGGCCGCTCCAGCTGCATCTGGTAGTCCCACTCGTGATAGTGGAACGGCAGCGAGATCGGCTCCTTGCCCTCCTGCTGGTTGATGCTTTCGTTTTCGCCGTCGCGGAACCACTCGGTCGCCAGCACCAGGATCTGCTGGGCGTCGTCGCCGGCGTTCGGCACGTCCAACGTATTGATCATCTGCATCGGGGTGACGTAGAAACGCTCCTGCCCGGAGCCATGCGCGGCCAGGACCTCCGCCTCTTCCTCTTCGCGCCCGAAGTTCCAGAGATAGCGGTTGTCGTCGCGATAGAGGACATCCGGCGCGACCTTGGCCGGGTTCATGTAGCCCTGCTCGGGAAACTCGGGTGCCAGCACCTCGGCCAGCTCGCGGGCCAGCCCTGCGGCCTCAAGGTCGTCCACGCGTTCCGCAAACGCGCTCACCGCCTTCTGCACGAATGCATGCGGGTCGTGGTATTGCGGATCGAGCAAGGCGCGCGCGGTGCGCGCCAGCACTGCCTGCGCCGTGTCCCCATCCTCCGCCGTGGCGGTATGCAGCGGGACCCAGATCTGGCGCAGGCCCGGGAACGCCGCGATCGCCAGGGCCTCAATACGCGCGTCCTCGAACAGCTCGGTCAGGATGCCGACCACGCCCCGAGGCCCCTCGTCCGGCTGCATCTCGCGGGTATGCACCACATGGGATGCCGCGTGCGCGGCCGCCGCGCGATACAGATCCAGCCCGGTGAGGCCCTCGACATCGTCGTAGGCGTCCGGCAGGAAGATCGTGAAGCCCTCGATGTAGGGGCGATACCCCTCGCGCGACTCGAAGTCGCCACTGGTCGGGCGCATGAAGAAATCGCGTGCCCACAGCGAGCGCAAGTAGAGGTTGATACGCCGCTGCACGTCCACGAACAGGGTGCCGCGGCGCTCCTTCTGGAACACCGAGCGTGACTCCGGCGACTCCAGACCGAAGTAGGCAATCTGGCCCTCCAGGTCCGTGCGGTGCGCCTGCGCGCCCCACGTCGCCCAGCGCCGAAGACCGCCCAGCGTCAGGTGGGTCAGCAGCTCATCCAGGTGTTCCAGCATCGGCCGCACACCACGCGGCGCCTGCCCCAGCAGGTTATCCAGCAGGCGCAGATACCCCTCGAACAGCGAATAGTCGCCAAGCCGCTGGGCCGCGACCGGGCTAGTCTCGATCACCAGGGTGATGACCGCCGCGGAGGTCTTGGAGTACATCTTGATCGCGGAACCGAGCAGTTCCGCAACGGCATCCTCGCCCAGTTCCTGGGCCAGTGCAGGCGCCTCCTGCACGAAGGCCACGACCATCTCGGAACCGCGCCCCAGGGCCTGGAGACTGCGGGCCCCTTCAAGGTAGTAACGCTTAAGCCCACTGGCGCTGAAGGCACGGCTGGCCTCCTGCCAGGAACTTTCCAGCACCTCGGTGGCGTGGTTTCCCAGATCGTCGAGGAGGTCCTGGTAGTCCTCCAGATGAACGCTCATCGGTACGGGTACGCCGCGCGGTGCGCTAGAAGAACGTGGTGACGGCCGAATCCAGCGCGTCGCGCATGTCCGGATCGTCGGTGATCGGCCGCACGAGTGCCATGCGGCAGGCGCCTAGCGGCTCCACGCCCTTGGCGATCAGCGAGGCGGCGTAGACCAGCATGCGGGTGGAGATGCCCTCGTCCAGGCCATGGCCCTTCAGGTTGCGCGCGCGCTCGGCCACGCTGACCAGCTTGCCGGCCATCTCCTCGTTGATCTTGCCCTCGTGAGCGACGATCTTCGCCTCGGTCTCGTGATCCGGGTAGTCGAAATCCAGCGCGCCGAAGCGCTGCTTGGTCGACTGCTTCAGATCCTTCATCAGGCTCTGATAACCCGGGTTGTAGGAAATGACGACCTGGAAATCCGCGTGCGCCTGGACCATCTCGCCCTTCTTTTCCAGCGGCAGCACGCGGCGATTGTCGGTCAACGGGTGGATCACTACCGTGGTGTCCTGCCGGGCCTCGACAATCTCGTCGAGGTAGCAGATCGCCCCGTGGCGCGCGGCCAGGGTCAACGGACCGTCCTGCCAGCGCGTGCCATCGGCATCGAGCAGATAACGCCCGACCAGATCGGAAGCCGTCATGTCCTCGTTACAGGCGACCGTAATCAGCGGCTTGCCGAGCTTCCAGGCCATGTGCTCGACGAAGCGGGTCTTCCCGCAGCCCGTCGGCCCCTTCAGCATCATCGGCATGCGCACCGAATACGCCGCCTCGTACAGCTCGATCTCGTCCGCGACCGGCTGGTAATACGGCTCTTCAGTGATCAGGTGATCGCGCAGATCGTCTTGCATTGCCCAGACTCCTCAATCAAAAAAGGCCGGGGGACGGGATGCCCAGCACCCCGCCCAGCCCCGGCCCCGAAACGCCCTGACTCAGTCCGGCCAGATACGATTCGGGTGCAGGTTCTTCCACGGCTCGTCGGCCGTCGCCTTCGCCTTGCCCGGATTGAGCTCGGCGGTGGTGCGACCTCCGCGGCTGGCGCCAGAGCCGCTGGACTTCTTGGCCGCCGGCTTCGTGGCGGACGTCTTGCGTGTGGCCTGTGCGGCCGGCTTTTTGGCCGGGGCCTTGCGCTTGGTCGTAGAGGCCTTGCGGGTCGCCGTCTTGCGCGCCGTGCTTTTGGGCGTCGCGGCCTTTTTCGTTGCGGCTGCCTTGGTGCTGGCCGCCTGATGCGTTTGCGCGCTCGCGGGGGTCGTGCTGGTGTCTTTCTTCAGCGCGTTATCGGACGCAGCATTGCTGTTGTCCTTGTTCTGGTCTTCCCGGGCGCTGCGCACACCGGCCGCCAGCTTGTCTTGCAGATTGCTCATTGCGACACCTCCTCGATGATGGCTTCGATCTCCTCGGCCGCCGGTTCGCCCGGTTTGCCCAGGTCGTACACGGAACAGCCTTCCAGCGCGGAACGCCGGTAGATGGCCCGCCGGCGGAGCGACTGCTCCAGGGCGGGGATGTCGATCTCCATCAGTGCATGCTTCATCGCACGCGACAGCGCACTGCGGACCTCGAGCTGGTTGATCACGACATAGGGGCGCAGCGACCGGTTCTTCATCTGCGCCTCCTCCAGACCGCGCCCCATCCGCACACTGCCCCAAAGATCAACGGGGGATGGCAGAACAGGGATCAACACGACATCCGAGCCCGCGAGCGCGGCAGTCACCGCACCACCCTCCAGGGTCGGCGGGCAGTCCACCACGATGTGATCGTAATCCTTGCGCAGCGCCTTGAGTTCGCGATCCAGCGGACCCGCGACGGCGAACACGGAGGCCGGAAAGGGACGGTCGTCCGAGGACATGCGCGCCCACTGGCCGGCCGATCCCTGCGGATCCGCATCGACCACCAGGGTACGTCCTCGGCGCGCCAGACCGGCGGCGAGGTTCATGGAGAGGGTGGTCTTGCCGGTACCCCCCTTCTGATTGACTACCGCGAATACCCGGGAACCCACGTATCAGCCTCCTAGGGCCAGGAACCGGACGGGTCCAGTTCGTGGACTCTGACGTGATGGTAGGTCAGCCAGTCGTTTCGCTGGCCAGCCGATCCACCTCTTGCGCGAAGCGCTGATCCGCCTCGCCAATCCGGTCGCCGTCGCGCGCATCAATGGTGATGTTCACATACGTCGTACCGAAACTGATATTGGGATGATAGCCATCCTCCTCCGACAACTCGGCTACCCGATCGAGAAACTCGCGCGTGATGCCGTAACGGTCGAATGTGAACTGCTTGCTGATGGTCGCCGAGGAGCCCTTGCCCGGCTCCCAGCCGGCCGGCACCACGAGATCGCTATCCGCCATGTACTACTCCAGAACGTTGGACAGGCGTACCCCTAGCGGGCCGCGACTTCCTGTGCGTCGATCTCGCGCACATGTTCGAGTTCTTCCTCGAGGATCCTCTCGAACAACTCGGCATCCGCCGCCGCACCCACGCGTCGACAGTAGACCGCCGCCTCGTCATACAGGCGCACGGCTTCCATCTCCAGTTCGCGGTTGCGCTCCAGCAATTCGGCCATCGAGCGCCCCAGCCGCACGGGTGCCAGCTGGCTCCCGTTGGGGGCAACCCCATGGTGAAACATGCGGGTCATGAATCGATCCGCATGGTCCAGTTCCTCCTGGGCGTCCCGACGCAGGCATTCGCTGACATCGCTCATGCCCCACATCGCGGTCAATCGCGACTGGGCCAGATACTGCTGAACCGCGGACAGCTCATGCGCCACCGCGCGGTTCAGGTAACCCACGATCCGCGGATCCGCCATCGAGGTTGCCTCAGCTGGCCGAGCCGTCAGCCGTCGGGGCCTTCGGCAGGATGCTTTCCACTTCGGAGTGGACACGGGCAATGATGTGCGCAGCCACCAGGCCGTCGCCCACACGCTCGCAGGAATCCGCACCGGCACGCACCGCCGCATTCACGGCACCGGTCTCGCCACGCACCAGAACCGTCACGTAGCCACCACCGACGAACTGACGACCGATCAGGCGCACTTCCGAGGCCTTGGTCATCGCATCCGCCGCTTCAATTGCCGGCACCAGACCACGGGTCTCGATCATGCCCAGGGCCACACCAGAAATTTCGCTCGCCATTGCTAACCTCTTTTACAAACGGGCCGCCGGGCCGATCAGCCACGGCGGCGTTTATCCGCCGCAGGGACTTACGGCTTTTCCGGGAGGATGTTTTCCACCTCGGAATGCACACGGGCAATGATGTGCGCAGCCACCAGGCCGTCACCCACACGCTCGCAGGAATCCGCGCCGGCACGCACCGCAGCGTTCACAGCGCCGGTCTCGCCACGCACCAGAACGGTCACGTAACCGCCACCGACGAACTGACGACCGATCAGGCGCACTTCCGAGGCCTTGGTCATCGCATCGGCAGCTTCAATCGCCGGCACCAGACCACGGGTCTCGATCATGCCGAGGGCCACACCAAAGTTTTCGCTAGCCATTACTTAACTCCTATCAAGCGTTACTGATGAATTACTTTTCAACCTGCTCGGGCAGGATGCTTTCCACTTCGGAATGCACGCGGGCAATGATGTGCGCAGCCACCAGGCCGTCACCCACACGCTCGCAGGAATCCGCACCGGCACGCACGGCGGCGTTCACGGCACCGGTCTCGCCACGGACCAGCACGGTCACGTAGCCACCACCGACAAACTGGCGACCAATCAGGCGCACTTCAGAGGCCTTGGTCATTGCATCAGCGGCTTCAATCGCCGGCACCAGACCACGGGTCTCGATCATGCCCAGCGCCACACCAAAACGTTCAGTTGCCATTTCTCTTTCTCCTGGAGTTACAGTTTTTCCAATTAAAATGACGCTCAAGCCGCCTTGTGGGTACCAGCAGAGCGCTGTGCATCGGTCTGGTCTTGTCCAGCCTTGTTCGTCGACCCTTCCGCTTTCCTGCCACCATCGTCCCAGTGGTCGATGATGCCGCCGATCGTCAGATCGGTTGTCACCTTGGGGTCATCGAGCGCGTAGCGCGCGGCCGATCCAGAGATCGTGAACACCCAATTGCCCGGGTGCGCACCAACTGGATCCACGGCGACGCTGAGCGCACCCTTTTGATCCACCAGCACGCGCAGCGACATGGTCTGAAGGCCGTCCACACGACGCGTGACCACCAGTTCGTCCTGCACCTGCATAATTTCCATGGAGCTACTGCTCCTCCCAGTAATCGATGATCCCGACGATCGTCGCGTCACTGGGGTATTCCTTGCTGCCGGCCGCCTCGCGCGCCGCGGACGATCCGACCACGATCACCCAGTCCCCGGGCACACAACCGACCGCGTCCACCGCGACCGTGCGCGGACCCCCGGCCTTCTCCTGGACCACCAGCAAGGGACGGTGACCCAGATCCCGGATCCGGTTGGTCGAAACCAGCGTCTTCTCTACCTTGCAGATCTTCATTCCGTGTCCCGTTAGCTCAACCGGCGAGCGGTTCCAACTGGCTGCCGCTGCGCTTGTCGCGAATCACCATGTGGCACCCGATTAGGCCCTTTTCGGCCAGTTCGCGATAGCGCGCCATGATCTGGTCGCGGATCCGCCGGCAGCGGGCCTCGACCCGCTCGCGCGACCCCGGCACCTTGCGGTCGTAGCGGTAATGGATCACCACCGGTACCGGCAGGCCCCGCTCGACATTCAGCTGCCGAAAGATCTTGTTCACCCCCACATCCATCCCGTGGGCGCCTTCTTCCATCGTTTCCAGGTGCGCGAAGTAGGCAAAGTTGCGTACCTGCATCTCCTCGACTTCCTGGCCGACGATGATCACCCGCTCGCGGTGCCCCACATCGGCGTAATGCCCGTTGTGGTAGCGCGCCACGTAATCGAGCTGCGAAATATTGTTCAGCAACAGCCGCGAGATCAGCCGAAGCATCCCCTCGTGCGGCCCACCGTTGCCGTGACCCCAGCCTTGCTGGTGGATCGCGTCCTGGATCGCCTGATACACGCGCAGTTCCGCGTCACGGCCATCCAGGTCCTGCGTCTCCCGGTACACCTTCGCGCTATCCACGAAGCGGTACAGACTCATCCGCGTGTCGGTGTCCGGGATATGGATCTTCACGGCATCCGTATCCGTATCCACGCCAATCAGCAGCGTATCGACCGAGGCCCCACAGCAGTAGGTGTTCTCGATCGCCTGACGAAACGCCCGCAGCTGCCGGAGAGCGGCATCCGCCGCGTCCCGCTCACTGTTGCCGTGCGCCGCGCACCCCTGATGGTGCGGGTCCGCACTGCTGTAGTGGTACGCCGCGATCTTCAGGTATCGACTCGGCACATCCGCCGTGGTCGGCCGTCCTTCGCGGAACCGCAACAGCTCGCGTTTCGTCCAGTGGCGGACATCCTCTTCGATGTCGAACTGCGCACCGGCATAACTCTTAACCCGAACAGCCAGATCCGGCAGGCGCAGAATAAAACGCCGCAGGCTCAACAGCCGCCCGTCGGAACAGGGCGAGATGTCCACTTCGTGGAAATCGCAGTCGAGGAAGTACGCAATCGCGCGTTCCGCCTCGTCCACCAGGTCATCCCGACCCGCCCAGTATTCATTGACCAGCTGATCAAACAGCTCGAACGTGCCGTGCAGGTACAGTTCGCGCGTGTCCAGATCGTTGATCCACGCATCCTCCAGGACGCTTTCCGGCAACCGATACCCGAGGTTATCCTCGACAATCCGTTGCGCCTTTTCCTCGAAGTCCCGCTCGTGTTGCAGCGCATGGACCTCTTTCAGTACTGGCACCAGATTCGCGAAGCGATCGCGAAACCCACTCTCGAACGCGTACAGCCGTTCGTTGTCGGCGACATCCGCCAGCGGATGCCCGGGCTTCAGCACAGAAGGCACGTCCATCGGCGCCGGCGCCTTCGGCGGCACTGCGCTAACCAGAGGTTGCGCAGCAGCCGAATTCGCCCCTTGTGCCACCGGCGACCGGACGGCACTTCCCCGTGGCGTCGCGTAACGCGTGCCAAAGGCGGAAGTCTTGCGGCGGCCTCGGCGCACCATCGTGGTCGTATTGCCTCCTTACTCGCCGCTTAGCCGCGGGCACCGCCGGACAGGGTCACCAGCGAACCGCTGCCACTATTCCCGGAGGAACCGGTGATCTTGCTCATCGGCACTTCCTTGCGCTCGAGCTCACGATTGGCATAGGCACTACGGCCTTCACCACGCGGGTTGCCCTTTTGCGTCGCGTTACGACGCGTGGCGAACCCTTCGGTGCCGGTGACGCTGCTTCCACGGGCCCAGTCATCGCCCGTGATGGTCACACCGTTGCTGCTCCCGTTAACGGTCACACGTTCGGCACCAATCTTGGCCACATCTTCAGCCTGAGCCGGTACCGGCTGGTGACGATCCGGCTGATAGCGGAACTCCTCGGTCCCGGACACCAGGCCCGTCGCCTTGTTGATCGGCCCGGTAATGCCACCCGAGGCACCGTATGCAGTACCGGTCACACGACGCTCGCGGCGCGCCAAGGCTTCGCGGGCCGGGCTTTGAACACTGAAGCCGTCATTCGGCATCGCCTGCGCCGGCACGTCGGCCACCGGTGCGGCTACTGCGGCCTGGCCTTCCGGACGCAGACGCGGGTGCAAGCTGCCAGCGGCCGTCGGACAGGTCGCGGCAAATTCGTTCGCCCCGACATACGGCGCACCGGACACGTCCTGACATGCACCGCGTTCGGTGCCCGTCACGCGCTCGTCATAACCCGGCTGGCTCCCGGAAACCGGATGCCCCGGCGTCGCATGGCGTTCGGCCACGCGGGTGTGCGCCGTCTGCATATCACGCGGCTCGCAATAAGCCTCGTACTGGTCAACGCCGATGTAGGGCGTGCCAGAAACCGGTTTGCACGCACCGTACTCGTCACCGGTGACCCGTGCCGAGCGGCCCACGGACGTACCCGAGACGTTCTGCTGGTTCCAGGTGCGGCTCACGGAGACTTTTTCCGGGCCGGCCTGCGGACGGGAGCCACAGAAGGCGTCGTAATGCTCGGACCCGACATACTCGGTACCGGTGATCGGCTTGCAGCCGCCGTACTCGTCACCGGTCACGCGCAGCGAGCTATCCACCTGCGTGCCGGAGACTTCCCGACCCCGCAGCGTGTGCATCACGCCCACCTTCGGCACACCACCGGCGGCCGGACGGTCACACAGGTCACCGAAATCCGCCTGGTTGTAGTACGGGGTACCCGTCAGGGGGCGGCAGGATCCGGACTCGTCACCCGTCACCTTCGAGCTGCGACCCACGGCCGTACCCGTCACGCTCTGGTCTTCCATCGTGTGCAGCTCCTGCACCTTGGCCGGCGTCGGCTCCGGGCGGGTACCGCACATGCCCTTGAACTGTTCCGTACCGATGTATTCGGTCCCGGTGACCGGCTTGCAGCTGCCGTACTCGTCACCGGTGACACGCGAGGAGCGCCCGACTTCGGTCCCGGTCAATTCACGACCGCGAAGCGTATGCATGACGCCGACCTTCATCGGCGCTCCGTTGGACTTTCCCGTGTTACACGGAACCTCGCTCGCCTGCGTATTCAGGTACTCGGTACCGGTGATGTCGCGGCAGGAGCCCGACTCGTCACCGGTGACACGCGGGCTACGGCCGACGCTCGTACCCGACACACCCTCGCCATGACGGGTCACCATCACGCTGGTGCGCGGCGCGCTGTTCGGCGCACGGGTGCCGCAGAAGCCTTCGTACTGCTCGCTGCTCAGGTACTCGGTGCCGGTGATCGCTTCGCAAGAGCCGGACTCGTCCCCCGTTACACGGGCAGAGCGCCCGACCTCGGTACCACTGACTTCCTGGCCGCGGCTGGTGTGGGAGTGCCCCACCTTGGCCGGGTTGGCACTCGGGCGCACATCGCAGTAGCGCTCGTAGTGCTCAAGGCCCAGGTACTCGGTCCCGGTAATGTTGGAGCAGCTGCCCGCTTCGGCGCCGGTGACGCTGCGCGTCGACTCGACTTGCGTGCCGCTAATGTGACCACCGGCGAGGGTCGTGCCCTCTTCCACCTTCGGCGGTGCTTCGCTCGTCTGACCACGGGGACGACCACAGGGACGACCCGGATCCGAAGAACCGCGACCAATCGTGCACAGCTCTTCACGACGCTGGCGTGCTACCTCGCGAGTGGACATACCCTTGCGTTTCGCAGCCTTCCACGCGCCTTCCTGCGGCATGGCACCGCGGCCTTTGGAGCCGTTGAAACGGCGCTTGGTCGCACGCTTGCCGTTCTGTGCCATCGCCTCGCGGCGCGCCATGCAGATCGCGCGGACCTCGGAGATCACCGGATGCGGACCCGCGGACTCGCCACCGGACTCAACCTTGTCGCACAACTGGTCAAGGCCACTTTCCACGACGGTGTCGCTTTCGGGGGTCACCGCGCTATAGGTGTCGTTGCGCTCGGACTTCTCGTCCTTGCAGCCACAGCCACAGCCCTTTTTCTCTTCCTGTGCAGACGGCGCGAAGGAAGCCTGGCCTTTCAGCAGGTCTTCACGGCGCGGCTCGGCCGCCATGGCCTTTTTGCCATCGGTCGCCAGGGCCTGACGGCGCAGGCGGCAGATTTCGCGCCCGCTCATGTTGGAACAGTCGATTTCCATACCCTGGTTCTGCGACAGCGCTTCAAGCTGACGCGACCGGTCGGAACCGCCACGGGCCAAACCGCCGAGGGCCCGCGCACGGGTATTGGAGCGACCGACCGCCTTCTTGCCCTGGCGCGCCATCTTCTGGCGGCGCTCAAGAGCGGCCTGGCGGCCGTTCGAGGCACCGGCGTGCGCGCCCGGTTCCGGACGGCGCGCAGGTGCGCTGCTGCCGACCTCGAACGAGGTCGACGGCTGAGATTCGCTGGAGTGCGACTCCGGCTCCCGCGCCTGGGGGGCCGGTTCGGAAACACGCTGAGCCTGGCGCGCCTTTTGCGCGGCCGCGGCAGAACGCGACGTTCCCTTGGTTTGGCCGGTCGGCTTCACGGCAGCCTTGCCATTATGAGACATGGCCTTGCGCCGTTCCCGGGCGAGTTCGCGACCCGAGAGACCTTCAGACGCGGATGTCGGATTACTCATGGCACTTCCTTACAGTTGGCGGCAGCAACGGTAATAACGCTTGATGGACGGGCCGGGTGCCACAGGCACCCGGCCTCCACCGAACCGGGGTCTTAGCGACCGCGGTCGACCACGAAGGCCATGCCCTGACTCTGGGCGTAGTTATCGTACGCAATGAAGCGCACCATCATGCCCGGGTTGGCACGGCGGCATTCTTCAATCTCGGACAGCACCGCTTCCACGGACTGCTCGCCAAAGAAGGGCAGCTTCCACATGTACCAGTAGTGGGCCATGGCGTTTTCTTTTTCGCTGTACTCGATCGCCGGGTTCCAGCCCTGCGCGAGGCAGTATTCGATCTGCTTGCGCACCTGGTCGGCATTCATCTCCGGCAGATAGGAGAAGGTCTCGTACTTCTGCGACTGCTTGAAGTTCTGGATATCAGACATGTCGGTAATCCTGTGCTCTGGTTCTTTCTGGGCACGGACGGCGCACTAGCGCCGCCCGCGCTCGGACGATCACTTGTGCTGGGTATCCAGCTTGTCGACGGTGTCGAACTCGAACTTGATCTCTTTCCACGTTTCCATGGCGATCTTCAGTTCGGGGCTGTGCTGCGCCGCCTGAGTCAGGATGTCCTTGCCTTCCTTCTCGATGTCCCGACCTTCGTTACGCGCCTGGACACAGGCTTCCAGCGCCACACGGTTGGCCGCCGCACCCGGGGCGTTACCCCACGGATGGCCCAGCGTACCGCCGCCGAACTGGAGCACGGAGTCGTCGCCGAAGATGGAGACCAGGGCCGGCATGTGCCAGACGTGGATACCACCAGAGGCCACGGCGAACACGCCCGGCATGGAGCCCCAATCCTGATCAAAGAAGATGCCGCGCGAGCGGTCTTCCGGGATGAAGGATTCACGCAGCAGGTCGATCCAGCCCAGGGTCGCGGCACGGTCGCCTTCCAGCTTGCCGACCACGGTGCCGGTGTGCAGGTGGTCACCACCGGACAGACGCAGGATCTTCGCCAGCACACGGAAGTGGATACCGTGCTTCGGATGACGGTCGAGCACCGCGTGCATCGCACGGTGGATGTGCAGCAGCACGCCGTTGTCGCGGCACCAGTTGGCCAGACCCGTGTTGGCGCAGAAGCCGCCGGTGATGTAGTCGTGCATGATGATCGGCGCGCCAATTTCCTTGGCGAACTCGGCACGCTTGTACATCTCTTCCGGGGTCGGCGCGGTGACGTTCAGGTAGTGACCCTTGCGCTCGCCGGTTTCGGCCTCGGCCTTTTCGGTCGCTTCCTGCACGAACTCGAAGCGGTCACGCCAGCGCATGAACGGCTGCGAGTTGATGTTCTCGTCGTCCTTGGTGAAGTCGAGGCCGCCACGCAGGCACTCGTACACGGCGCGGCCGTAGTTCTTCGCGGACAGACCCAGCTTCGGCTTGATGGTGCAGCCCAGCATCGGACGGCCGTACTTGTTCAGCTTGTCACGCTCAACCTGGATACCGGAGGGCGGACCACCGCAGGTCTTCACGTAGGCCATCGGGAAGCGCACGTCTTCCAGACGCAGGGCACGGATGGCCTTGAAGCCGAACACGTTACCGACCAGCGAGGTGAACACGTTCACCATCGAACCTTCTTCGAACAGGTCGATCGGGTAGGCGATGAACGCGTAGAAGGACTCGTCGTCACCCGGCACGTCCTCAATGGAGTAGGCACGGCCCTTGTAGTAGTCCATATCCGTCAGGAGGTCGGTCCACACCGTGGTCCAGGTACCGGTGGAGGACTCGGCGGCCACGGCGGCCGCGGCTTCTTCGCGGTCGATGCCCGGCTGCGGGGTGATCTTGAAACATGCCAGCAGATCGGTATCCAGCGGCATGTATTCCGGCATCCAGTAGGTTTCGCGGTAATCCTTGACGCCCGCGGAGTACTTCTTGGCGGCCATGTGGCTTTCTCCTACGCGTTGGTTAATCGTGACGGTCGCCTAGATTAGGAAGGTGCACTGCTAATAACAAATAAATAATCTAGATACGACCAATAGACTTTCGTTTATAGAAAGACCGGTCCGCAGAGTTCCGCGGAGCGGCATGGGGGTTCTGTTCGCATCAGCGCCCGGCGCCTGCTCGGCAGCCTCAGCGGGGAATGCGGTCGCTGATTGTAGTCCATGACCGCAGTCAATGCATGCTCTTTAGACCACAGCGTGATCGGAGCCCGCGCCCCTCTGCCGGGGCGCGCGCACCGAAGATCAGGCAGGACCCGCATCGGCCTCCTGCGCCTCTAGCGTGTCGGCGTAGTGATCGCGCGCCACATAGGTATAGATGGCCGGGACCACGAAGAGCGTGAACAACGTGCCGATCGCCATGCCCGCCGCAATCACCAGGCCCATTGCGAAGCGCGAGCCGGCACCAGCACCGGTCGCCATCAGCAGCGGCACCATCGCCACCACGGTCGCCGTGGTCGTCATCAGGATGGGCCGCAGACGCAGGCTGGCCGCCTCCTCGATCGCATCGCGCAAGGGGCGCCCCTGACGCTGCAACTGGTTGGCGAACTCCACGATCAGGATGCCGTGCTTGGCGATCAGCCCGATCAGGGTCAGCAGACCCACCTGTGTATAGATGTTCAGCGAGGTCACACCCAGGCTGATGAAGATCAGGGCGCCGGCGATCGACATCGGCACCGTGGTCAGAATGATCAAGGGATCACGGAACGACTCGAACTGCGCGGCCAGCACCAGGAAGATCACGACCAGCGCGAAGAAGAACGTGACGACCAGATCCCCACCCTCGGCCTTCAGCTGCCGCGACTCGCCGGCATAGTCCACGTTCACATCGGGCGGCAGCACCTCGGCGGCAATCCGGTCGATGATGTCCAGCGCCTCCCCGAGGGTGACGCCGGGCCGTGGCACCCCCTGCAGGGTCACCGCGTTCAGCTGCTGGAAGCGGTTGAGCTGGCGCGGCGTGACCGTCTCTTCCAGCGTCACGATGCTGGACAACGGTATCGGCTCGCCGTCCGCGGTGCGCGTGTACAGCTCCTCAAGCTGCTCCGGCGTCAGGCGGTCGGAACGCTGGACCTGCGGGATCACGCGATAACTGCGGTTCTCCATCGCAAACCGCCCGGCGAACCCGCCGGAGAGATACGTCGCCAGATCGGCATTCAGCGTCGCCATGTCGATGCCAAGCTGCGAGGCACGCTCGCGGTCAATCTTCAGATCCACCCGTGGCTGGTCGAAGTTGAGATCGGTATCGAGGAAGATGAACCGACCCGTCTCCATCGCCCGGTCCTTGATCTCCTGACTCAGCTCGTTCAACTCCTCGAACGAGCTGGTGGAGCCGAACACAACGCTGACCGGCGCGCCCTGCCCCGGGGTCGGCAGCTGCGGCGGCTGGATCGCGAACACCTCGAGCCCTGGCAGCCCTTCCAGCGCCGGCTGCAGGTCCTCTTCCAGGATCTTGGCGGTCGTTCGGTCACGCTGATCCCAGGGCGCCATAACGAAACCGCCCAGGGCCTGGTTGGTCGCCCCGGCCATACCGGGTCCGCCGCCAAAGCCGTTCACGATAAAGATGTTGTCGAGCTCGGGGATGCGGTCGAAAAAGCCGTCGGTCAGCGCGGTGTTGCGCTCCAGGTAATCGATCCCCATGTAGGCATCGCCTTCCATGATCGAGAAGGCGAAACCCTGGTCCTCCTGCGGCTCCAGCTCGGTCTGCGAAGTCACGAACAGGAAGTAGCAGGACACCAGCACGATGGCGCCGAAGGCGGCGACGGTGAAGCGGTCATTCAGTGCCCCGTGCAGCCGTCGGCGATAGCGCTCGCGCAGGCTGTCAAAGCGCGCGTCCAGCCACGACTCGATGCGCCCGCGCCGCTCGACCGAACCATCGCGCAGGATTTTCGAACACATCATTGGCGACAGCGTGATCGCGACAATCCCCGAGATCACGACCGTCGCCGCCAGGGTAAACGCAAACTCGATGAAGAGCGTGCCGGTCAGGCCGCCGATGAACCCCAGCGGCAGGAAGACCGCCACCAGCGTGGTCGACATCGCGACAATCGGCCACGCGAGCTCGCGCGCCCCCTGGATCGCCGCGTCCATGCGCGACATGCCCTCCTCGATATGCCGCGAGATGTTCTCCAGCATGATGATCGCGTCATCGACCACGATGCCGATGGCCAGCACCATCGCCAGCAGCGTCAGCAGGTTCAGCGAGAACCCCATCAGGAGCATCAGCATGAAGGTCCCGATCAGGGACAGCGGTACCGCCACCGCCGGGATCAGCACACTGCGCCACGAGCCAAGAAACAGATAAATCACGACCAGCACGATCAGCAGCGCCAGCACGATGGTCGTCAACACCTCGTCGATCGCGCTCTCGATGTATTCGGTGGAGTCATAAACGATCTCGCCCTCCAGCCCGGAGGGCAGGCGCGGCTCGATGCGCTCCTCGAAGATCTCGCGTACATCCGCGATCACCTCCAGGGCATTGGCATCCGGCGCCAGCTCGATGCCGATGAACGTCGCCGCCTGACCGTTGAAGCGCACCGAGGTGTCGTAGTTCTCCGACCCCAGCTCCACCTCGGCGATATCGCCAAGACGCACCAGGTCGCCTTCCTGCTCGAACAGGATCAGCTGCTCGAAGGCCTCCGGGGTCTGCAGGTCGGTATCCGCGGTCAGGTCCAGGCTCACCATCGAGCCCTTGGTCTGCCCCACTGCGGAGAGGACATTGTTGCCCTCCAGCGCCGACCGAACGTCGCGCCCGGTTACGCCATAGGCCGCCATGCGATTGGCGTCCAGCCAGGCGCGCATCGCAAAGCTCTGATCGCCGAGGATCTCGGCCCGCTGAACGCCGTTAACGGTGGCCAGCTCCGGCTGCACCTCGCGAATCAGGTAGTCGGTGGTCTGATTGTTGGAGAGGCGCTCGGAATAGAACGACAGGTACATCGCCGCCACATCCTGACCCACGGAGAGATCCACCACCGGGTCCTCGGCCTCCGATGGCAGATCGCTGCGAATCTTGTCCACCTGGGCGGAGATCTGCGTCAGCGCCTGGTTCGGATCGTAGTCCAGCTCCAGGAACGCCTGCACCGTGCTTATCCCCGGCAGGCTGTTGGACACGATGTAGTCGATCCCCTCCGCCTCGGCGATCTCGCGCTCCATCGGCGTGGTGATGAATCCCTGTACCAGGTCCGCATCCGCGCCGATATAGGCGGTGCTGACCGTGACCACCGCGTTCTGCACCTCGGGGAACTGGCGCACGTTCAGGTCGAACACCGCCCGCACCCCGAACAGCAGGATGAACAGGCTGACCACAGTGGCCAGCACGGGCTTCTGAATAAAGAGATCGGTAAAACGCATCGTCGCGGGCCCGCTCAGCGATTCGCCGGCCGCGGATCGCGTTCGGCATCGGGCTGGGCATCCTCCGTGATCTTCACGGGGGTATCGTTCTGGAGCTTCAGCAGACCGCTGACCGCAATCTCGTCGCCCTCTTCCAGGCCATCCACGATGCGCACCAGGTCACCGCGTCGCTCACCGATCTCCACCAGGCGCTGCTCCACACGCTTGTCGCCGTCATCGTCTTCAAAGATCACGAACGCCGAGTTGCCCCAGGGTGCGAAACGGATGGCCGTCTGCGGGACCACCAGCCCCTCCTCCGGCTCGCCACGCTGCAGCGTGACGCGGGCGAACTGACCGGGGCGCAGCCGATGGTCCTCGTTGGTGATCATCGCCTGCACGCGGAACATCCGCGAGGCAGCACGGACACGCGGCTCGATCGCGGTAATCTGCCCCTCGAAGGTCTCGCCATAGGCATCGACGGTGACCTCGACCGACTGCCCCAGCTCGACATTCGCCAGCCGGCGTTCGGGCAACGTGAAGTTCACATACAGCGGGTCCAGGGACTCCAGCACCACAATCGGGTCGCCCGGGCCGACAAACTGGCCCTCGTTCACCTGACGGATACCCAGCTGCCCGTCAAAGGGCGCCCGCAGACGCTTCTGGCGAATACGGGCATCCTGTGCCTTGACCGCCGCCTCGGCCTGTTGCGCCTCGGTCGCGCGGCGCTGGAACTCCGAGTCGGAAATATCGTTGCGCTGCACCAGGCCCCGCGCCCGTTCCAGCTCGCGCGCCGCGAGCTGCGCCTCGGCGCGCAGGCTTTCCAGCTCCGCCTCGTCCAGCTCGGTGTCGAGTTCGACCAGCGTCTCGCCCGCCTCGGCGAAGGCCCCATTGGCAAAATGGATGCGGTCAACAATGCCCTGTGCCTCGAAACTCAGCGTGGCCCCCTGCACCGCCTCCAGGTCCCCCACCGCACGCAGCTGCGGGGCCCAGCGATCGGTCTCCACGGTCGCCGCGTTGATCGTCGCAGTCGGCTCCGGCATCTCGTCAAAGAACTCCGCGATCTGCTGATCCACGAAGGCCTTGAAACCAAAGATGCCACCCAGGACCAGGGCTACGCCCAGCAGCATCAGGAAGAATCGCTTGCTCATGAATTTGCCTCAGGAATGTGCTCGCGCACGATCGCGCGCACCCGCTCCGTCTCGGCGCGCACGACCGAGGGTTCGTCTGGATCGATTCGCGGCTCCCAGCGCCAGCCGGTCAGCAGCGCATGGGTATGGCGGATCAAGTGTTCATACGGGCGGTGGATATCGTAGGCATCCAGCAGCCCCTGGGCATTCGCGAGCGCCTGCATCCCGGTATTCAGCGCCCACGGCCCCAGCCCCATCTCTTCCTCGCCCATCTCCTGGGCCGGTGGCAGGTCCTTGTTCGCCCGCGCCTCGGCCACGATGGCGTTGATCGCCTGGCTGATCGGTTGAGCCGCATCAAGCAACTCCTGCCGCCGCGCCTCCGACGTGCTCGCCCAGACCACCTCTGTCGTCACGAATTGGGTCAATCGATAGTAGTCCGGATTCGCCTGCGCGAAATCGATATCGGCCAGCACCATCGCCAGCATTCGTGAACGGGTTCCCAGCGGCAGCCGAGGAATGCACCGAAACAGCTCCGCACGCTGACGCGTTGCCCGGGTCGCGACGGCCGCCAGCAGATCTTCCTTCGAGTTGAAATGCTGGTACAGCGTGCCGGTCGCGTACTCGCAGGCGGCCGCCAGACGCGACATCTGCAACGCCAAAAGGCCCTCCGAGCGGATCAGCTCGTGGGCCTTTTCGACAAAGAGGGTCTCGCGCGCCTCGCGCTCGCGCTGCTTTCGATTCTCGGTGCCCATCGGCGCAGACTACCGAATCGGAACCAAGATTTGAACCTCGTTCACTCAACAAGCAAAAAAACGGGGCCCAGAAGGCCCCGGTCCGCTTGTCATCGGCGCCCAATCAGCCGGCTTCACGCAGTAGGCGCACGATCGCGTCGGCCACGCTCTTGCTGGACTGCGGGTTCTGCCCCGTCACCAGTTTGCCATCCACCACGACATGGTCGGTCCAGTCCTCGGCGGTCTCGACCTCCCCACCCAGTTCGGCCAGGCGGTCCTGCAGCAGAAACGGCACGGCCTGATCGAGCTGTACCGCCTTCTCTTCGCTGTTGGTGAACGCGGCCACCTTGCGCCCCTTCACTGCCGGACTGCCGTCTTTCAGCATCGCGCCGACCAGACAGGCCGGCCCGTGACACACCGCGCCCACGACCTTGTCGTTCTCCAGAAACTCGCCGACCAGGCGCTGCACATGCGGATTCTCCGGCAGATCGAACATCGTGCCGTGCCCACCGGGGAAGAAGATTGCCGCGTAGGCATCGTGGTGCATGCCTTCATCGAGATGGATCGTGTCGTCCAGGGCCTCCTGCGCGGCGACGGCCGCCGGTCCGGGATGATTCGACTCCAGGCTCTTGGGATCCAGAGGGACGGGCCCGCCCTTGGGACTGGCCACCTTGATCTCGAAACCGGCCTTGCGGAAGCGGTCATAGGGCACCGAGAACTCGTCAAACCACACGCCGGTCGCGTGGCCGTCGCCGATCTCGCCGTGACTGGTCACCACCATCAGTATCGTCTTGCTCATCCCGCGAACTCCTGTTGCATCCATACATGTCCGTGGACTCGGTGGTCCGGGACAGGGTTCCGCTGCGCACAGGAATCAAGGGGCCGGGGCCCGAATTCGAGAAGCCGATCCCTTGCGTCTTGTCGGTATTGGCGGGACAGCTTTCTGAGCGGTCCGAGGAGCAGGGACAGTCGACCGAACGCGTATCACTCTCCCCAACCAAGAAAGGCCCCGTAATGGGGCCTCTGACAGCTTGGTCAATGACGTCCGACCGGCAATGCCGGGCGGACGCCAGGGCTTCAGGTCGGAGTCAGACCTGGGTGTAGCGCAGGTAGGAGCGGATCTCCTCGAAGCCCTGCGGGAACTTCTTCTGCGCATCCTCGTTGCTGACCGTCGGCGGGATGATCACGCGATCGCCCGGGGTCCAGTCGGCCGGCGTAGCGATGCCGTGCTGGTCTCCGGTCTGCAGCGCATCGATCACGCGCAGGATCTCGTCGAAGTTGCGGCCCACCGACATCGGGTAGGTCATCATCAGCCGGATCTTCTTGTTCGGGTCGATAATGTAGACCGAACGCACCGCGGCAGTCTCGCTCTCGCCCGGGTGGATCATCTCGTAGAGCTCGGAGATCTTCTTGTCGGCGTCGGCAACGATCGGGAACTCCAGCGTGGTGTTCTGGGTGTCGTTGACGTCCTCGATCCACTTGTTGTGCTCGTCGACGGTATCCGTGGACAGGCCCAGCGGCTTCACGTTGCGATCCGCGAACTGCTGCGCGAGCTGGGCAGTGCGGCCCATCTCGGTGGTGCACACCGGCGTGAAGTCGGCCGGATGGCTGAAGAAGAAGCACCAGGAATCGCCGATCCACTCGTGGAAATCGATCTTGCCCTTGGTGGTGTCAATCTGGAAGTTCGGGGCGGTATCACCCAGTCGAAGTGCCATGATGTACTCCTTTCTTGATAATCAATGGCTTGCAAGTTTCGGGGCCGTCTCGGCTCCCCGTGGAAACCAAGGTATCGCGACCCCACTGAATTAGCTATTACTAATTCTCTAAGGCCTCGATAGCCGGCACCTAAGACGAGCCGCAACAAGGGCACCCCGCCCCGAGCGGCCCACCCGTCACTACATGCGGCGAAAGAGCTCGGCCAGGTCGTCACGCATCGGCTGGCGCCCCATCTCCTCGGTGGTAAATTCCGAGCCGTCGAAGGACACGCGCAGCATCACTGCCTCGCCGGCCTCCACATCGGGCATCAGCGCAACCATCGGGCGCCCGGTCAGGTATTCGGCAACCGCCTCGTCCATCTCCGCCGCGGCCTGTACCTGCTGCTGCATCCAGGTGGAGATATGCAGCATCAACGTGCCGTCCCACTCGGCCTTCGCGAGCTCGCCGAGCAGGGCGTGGGCCAGGGCCACGTTGTCGTCACGGCTGGCACCGGCGCCAAAGGCGAGATAGGTCACCTCGGCGTCACCGATCGCCGCTACTGCGTCGGCGGCATCCTCGGGCCCTTCCATGCCCGCGATGCTGAACCCGGCCTCCGGGTTGGCGGCCAGCATCCCGGCCCCGAGACCGCCGGTCAGCGCGCCACAGATCGCGGAACGGTTGTTGACCACGGCCAGCGACTCGGCCTCCATCATGCTCGCAATGGCCTGTCCGACATTGCCGCCCGCCATGGCGCGAACGGTCTGCTCCTCGCCAAACGAAAGCGACTCGGCTGCCGCCGTGAGCGGTGCGGCCAGCAGCGCAGCCGAGAGAGACAGTGCAATGGTCGTCTTTTTCATCAGTTCACCTCGTGTTGGTGGTTGGGAATATTCGGTATTTCTGATGCCTGGGGCATCACATCACCATCGGCCGGCCGGGCGGGCGCGGCCCTTCTGGTGTTCGGGAGTTGTGGCTATGCAGCTCCTGGGACCCTGCAGCACCACGCGCGATTCAGGTTTCTCCGACCGCGGCATACTGCGCAGACGGGAACACTCGCCGCAGGCGGCCCGTCAGAACCCGTACCTGGGGCCGCCGGATCAGCCGTCTCGATCCAGTTCCCGCAAGCGCCGGTACAGGCTGCGCTCGCTCAGGCCCAGCCGGCGCGCGAGGCTCCGCCGATCACCCTGGTGTACCGCCAGGGCGTGACGCAGATACTCGCGCTCGATCTGATCCAGCGGACGCAGTTCCCGCGGATGGACCAACTCCGCGTAACCTTCTCCGGCCGCACCCGATTCGGCGCGCGTGGCCTGCTGGCGCACCGGGCCTGGCAGGTGCTCCGGCCGAATCGGACCGCCATCCGCCAGCAGGGCCGCGCGTTCCAGGATGTTGCGCAGTTCACGCACGTTGCCGGGGAAGGCATATCCCTCCAAAACCCGGATCGCGTCGTCCTCCATCGTCGGACGCGGCACCAGCTCGGAGCGATCCAGCATGGCCTCGACGAGCAGCGGGATATCGCCGCTGCGCTGGCGCAGCGGCGGCACCTCGATGGGGAAGGTATTGATCCGGTAGAACAGGTCTTCGCGAAACTCGCCGGCCCGCACCATCGCCTCCAGATCCCGGTGGGTGGCACAAACCAGTCGAAAATCCGCACTCCGAGACTCGATTCCGCCGACCCGGCGGTAGGCGTGCGTCTCCAGCAGGCGCAGCAGCTTCACCTGCTGGCCCAATGGGATATCGCCCACCTCGTCCAGGAACAGCGTGCCGCCGGACGCGGCCTCGACCAGCCCGACCTTGGCCGAGGCCGCACCCGTGAAGGCCCCCTTCTCGTGGCCGAACAACTCGCTCTCGAACAAGGTCTCGGTCAGTCCGGAGCACTCAACCGCGACAAACGGCTTGTCGCGGCGCGGGCTCTCTTCGTGGATCGCCCGGGCGATCAACTCCTTGCCGGTACCGGACTCACCCAGCAGCAGCGCCGAGGCATTGCTGGGTGCCACGCGACTGATCAAGCCCAGCATGGTATTGAACGCCCGCGAACGCCCGACCAGCCCGGTGGCCCCGTTCTGCGGGCTGGATACGGGCAGATGATGGAGGCGCTCGACGAAATAGCGAACAGCCCCCTCCGCCCCCAGGATCGGAGTCAGCTCGACGTCCACGTGCTCGCGGCCCTGCGCCGTGTGATGCACATGCAGGACACGTTCCCGGCGGCGGCTGGCGAGCGCAGCCTGGAGCGGACAGGCTTCCCCGGCCTCGTCGCACGGACGCTGATAGCCGTGCGAGGCCTCATAGCAGGCCCGGGAAGAGCCATCGGCATCCGTGCCGTAGACCCTCTGGTAGGCCGTATTCGCGGCCAGGATCCGGTAATCGGGCGACAACAGGATGGAGGGCTCGCGAAAGGCCTCCATCATCTGTCGCATCGCCGAGAGGTCCGTCTCGTTGCCACACGGAATCGCCAGTCGGCTAATCGTCACGTCTTCTCGCATGGGCCAGGTATCCAGGGGAGGCGCCGCGGCGGTGGTCCTCCGATGACTCTGCCCAATAGACACGCTCAACCGAGGTACGTTCAGTGGCATCACGGCCGGTCTCTACGGATCCCGCTTAGTGGTACCCGGTCTCGGGCGTCACCTTGCCGCGGAAGACCCAGTACGTCCAGGCCGTGTACCCCAGGATGATGGGGATCACGAACAGCGCCCCGACCAGGATAAACAACTGTGCATCCGGGGACGACGCCGCATCCCAGAAGGTGTGGTCCGGCGGCACCACATACGGCCACTTGCTGACCAGAAGCCCCAGATAGGTCGTAATGAACAGGGCGATCGTCGCTACGAACGGGATCCCCTCGTCACGCCGCCGCACCGCCCGGATCAGTATCCAGGCGGACAACAGGGCCAGCGCCGGCAGGACCCACAGGTACTGCCAGGTGCCCATCCAGCGTTCCATCACCTTCGGGTCAATAAACGGCGTGATCAGGCTCACCGCCGCGAACACCACCAGGACCAGGGCCAGCAGGCCAGGCACCACGCGATAGGCAAAGGCCTGGGTCTCGCCATCGGTCTTGACGATCAGCCAGGTCGCGCCCAGCAGCGCATAGCCCGCCAGCAGACCGATACCGGTCAGCACGGTGAACGGCGTCAGCCAGTCCAGCGGCCCGCCGGCAAAGCTCAGACCCTCCATCTCGAAGCCCTGGATGTAGGCGCCCACCACGGCCCCCTGGGCAAACGCCGCCACCGCCGACCCCGCGGCAAAGGCCACGTTCCACAATCCCTTGGAGGTATTGGCCTTGAACCGGAACTCGAAGGCCACCCCGCGGAAGATCAGCCCCGCCAGCATCAGGAAGACGCCGATATACAGGGCCGGCAGGAACACCGAGTACACCAGCGGGAAGGCCGCCAGCAGCCCCGCCCCGCCGAGGATCAGCCAGGTCTCGTTGCCGTCCCAGACCGGGGCGACCGAGTTCATCATCACATCGCGCGAGGTCTCGCCCGGGGCGAACGGGAACAGGATCCCGACCCCCAGATCGAACCCGTCCATCAGCACGTAGGCGATGATGCCGACGGCAATGATGACCACCCAGATCAGCGTGATATCAAGCGTGGTTTCCATGGATCAGCTCCTTGCAGCGCCGGTAGCGGCGTCGTCGATCGAGGTATCGGCCGCGGACCAGGGCCGCTTCGCGTGGGCCGGGGCCTGCCGGACCTCGGTGGTCTCCGGTCCCTTCTGCACGATACGCACCAGGTAGTAGACGCCAGCCGTGAACACGGCGGCGTAGACCAGCACGTAGCCGATCAGCGTGAACAGGGCCATGCCTCCCGTCAGCGCCGGAGTGATGCCCTCGGCATGGGTCATCACGCCGTAGACCAGCCAGGGTGCGCGCCCGGTCTCGGTCACGAACCAGCCGGCGACCACCGCGATGAACGGGGCCGGGATCATCCAGGTCAGACCCCGCAGGAAACGCGGCGAGGCGAACATGCGGCGCCGGAAGCGCAGCCAGGCACCGGCCAGCACGAACAGGATCATCACCATCCCGATCGCGACCATGATGCGGAACGACCAGAAGGTGATCCCCACCGGCGGGCGTTCCTCGGCGGGTACCTCCAGCAGGCCGGGGACCTCGCCATCCAGCTCGTGGGTCAGGATGAAACTGGCCATCTTCGGGATACCGATCTCGAAGTGGTTGGTCTCATTGGCCGAATCCGGGATCGCGAACAGCAGCAGCGGTGCCCCGCGTTCGGTCTCCCAGACGCCCTCCATCGCCGCGACCTTGGTCGGCTGATGTTCAAAGGTATTCAGGCCATGGATGTCGCCCACCACCAGCTGGGCCGGGGCCGCCAGCAGCAACACCCACATCGTGGTGCCCAGCGCCTTGCGGTTGACCAGCACATCGCGCTGGCGCAGCAGGTACCAGGCCGAGACGCCGGCGACCACGAAACCCGCGGTCAGCAGCGAGGCCAGGCCCATATGGAAGAAGCGCGGCCAGAAGCTCGGGTTGAAGATCGCGGTGATCCAGGAGGTCACGTGGAAGACACCGTCCTGCAACTCGAAGCCCACCGGGGTCTGCATCCAGCTGTTGGCGACCAGGATCCAGAACGAGGAAATGAAGGTACCCAGCGCCACCATCAGCGCCGCGAACAGGTGCACGCCCTGCGGTACCCGGTCACGGCCGAACAGCAGCACGCCCAGGAAGGCCGCCTCGAGGAAGAAGGCCGTCAGCACCTCGTAGGAGAGCACCGGCCCGAGGAAGTTGGCGGTCGCATAGGAGAACGCACTCCAGTTGGTCCCGAACTGGAACGACATCACCAGCCCGGAGACCACCCCCATCCCGAACACGACCGCGAAGATCTTGATCCAGAACTTCGAGATCTGGGTGTAGATCGCATCGCCGGTCTTCCAGGCGCGAAACTCCAGGAAGGCGATGAACGACGCCAGCCCGATGGTAAAGACCGGGAAGATGGCGTGAAACGAGACCACGAATGCAAACTGGATTCGTGATAGCAGTATGGGGTCGAGCTCCATGGCGTTCCTCCATTGTCAGGGTGCGCCGTCCGGACGCAGCTACCGCGTCCTTACAAGTACCGTGCCAGCAAGCCCGCCTCCCGCTCGCGGGCCCGGCAGGCGGCAACCGGCCTCGAAGACAACCGCCCGCACCCGCTCGCCACAGCGCCGCTGTGACTGCCATTCATGGCAGCAAAAACCCCACAACTGCCATTTGTGGCAGTCCTGTCGTGGCACAACCCGCCGCCAGCGGCAGGCGCGAGCGGGCTCTGCGATCTGGCACGCAACTTGTAAGAAAACGGCAAGCAGGGCGCGTCAGACGCCCGCCTTTCATAACAAGAGTGCACCGCAGGAACCGCGGTGCCGGACGACGGAGATCCAGCATGTCCCAGCCCGAACAGCGCGAAAATCGCAGCCGCCAGCAGCAGTCGACCGAGGCCCTGGCTGCCGCCATGGACCGCAGCGGCCTGTCCCGCCGCGACTTCCTGAAGATCGCCGGCGCGGCCGGCCTGGCCTCGGCGACCGGCGTACAGGCCGCCCCGGCTCAGGCCGCGGTCTCGACACGGGCACGCATCGTCGTGCTGGGTGGAGGCGCCGCCGGCCTGACCATGGCCGCCCGCCTGCGCGCCCTGCTCGATGGCGCCCGTATTACCGTGGTGGAACCGAGCGAGATCCACGACTACCAGCCCGGCTGGACCCTGGTAGCGGCGGGCGTCTATTCGGTCGGCGAGGTCCAGCGGCGCAACGAGCGCTATATCCCGCGCGGGGTGGACTGGGTGCGTTCCGCCGTGGCCGCGATCGACCCGGAGTCGCAGCGGGTGGAGACGGTCGATGGCGACCACCTGGACTACGACTTCCTGGTGGTCGCAACCGGCCTGCACCTGGACTTCGAGGCCATCGACGGCCTGCGCCGCGAGGACATCAGCCGCCCGGGCCTGACCAGCATCTACGCCAGCGCCGAGGCCGCGCGCGATGCCTACGAACAGGTACGCACCTTTGGCGAGCGCGGCGGCGTGGCCCGCTTCACCATCCCGGGGACGCCGATCAAGTGTGCCGGCGCCCCGATCAAGGCCACCTTCATCGCCGAGAGCCTGCTGCAGAGCGCCGGCCAGCGCGGAGATGCGGAGTTCCACTACCACACCGGGGCAGACCGCCTGTTCAGCGTCGCGCGCTTCGACACGATGGTGCGCGACCTGTATGCCGAGCGTGACATCGCCGTGAACGAGGATGGGTTTCTCGCCGCGGTCGATATCGACGCCCGGCAGGCCACCTTCCGCGGGACGAACGGCAACGAGGAGACGGTCGACTACGACTACCTCCATGTGACGCCGCCGATGCGGGCCCACGGGTTCGTGCGCGAGGCCGGGCTTGCCGTGGAGGATGGCGCGCTGGCCGATGGCGGCTGGCTGGCGGTGGATGATCGCACCCTCCAGCACACCCGCTATCCGAACATCTTCGGCGCCGGCGATGTGGTCGCCACCGCGATCGGCAAGACCGCCTCCACCGTGCGCTCCCACGGCGCGGTGATGCCGGACAACCTGGTGGATGTACTGCAGGATCGCGAGCCATCGCGCGAGTTCGACGGCTACACCTCCTGCCCGCTGATCACCGAGGTCGGCAAGGCCGCCCTGGTGGAGTTCGACTACAGCCTGCAGGAGGTCCCGACCTTCGGCTTCATCGATCAGGGCGAACCCAGCTGGATGTGGTGGCGTCTGAAGGTGCACATGATCAAGCCGCTGTACTTCAACATGCTGCGCGGGCGCTACCTGCGCTAGGGAAACACTGATCAATGTACACGCTCGCGTTGGTACCCCAGGTTTTCCGAGACAAGGCGCGGTGCGCAGCCGGTAGTCGTTCTACCGGCCCGTTTTTGACTAATGCGGGCCGCAACGCAGGATCGGGGAACCTGGGGTACCAACCCCACAAGCCATTGAATGCAGGGGCTCGGCCGCTTTTGCCTGCGCACGGCGTTGCGGTTCCCTTGTGCAGAGTGACTGCACGGCAGTCACCGCGCCTTGTTCGCACGCAAAAGCGACTCGAGCGCGAGCGTGTACATTAATCAGTGTTTCCCTAGGAGCCTGACTGATGTCCACACGCCCAATCCGTCCGCTCCCGCTGCGTCGAGCCCGGATGCCCGTCGTCCGCACGCGATGAATGCTACCGCCAGGGAGTGGCTGCGCCAGCGTGCCCGCCCCCATCGCCGCTGGCTCTGGATGTCCGCGGCCGGCTCCCTGATCGCGGCCGGCGCGACGATCGGCGTGGCCGGCATCATCGCCCAGGCCGTGTACCAGGCCCTGTTCGCGCCCGAGCGCCTGGACTGGGCAGCGGTGCTGGCGGCCGGGCTCGTACTGATCGTGCTGCGCTACAGCGCACAGGGACTGCGTGACCTGGCCGGCCAGCGGCTGGCCCACGCGGTCAAGGGCCGCCTGCGCGGCGAGCTGCTGCATCGCGCCCGCGAGGCCGGTCCGGCGCGGCTCGCGGCACAGGCCACCACCGGCGAATGGATCGAACGCTTCCAGGCCCGCGGCGAGGACCTGACCGGCTACTACGCGCGTTACCTGCCCGCGCTGCAGGCGGTCATCCTGATCCCGCTGGCGATCCTGATCACGGTGTTCTGGCTGGACTGGCTGGCCGGCCTGCTGCTGCTGTTCGCGGCCCCGCTGATTCCGGCCTTCATGGCTATCGTCGGCATGGGGGCCGAACAGATCCATCGCCAGCAGCAGGCCGAGCAGGACCGTCTCGCCGGGCACTTCCTGGACCGCATCCGCGCCCTCGACTGGCTGCGCCGGGCACGCGCAATCGAGGCCACCCAGTCCGAGGTGGTGGAGCGCAGCCACCATCAGCGCCGACTTACCATGCGTACGCTGCGGGTGGCCTTCCTGTCCTCGGCCGTGATGGAGTTCTTCAGCGCCGTGGCCATCGGCATGGTCGCGATCTATGTCGGCTTTGCCCTGTTCGGGGCGCTGGACTACGGCCCGGCCGCGGAGCTGACGCTGTTCACCGGTCTGTTCGTGCTGCTGCTGGCGCCGGAATACTTCCTGCCGCTGCGGCAGTTCGCACAGAGCTATCACGACCGCGCCGGTGCGCTCGCGGCGGCCGAGGCTCTGGCCCCGCTGACCGCGCCCGCCGAACACCCCGCCGCCAGCGCCGCTCCGGCCATCGAGCCGCCCGAGACCGACCCGACCGGCGCGATGCTCGCACTGGAAGCCGTCAGCCTGCGCTATCCCGGCCAGGACGCACTCGCCCTGCCCCGGACCACGCTGACCGTCGAGCCCGGCGAATCCATCGCGATCACCGGGCCCAGTGGCGCGGGAAAATCCACCCTGCTCGCCCTGTGTGCGGGGTTCCTGCAACCGGACGAGGGACGCGTACGGCGCCATGGTGATGCGCAATCGTTCGTGTGGATCGGACAACAGGCCCACCTGTTCCACGGGACCCTGCGCGAGAACCTGCAGCTGGCCCGCCGCGAGCCCCTCTCCGATGAGGAGATGGGCTCGGCGCTGGCGCAGGCCGGCCTGCCGCTGACGGCGGCGGAGCTGCCGGACGGGCTGGATACGGCGATTGGCGAGCAGCGCCGCGGCCTCTCCGGCGGCCAGGCCCAGCGTGTCGCCCTTGCCCGCGGCCTGCTCTCCGGCTACCGGCTATGGCTGCTGGACGAGCCCACCAGCGCACTCGACGCGGCGACCGAGCGCGCATTGCTGGACACCCTGTTCGGGCTGGCCCGGGAACATGGGCTCACGCTGGTCGTGGCCACGCACCACACGACGGTGCAGGCCCGTTGCCAGCGGACCCTGAATCTCGTGGGGGATCGGGATGCGTAGGGACGGCTTCCGGGATCTGCGCTTCCTGCACGCGATCTTCCGGCAACGGCGGCTCTGGTACTGGGGCGCCTGGGCCCTGCTGGCCCTGACCTGGGTCGCCGGGATCGCGTTGCTGGCGCTGTCCGGCTGGTTTATTACGGCCACGGCCCTGGCCGGGGTCGGCCTGCTGGCCACCCTCGACGTCTACGTCCCCTCGGGCGGCATCCGAACCGCGGCGATCGCGCGCACGCTGGCGCGCTATTCCGAGCGGCTGGTCAGCCACGAGGCGGTGCTGCGCAGCCTCGCCGACCTGCGGGGCCAGACATTCCGCGGCCTGGCGGCCCGTCCCGCCGGCTGGGTCCGCGCCTATCGCAGCGGCGACCTGCAGACCCGCCTGACCGGGGACATCGACACCCTGGACGCGATGCCGCTGCGCGTGGTCGGCCCGATCATCGCGGCCCTGCTGAGCCTGCTGGTCACGCTGGTCATTGCATTCTGGCTGGCGCCATGGCCGGCGGCGGCGCTGCTGCTGGTGGCCGGCACCCTGACCGTGCTGGTCTCGCTGCTGCTCGCATGGGTCGGGCAACGTGACAGCCGCCAGTTGGTACGCGCCCGGGCTCATGAGCGTATCGCCCTGGCCGACTACATCGGGGGCCTGGCCGAACTGATCGCCTTCCAGCGGGCGGGCGATACCGAACAGGCGCTGGCGCGGCAGAACCGCGACCATGCCCGGCGACTGACCCGACAGGAGTCGGTGGGCACACTGACCGAGCCCGTGGTGCAGGCGGTGGTCGCCGTCTCGGCACTGCTGATGCTCCTGCTGGCCCTGCACTGGTACACGCAGGGGCTGATTTCAGCACCTGTGGCAGTCCTGCTGCCCCTGATGACCCTGGGCCTGGGCGAGGTCCTGGGCAGCCTGCCGGGCGCCTGGTGGCGGGCCGGCGAGAGCCTGGCCGCCGCGCGCCGCATACGGCATGTGGTCGCGCGGAAGCCCCTCCCGGCCGATTTGCCCGAAGGGGGTGAACGGCAGGGACACCCGCGCCTGTCCGCGCAGGGCGTGGTGACGGGATTCGAGGCCGGCCGCCCGCTGTCGGCACCGCTGGACCTGGCACCCGAACCCGGGACGCCGCTGGTCGTGACCGCCCCGAGCGGACACGGCAAGAGCACCCTGCTGGACACCCTCGCCGGCGAACAGGCGCCCCTGGCCGGGTCGGTCCGGATCGGGTCGACACCCATCGAGGCCCTGTCGGTCGATGCCCGCTATGCCCGGATCAGCTATCTGCCGCAGACCCCGCACCTGCCGGACACCCGCATCCGCAACATCCTCGCGCCCGGTCCGCATGACGACCACCAGGACGAGGCCTTGTGGGATGCGCTTCGGCAAGTCGACCTGGCCGACCGGGTTGGCGCCGATGCGGATGGACTGGACGCCCGCATCGGCGAGGGCGGGCAGCGCCTGTCCGGTGGCCAGCGTCAGCGCCTGGCGCTCGCCGCCATACTCCTGCAGGACCGCCCGATCGTGCTGCTGGACGAACCCTTTTCCGGTCTCGATGCCGCCACCATCCAGCGGATCCTGCAGCGCCTCCGGCCCTGGCTGGCTCGGCGCCAATGCATCCTCGTGACCCATGCCCCGGACGCGCTGCCGCCGGACTGGACACGTCTGCTGCTACCGCGCCCCGCGCTGCCCCGGACGGGTTCTGATTCGGTTACTACTGCTTAGGGAAACACGGACCGGGCTCAACGCCCGCCTTGCGCTGCCGCGGCCCACTCGCGGAGCGCGGCAACATCGACACAGGGGCCCGGCAAATCCGGCCCCCGGAACACCGTTGCCGGACACTGCGGCTCGCCAAATCCATCCAGGACAACCAGGGCGCCGGTGAAGTCCTGCTCGCGCGTGTAGTCGTTCGTCGTGACCACCACATTCAGCCCCGCCCCCCGGGCTGCGCGCACGCCGTTGTCCGAGTCCTCGAGGGCCAAGCAGGCCTGTGGCGGCAGATCCATCGCCTCCAGGGCGTGCTGGAAGATATCCGGGGCGGGCTTTTTCTCCGGGACGACGTCACCGGCAGAGATCACCTCGAAGCGATACGGGCCCTCTTCACCCAGGGTCGCTTCCAGCAGCGCGGTGACGTTCTCGGGCGTCGTGGTGGTAGCAATCGCCAGGCGCAGTCCTGCCGCCGACGCCTCGTCGAGCAGACGTTCGACCCCCGGCCGCAGCGGGATCGCGCCGGTCTCCAGCAGCGCCACGTAGTGCCTTGTCTTGGCCGCATGCAGGTCCCGGATGCGCTGATCGATTTCGGGCTCGTCCAGGATGTCGGGATGATCCTCCGAGAGGTACTGGCGGATGCGTTCCTTGCCACCCGTCACGCGCAACAACTGTCCGTAGCGCTCGACGCTCCACTCCCAGTCCAGCCCGGCCTCGGCAAACGCCTGGTTGAATGCGACGCGATGCCCATCGCGCTCGGTATCGGCCAGTGTGCCGTCGACATCGAAGATCAAGGCCTTCAGTTCCTGCATCCGGGTTCCTCTGGATATGTGGCTGATAAAGTGGGATTCGCTCCGGGCCCCACACAAAAAATACTGGCACGGGACTTGCCCAGCCGGGCTGTCTCTGATACTAAGTGCGCCTTATTTTTCCAGCCGGAGAGAATGCCCGCATGGCTGCTGACAAGAATCAGGACCACCCCTCCACCAAGCACATGGTTGCCGGAGGCATCGCGCCCTACGAGCCGAAGTCCGGCGAAGAGTACATGAATCCGGATCAGCTCGATCATTTCCGCAGCCTGCTGCGGGCATGGCGCCAGGAGCTGGCCGAAGAGGTCGACCGTACCGTGGGCCACATGCGTCAGGACGCCGCGAACTTCGCGGACCCGGCCGACCGCGCGACCCAGGAAGAGGAGTTTGGCCTGGAGCTGCGTGCCCGCGATCGCGAGCGCAAGCTGTCGAAGAAGATCGACGAGGCCCTGCGCAAGATCGACACCGGGGACTACGGCTACTGCGAGACCTGCGGCGTCGAGATCGGCATCCGCCGCCTCGAGGCACGCCCGACCGCCACGATGTGCATCGACTGCAAGCAGCTGGCGGAGATCAAGGAAAAGCAGATGGCCTAGGGAGACGCTGATTTAATCGCACGTCCGCGCTCGAGTCGCTTTTGCGTGGGAACAAGGCGCGGTGACTGCCGTGCAGTCATCCTGCACAAGGGAACCGCAACGCCGTTCCCACGCAAAAGCGGCCGAGCCTCTGCTTTCAATGGCTTGTGGGGTTGGTGCCCCCTGTTCCCCGATCCTGCGTTGCGCCCCGCATTCATCAAAAACGGGCGGGTAGAACCACTACCCGCTGCACGACGCGCCTTGTCTCGGAAAACAGGGGGCACCAACGCGGACGTGCGATTAAATCAGCGTCTCCCTAGCAGGTCATCCGGCGGCAGGATGGCTGTGCCATGACTACCGCCAGCTCGAATCAAGGCGCCCCCTATGTGGGGCGCTTTGCCCCTACCCCCTCCGGCCCGCTGCATGCGGGTTCCCTGTTCGCCGCCGTCATCTCGTGGCTGGACGCCCGCAGTCACCACGGCCGTTGGCACCTGCGTATCGACGACATCGACACCCCGCGCGTCCAGACGGGCGCGGAGTCCGCGATCCTTTCGGCACTCGAGGCCTTCGCCCTGGACTGGGACGGCCCGGCCACCCGCCAGAGCAACCGCACCCCGACATACCAGGCCGCGCTTGAGCACTTGCTAGCCCGGGACCTCGCCTTTGGCTGCGCCTGCACCCGGCGCGACCTTGCTCACAACGGCAAACCGGGCTGGGAAGGCCCGATCTACCCCGGAACTTGTCGTCAGGGTCCGCCGGCCGGACACCCGCCGCGGGCCTTCCGTGCCCGTGCGGCGCAGTCACACTGGGGCGTGGCAGACCGTTTCCTGGGCCCCGTCGCCTTCGACCTCGAGGCCCTTGGCAGCGACTTCGTCATCCGCCGCGCGGATGGCCTGTTCGCCTACCAGCTGGCCACCGTCGTGGATGATCTCGGGTTGGGCGTGACCGACGTGGTGCGCGGAGTCGATCTGCTGGGCTCTACTCCCCGTCAGATGCAGCTGTATCAATCGTTGGCCACGCCCTGGCCGCGTTACGCGCACCACCCCGTGCTGATCGGCGCGGGTGGCCAGAAGCTGTCCAAGGCGACAGGCGCCGAGGGTCTGCGCGAGGACACCACACGCGCCCAGCTCGCCTCAGTGCTGACCTGCATCGGGCTGGCACCCAGCGACCCCGACTGCCCCGACCGGCCCGCTGCCCAGCTGGCCGAGGCACTGGAGCGCCTGACCGACCGTCCCCTGGCCACTCGCCTGCCACTCACTACCGGCGTGCCCGTCCGCGAGCCAGGGAAACACTGATGAATGTACACGCTCGCGTTGGCACCCCAGGTTTTCCGAGACAAGGCGCGTCGTGCAGCGGGTAGTGGATCTACCCGCCCGTTTTTGATCAATTCGGGGCGCAACGCAGGATCGGGGAACCTGGGGTGCCAACCCCAAAAGGGCTCGGCCGCCGGTTGTTATCAAAAACGGGCGTGGGAACTGCGTTGCGGCTCCCTTGTGCAGAATGACTGCACGGCAGTCACCGCGCCTTGTTCACACGAAAAAAGTGACTCGAGCGCGAACGTGTACATTCATCAGTGTTTCCCTAGGGGGTAGACTGCGGCCATGCTGCGCCTGTCCACCCCCACATTCGCGCCACGGCCTGCGGCCCGTCACAGGCCGGATCGGCACACTCCGGGGCGCTGACCTTGCAGTCTTCACGCGCAATCCTCGTCGCCCTGCTGGGCGCCTTGCTGTTCCTCAGCCCACTGGTCATCTGGGTCGCGCACCTGACGCCGGCCTGGTGGTGGCCATTCGCTGGCTGGGCGACCTTCATCGTCCTGGTTGCCGTTGTCTTTGCCGGGGGTCGCCGTGACCCTTAGCCTGGGCCTGATCTACGCCGTCGGCGTGGCCTATCTGGCGCTGTTGTTCGGGATCGCCTTCCTGGCCGATCGCGTTCCGCGCGTCGGGCGCATCGCGGCCAACGGCTGGGTATTCAGCCTGTCGCTCGGCGTCTATGCCACGTCCTGGACCTTCTACGGCAACCTCGGCTTCCTCGCGGACCATGGCTACCTGTACCTGACGATCTACCTGGGCGTGACGCTGGCCTTCGCCGCTACCCCGTGGCTGCTGCGCCCGATCCTGCGCCTGACCCGCGAGCAGCAGCTCACATCCCTGGCGGATCTGTTCGCGTTTCGCTATCGCAGCCGCTGGACCGGCCCCATCGTCGCGCTGTTCATGCTGGCCGGGGTACTCCCGTACATCGCGCTGCAGATCAAGGCGGTCGCGGAATCCGCCGGCGTCCTGACGGCCGAGACGCCACCGCACCTCCTGGCCCTGACCTTCAGCGCCACCATCGCGTTGTTCGCGATCCTGTTCGGCGCCCGCCATATCGCACCGCGCGAGAAACACGCCGGCCTGGTGCTGGCCATCGCGTTCGAGTCCATCGTGAAGCTGGTGGCGATCCTCGGCATCACCGCAGTCGCGCTGTACGCGGTCTTCGGCGGGTTTTCCGGCCTGGACACCTGGCTGACCGAGAATCCCGAGGCCGTGGATGCGCTGTACGCGCCGGTACGCGAGGGCGGCTGGTTCGCGATGATGATCCTGGCGTTTGCCGCCGCCTTCCTGCTGCCGCGCCAGTTCCACATGCTCTTTACCGAGAACATCAACCCGGCGGCGCTCAACCGGGCTGCCTGGGCCTTTCCCGCCTTCCTGCTCCTGCTGAACCTGCCGATGCCGGTGCTCTACTGGGCCGGAGAGGCGGCCGAGCTCGGCATCGACACCAACTACTACGCAATCGGCATCGCCGGCATGGTCGACTCGCCCTCGCTGGCCTTGCTGGTGTTCATTGGTGGTCTCTCGGCCGCCAGCGCAATGATGATCGTGACCACGCTGGCCCTGGCCCACATGGGGACCAACTACCTGTCGCCACTGACGCGCCTGCACGACGAGGATAGCGCCGCCGCCAACCTCTATTCCCGGCTCCTCTGGGGTCGACGCCTGTGGATCGTGTTCATCATCGGTCTGGGCTACGCGTTCTACGGCCTGCTGCAGGTGGTCGAAGGCCTGGCCCAGCTGGGCCTGATCTCGTTTGCCGCCGTAGCCCAACTGCTACCGGGGCTGATCGGGCTGATGCTGTGGAAACAGGCCAACCGCGTCGGCTTCCTGCTGGGACTCTGTGCGGGCATCGCCGGCTGGCTGTTGACGCTGGTGCTGCCGCTGATGGCCAAGGCGGGGATCGTTGCTGGCTACCCGGACCCACAGGGAATGCTTCGGGCCGAGGCCCTGGACCCGTGGACCTTCGCCCTGATGTGCAGCCTTGGCATCAATGCCGTGCTGTTTGCGCTCGGCTCGCTGCTGACCCGCCCCAACCGCGAGGAGACCGAGGCCGGGCGCGCCTGCTGCCCCAACGAATCGGCCGGGACCGGCGGCGGCCTGCCGCTGGCCGGCGATGTCGCCGAGATGGAGACCGCACTGGCCGCCACGCTCGGTGCCAGCGCTGCCCGTCACGAGGTCCAGCGGGCCCTCGACGATCTCGGCCTGCCGCGCCACACCCGTTCGCGCGGCGACCTGCGCACGCTGCGCGAGCGCATCGAGCGCAACCTGTCGGGCCTGCTGGGCCCGGTGCTCGCCCGCATGATCGTCGACCAGCACCTGCGTCTCGACGCCGCCGGGCGCCACACTCTGAGCGAGAGCCTGCGCCGGGTGGAAGAGCAACTCGAGACGCGCGCCCTGCCCCTGTCGGGTCTGGCGGCCGAGCTGGACGCCCTGCGCCGCTTCCACCGCCAGATCCTTCACGAACTGCCGCTGGGGGTAGCAAGCCTTGGCACCACCGGCGAGATCACCGGCTGGAACCAGGCCCTGGCCAAACTGACCGCGATCAACACTGACCAGGCCATCGGATGCAATCTGCAGCAGCTCGAGAGTCCCTGGGCGGGGCTGCTGACCGCCTTTATCGAGAGCCCGGATCGCCAGTGGTACAAGCTCAACGTCGATCTGCCCGATGGCAACCGGCGGCTGAACCTCCACAAGTCCGCACTCCAGGACGAGCATGGCCGGCTGGAGGGTCGCATCGTCCTGATCGAGGACATCACCGAGCGCGCCCAGCTGGAGTCCGAAATAGCCCACGGTGATCGCCTGGCCTCCATCGGGCGCTTTGCCGCCGGGGTCGCGCACGAGATCGGCAACCCGCTGACGGGCATCGCCTCGCTGGCGCAGAACCTCCCGCTGGAGGAGGACCCCGAAGAGGTCCGGGGCACCGCCGAGGACATCCTCGCGCAGACGCGGCGCATCAATGCGATCGTGCAGTCGCTGGTCACCTTCGCCCATGCCGACGAGGGCCCCTCCGCCGGGCATTTCGAGACCATCGCGCTGGATGCCATCGTCAACGAGGCGATCCGCCTCACTCGCCTCGCCGGGCGCAAGGACCTGCGCTTCGAGCTGGACGGCCTCGAAGGCCTCTATCTGCGCGGCTCGCACGCGACCCTGCTGCAGGTGTTCATCAACCTGCTGACCAATGCCGAACAGGCCTCACCCGAGAATGCGACGGTAGCGATCAGCGCCAGCGCTCGCGGTCGCAACATCCACCTGATCATCGACGACCGCGGACCGGGCATCGAGGAATCCAGCCTGGAGCGGCTGTTCGAGCCATTCTTTACCACCAAGCCCGCCGGCCACGGCACCGGGCTCGGCCTGCCGGTGGCCTACAGCATTGTGCGCGACCACGGTGGTACCCTGATGGCCGCGAACCGCCCGGACGGCGGTGCGCGCTTTATCCTGATCCTGCCGCGACACAACCCCGATGGCGACCACGCATGACGCGCATCCTTCTGGTTGACGACGAAGCCCCGATCCGCCGTGCCGTGCGCCGGTTCCTGGAGCATCACGGGTTCCAGGTGCGGCTGGCCGAAGACCTCGCCAGCGCCCGCACCGCCCTGCGGGAGGAACTGCCGGACCTGATGCTGGTAGACCTGCGCCTGCCCGACGGCGAGGGCATCGAGCTACTGGCCGAGGCCGGCCATACCCCCACCGTGATCATGACGAGCTACGCCTCGGTCCCCTCGGCCGTCACCGCGATGAAGGAAGGCGCGGCCGACTACATCGCCAAGCCATTCGATCACGACGCCCTGTTGCTCACCCTGCGCGCGGCGCTGCGGGGGGTCCCCGCCGCAACGACGGCGGGCAGCGACCGCGATTCCGACGACGACAGTCTGGGCCTGGTGGGCGACAGCGTGGCCATCCAGCGCCTGCGTGACCAGATCCGCCGGGTCGCGACCACTCAGTCCACCGTACTGCTGCGCGGCGAGTCGGGCACCGGCAAGGAGCTGGCTGCACGGGCCCTGCATCGGCTCAGCTCGCGCGCAACCGGGCCGTTTATTGCGGTCAACTGCGCGACCATCCCCGAGGGACTGGTCGAAGCCGAGCTGTTCGGCCATGCCCAGGGCGCCTATACCGGCGCCGTCAAGGCGCGCACCGGCCTGATCCAGGCGGCCCACGGCGGCACGCTGTTCCTGGACGAGATTGGCGAACTGGCCCCGGCCGCGCAGGCGCGCCTGCTGCGCGTGCTGCAGGACGGCGAGATCCGCCCGGTCGGCGCGAACGAAAACCTGAAGGTCGATGTCCGCCTGCTGGCGGCCACGCATCGCGACCTGGAGGCGATGATCGGCGAACAGGCCTTTCGTGCCGACCTGTACTACCGCCTGCGCGTACTGGAGCTGTCCATCCCGCCGCTGCGCGAGCGCCGCGAGGATATCCCGGCACTGGCCCGGCATTTCCTCTCCGATCTGGCAGGGAATGGCGGACCACCCGCCGAACTCACCCAGGCCGCGCAGAAAACACTCGAGTCCCACGACTGGCCGGGCAACGTGCGCGAACTGGCGAATGCCCTCGAGCGCGGCTGGGTGCTGAGCCCGGACAGCCGGATCGAACCGGACCACCTGGGACTGGCCCCGGCTACGGGCAATGGCGACACGACTCCCGGAGGCTCGAGCCTCAATGACTATTTCCGCCGCTTCGTACAACAGAACCAGGCCCAGATGACCGAGACCGAACTCGCGCGCGCCCTGGGTATCAGCCGCAAGACCCTGTGGGAACGCCGCCAGCGCGAGGGCCTGCCCCGCCCTTAAGCGGCCTGGCCGGGCGGCCTGACCGGGTCAAGGAGAGACGCCTTGAGCGACGCACGCCGCGTGTTCCTCGCGCTGTGGCCCGATGACACCACGCGCGGGATGCTGGATGACGAAGCGCAACGCCTGAGTGGCCCGGGACGGCCCGTCCCCCGGGGCCACCTGCACCTGACGCTGGCCTTTGCCGGCACCATCCCGGCCACCCAGGCCGACTGTATCGCCCGGGAGATGGGTACGCTGGGGCAGGAGGCCTTTCCGCTCACACTGGACCGGCTCGGCCATTTCGAGCGGGCGCACGTCAGCTGGATCGGGCCCTCCGCGACACCGGCCGCGCTCGACACGCTCGCGGCCCGGGCGCGCGACCTCACCCGAGCCTGCGGCGCCACGCCAGAGGATCACTCGTTCCGGCCGCACGTGACCCTGCGCCGCTTCGCGCGTCCGCCCGAACGCGAGACGCCCGAGCACGCGATCCACTGGAACGCGACGGAGGTCGTGCTGATCGAATCCGGCCAGGGTGGCAACCCCGGCCCCTACAAGGTCCTCGCGCGGGTCCGGCTCAGTTCTTGAGCGTGACCGGGGATGTGAACATCAACAGGCCATAGTCCGCCTCGTACTGCTCCTTGAACTGTTTGGCAATGCGGTCGCACAGGTCCGGGGAACCGACCACTTCAAGCTTGATGTTGCCGCCCTGGCGCCAGTTGCCCCGGCGCTTGCCATGTTTGCCCCAGCCCCGGGTGTCGGACACGGTGTAGCCAGCCGCGCCCTGGCGGCGCACCTCCTCGATCAGAATATCCTCGAGGATGGCCTCGGCCACCACCGTCAACAGCAGCATCTCCTCCGATTGCATTGTCCTAGCCTCCCAGCGAGTAGAGCCACTGGGTCATCCAGAAGTACAGCGGGACGCCCAGGAAGATATTGAACGGGAAGGTGACCCCCAGCGAGGCCCCGATCGACAGCGCGGGGTTGGCCTTGGGTACCGCGATGCGCATGGCCGCGGGTGCGGCGATGTAGGACGCACTCGCGTACAGGGTAGCCAGCAGCAGCGTACCACCCAGGCTCATGCCCAGGCCCCAGCCCAGCAGGATCCCGAGGATCGCCGAGACCACCGGCATCACGATCGCGAACACCACCAGGAACAGCCCGTACTGGCGCACCTCGGCGATCCGGCTGGAGGCGACCAGCCCCATCTCCAGCAGAAACAGGGCCAGTACGCCCTTGAACAGATCGAAGAACATCGGCTCCAGTGGGTCCATCAATTCGGGACCGGCCACGAAGCCGATCACCAGCCCACCGGCGAGCAGGAAGATGCTCTTGCCGAAAAAGACCTCGTGCATGGTCTTGCCCCATTGCACCGGTCCCTTCGTGCCCATGCGTGCCAGCAGGATGCCGATCACCAGCGCCGGCATCTCCAGCAGCACGAGGAAGACCACCATGTGACCCTCGTAGTCGATCCCGCGGGCTGCGAGAAAGGCGACCGCTACCGAGAACGTCACCACGCTGACCGAGCCGTAGTGTGCGGCGATGGAGGCCGAATCCGCGCGCGGCATATGCCCCAGCCAGCGCAGCACTGGAAACGCCAGCAGCGGGATCAGGGCCCCGACCGTCAGCACCGCAAGGCCGGGCAGAATCAGCGGCACCAACTCGCTCTCGGCCAGTTTCACGCCGCCATGCAACCCGATGGCCAGCAACAGATAGATCGACAGCGCCTCGTAGATCGCCATCGGGATCTTGAGATCCGACTTGGCCAGCCCGGCAATTGCCCCGAGCAGGAAGAACAAAACTACCGGATCAAAAGCCATTTCCACCCGTCTCCGTTACTGCGCTGCAGCACCCGGAATATCGTAGGGCAAACTCGAATCAATGTGCATCGATCCGCCGCTGCTACTGGCAGTAAAGCCAGACGGCTTCAGTGATGGGCTACGCTCGTAATGAGTGGTTTGTTCCCGAGCTGCCGGAGGCTGGCCGATGACACGCATCCTGATCCTGCAGGGCCACCCGGACCCGGCCGAAGGCCACTTCGACCATGCGCTGGCGGACGCCTACCGCGAGGGTGCCGAGCGTGCAGGTCTCGCAGTGGATGCGTTCCCGATCGCCCAGCGTGACTTCCCGCTGCTGCGCAGCCAGGCCGAGTTCCTGGAGGAGGCCGTGCCCCCGGCGATCCTCGAGGCACAGGAGTTGATCGAGGTCGCCAACCACCTGGTGCTCGTCTACCCCCTGTGGATGGGCGATATGCCGGCGCTGGTCAAGGGCTTCCTGGAGCAGGTCTTTCGGCCATCCTTTGTGGGTGACGGCGACATGAACCAGTTGCGCCATACCCGGCTGAGGGGCCGCTCGGTGCGTATCGTCGTCACCATGGGCATGCCGGCACCGATCTACCGCTGGTTCTATCGCGCGCACAGCCTGAGGAGCCTGGAGCGCAACGTCTTCCTTTTCTGCGGCTTCAGCCCCGTGCGCCACACCCTGATCGGGCAGTCCGGGGGCAATGCCGCTAGCCGCGAACGCTGGCTGGAAAAAATGAGGGAGCTGGGAGGTCAGGCGAAGTAGCACGACCATCGGTACACTCCCCCGGACCCCCAGCCAACGGACGCGTGTGAACCACAACGATCACCCCCTGAGCGAAGTACCGGACCACGCCCGCAAGGGGTTCTGGTCCATGACCGTGGTCCTGTTCGGGTTCACCTTTTTCACCTCGACCCTGTGGGCCGGCGGGTCGCTGGGCACCGCCTTCAGCTTCGGCGAACTGATGGTGGTGATTGCGCTTGGGAATCTCCTGCTCGGAGCCTATGCGGCCACACTCGCCTACATCGGCTGCAAGAGCGGGCTGCACACAGTGCTGATGGGGCGCTTCTGCTTCGGCGAGTGGGGCAGCAAGCTCTCCGACGTGATCCTCGCGTTCACCCAGATCGGCTGGTACGCCTGGGGTACCGCAACGGTTGCGATCATACTGGTCGAGACCACCGCCCTCCCCGAACCCATGGAGGTCGGACTGATGGTGCTGTTCGGCTTCGCCTTCTGCATCACCGCGATGATCGGCTACCGTGGTCTCGACTGGCTCTCCCGCGTCGCCGTGCCGGTAATGCTGCTGTTTATCCTGTTCACGCTGTTCATTGGCGTGGGCGAGGTCGGCGGCCCCGGCGGTCTGCTGGGGCAGGATCCGGAAACAGAGATGGGCTTCGGCTCCGCGCTCACCATCGTGATCGGGACGTTTGTCGGCGGCGCAACACTGGCGACCAACTGGACCCGCTTCGCGCGCACACCCCGCATTGCGGTGATCGCCACCCTGGCGGCCTTCGTCTTGGGAAATGGGTTGATGGTACTGACCGGCGCACTGGGCGCGCTGATCTATCACGAGGCGGACATCGTCCACGTGATGCTGGCGCAGGGGTTCGTGACCTTCACGCTGCTGATGCTGCTGCTGAACATCTGGAGTACTCAGGACAACACCATCTACAACTTCGGCGTGGCCGGTTGCAATCTGCTGCGCACCCAACGCAGGCGCCTGGTGACGGTACTCGGGGCCGCTATCGGCACGGCACTGGCGGTGGCCGGGATGTATGACTACCTGGTGCCGTTCCTGATCCTGCTGGGGACCTTCATCCCGCCGCTGGGGGGTGTAATCATGGCCGATTACTGGCTGCGCCACCGGGGGCAGTATCCACAACTGGCCAACACCCGGCTCCCGAGCTTTCACTGGCCGGGGCTGCTGGCCTACGCCGCCGGCTCGGCGGCCGCGTACTACTCGCCCGTCGTGCCGCCACTAGTTGGTGTGGTGGCCGCCACCGCGGCCTATGCGGTTCTGATGAACCCGGCCCTGCCCGCCGCGCTGCGGGCGCGACGGGCAGAGAATCGCTAAACCATCCGGGAAGGTTGATCAGAGATCAGGCGTCGGCGGGGTCGGCGGCTCCGGCAGGTCGGACGGATCCGGCAACGGGCCATCCCCCGGCGAGGGCGGGCTGGACGAACGCGGCGGCTTGGGCAGGTCCGGGCTGCTGCCACCGCGCTGCTGTCCCGGGGGTGTTCCGCCATGGCCCGGGGGCGGATTGCCTCCGGCCGGGGTACCACCACTGGCCCCGGGCGAGCCCCCCGGCGGGCCACCGGGGCCCGGTTGCGCCTGAGCGGTGCCGACCGTGAACAAGGCGCCCAGCGCCGCCGCCAATACCCAACGTTTCGTCGACATCATGTCACCTACTCCTTGTGTGGATTCCTGCCCGTGAGTCCGCGCGAAAGGCCCGGGCGTTCCGGCACACCCGAAAAACTGCCAATCCCTTCACACTATGCAGTCGCTTCACGAGACCTTACGCCATCGTTCCAGGATGAACTCTCATCCCCTGTGCAGGAACCACTCGGTACGCTGACGACTTCGATATCCTGCCAGGGTAGATCATTCACCAGGAGATGCTGACTGATGCAGCGCTTCGAGTCCCGCAACGTCTTTGGTCGCCCGCTGGAACCCTGCGGCACCGATCCCGTCACCGGCTTTTATCGCGACGGTGACTGCGCGACCGGCCATGACGACCAGGGCATTCACACCGTCTGTGCCGAGATGACCGAGGATTTTCTGGAGTACTCGCGCGCCAGGGGAAACGATCTAAGCACACCCAATCCGGCATTCGGGTTTCCGGGTCTGAAGGCCGGGGATCGCTGGTGTCTTTGTGCGGGGCGCTGGCTGGAGGCCTACAAGGCCGGCTGTGCGCCCGGGGTATTCCTGCGCGCCACGCACGAGGAGACGCTGGCGATCATCCCGCGCGATCTCCTGGCCGAACACGCGCGCGATACAGCCGAGTAGATAGCGACTCCGAAGGATGCGGAGTCGGCGGAGCTAGCCGGCCACCCGCCGTGCACGGCTCTCGCCGCTGTAGGCGGCCTTCCAGCTCTCGTAGTCGGCCACCAGTTGTTCGACGTCCGCGGCGTCGTACGGGCGCAGGCCGCTCAGCACCAGATGCTTGCTGCCTTCGGCCACGACGGCCTGGTCGATCACCAGCTCGTAGTCGAGGCGGATCTCGCCGCGCTTGCCGTTGACGGTCATCACCGCATCCTTGAGCCGCGGTTCCGGGACACCGGCCGTTGCGGCCAGCGGCTCCGGCAGGCTGAAGCCCATGCGCTCGTACATCACCAGCGGGCGCTTGGGGTTCACCATCACCCCGTGCTCCTCCATTAGCGGCACGAGCACATGCGGGAAATTCTGCCCGGAGAAGCTGACGTAGCTGCGGATCAGCGACTCGATCACATCCGGATCATTGATCACCCGCCCGGAGCGCTCGACCTCGATCACGCTCTTGCCGCCGTCTGCCGTAATGGCGAAGGCATCGCCCGGGTGTTCCGGGAAGATCAGCGGCACATGTCCGCCGACCATGCTGGTGAAGCGAAAATGCATGTTCGCGCTCGCGCCGAAGGTATCCAGCACCAGGGCAAACAGCAGATCGCCGGGCACACAGAAACGCCGGTTGTCGGCGTCATGGATCGGGTTGAAGTCACCCGCCAGCGTCTTGGCGAACTCGCTGCCCTGTTCGGGAGTGACCACCACCTGGCCATCCCGGAGTTCGTAGAAATCTTTCAGAAAAGGGGTATGGCTCACGCGGTCTCCCCGGCTGTTGTTGTCTTGTTATCGGGCCTGTCCCGGCGTTTGCACCACTATAGCCCGAAATGCCCCTCGATGGCCCGGATGAACGCATCGCCGTAGCGCTCGAGCTTGTGCTGCCCCACCCCGGTAATCCCCGCCATCTCCTCCGGCGTACGCGGCGCGCTGGCCACCATCTCCAGCAACGTGGCGTCGGAGAAGATCACGTACGGCGGCACCCCCTGCTCCCGCGCCAGGTCCGTGCGCAGCGCTCGCAGGCGTTCCCACAGACCCCGGTCTTCCGGATCCATCGCGGATACGCTGCGGGCGGTATCGCGGCGTGCAGGCCGGGCCTGGCGCGCCGGACGGGCCTGCTCCTCGCGCAGGTGGATGGACTCCTCCCCGCGCAGCACGCCTCGGCAGGCGGGGTCCAGGCGCAATCCACCGTGGCCCTCGTCATCCAGCCGCAGCAGGCCTCGGGCCAGAAGCTGGCGCACCACCCCGCGCCACTGCATCTTGTCCAGTTCGGTGCCGATCCCGTAGGTACTCAGCCGATCGTGCCCGAGCCGTTGCAGGCGCTCGCTCGAAGAGCCCCGCAGCACGTCGATCACATGCCCCGCCCCGAAACGCTCGCCGGTGCGGTAAATGCAGGACAGAAGCTTCTGCACCGGCACGCTGGCATCCCAGGTCGCGGGCGGATCCGTGCAGTTGTCGCAGGTCCCGCAGGGTTCCGGCATGTGTTCGTCGAAGTACGCCAGCAGAGCCTGGCGGCGGCAGCTGGTGATCTCGCAGAACCCCAGCATCGCGTCCAGTTTCTGCTGCTCGATGCGCTGGCGCTCCGGGCCGGCCTGCGAGCCCTCCAGCATCTGGCGCAGGGTGACCACGTCCTGCAGGCCGTAGACCATCCAGGCATTGGCCGGCAGCCCGTCGCGCCCCGCGCGCCCGGTCTCCTGGTAGTACCCCTCCAGGCTCTTGGGCAGGTTCATGTGCGCGACGAACCGCACGTTGGGCTTGTCGATCCCCATGCCGAACGCGATGGTGGCCACCATGACCACGCCCTCCTCGCGCAAAAAGCGGGTCTGGTTCTCCGCGCGCGTGCGGGCGGAGAGGCCCGCGTGATAGGGCAGCGCGGGTATCCCCTGCTCCGCCAGCCACTCGGCCAGGGCGTCGACTTTCTTGCGCGACAGGCAATAGACGATACCCGCCTCGCCCGCATGCTCCTCGCGGATAAAGCGCAGCAGGCGGTCGCGTGGGGCACCCCCGCGCCCACCATCGGCCTGGGCCACGCGATAGCGGATATTGGGACGGTCGAAGGAACTGATGAACGCGCGGGCCTGTTCCAGCCGCAGCCGTTCGCGGATCTCCTGGCGGGTTGGCCCGTCGGCCGTGGCGGTCAGCGCCAGGCGCGGGACATCGGGGAAGTGTTCGGCCAGAACCGCGAGCTGGCCGTATTCCGGGCGGAAATCGTGGCCCCATTGGGACACGCAGTGCGCCTCGTCGATCGCGAACAGGGCCAGCTCGATCCCCTGCAGACGCTCCAGCATGCCCGAGGCAAACAGCCGTTCCGGGGACAGGTACAGGAGATCCAGTTCGCCCGCATGGAGCGCGGCCAGCACACCGCGCGCGGTCTCGGCGTCCTGGCCGGAATCCAGGCTGGCCGCGGCCACCCCGTTCTGGCGCAAGGCCGCCACCTGATCCTGCATCAGCGCAATCAGCGGGGAGATCACCACCGCACAGCCCGGGCGGGCCAGTGCCGGCACCTGGTAGCACAGCGACTTGCCACCACCGGTAGGCATCAGCACCACGGCATCGCCACCGGCGATCACATGCTCGATGACCGCCTGCTGCTGGCCACGAAAATCGGAATAGCCAAAGGTCTCGCGCAGGATGTCCAGCGGCGCAATGGCCGGGGCGCTTCCCTGCGCGTGCCCGGCGGCGAGACGTGTCGGTTCCAAAACACACTCCAGCGATTATTAAACACCGAAGCCTGCCGAATGCCCGGCAAGGCTGCAAGCCTCGAACCTGCCCGGCCCGGCGGGGCACTCTCTCCCGTCGCGACTGGTGCGAATCAAGCGCCACCGTGTACATTGGTCGCCACCCCGCCCGACCCGTATCCACCAGACGTGATGGCCCGCAAGCATGCCCAACTCGGTTGACGAGGAAGTCCACAGCGCGGTCCGCGAGTACCTGGATGCCTGGTTGCGACAACGGGATCTCGAACAGGTGCTCGCACTTCACACCGACACGCTCTGCGGCTTTGGTACCGGCATGGACGAGGCGGCGTTCTCGCCAGCGGAGGCCGCTTCGATTATTCGACGCGATATCGAGCAGGCGCCGGAGCCCTTCGACTACACGATCCAGCGCGAGCACGTAACCTTTCCGCATCCGGAGGTCGCGATCGCGATGATCACCTTCGCCATGCACACCCGGATTCACGGGCAACAGATCAAGCTCAACGAGTTGAGGGGTACCCTGGTTTTTCGGCGCGCAGACGGCGGCTGGCGGCTGGCGCACCTGCACGGCTCGTTCCCGACCACGGTCCACGGGACCGACGAGCCCTACCCGATCAAGGAGCTGGAGGACCGCGCCCAGGTCCTGGATCGCATGGTCAGCGAACGCACGCGGGATCTCGAGGCCGCACAGGAACACCTGGAGCGTCTGGCCACCACCGACCCCCTGACGGGTCTGCACAACCGCCTGAAGGGCAACCATGCCCTAGAAGACGCGATCCTGCAGGCCCACCGGGACGCGAGCTCCCTGACTGTGATCTTGATGGATCTGGATCACTTCAAGACCATCAACGACCAGCAGGGGCACGCTCGCGGCGACCATGTCCTGCGCGAGACCGGACGACTCCTGCGCGAACGCATCCGCAGCTCCGATACCGCCGCACGCTGGGGTGGCGAGGAGTTCCTGATCCTCTGCCTGAACACCACCGCCGACCAGGCCGCGAAGCTCGCCGAGGCCCTGCGCCATGCGATCGAGGCACATGACTTCGGGACCAACCCGCCGTTGACCGCGAGCTTCGGCGTTACCGGCCACCAGCCGGGGGAGTCGGCCGAGAGTCTGATCGCGCGTGCGGACGAGGCGCTGTACGCGGCCAAGCGCGCCAGCCGCAACCGCGTCGAAACCATCTGAATGCGCGGCCACACGACGCATCCCGATGCCCCGCCCCCCGGTGCGGTGAACTGGCGCATCCTCAAGAGCCTGCTCCCCTATCTGGCGGAGTTTCGCGGGCGACTGATCCTGGCGCTCGTGCTGATGGGACTGGCCAAACTGGCCACGGTCGCGATCCCGCTGGCGCTGAAGTACATCGTCGAGCACTTCGAGGACGCCGGTACCGAGGCACTGGTCGCCGTACCGGTGGCCCTGGTGATCGGCTACGGTCTGTTGCGCTTTGGCAGCACGCTGTTCGGCGAGCTGCGCGACGCGGTCTTCGTGCGCGTGGCGGAACGCGCGATGCGCCGTGCCTCGCTGCGCGTGTTCCAGCACCTGCACCGACTGGAGCTGGGTTTTCACCTCGCACGCGAGACGGGTGGGCTGGCGCGCGACATCGAGCGCGGCACCAGCGGCATGAGCTTCCTGCTGCGCTTTACCGTATTCAACATCCTGCCGACCCTGATCGAGATCGCGCTGGTCGCGGTGATCCTGCTGGTGGCAGTAGGGCCGGTGTTCATGGTCACGGTGCTGGTGGCGGTCGCGGTCTATATCGCGTTCTCGATCTGGATTACCGAATGGCGCACGCGCTTCGTGCGCGAGGCCAATCTGCGCGACAACGAGTCCAACACCCGGGCGATCGACAGCCTGCTGAACTACGAGACGGTCAAGTACTTCGGCAACGAGTCCTTTGAGGCCGAGCGCTACGACCGCGGGCTGGCCGCCTGGGAACAGGCGCGCACCAAGAACGTCCTGTCGCTGGTGCTGCTGAACTCCGGACAGGCCCTGATCATCGCCGCCGCGATTACCGTGATCATGCTCCTGGCCACGCGCCAGGTAGCCGCCGGCGAGATGTCGCTGGGCGATCTGGTGATGGTCAACGCCTACATGATCCAGCTGTTCATGCCGCTGAACTTCCTCGGCTTCGTCTATCGCGAGATTCGCCAGTCCCTGGCCAACATCGAGCGCCTGTTCGGCCTGCTGGAAAAGCCCGTTCAGGTGGAGGATCGCCCGGATGCCCCCGATCTAGAAGTCCGGGCGGGCACGGTGCGCTTCGAGCATGTGGATTTCGGCTACCACGCAAACCGGCGCATCCTCGAGGACGTCTCGCTGGAGATCCCGGCCGGGCACAAGCTTGCTGTAGTGGGCCCCAGTGGCGCCGGCAAATCCACCCTGGCGCGCCTGCTGTTCCGCTTCTACGACGTGGACGGCGGGCGCATCTCCATCGACGGGCAGGACATCCGCGAGGTGACGCAGGCTAGTCTGCGCCGGGCCATCGGCGTGGTGCCGCAGGACACCGTGCTGTTCAACGACACCATCCGCTACAACGTCGCCTACGGCCAGCCAGGCGCGGACGAGGAGGCGATTCGTCGCGCGGTGCGCCTCGCACACCTGGACGACTTCATCGCACAACTGCCGGACGGGCTGGATACGGTTGTCGGGGAACGGGGGCTGAAGGTCTCGGGCGGGGAGAAACAGCGGATCGCGATCGCCCGCATGCTGCTGAAGGACCCACCGATCCTGGTCTTCGACGAGGCGACCTCGTCACTGGATTCAGGCTCGGAGAAGGCGATCCTGCGCGCGCTGAACGAGGTCTCGGCGCGGCGCACCACACTCGTGATCGCGCATCGGCTGTCGACCGTGATCGACGCCGAACAGATCGTGGTCATGGAGCACGGCCATGTGGTCGAACGCGGCACACACCGCGAGTTGCTGGCCTTGAACGGCGCCTACGCGCGGCTATGGCGCCACCAGCAGGAAGAGGCCGAACAGGCCCACCCAGCGACGACCGGCGAGTAACGCCTCAGTCGTCGTCGACGTCGGCCTCGTCCATCCAGGCGGCCTGGATCGCCTCGAGGATGCGCTCGCCGGAGCGGTTCGGGTCGTCGTCGAACTCCGGCAGCTCCATGACCCACTGGCGCAGATCCATGAAGTTCACGTTGCGCGGGTCCACGTCCGGGTGCTCGTCCGCCAGCTGAATCGCGATTTCCTGGGTATCGGTCCACTTCATAGCCGTGCCCTCAGTGGTTCTCGGAGACCTGATTGATCGTGTACTTCGGCAGCTCGACCACCAGATCGGTGTCGGCCACGAGCGCCTGACAGGAGAGCCGGGAGTCCGGTTCCAGCCCCCAGGCCTTGTCCAGCATGTCTTCCTCGTCCTCGGTCGGCTCATCGAGGCTGTCGAAGCCCTCGCGCACATACACGTGGCAGGTCGTGCAGGCGCAGGACTTCTCGCAGGCATGCTCGATCTCGATCCCGTTTTTCAGGGCGAGATCGCAGATGCTGATACCCGGATCGGCCTCTAGCGAGGCCCCCTCCGGACAGATTTCCTCGTGGGGCAGAAAGATTACCTGGGGCATGTTGTCAGTTCCCTGCGTCGTATTCGCTAACGTTGTGTCCGGCGAGCGCGCGCCGGATGCTGTCATTCATGCGCCGCGCGACAAAGGCCTCGGAGGCCTGTTCCACGCGCTTGCGCGCCGCCTCGATGGCGTCGGGATCGGCACCCTTCTCGCGTTCGGCGCGCAGCGCATCGCGCGCCTGCTCGATGGTCTGGCGCTCCTCGGCCTCGAGGTAGCGATCGCCGTCCGTCTCCAGCGCGGCATCCAGCGCCTCGAGCACGCGGTCGGCCTCGACCTGCTCCTCGCGCAGGCGCCGCGCCTCCATGTCCTCGCGCGCGGAGGAGGCGGAATCGCGCAGCATCTGCTCGATCTCGCTGTCGGTCAGGCCATAGCTGGGCTTGACCTCGATATGCGCCTCCACGCCCTGGGTCTGCTCGCGCGCGGTCACGTTCAGCAGCCCGTCGGCATCGACCTGGAAGGTCACGCGGATACGCGCGGCCCCGGCCACCATCGGCGGGATACCGGACAGGGTGAAACGCGCCAGCGAGCGGTTGGCATCGACCACATCACGCTCGCCCTGCACCACGTGCAGCGACATCGCGGTCTGGCCGTCCTTGAAGGTGGTGAAGTCCTGCGCGCGGGTGGCCGGGATCGTGGTGTTGCGCGGGATGATGAACTCGACCAGTCCCCCCATCGTCTCCAGCCCCAGCGACAGCGGGATCACGTCCAGCAACAGGAGCTCGGTATCGGGCTTGTTGCCGGCCAGGATGTCCGCCTGCTGGGCCGCCCCGATGGCCACCACACGATCGGGATCGATCCCGGCGTGCGGCGCGCGGCCAAAGAACGCTTCCACCGCCTCGCGGACCGCCGGCATGCGCGTGGAACCACCGACCAGCACGACCTCGTCGATCGCGTCCGGCGCCAGGTCGGCATCCTCCAGCACCTGGCGGCAGGCGGCCATCGTCCGGTCCAGCAGCGGCCGGGCCAGCTCCACCAGCGTCGCGCGGTCGAGCTCCGCCGTATAAGTCGAGCCATCGGCGCGCACGACCTCGACGCGAGTGCTGTCGGCGTCGGTCAGGGCCTCCTTGGCCTCGCGCGCGGCCAGCAGCACGCGGCGCAGACGCTGCGGGTCGGTTTCGCCGGTCATTCCGGCCTGATTCAGCAGCCAGTCCGCGATCGCGCGGTCGATGTCATCGCCGCCCAGGGCGGAATCGCCCCCGGTGGCCAGCACCTCGAACACACCTCGGCGCAGCTGCAGGATGGAGATATCGAAGGTCCCGCCACCCAGGTCATAGACCGCAATGGTGCTCTCTTCGCCCTGGTCCAGGCCGTAGGCCACAGCCGCGGCGGTCGGCTCGCTAATCAGCCGCAGGACGTTCAGGCCCGCCAGTTGCGCCGCGTCGCGCGTCGCCTGGCGTTGCGGATCGTCGAAGTACGCCGGCACGGTAATAACCACGCCTTCCAGCTCGTCGCCAAGCGTGGCTTCGGCGCGTTCGCGCAGAGTATTGAGGATGTCGGCCGAGACCTCCACCGCCGTCTTGTCGCCGGCCGCCGTCTCGATCCGCGGAACGCTGGAGTCCCCGGTTTTCAGCCGAAACGGCAATTCGCCCGACAGCGTGGCCACATCCGCCACGCCTCGACCGATCAGGCGCTTGACCGAGGCAATGGTGTTGTGCGGATCATCCGCCGCATGCTCGGCCGCCGCGTGCCCGACGCTTACCGCATCCGGCGCGTAGTGCACCACAGAAGGCAGGATATGCCGGCCCTGCTCGTCCGGCAGGGTGTCGGCCACGCCACTGCGCACGGTGGCGACCAGCGAATGCGTGGTGCCGAGGTCGATCCCGGCCGCCAGGTGCCGCCGGTGCGGGGCGGAGTCGGCTCCGGGTTCGGTGATCTGCAGTAACGCCATCGAAATTCGGCTCCTTCACACGGCGGCGGCTCAGCCGCGCGCCAGGTTCTGTCGGGTTCGTTTCAGCTCCGCCAGCAAGCGGTCGAAAAAGCGCAGCTCGAGTACGCGATCTTTGGCCTGCGCCGCGGGCGATGTCGGATCGGCCAGGGCCTCGGCGACCTTCGAGCGCGTTTCGTCGCGGGCCTTTTCCAGCTCCATCCCCACCGCGTCCAGTTCCTCGCGGTCGCCGGCGGATTCGGCATCTTCCAGGCGTTCACGCCACTCGATCTGGGCCTCGATGAACTCGATGTTCTGGCTGGTATCGCGTTCTGCATCGAACGCAATCCCACCGCGCTCCAGCAAGGCCACCGCACGGCGGTAGTCGTCGTCGAGAATGGCATAGGCCTCGTTGACATCGGCCGCCATCGCCGCAGCCATGCGCCGCGCCTGGTCGCCCTGACGCACGAAGCGGTCGGGGTGCAGCTCGGCCTGCAGGCGCTTGAAGCGCTCGGCCAGCTGCTGACGGTCGATCTCGAAAGCGACCGGCAAGTCGAACTGCTCGAAGGGGTCGGTCATGACGTCCTGTGGTCCTCGCAACAAGAGGCTGGCATCGGGCACGGGCGCCCAACGCAAAACGGGGTGGGACAGTGGCTGCCAGGCAACCACCATGCACCACCCCGGATGCGTGCATCAGTCAGATGCTGAAGCTTTCACCGCAGCCGCACCGGGCCTTCTCGTTCGGGTTATTGAACCTGAAACCCTCGTTCAGGCCTTCCTTGCCGAAATCCAGCTCGGTGCCATCCAGATAGACGAGCGACTTCGGGTTGACCACCAACTTGATGCCACGATCCTCGAACACCGTGTCGGTGTCCTCGATATCGTCGGCGAACTCGACCACGTAGGCCATGCCCGAGCAGCCGGTCGTCCTGACCCCGAGGCGCACGCCCACACCCTTGCCACGCTGGGCAAGAAAGCTCTGGATGCGCTCGGCTGCCGGTTCGGTCAGTGTAATCGCCATAGACACCTCAGGCGGTCTTCTGCTCGGCCTGCTCGTCCTGACCGTGCCGCTCCTGATAGTTGGAGATGGCTGCCTTGATCGCGTCCTCGGCCAGCACGGAGCAATGGATCTTCACCGGCGGCAGGGCCAGTTCTTCCGCAATCTGCGTATTCTTGATCTGGCTGGCCTCGTCCAGGGTCTTGCCGCGCACCCATTCGGTGAGCAGCGAACTGGAGGCGATGGCGGAGCCACAGCCGTAGGTCTTGAACTTGGCGTCTTCGATCACGCCTTCGTCGTTGACCTTGATCTGCAGCTTCATCACATCGCCGCAGGCCGGGGCGCCGACCATGCCGGTACCGACGGAGTCATCGTTCTTGTCGAAGCTGCCGACGTTGCGCGGATTTTCGTAGTGGTCCAGAACCTTGTCACTGTAAGCCATGACCGTTCTCCTATTGCGTAGTACGCGTTGCGTTCGTGGTGCCGAGCCGGTGGCCTAGTGGGCCGCCCACTCGACGGTGCTCAGATCGATGCCGTCCTGATACATCTCCCACAGTGGCGAGAGCTCGCGCAGCTTGGCGACTGCGGCGCGCACGATCTCGACCGTATGGTCGACCTCCTCGACGGTCGTGTAGCGACCGATGGAGAAGCGGATCGAGCTGTGCGCCAACTCGTCGTCGCGACCCAATGCTCGCAGCACGTAGGACGGCTCCAGGCTCGCCGAGGTACACGCCGATCCGGAGGACACGGCGATGTCGCGCAGCGCCATGATCAGACTCTCGCCCTCGACGAAGTTGAAAGAGACATTCAGGTTGTGCGCGACCCGCTGTTCGGCGTCGCCGTTCAGGTAGACCTCTTCCATGCCGTCGAGGCCCGCCCACAGGCGGTCGCGCAGCATGCGGATGCGCTCGAGTTCGGTACCCATTTCCGCGCCGGCAATTCGGAAGGCCTCGCCCATGCCGACGATCTGGTGAGTCGCCAGCGTGCCAGAGCGCATACCGCGTTCGTGCCCACCACCGTGCATCTGCGCCTCGATGCGCACCCGCGGCTTGCGGCGCACATACAGGGCACCGATGCCCTTCGGCCCGTAGGCCTTGTGCGCGGAGAAGCTCATCAGGTCTACCGGGAGTTTGGACAGATCGACCGCGACCTTGCCGGCGGACTGGGCCGCGTCCACGTGGAAGACGATCCCGTGCTCGCGGCACAGATTGCCAATCGCCTCGATGTCCTGGATCACGCCGATCTCGTTGTTCACGTGCATCACGGAGACGACGATCGTGTCGTCCCGGATCGCATCCTTGAGTTCCTGCAGGTCCACCAGGCCGTTCTCCTTCACGCCCAGATAGGTGACCTCGAAGCCCTCGCGTTCCAGCTGGCGCGCGGTGTCCAGCACGGCCTTGTGCTCGGTCTTGACCGTGATGATGTGCTTGCCCTTGCGCTGGTAGAAATTCGCGGCACCCTTGATCGCCAGGTTGTCGGACTCGGTGGCGCCGGAGGTCCAGATGATCTCCTTCGGGTCGGCGCCAACCAGCGCAGCAACCTGCTCACGGGCATTCTCCACGGCTTTTTCCGCACCCCAGCCGAAGCTGTGGCTGCGCGATGCCGGGTTGCCGAACAGGCCGTCCTTGGTCAGGCAGCCGGTCATCTTCTCGGCCACACGCTCGTCGACCGGCGTGGTCGCGGAGTAGTCCAGGTAGATGGGCAGTTTCAGGTCACTCATTACGCGTTCACTCCTTACGCAGCCGCCTCAGGCGGTCGCATTGCTCGATTTGGTTGCATCGCCCTTCAGGGCGTTGCCATGCACGACCACTTCCTTCACGCCATCCTGCTCCTTCTGTGCCCGATGCCGTTCCAGCACATCCGCCAGCGTCCGGTTGCTGAGAAAGTCGTAGAGCTGCTGGCTGAGATCCGTCCACAGATCGTGCGTCAGACAGCGCGATTCGGAATTGCAGTTGGCCTTGCCGCCACAGCGCGTGACATCCACGGGCTCGTCGACCGCGACGATGATATCGGCCACCGAGATACCCTCGGGCTCCCGACTCAGCGCATAACCACCGCCCGGGCCGCGACTGCTGTTCACCAGCCCCTGCCGGCGCAGCCTGGAAAAAAGCTGCTCCAGATAGGACAATGACAGTTTCTGGCGTCGCGCCACCTCGGCCAGTGATACCGGGCCGTTCTCGGTGTGCATCGCCACGTCCAGCATGGCAGTGACGGCGTAGCGCCCTTTGGTCGTCAGTTTCATGGCTGTGTCTGCTTCCTGCTCATTTGACGTGCAGCTTAGAATAACCGACCAAAACGATCAAGTATTCCCCTGCTGTTTACGTTCTTGTTGGCTTTCCGCAGGCCGAGGCACTTCGCATTCGTCCGGCTCCAGCCCCTCCAGATCGCAGGGCTCGATCGGCCTCGAATCCGCATCGCCCACCACCTCGCCGGGGTCGATCCCCGCACGCTTCAGGGCCTGGCAGGCCTTGTCCATGCGCTCGTCCAGCTCATGCACTCGGTGCACGATCCGATGAATCGCGTTGGCCACCGGGTCGGGCATATCGCGCGCAACACCGTAGGCATCGAAACCCAGGCGGTCGGCCATCTGCTGAAACCGCGGGTCCGGCTCCGGCCGCGGACCGATGACCCGCGCCGGGATCCCGACCGCCGTCGCATCCGCCGGGACATCCTTCAGCACCACTGCATTCGAACCGATGCGCGCGCGGTCACCCACGTGGATCGGGCCCAGCAGTTTGGCCCCCGCACCGATGACCACCTCGTCGCCCAGCGTCGGGTGGCGTTTGCCGCCCTCCCAACTGGTACCGCCGAGGGTCACCTGGTGGTAGATCGTGCAGTCATCGCCGACCTCGGCGGTTTCGCCGATCACCACACCCATACCGTGGTCGATAAAGAAGCGCCGCCCGATCTTCGCGCCCGGGTGGATCTCGATCCCGGTCACCCAGCGACTGAAGTTGGCAATCACCCGCCCCAGCCAGCGCATGCGATGGTTCCACAGCCAGTGCGCCAGCCGGTGATACCAGAGCGCATGCAGACCGGGATACGCCGTCACCACCTCGAAGGCGTTGCGGGCGGCGGGGTCGCGTGCGAACACGCAGCGAATGTCCTCGCGCATCCTGTCAAACATGGCCGGGCCTCATTCCTGAGTCATTTACTAAGGTATCACTTCCGCGCGCGACCCGTCTCAGCGGCCACGCTCCGTGTGCGTCAATATGCCGCGCAGCATGCGCACCTCGCTGGCACTGAGCCCCGCGCGCATGTAGAGGTGGCGCAGGCGCCGCATCAAATGGCGCGGGTTCTCGGGATCCAGCACCTCGATGGTCGTCAGCGCCTGCTCGAAATGACTGAACAGGCCCTCCATCTCCGCCTGGGTCGCCAGCGGGTCGCGCGCATCCTCGGGCTCGGCCGCAGCCGCGGCCCCAACCGACTCCCCGGCCAGGGCGGCCATGCGCAGCGCATAGGTCATCACCTGCACGCTGCCGGCAAGATTCAGGGAGCTGAAATCCGGGACGGTCGGGATCTGGACAAAGGCGTTGCAGTGATCCAGCTCGGTATTGGTCAGCCCGCTGTGCTCGCGCCCGAACACCAGCGCGACCGGCCCCTCGGACGCATGCGTCAGCACCTGTTCGGCCGCAATATCCGGGCCCAGCACGGGCACAGAGTGCGTGCGCAGCCGGGCGCTGGTCCCGATCACCCACACACAGTCCGCGACCGCAGCCGCCAGGTCGTCCACCACCCGTGCCCGCGCCAGCAGGTCATCGGCCCCGGAGGCCAGCGCCGTGGCATCGGCATGCGGGAACCGCTCCGGCGCCACCAGCACCAGATCGGTAACCCCCATGGCCTTCATTGCACGCGCGGCGGAGCCGATGTTGCCCGGATGCGTCGTACCGACCAGCACGACCCGCACCCGGCCCAGGCGTTGCTCCATATGCGGAACCCCCTTCGTTCAAGGCGTCGGATTGTACACACCGGTGCCTGCGACTTCCCAAAAAAGAGCCGCTTGTGTATTGTTCGCGGCCTTTCCGCGGCGCGTGCGCGCGCCCGCTGGACACCCCTCAGAACACCAGGAGACACCCCATGCACCCCATGCTGAACACGGCGGTATCGGCGGCTCGCGAAGCCGGACGCATCACCACCCGCGCCTGGGGACGACCGGATCGCATGAACACGCGCGAGAAGGCCCGCAACGACTGGGTGTCGGATGTCGACCTCTCCGCCGAGCAGGCCATTGTGCAGACGTTGCGCCGCGCCTATCCCGACCACACCATCATGGCGGAAGAAGGCGGGCAGCAGGACGGAGCCGACGGCGAATACGTCTGGATCATCGACCCGCTGGACGGCACCACCAACTACCTGCGCCAGATCCCCCAGTACGGCATCTCCATCGCACTCAAGCACAAGGGGCGGCTGGAGCAGGCGGTGGTCTACGACCCGCTGAAGGAAGAGCTGTTCACCGCGACGCGGGGTGCCGGGGCGTTTCTCAACAGCCGCCGGATCCGCGTGTCCGACCGCAAGGACCTCAACGGCGCCCTGCTGGGCACCGGCATCCCCTTCCGCGAAGGCCAGGATCTGGAGCGCTACCTGAGCAGCCTGCGCCACCTGGTGCCCGGCACCGCCGGTGTACGCCGCCCGGGCTCTGCCGCGCTGGATCTGGCCTGGGTCGCTTGCGGACGCTTCGATGGCTTCTGGGAGATGGGCCTGCAGGCCTGGGACATCGCGGCAGGCCTGCTGCTGGTGCAGGAGGCGGGTGGCGTTGTCAGCGACTGGGCCGGCAACCCGGACGTGCTTCGCCGCGGCGATGTCGTCGCCGGCAACCCGAAGGTGCTCAAGGCCATGCTGCAGCGCCTGCACCAGGCCGAAAAAGAACGCGCCGCCCAAGCGAACGACTAAACCCTCCCCTTCGCGCCCTGCCGGGCTAACGCCCCGGTAGGCGCGCACCCCGACCACCTTCCGCGCCGTTTAGGCTGAGCCTGTTTCGTCCTCTGGCGTTTACCGTGGCTTCGTCCGACCGCCTACCATATTGTGGCCGGCCCGGTTCGGCACCCGGTGTATACGTGCCTTCGGTCCGCATACTGCCGTGCGCTCACTCGCGAGCGCGGCGCGAGGTACTTTCTTGCTTGCCCAAGAAAGTACCCGTCGAGGCGCACCCGGATTCCGCCCGGGAACCTTGCTCCAGGGCCCTCGGGCCGGCGGCGCTGAAACTCGCTACGCCTTCGGCTTCGCTCAGACAGTCAGCGCCCCCGTTTTTATTTTGAATCTTCCGTCCCGAGAACCCTTCCGCAAGGGGCTTCATACGGGGGACGAAGGTCAAAACAGAAGGTATCCCCATGCCTGCAGTCAATCTAGCCTTCGTAGGGTGCGGTTGAGCGTAGCGAAACGCACCGTTCCGGCGTCGGGGCAACCCTGATGCGATTCGCTGCGCTCATCGGCATCCTACCCTTAGCGCCCGCTTGCGGGCGCGGAACGCCATGGCCGTAGGCCGCGCGTGCCCAAGGTGTCCGAAGACCTAGCCTCCGTCCATAAGCACAATCGCCGGGACAGCCGTTGTCTTGACCTTCACCCCCGTTGTCGTCGCGCCGAGTGGAGAGGGTTTTCGCGGGAAGAGAGGCGCTGACTGTTTGAGCGAAGCCGAAGGCGCAGCGAGTTTCAGCGCCGCCCGCGAAAACCCTCGGAGCGAGGGAAACCCCGGCACAGCGGGCCGGGGTCGCGGCAGTCGGGCGTGTTTCTTGGGTACTTCTTTGCACGAGCAAAGAAGTACCTCGCGGCGCCTCGCGAGTGAGCGCACGGCAGTATGCGGACCGAAGCCACCGTAAACACTGAAAGACGAACCAGGCCCAGCCTCAACGGCCCCGGACAGGTGCGCCACACGCCGGGCGCTGGCGATCAGTCGCGGTCCTCGAACCAGAGGATCAGCCGCGCATGATGCTTCGGCTGCCCCTCGACTCCGCGCCCCGGGCGCAGGTCGTACTCCTCGAAGGCCGTCTTGAGCGTCTCGCTCTCCTCCAGCCACTCTTCGGTCATCCGCAGGATCAGAGTGGTCGGCGACGGCCGATGCACCGCCGGATGGAAGCGTTGCGAGATCATCCCGGGCAGCGGGGGTTCCGGCTCGGACCGAAAGCCGTCGTCGTCGCGGAAACGCTCCCAGGCCGTCTCCAGCAAGGCGATTGCGTTGTCGCGATCACCACTGTCGCGCGTCGAATCCCAGTCACGCAGCCCCTGGGCAACATAGGCGTAATCGTTCAGCGTCGCCTCACCGGCATCCTCGCTCGGGAGGCCCATCAGCGTCGGCAACTCATCAGGCGACTCGGCCACCTCCAGCAACCACGAGCGCACGGCCTCTCCGGCCTCCTCGAAGCGCTCGTCGTGGTCCGCCGCCAGCGCCAGCGCAGACAGCAGGAGCCCGTGCGCCCCGGTCAGGACCTTTTCGTCGCGCGGCAGACCGCGCTCCTCGCGAGCCTGGATCAGGGCCTCGCGGCCTCTGTCCACCTGCTCCTGCACCACCTCCTCGTCGAGCTCGAAGCGCTCGGCCAGTTGCGTGATGGAATCGCCTCCACGCGGCAGGTATCCGAGGTCGAACACCGAGGCGCCTTCCATCCCGAAATAGGCCCGCACCAGTTCCGGGTTCTCGTGATCCGCCAGCGCCGCGTCGAGATCCTCCTCCGGCCACAGGTATGCGCCGCCCTCGCGCCCCTGCTCGTCGATAGCCGAAAGACTGGCGGCGAACCCACGAAAGCCATCGGGACCGACGTCGGCCTGTTCGCCCAGATCATCCTCGCGCAGGGCCATGTCGCGCTTCACGAAATCGAGATTCTCCAGGCCGATATCGATCCAGTCGTCACGATCGAAATGCGTACCCGCCTTGAGGTAAAGCCAGGCCAGCTGGGCCTGGTCCTCCAGCATCACCTCGAAATGTGGCTCGTCCCAGTCCGGCGACTCGGAATAACGAAAGAACCCGCCACCCAGTACGTCACGCAATCCGGACCCGCCCATCTCGTCCAAGGTGATCTCGAGAAACTCCGGGACCCAGTTCGGCGCCTTGCCGGCCTGCTCGGCTTCGAGCATCGCGCGCAGCCACGGCGAGTGCGGAAACTTGGTTGAACTCCCGAACCCACCCTGGAGGTCATCGGCCTCGCGTTCCATCGCGTTCCAGAGGACCTGCGGCAGACGCGCCGCCCGGCTGTCGGACATGGGCTCTTCGCCCTTGCGCAGCTGCTCGGAGAGCTCGTCACTGCCGCGTCGGGCGAGATCCAGAAGCCGGTCATAGTCGGCCTCGAGGCGGTCGGCAATGCCATCCAGGAACTCCGCGAACTGATCACGCGGGGCATACACCACACCGGTCAGCGCGTACCCCTCGGGCGTGACCACCACGTTCAGGGGCCAGCCAGTCGCCCCGGCGGTGGCGCGCTGAAACTCGAGCAGATAGGTATCGAGCGCACCGTTCACCTCGCGATCGACCTTGACCGGGATGAAATGCTCGTTCAGGCGCTCGGCGATGCCTTCGTCCTGGAAGCTCTCCTCCTGCATGACGTGGCAGTAATAGCAGGAGTAATACCCACTCGAGATCAATAACGGGCGCTGTTCCTCGCGGGCTTTCTCCAGCAGCGCAGGATCCCAGGCACGCCACTTTACCGGGTCGTCGACATGCAATCGGAGGTACGGGGAAATACTTTCTGCCATTTCGGGATTGGCCTGCACCGGCATGGCCACAGCCCAGGACAGGGCTGTAATCACGGCCAGCATAGAACCTCCCCGAATGACCGGATGTCGCGCTCTGTGTCCGTCCTGCGGCATTGTTCGCCTCCGTATGGGATCCTTTGCCCTATTAGGGGACTAAACCCCGTTCGGGTTCATTCCAACAGACCCCCCCCATGAAGGCCTGGTGGCCAATCGCGGGGGGAGCGGTCGAGGCCGGGGTTGACGGCAACCATCAGTACGGCCGATGCTCGGCCCGAATACGCAGTACATGATCCGTACAGATGCTGTACAATTAACCTATGGCCAGCGCGACACAATTGGGCACATCCGAACAGGAAGGTCTTTATCCCATCCGCCACGTGTGCGCGGAGACCGGGATCAATGACGTCACTCTGCGCGCCTGGGAGCGTCGCTACGGGCTGATTCGCCCGATGCGCACCCCCAAGGGTCATCGGCTATACAGCGCAGACGACATTGCCCGCATCAAGCGCATCCTGGAGCTGCTCGATCAGGGGATTCCGGTCTCCCAGGTCCATCGTGTCCTGGCCAGCGAAAGCGCAACGGTGGAACCGCCCCCCTCGTCGCATACCCAATCCGAAGCATCCGCCAGCCGCAATCGCACGGGCACCAGCAAACCCGGTATCGCCCCTCACACGCTCGACCCACTGGCCGAGGCGCTCTATTCCTCTGCCGCGGAACTGGACACGGCTCAGCTGGAGAGGACCTACGCGCGCCTGGTTATGCGCCACGGCTGGAACGGCGTGCATGAAAGCGCCTTTCTCGAGGTCTATCGGCGCCTGCGGGAAGAATCGCGGCACTCGCCCGAAGGCGAGGTTCGCCTGGCGGTTTTCGCGGCCTGGGCCACCGCGGCCTTTGCCGATCAGCTGCGCGCAGCGATCCGGGCCTGCGAAGGTCCCGCGATCCCCTGCCTGGTCCTGGGCGGCGGGCACCAGCAGGTTGGCGGCATGCTCCTGCAACTGGCCTGCGCCCGGCGAGGCCTCAAAACACTGCCCCTGTTTGACGCGACCAGCCCCGAGGCCCTCGAGGCGCTGGTGAAACGCCAGTCCGCGCCTGCCGTGATAATCCACGGCTCCTCGCAGCTGATGCGCTCCCCCGAACTGCCGCGCATCGAGGCTATCCTGAATCGCCCCGGGCCTCGCTGCTATCTGGCGGGTTCCGCGGCGCTCGAACTCTCCCAGGTGAATCACCAGCGCGAAATCGAAGTGTTGCCCGGCGCGCCGCTCGAAGCGGCCGAACTCCTCAGCCGACAACTGCCTCACTGAGCCGGTCCACCACGGCTCGTGGACTCCGGCCAACCTCCGAGCGCGAACGACCACCCGACGAAATTGCTGGTGGTACTCGGCGACCAGCTCGCCCAGCCTCACCCCGTGCAGGAAACCCTGCACCCCTCCCGCGACGCCCTTTGGATGGCCGAGGTGCCGGGCGAATCGCTGCATGTCCCGTCGCACGCCGCCCGTACCGTAATGTTTCTCTCGGCGATGCGCCACTTCGCCCGGCGCCAGCGCGAGGACGGATGGGCGCTGCACTACCATGCCCTGGGCGACCACGGGCATCACACGCTCGAGTCCGCCCTGGAGGCCGATCTGCGCCGCCTGCGTCCGCGCGAAGTTCAGGTCCTGCAACCCGGCGAAGTTCGCGTACAGCGCGAGCTGGAGACGGCCTGCCGCAGAGCCGGGGTCACGCTCACCATCCTGCCCGACCCGCTGTTCCTGGTATCGCTCGAGGCATTTTCCGAGTGGGCCGGGACCCGCAAGCAACTGCGCATGGAGTATTTCTACCGCGACCAGCGCCGCCGTCTTGATGTGCTGATGGATGACGGCGAGCCCGCCGGCGGCCAGTGGAACTTCGACGCCGAGAACCGGGGGCATTTCGGCCGCGAAGGTCCCGGCCTACTGCCCGCACCGAGACGCTTCCCGCCCGACGCCGTCACGCGCGAGGTCATCCAGATCGTCGCCGAGCAGTTGCCCGACCTCCCCGGCCGCTGCGAGGACTTCGACTGGCCAGTCACACCCGCGCATGCGCGCGAGGCGCTGGACGATTTCATCGCCCACCGGCTGCCACACTTCGGTCAGTACCAGGACGCGATGTGGAGCAGCGAGCCCTGGCTGTACCACGCCCGCCTGTCCGCCGCCCTGAATCTGCACCTGCTCAGCCCGCGCGAGGTAATCGCTGCAGCGGAGGACGCCTGGCGCCGTGGCCATGCCCCGCTGGCCGCAGTGGAAGGCTTTGTCCGCCAGATCCTGGGCTGGCGCGAATACGTGCGCGGCCTGTATTTCCATTTCGGCGAGCGCTGGCACGATTGGAACGCGCTCGAAGCCGGGGAACCCCTGCCGGCGCTGTACTGGGATGCCGACACCGAGATGCGCTGCCTGCGCGAAGCCGTCGGACAGACCCTGCGTCTTGGCTATGCCCACCATATCCAGCGCCTGATGGTCACCGGCCTGTTCGCGCAGCTGCTGGGGGTACAACCGACCGCCATTCACGGGTGGTATCTGGGCATCTACGTCGATGCGGTGGAATGGGTGGAGATGCCGAACGTAATCGGCATGTCGCAATACGCCGATGACGGCCGCATGGCCTCCAAGCCCTATGTCGCCACCGGGCGCTACATCCAGCGCATGAGCAACTACTGCACACAGTGTCGCTACCGCCCGACCGAGGCGCTCGGCGACGACGCCTGCCCGTTCACAACCCTCTACTGGGACTTCCTCGATCGCCACCGCGAACGCTTCGCGAATCATCCGCGCACCGCGCTGCAGTGGAAGCACATCGAGAAGATGGACACCGAACGCCTTCAGGCCATTCGCACACAGGCCGCCGCGATCCGCGAACGGCTGCAGCAGGGGGAGCGACTCTGATGCCCGGACCCACCCTCGTCTGGCTGCGCCAGGACCTGCGCCTGGCCGACCAGCCCGCACTGCAAGCCGCCGCCGAACGTGGCGGGCCCGTGATCCCGGTCTTCATTCATGCCCCGGACGAGGACCTGCAGTGGGCCCCCGGGGCCGCCTCCAACTGGTGGCTGCACCACAGCCTGCAGTCGCTCAACGAGGCGCTGAACAAGGCCGGCAGCCCTCTGGTCGTTCGCGCCGGCCCGAGCCTCGACACCCTGCGCGAGCTGGTCGTCGAGACGGGCGCCGAGGCCGTGTACTGGAACCGCGTATACGAACCGGCCCGCGTCCTGCGCGATCAGGGGATCAAGGCCGGGCTGCGTGCCGACGGTCTGGAGGTTCGCAGCTTCAACGCGGCCTTGCTGATCGAGCCCTGGGACGTCGAGACCGGCCAGGGCGGCCCGTACAGGGTCTTCACCCCGTTCTGGCGCGCCTGCCTGCAGCGCGGGATTGAACAGGACCCGCTCCCCGCCCCTTCTCGCCTGCCGGGGCCCGAAAAACCACCGGCCTCCCTGACGCTCGACGACTTGGCACTGCTGCCCCGAATCGACTGGGCCGCCGGCCTGCGCGCCACCTGGGCACCCGGCGAACGCGGCGCCCAGGCACGCCTGGAGCGGTTCCTCGGGCAGTCGATCACAGGCTATGCCGACAGCCGCGACCGCCCCGACCAGGACGGCACCTCCGGGCTGTCACCGCATCTGCATTTTGGCGAGGTTTCGCCGCGGCAAGTGTTGCGCGCCCTGCGCGATGCCGACATCAGCCTGGAGCACAAGGGGCCCGAGTCTTTCGTGCGCGAACTCGGCTGGCGCGACTTTGCGCACCATGTGCTCTATCACTTCCCGCACACGCCGGAACAGCCCCTGAACCCGCGCTTCGAGGATTTCCCGTGGCGCGAATCGGAGGCCGACCTCGCCGCCTGGCAACAGGGCCGCACCGGAATCCCGATCGTGGACGCGGCGATGCGCCAGCTGTGGGAGACCGGCTGGATGCACAACCGCCTGCGCATGGTCGTAGGATCCTTCCTGACCAAGAACCTGCGCCTGCACTGGGGGCACGGCGCCCGCTGGTTCTGGGACACCCTGGTCGACGCCGATCTTGCCTCCAACACTCTGGGCTGGCAGTGGGCCGGTGGCTGCGGCGCCGATGCCGCACCGTATTTCCGGATCTTCAACCCACAACGCCAGGGGGAACAATACGACCCGGACGGCCGATTCGTGCGACGCTTTTTGCCGGTGCTCAAGAAGACCGAAACACGGTATATTCACGCCCCGGGCGCCGGCGGCACCCTGGGCTATCCCGACCCGATCGTCGACCTGAAAGCCAGCCGCCAGGCCGCATTGGAGGCCTTCGAGGCCATCAAGAACACATCAACCAGTCAAACCAAGTCATCCAGCAAGGCCCAGACATGACCTTTTCCGAACGCAACCTGAACTACCCCAAAGGCGTTAGCTACAACTTCAGCCGCCACGACAAGACGACCCCGGTACGCGTGACCCACGAGGGCAAGCAATACGTCGGGCAGGTCCTGAATTCGAAAGCCCCGTACCGCATCCGAGTGACCGAGGAGATCGTCGGGCCCGGCACTGCACGCTTCATCCCGGTGCGCGAGATCCAGGTGCAAAACCTCGAGGGTGTCGAGTACCTGCACAAGGGCTACCACGGGCACTAAATCGCCCGCGCGGGGGCCATCCAACCGCCCCCCCGAAGCAGGCTGGGCATGGGAACTCGTGTGCACACGGGTCCCCATGCCCTAAACTCGAGGCATAGTCACCGCAGAAACCGGCTCTGGGTCGGCAAGGAGCTCGCCATGAAATACCGGCTGATCGGCATGATCGGAACTGTCCTGCTGGCCTTCCTGCTCACGGGTCCGGTGGCGGCGGAAAAGCCCTCCGACGAGCGTGCACTCGCAGGCATCGAACACGGCCAGATCCTCTGGGACATCACCATTGGCGATCCCGAACGCCTGATTGCCCGGCTGAGCGTTATCGAGGAGACCCACGAGGACATGGTGCGCCAGGGTCTGGAACCGAACATGGTGTTCGCGTTTCGCGGTGGTGCCGCCGCGCTGATTGCACGCGACACCGACCACCTGGAGATCGAGGACGTATCGGCGGTACGCCACATCCATGACCGCCTGGCCGACATCCAGGAGCTGGATGGTGTCCACATGGAGGCCTGCTACATCGCCACCCGTCGCTTCGATCTCGGCCAGGACGACCTGATCCCGGGCGTCAATCTGGTGGGCAACACCTTCCTGTCCATCATGGGCTACGAGCAGCAGGGATACACCACTATCCGGATCGACTGACCCAGCACCTCAAATCCCGGTACAATCCGGGTGATTTCGTCTCGCGGCCAGACAGCGCGGGCAAGACACGCAATAACCACCCGGGCACCGGCAACAGCGGCGACGACGCCCGTTGGCATGCGCCCGGCGTTTGCGACAGGGGGGATGGTTGGCTCATCTGGAGATCACGACCTTCGGCACAGTCGGCGTGCGGGTCGAGGGCCGTGATGTGCCCGCCCTGTCCGGCACCAAGCTGGGGCTGTTACTGACCTACCTGGCGGCCGAATGCCCACGGCGCGTGCCACGCCAGGAGCTGGCGCACCTGTTCTGGCCCGAGCTGGACAGCGACAGCGCACGTGTCAACCTGCGCCAGGGGCTATTTCAACTGCGGCGGCAACTGCCGGACCCGCCCGCCGCCCTGCTCGAGGCCACACCGCGCTACGTCCACTTCCAGCTTCAGCCCGGCACCGAGATCGATTTCCTCGCCCTGCACCGCCTGCGGGCCGACCGCAGCCACCTGAGCTGCAACGAACTGGCCGCACAAACTCTCGCGAGTATCCGCCACTACCATGGCCCCTTTCTTGATCCCGTGCGCGCACTCCAGGATCTCCCCGAGCTCGCCGCCTGGGCACAGACACAGCGCGACCACTACTGGTCCCAGCTGCTCCTCCTGATCGAGGAAAATCTCGACGATCTCTGCCACTCCGCAGACGCCGAAGCCCTGCTCACCGAACTCCAGCGACTGCTGGCGATGGAGCCCCATGAAGAGGCCCTGCACCGCCTGGTCATGCTGACCCTGGCCGGCATGGGTAACCGCGAGCGGGCGCTGGAACACTTTGGCCGCCTGGAGCGCCAGGCGGTCGATGGCCCTGGCCACCTGCTGGTGCGAACCCGCGACGAAATCCTGGCCCCAACACCAAAGACACCGGCAACGGTGTCTTCGACTACCACACCCGAAACAGCCTCTCTGCGTGCCGAGCGCCGCCGGGTCACCGTTGTGGCCTGCCTGGTCCAGGCGGACGCCGAGCTTGACGTCGAGCTGCAGAATGAACGCATGCAACACACCCTGGAGCAACTGGACCTGGTCCTGTTGAACCATCGGGGGCATGTGGTTCGGGCCCCTGGCAGCGGCCTCCTCGCCTATTTTGGCTATCCTGCAGGTCGCGAGCAGGCCACCGTCGATGCCGTCCACGCCGCCTGGCAAGTCCTGCAAACAGCCCCGAGCGACTGCGAGCTGCGCATAAGCGTCGATACCGACCTCATCGTAACCGGGGTCGACCCGGACACCCCCGACCCCGCTGGCCTGCTCAGCCAGCGCGCACAGGCTCTGGCACGTTCGACCGACACGGGGACGCTCGTGGTCTCGCCATCCGTGCACCAGCGCGTCTCGGGGTATTTTCTGTTCAGCCCTCACGCAGGCACGGGAGTACTCGAAGGAAGCCAGCGCGTCACCGGCGACCCCGGCCCCCTGGATCGCGTCGATGCCCAGCACGCCCGAGGTGGCCTCACTCCTCTGGCAGGACGCACAGAGGAGCTTGAGCGCCTGCACATGATCTGGCGCCAGACACTCGAACATCACAAACCACACTATGTACTGATTCAGGGTGAAGCCGGCCTGGGCAAGAGCCGTCTCGCACGACACCTCGACGAGCGCATCCGCGGCCAGGCGCGCTCGCGCTTCCTGCTGAAGTGCCGCGAGGACCGCGCGCGGCACTTGTTGACGCCCGTGCGTCAAGCGTTCGCCACCTGGCTTGGGCTCGGCAGCATGAATGCCAGCCGCCAGCGCCGACTGGCACATGCCCTCGGCACCGCTCGGTCACTCGATGCGGACATCGCCGACGCCCTGGCGCACTGGCTCACACACCCGGACAGCAACGGCCTCGAAGCACTGGCCGCGCAGGGTCTCGACCGGGATCACATCATTGACGTCCTCGTCGAACTCGCCCGGCGCCGAGCCCAACGAGGCCCCATCCTGCTGATCTGCGACGACCTGCACTGGATGGATTCCGGCACGGCCGAATTCCTCCGACGCCTGTATCAGCGCCTGCATGACCGCCCGTTGCTGACCCTGCTCACGGCCCGCATGAGTTTTCGCTCCAACTGGCGCGATATCCCGCTCGAGCACCTGCGACTGCACGCCCTGCCCGACCAGGCTGCACATGAACTCATCGAGCGTTGCGACACCCAGCATCGCCTGACGACACACCTGCGCGAACAACTCATCGAGCGCGGCGAGGGCGTCCCGCTTTTTCTCGAGGAGCTGACGCGCTACACCCTCGAAGCGGCGCGCACCGGGACCCTGCCCGACACCTTGCCGCCCGGGCTGGCTAATCTGCTGGTGGCACGTCTGGAACAAACCGGGACCGCGCGTGACCTGGCCCACGCCGCGGCCGTAATCGGACGCGATTTTGATACGCGCATCCTGAGTCACCTCCTGGAGCAGCCGGCCGACGTGATCCGCCGCCAACTCAGCCGCCTCACCGGCCGCGGATTCATCGAGCCGGTCGGCGTCCTGGACGGTGTGCGCTACCGGTTCCGTCACGCGCTGTTTCAGCAGGCCGCCTACGAATCCATGCTGGTGGCCGAACGAACGCGTCTTCACGGCCGCCTGGCCGATCTCCTGCGTGACGATGGAGGCACAAGCAGTATCGACTGGGGCCAGGTGGCCAGCCATCTCTATCACGCCGGGCGTGTGGAGGAGGCGGTGCCCGCCTGGCTCGAGGCGGGAGAGGCGGCGTTCGCCCGGGGCATGCTGCTGGAGGCCTCGCACTACTTCGAAGACGCGCTCAGCTGCCTCGATCGCGAGCTGGGTGAGCGGGAACCGTCGGAAGAACGCGATGCGCAGACCCAGCGAGCCCTGGGCGGACTGGGTGCCTCAAACCTCGCCTTGCTGGGATACGGCTCGCGCACAGTGCACGCGATCTTTGAGCGTACGCTGGGCATCACCGCGCCCCAGCGAGACGCGGTGCAGTACTTCCGTGTGCTCTGGGGGCTTTGGCACGGTGCCGGATCCTGGCATGGCTTTGATGAAGCCCACCGCCTGGCCAACGACATGGAACAGGTCGCAGAGCAGTCGAACGACCGCCTGCTACGGATCGCCGCTCACTATGTACAAGGCAACACGCACTTCTGGAGTGGCCAGCTGCCGCTGGCGCTGGAACACCAGACCCAGGCGCTCGCCCTGTACCGCGAAGACGACCACCCACACCTGGTCGCGCGCCACACCGAAAACCCTGCGATCAGCTCACGCGGCTTCATGGCCTGGACGCTCCTCTTCTTCGGCAACCACGCTCGCGCGTGGGATGAAATGGATGCGGCCTGCGCCGAGGCCACAGCGCTGGAACACCGCCCCACCGAGGCCTTTGTCTACGCCTTCCGGGCAGCGCTTGGCTTCTTCGCCGACGACCCTGACGAAGCCCTGACCTCCGCCCGCCGCGCGCTCGCGATTGCCGAGGACTATGACTATCCCCTCTGGCGGGCCTCAGGCCTGGCACTACAGCACTGGGCTCTCGCGCGCCAGGGCGACCCCTCGGCTGTGGCTCCACTCCGGGAACAGGCAGATGCATTGCGCCACATCATGGATGGCGTCAGCACCATCTTTCAGCTCTTCCTGCTCGACGCCCTGCATGCAACCGGCGCCAAGCCCTCGGAACGCCTGCAGATCGCCACCGATACACTGACCAACTGCCTGAAACGAGGGGATCACGGCTTCGAACCCGCCATCCGGCGACTGCGGGCGCATGCGCTACTGGAACGCAGCGACGGCACCGACAACGAGGGCTGGCAGGAGCTGGAGCGGGCACGACGTCTGGCCCACGACCACGGCAACCCGAATATCGAACGATTAACCCTGCTCGACTATGCCCGCTTTGCTCGCGATGACGTCTGGCGCCAGTGGAGCGAACGCGAACTCCTGCGCATCAACCACTGCATCATCCCCCGACGACACCCATCCGAGCAGGCGCTGCAGCAAAACCCGCAGCTCGCCTGAACCGGTCCCGCGCCAGCACGGGTACCGGCGCGCACAAAAGAAAAGGCCCGAACCTTTCGATTCGGGCCTTCTCGGAATAATGGCGTCCCCACGGGGATTCGAACCCCGGTCGCCGCCGTGAAAGGGCGGTGTCCTAGGCCTCTAGACGATGGGGACGCAGAGGCAACGTCTTGTTGCTAGTTTGGCGGGCCCTGGGGCCGGCCGCTTCTGTGACCTCCGGCGGTCTCACGATAAATGATCGTGGTTACAACACCGGTAAACACCAGAAGAAATCCGATCGGAACCGCCGCAATCAGGGGCTTGGACCAGGTTTGCTCCCCGGTGAACATCAGCCCGAAACCGCCGAACAGCCCAACCACTGCAATCACCAGACCCACCCAGATGGATATAACCCCAAAACGATGCATCGGTGAACTCGCTTACACCCGAATTTGGTGGAGCCAGGCGGGATCGAACCGCCGACCTCCTGCATGCCATGCAGGCGCTCTCCCAGCTGAGCTATGGCCCCGTGTCAGGCGAGCGCGTACTGTAGCCAGCACCCCCTGGAGTGTCAACCCGCTTCCGCCGAAATTTTCTTCAGCGCCCGCTCGATCCGAGCCAGTGATCGCTCACGCCCAATCAGCACCAGGGTGTCGTCGATCGGCGGCGATACTGTGCCGCCGGTCAGGGCCACACGCAGCGGCTGCGCGACCTTGCCCAGCTTGAGATCCAGCCGCTCGCCGGTGTGCACCACGACCTCGTGCAGAGGCTCCTTCTCCCAGGCTCCCAGCGCACTGAAACCGTCATGCAGCGTCTGCAGCACCGGGAGTGCTTCGGCGGTGAGCTGCTTGCGCGCGGCCTTCTCGTCGTAGTCCTCGAACTCGCGGTAGAAGTACACGCTGTTCTCGGCCATCTCGCGAAGGGTACGCGCCCGCTCGCGCTGAGCGATCACCACGTCGCGCATCGCCGGGCCGCTGGACGGATCGATACCCAACTGACCCAGGTGCCAGCCGAACTCCAACGCCACATGGTCCGGGTCCAGGGTCTTGATGTAGTGCTGGTTGAGCCAGAGGAGCTTGTCCGGGTTGATCGCCGAGGCGGACTGGTTGACGTCCTCGATATCGAACAGGCGCACCAGTTCGTCCACCGAGAAGATCTCCTGGTCGCCGTGGGCCCAGCCCAGGCGCACCAGATAATTCAGCAGGGCCTCCGGCAGATAGCCCTCGTCGCGGTACTGCATCACCGAGACCGCCCCGTGGCGCTTGGACAGCTTGGCACCGTCCGGGCCCATGATCATCGGCAGGTGGCCGTAGCGCGGCGGTTCCACGTCCAGCGCCTTCAGGATGTTGATCTGGCGCGGGGTGTTGTTCAAGTGGTCATCGCCACGGACCACATGGGTGATCCCCATATCCATGTCGTCGACCACCACCGTCAGGTTGTAGGTTGGCGAGCCGTCGGAGCGGGCGATGATCAAGTCGTCCAGCTCGCTGTTCTGGAACGCGACCTTGCCGCGCACCATGTCGTCGACGATGGTTACCCCCTCGTCCGGCGTGCGAAAACGGATTACCGGCTCCACGCCCTCGCGCGGCTCGGTGCGCGCGCGGCAGCGACCGTCGTAGCGCGGCTTTTCCTTGCGCGCCTTCTGCTCCTCGCGCATCGCATCCAACTCTTCCTTCGTGCAGTAGCAGCGATAGGCGTGACCTGCGGCCATCAGCTGGTCGATTACCTCCTTGTACCGATCAAAACGCTCCGTCTGATAGAACGGCCCGTGATCGTAAGTCAGCCCCAGCCAGTTCATCCCCTCAAGGATCGCGTTGACCGATTCCGCATTGCTGCGCTCCAGATCGGTGTCTTCGATGCGCAGCACGAACTCGCCACCGTGGTGACGCGCATACAGCCAGGAGAACAGCGCGGTGCGGGCACCGCCAATATGGAGATAGCCGGTCGGACTGGGGGCAAAACGGGTACGAAAAGTCATGCGAAGCACTCGTTCCTGAGGAAAGTGGAATTTGAAGGCGCCTAGGGTAGCAGAACGCCGCGGGGCTGCCGCAGGGACCGCGGTCTATACTGGAGTTGGGACCACACGGATGCCCGAACGCGGGCCAAAGGAGCCTTCATGAATCCCACGCTCACCCGACTTTCCACGTTACTGGCACTGACCGGCGGCCTGGCGCTGGCCGGGAATGCCATGGCGACCGACCGCATTGCGCCACCGGACGGGGCCGAGGTTTATTTCATCAGTCCACAGGATGGCGAAACGCTCGAAAGTCCAGTGCGTGTCCAGATGGGCCTGCGCGGCATGGGTGTCGCGCCGGCCGGCGTGGAGATGGACAACACCGGCCACCACCACCTGCTGGTGAACAAGCCACTCGACGAGGTGGACCTGGATGCCTCGCTGCCCTTCTCCGACCACAAGCGTCATTTCGGTGGTGGACAGACCGAGGGCGAGCTGGAACTGGAACCCGGCGAGTACACCCTGCAGTTGCTGTTCATGGACTACCGCCACATTAGCTTCGACCCACCGGTTGTGTCCGAAAAGATCACTATCACGGTCGAATAAACGCACCCACGAAAAAGCCCCCTCCGTCTCCGGAGGGGGCTTGTAACACCCGATCCCAGTGCGGCCAGTTACGGCAGCGCGGGGATATCGAAGCGCGGCATCTCGCCGGTCAGTGCGTGCATGAAGGCCTCGATGTCCGCGACCTCGTCATCGCTGAACTCCATGCCCAGCATCTCCTGCCCCATGATGCGGATCGCCTCGTCCAGCGTCGCGGTCTCGCCGTTGTTCATGTAGGGGTAGGTCAGCGCCACATTGCGCAGCGTCGGGGTCTTGAACGCGAACTTGTCGGCCTCATCGCCCGTGACCAGATAGCGGCCCTTGTCTTCCGAGCCCGGCACCTGGATGCGATGGAAGTTGCTGTCGGTCAACGCCGGTCCGCTGTGGCAGGCCACGCAGCCGTTATCGGCGAACAGCTTCATCCCGCGCATCTGCTGCTCGCTCATCGCACCCTCGTCCCCGACCAGCCAGCGATCCAGCGGCGAATTCGGGGTGTTCAGCGTGCGCTGGAACGTCGCCAGGGCCTTGGCCACGTGGTCGGTATTGATCACGTTGTCGCCGTCATAATCGGGATAGGCGGCCTCGAACTTCTCCTGGTACTCGTTGAACTCCTCCAGGCGCGCGATCGCCTCCTCCAGCGGCATCGCCATCTCGATCGCGTCCTGGATCGGGCCCAGGGCCTGGCCTTCCAGATCGTCCTCGCGGCCATCCCAGAACTGGGCCGTGAAGAAGCCGGAATTCAGCACGGTCGGGGTATTGCGCTCGCCAACCTGGCCGTCATGGCCCACCGCGCGCGGGATGCGGTCCGCCCAGCCCAGCGCCGGGTTGTGGCAGGTGGCGCAGGAGATCACGCCGGAGCTGGAGATGCGCGGCTCGAAGAACAGCATCTTGCCCAGCTCGATCTTCTCCTTGGTCATCGAGTTGTCCGCCGGGATCGGCGGCAGCGCCGGCAGCGGCTCGAACACGTCGCGGTACTCGGAATAGTCGGTATCGGCCACGGCCGGGGCTGCGGCCCCGAACGCGACGGCTGCACAAGCCGCCAGCGCCGTCATGCGGAATCCGGAAAGCGTTTTCATACAGGTCTCCCTTGAGTAACAGATGAGTAACAGACATCTGAGAAGCGGATATCGGCGCGAACCGAAATAGACTCGGTCCAAACCACTTAAAACCCACCCTACAGACGCGGAAACCTGGTCGCGATCAAAATCCGCCCCGGAGATGATCTGCATCAATTATCAGCCTCCAGGGGAGCCGGGTTCGCCCCCACTACACCGTTTCCCGGGATACCCGGACAAACTTGACCCCCCCTTTTCCCTCCATTACGGTTCGCCCCACTCTAGGTGCCCCGGCGCTCAGCCGCCGGGGATAATCGGGAAGCCGGTGCGCGAATCGACATTCGCAAGGCCGGCACTGCCCCCGCAACGGTAGGCGGAGACGGGCGGATCCAATGCCACTGCGGCGCATCCCCGGGATGCCCGCGGGAAGGCGATCCGCCCTGGATGCATCGCGCATCCACTTCGCGAGTCCGGAGACCGGCCTGGACGACACCCGACGCCGCGGTGGGCGGCCGAGCGGGCCAGTCCGGCGTGCTCGCATCGCCCGGCCTCCCCTGCTCCCTGTCCAGCTTCCGGCGTCGTTTCATCCACGGCGTGCGGGGTCGCGCGTCCAAGGGAGCAACCCAACAATGAACCATACCCATCTCCGACCGGGACAGCATGCCGTCCCGGCCCTGGCCACCCTGTGCCTGATGACGGCCGCGGGCATCGCGCCGGCACAAGCCGGCTTCGAATTCGGCGACGCGGAAGACGGCCTGCAGGTCACCCTGGATCCGCTGATCCAGGGCCGCTACAGCTACGAACGAGACCCGGATGGCTCCAGCAGCGAATTCGACTTCCGTCGTGCCTGGCTGGACACCTCGGGCACCCTGTTCCACCCCGATCTGAGCTTCCGCCTGCAGCCGGATTTCAGCAGCGGCGAGCTGTCCATGCGCGACATCTGGTTGCAGTACGCACTGGGTGAACACCTGGGCCTGCGGGCTGGCCAGTTTACGGTCCCCTTCGGCCTGTCGCGGGATATCGGCGGACCCAACCGCCTGTTCACCGAACTGAGCATCGCCGGCAACCAGTTCGAGGTTCCGGCCGGCCGCGACACCGGTATCGCCCTGCTGGGCGGCGCCGGCGACAACCGGGCATGGGCCATCGGCGTGTTTGACGGTCGCGGACGTCTGGATCAGCGCGACGATCGCCCCTCCACATCCGGCCACCTGTTCAGCGCGCGCGGCGCGTGGGCCCCGGTCGGCGCAGTCCCACGTGACAACACCACGTTAGGCCAGGCCGTGGAGCGCACCGTCGCCCTGGGCGCCGGCGTACAGGCCGCCAGCCGCAACCACCTGCGCGACTGGAGCCGCGGCATCGAAGACACGGTGGCCAACCAACGCGCCGACTGGATCACCGCCACCGCCGACGCGGTGGTCAAGTTCGCCCATACCTCGCTGTCGCTGGCGGCCTTCCGCCGCGATGTCTCCCCCGACCGCACCGCGAGCTACCACGACCTGGGGGCCGAACTGGAACTGGCGCAGTCGCTGCCGGTGGAGGGACTGGAGTTCGCCGCGCGCCACGCCGTATTGCGCCACGACGCAGGCGACGATCTTGGCACTGACGAGCGCTGGCAGCGTGAATGGGGTGCCGGCCTCAACTGGTATCACCGTGGCCAGCGGCACAAGACCCAACTGATGTGGCTGGACCGCGACACCGACACCTCGGACTGGGAGCTGCACCTGCAGCACCAGTTCCGCTTCTGAGAAATGACCGGGAGAATCGACATGAACTGGATGCAACCGATCCACCACCCGTTGAGAACCACCCTCTTTGCGATCCTGTTGCTGGCTGCCACCGGCAGCCCGGCCACCGCGGAGGTCACTGTCACAATGCCGGGCCCCTGGGGCGACTATGACGAGACCCTGGACGATCCGGCCAAAGTGGATGCGACCGAGGCCTTCCAGCGCTTCCGTCAGCAGAGCATGCAGGGCACCTCGGCCACCTACCGCAGCATCGAGCAGATCCTGCGTTATGACGCACCATTCGCCGAACGTCTGCCCGGTCTGGCCGAGGAACTGGCGCGCCGCGCCGACGACATCGAAACCTGGTTCGCACGCGAGACACCAGCGCGGGACGGCGAACCCGGGGCCCTGCCCGCGGCCTGGGAGGACCCGGAGTTCTCCGAGTACAAGGCAGCCTACCGCGAGGCCGCCGAACGACTGCAGCGCAAGGTGGAGTCGGCCGACGACCTGGAGAACGAAGACTTCCAGCTTCGCGCCACCGAGGCCCTGAACGGCGTGCGCCACCATTGTCTGGCCTGCCACGACAACTACCGCCGCCGCTAAACCGGCCGGGAACCAAGGGGCCGCCGCATGGCGGCCCCTTGCCGTGACCCTGATCGGGAAGAAACCGCCTTCGCCTGCAAGCAGACTCCTACAGGTTCCTGGCGATGTGGGAGCCTGCTTGCAGGCGAAAAGCCCCGTGTCCCACAACACCCACCGGCGTTATCCCTGCCTGCGGAAGATCAGGGGCGCCACCGCTTAGTCCCCGTCCATGCCGCGGTAACGGCGCACATGCGCCGGGTCGTACAGCGCGCTGTCGCGGAAATCGCCCGGGTCCAGCGCCGGGCCCACCAGGATCAGCGCCGAGCGCCGTGTGGTCAGGGCCTGCGCCCGTTCCGCGATATTCCCCAGCGTACCGCGCACCACGCTCTCGTCCGGCCAGCTGGCGCGAAACACGATCGCCACCGGGCAGTCGCAGCCATAGTGCGGCCGCAGGTCCTCGACCACGGTCTCGATATTGTGCAGCGACAGGTGGATCGCGAGGGTCGCCCCGGTGGCGGCAAAGCTCGCCAGCCGTTCGCGCTCCGGCATGGAGGACGCCCGTCCCGGCGTGCGCGTCAGCACCACCGACTGCGCCACCTCCGGCACCGTCAGTTCCCGCCCCAGGGTCGCGGCGGCGGCGGAGAATGCCGGCACGCCGGGCGTGATGCTGTAATCGATCCCGGCCGCCTCCAGCCGACGGATCTGCTCGCCCAGCGCGCTGTAGACCGAAAGATCGCCGGAGTGCAGGCGCGCCACGTCCTGGCCCGCCGCGTGGGCGCGTTCGATCTCCTCCATGATTGCGTCCAGCGTCAGCGGCGCGGTGTTGACCACGCGCGCCCCCTCCGGGGCATGCTCCAGCACCGCCTCCGGCACCAGCGAACCGGCATACAGGCATACCGGGCAGGCCGCGATACGATCGCGCCCGCGCAAAGTCAGCAGATCGGCCGCACCCGGCCCCGCTCCGACAAAATGAACCGTCATCAAAACTCCTCGAAATTCCCGTCTGTCCCGTTCACCGTCCGCACGGCCACCGCGCAGCTCGCCCGTGCCGAGAGCCGCCGCGGCAGCAGCAGGCGCGCCCCGTCGCCGGCCACCGCCAGCGCCGCCGCCTCCGCCACCGAACCGACCCCGGCGACGGCACGCGAGCGCGCCGAGTCCGTGGACAAGGCAGCGTCGCGCGCGGCCAGCGCGGCCGCCGACGCGAACACCGGCTCCAGCTCCAGGTCGCGCGCGGCCGTCCACAGCACCGGGCTGTCGCCCTTGTGCCCCGGGGCCGCCAGCTGCCGGATCTCGATCGCCTCGCCGCCCCCCGCCCGCAACACTGCGTGCGCCTCGGCCAGCACCTCGCGGACCAATGCCTCCAGCTCGCCGGCCGTGCAGGCCGAGGCGAAGCCGACCCCGGGGGTCACCCGGACACGCGCCCCGCTCGGCGTTTCCCTCAGCTCCGGCGCAGCGACCACAGGGTCACCGGCCGCAGCGGCTTCCAGCCGGCCATGCCGCCCAGCGGCTCCGCGCGGCTGACGTTGATCCGCGTGAGCTCGCCGCCGTGGCGCTCGTGCGCCGCCGCCAGCACCGCGTCCCCTTCCACGGTCACGCTGCTGGCGACCAGCCGCCCGCCCGGGCGCAGTTGGCCGATGCAGTGCTCCACCAGCCCCGGCGTGGTCAGCCCGCCACCGATGAAGATCGCATCGGGTGGCGGCAGGTCTCCCAGTGCCCCCGGCGCCCGCCCGTGGATGCACCGCAGCGTCGGCACCCCCAGCGTGCTCGCGTTGCGCGCGATGCGTTCCAGGCGCTCCGCGCGCGGCTCGATGGCCACGGCGGTGTTGGCCGGATCCGCCAGCATCCACTCGATGCCGATGGCACCGGAGCCCGCGCCCACGTCCCACAGCCGCTCGCCGCGTCCGGGCGCCAGCAGGGCCAGCGCCACCGCCCGCACCTCGCGCTTGGTGATCTGTCCGTCCTGCTCGAACTGCGCCTCCGGCCGGCCGGCACTGGCCGCCAGCACCTGCGCCGCCGGATCGGCCCGGCACTCCAGCGCCACGGTGTTCAGCGCCTCGATCGCGACCTCCGGCCAGGCCCCGGCGCGCTCGCGGACCGCCGCCTCGCGGTCCGCACCCAGGGACTGCAGTACGGTCAGGGTGGAATCGCCGAAGCCGAGCCCGGTCAGCCAGTGCGCCAGTTCCGCCGGGGTATCCCCGTCGCGGCTCAGGATCAGCAGCCGCGCGCCGTCATGCAGCCAGGGCCGCAGCGCCTCCATCGGCCGGCCGTGCACCGACAGGCAGCGGGTCTGCTGCAGCGGCCAGCCCATGCGCGCGGCGGCCAGACTGAACGCCGAGGGCGCCGGCCAGACGCAGGTCTGCGCGGCCGGAAAACGCCGCATCAGGGTCGCGCCCACCCCGAACCAGAAGGGGTCGCCGCTGGCGAGCACGCACAGCGGCTGCCCGGCGCGCGCCTCGATCCAGTCCAGCGCGGTCTCCAGCGGCGACGGCCACACCAGGCGCTCCTGCCCCGGCCGCTCCGGCAGCATCTCCAGATGCCGTGCGCCGCCGATCACCGTCGCCGCCGTGTCCAGCGCCATGCGGGCATCCGGGGCCAGCCCGGCGAGCCCCTCCGCGCCCACGCCGACGATATTCAGCCATGGCGCTCGCTCCTCGTTCGTGGCTAGACTGGTCATCCTCATGAGCTCCCGTTCATCTCCTGACTCCAGCCCCCGGGCGGCGCGCCCGCGGCAGATCCTGCTGCTGGGCGGCACCACCGAGGCCGCGGCGCTGGAACCGCTGCTGGACGGCCACCCGCGGCTGCACGCCACCGTGTCGCTGGCCGGACGCACGCGCAGGCCCGCGCCCTCGCGACTGCCGCGGCGCACCGGCGGGTTCGGCGGCGCCGAGGGCCTTGCCGCCTGGCTGCACGAACACGCGGTCGACGCCCTGGTGGACGCGACCCACCCGTTCGCGCGGCAGATCTCGGCCAATGCCGTCGCCGCCACGCGCCACGCCGGCGTACCCCTGGCCCGGCTGACCCGGCCGCCGTGGCAGGCCGGCCCCGGGGATCACTGGCTGCGCGTGCCCGACCTGGAGGCCGCCGCCTGCGCGCTCCCCGGCCTCGGCCGGCGCGTGCTCATCACTACCGGGCGCCAGCACCTGGAGGCCTTCGAGGCGGCGCCCGAGCTGGACTACGTCATCCGCACCATCGACCCGCCCGAACCGTTGCCGGCGCTGCCCCGGGTCACCTGGCTGCGGGCCCGCGGCCCATTCAGCCTGGCCGACGAGCACCGGCTGCTGGAGACCCACGCTATCGACGTGCTGGTCACCAAGGACAGCGGCGGCGAGGCCACCGCCCCCAAGCTGCAGGCGGCCCGCGAACGCGGCATCCCGGTGGTGATGGTGGACCGGCCGCCGGACGCCCCCGGGGTGCCCCGCTTCCACGCCCCGCAGGCGGCCCTGGAGTGGCTGGAAGGCCTCGCGCGCGTTCACCGCGACTCCGCCGACTCGACATAGCGCGGGGTGTACACGTGGCGCCGGCCGGAGGGGCGCTCCAGCACCCGGGTGGAGGCGGCGCCCACGATCACCAGCGTGCTCATGTTGGCCGCCGCCGGATCCACCTCGCCAAGGGTGGAGATCTGCACGTCTTCGCGTTCGCCGCGTCCCACCGCGGTGGCCAGCATGACCAGAGTGTCCGGACCCTGGGCCTCGCGCACGATGCCCAGGGCCTCCCCCAGCTGCCATGGTCGCGCGCGCGAGATCGGGTTATAGAACGCCATGGCGAAGTCGGCCTCGGCCGCCAGCCGCACCCGGCGCTGGATCAGCGACCAGGGCTTGAGGTTGTCCGACAGCGAAATCACGCAGAAATCGTTGCCCAGCGGCGCACCCAGCCGCGCGGCGGCGGCCTGCATCGCCGAGACCCCGGGAGTCACGTCCACCTCGACTCCCGCCCAGCGTTGTGCCTGCGCCCCTTCCAGCGCCTCGAAGATCGCCGCCGCCATGGCGAATACACCCGGGTCGCCCCCCGAGACCACGACCACGTCCCGCCCCTCGGCGGCCATGTCCAGGGCGTGCATCGCACGCGCCAGTTCCTCGCGGTTATCCGAGGCGTGAACACGGTGATGAGGGCCCGCAATCCGTTCCAGGTACGGCCCGTACCCCACCAGATCGGTGGCCGCTTCGAGACGGGCAGCGACCTCCGGTGTGATCCATTCCGGCCCCGCCGGACCCACCCCGACCACACTCAACCGACCGACCACCGGACCGCCATCCCCGCTCATCGCCGAACCCCGCGCCCGGGGATCACGATCATCGAGAAATAGGGCACCCGTTCCGGGATCTCGGACAGCGGCTGGACCCGCTCCTCGGCAGTGCTCGCGCGTTCCACGTACCAGGCGCGCTCACTCAGCCCCAGCTCCTGCAGGACACCGACCACCGCATCGCGATGGGTCCCCACTTTCATGATGACCGCTGCATCCGTCCCCTGCAGGGCCTGGCGCAGATCGTCGATCGGCATCGTGCCCGGGATCACCGTCAGCAGGTCATCGCGCATGGTCAACGGAGTTGGCAGTTGGGCGGCAGAGGCCATCATCGAAGTCACTCCGGGCACAATACTCGTGCGAAAGCGCTCCTTGAGCCGCAGGTATACGTGCATGAAGGAGCCGTAGAAGAACGGGTCGCCCTCGTTCAGCACCACGACCGAGCGCCCGGCTTCCAGTTCGGCCGCCAGCTGCTCGGCACAGGCGTCGAAGAACTGTTCGATGCGGCGGCGGTATTCCTCGGAGCCGTGCGGAATCTCGTTGGTCACCGGGTACTCCAGCGGCATCTCGCACTGGCCGGTACCCAGGTGGGCGTCCACGATCGCACGGGCCTGACCGCGCCCGCCACGGCGGCAGAAATAGGCCACTACCGGACTCTGTGCGATCAGACGCGCGGCCTTCAACGTCAGCAGCTCGGGATCGCCAGGCCCGGTGCCGACTCCATACAGGCAGCCCGCCTCCGGGGATGCATTCACAGGGGAAGAAGTCGTCATATCCGGTCACTCGCAAAGGCATTGATGGCCGCCGCGGCCATGGCGCTGCCACCGCGGCGTCCGAAGATGGTCAGGTACTCGAGGTCCAGCGGGCTGGCGGCCAGCGCCTCCTTGCTCTCCACCGCACCGACAAAGCCCACCGGGATACCGAGTACCGCGGCCGGACGTGGCGCGCCCTGGTGCAGCATCTCCAGCAGGTGAAACAGGGCCGTGGGTGCATTCCCGATGGCCACGACCGCACCCTCCAGATGCGGTCGCCACCATTCCAGGGCAGCCGCCGATCGCGTGGTACCCAGGCGTTCGGCGGCCGCGGCCACACCCTCCTCCCGCAGGCTGCAGATCACCGGGTTGTCCGCCGGTAGCCGGGTCCGAGTGATCCCGTGGGCCACCATGTTGCTGTCGCACAGGATCGGCGCGCCGGCGGCCAGCGCATCAGTGGCCGCCCGGGCCACGCCGGCCGAAAACCCGACGTCCCGTGGCAGATCGGTCATGCCGCAGGCGTGGATCATGCGCACCACCGCGGGCACCAGCTCCTGCGGAAAGCGGTCCAGGTCCGCCTCGGACCGGATAATCGAAAACGACTCCCGGTAGATGGCCGCCCCGTCGCGGATATAGTCGGGTACGGCCCCGGCCGGATCGCTCTGCGTCATGCTGGATCTCCGTTGTTCATCATCGCGTTCATACGTCTCGTCAGCGCTGTTCCCTCCAACCGTTGCAGGGCCTCGAGCCCCGACTCATGCCGGCCACCCTCTTCGCGGGCGATGGCATCGAGGGCTGCCAGGGCCGGCTCGACCTGCCCCGGCGCCAGCCTCGTCAGCACGGTCTCCCATCGCGCGGGGGCGCGTTGCAGCGAGAGCTCATAGCGGCCTTCCCACGCCGTGAGCAGGACCTGCGCATTCGCGGGACGCCCACAGTGCTTGTCGCAGCCACTCACATGTACTTGCCCGCCCCCCGCAAGCAACCCGCAGGCAGCGACCCCGGCCCTCTCGGCATCCGCCCGCGTGGCGGTACTGCCCGCGGAGCAACCCATCTGCCCGATACAGGCACTCACCGCCAGGCGCGGGTCGTCCGGATCGGTCACGCCACCCCACTCGGCGACACGGTCCGGCTCCACAGGAGGTACCCCGGTCAGAAGCAGGCTGCGCCACGGTGTCAGGCGCAGGCGTCCGTCGTGCGCCCGAATGTGCTCGGCCAGCCCCTGCAGCGCCTCGGCGCGCAGGGCACCGAACGGAAACGCGATCCCGAAGGCGCGCCCGTTCAGGCACGTCCCCATCCCGGCATCCGCGTATTCGGGGATCCGCGCCGCGACCCAGTCCCCGCCCGGGAGCACCCGCTCCAGCCCGGGCGGCGTCAACGCCTCCGGGCCCCATCGGGCTACGGCACCCGCGAGCCGTCCCGGCGGATCCACATCGCCCTCGCGCAACGCAACGAAGCGTTCGAACACCGCGAGGGCGACGTCCACCACATTCTCCGCGCGTGTCCAGCCCAGCACCGTGGCCGTGCGACTGGACGCCCCCAAGGCCACTCGGAACCACACCCCTCCCAGCGCCGTACAGGCCTCCAGTCGCAAATCCGCCGGCACCCCATCCAGCGGCAAACCGCCACCCGCCTCCACCACCACCCCCACCTTCGGGGGCAATGCCCTCAGGCGCGGGTGCTCCCCCAGTGCTCGCACGAGATCCCGCGCGACCGGCTGCACATCCATGGCCGCCTCCGGGTCGATATCCGTCACCGGGGCCGCCAGGACATTGCGCACCGCTTCCGCCGCAGGGTCGCGATCTGCCAACCCCGCCCCCTCCAGCTCGGCGCGAGCCGGCTCCAGCCCCGCCGCGTCCAAACCACGCAGCTGCAGATTGCCGCGGCTGGTCAGCTCGAGGACACCGGACCCAAAACGCCGCGCCACCTCCGCAATGGTCTCCGCCTGCCCCGCATCCAGCCCCCCGATCGGGTGACGCACCCGCATCAACAGACCGTCCCCGGTGGCCATCGGCGCGGCCACCCCCGGACAGGCCCGGCGCACCCGCGAATGATCGGCACTCATCGCTGCACCCCGCCCCCACTCATGTCCGGATCCGCACGCCGCGGGCGACCAGGGCCCAGGCCAGCACGCCAACGACGAGGGTTGCCCCTGCGAGGACCCAGAAGGTCGCGGCCCAGGCAAAGGAGCCGGTCCCCAGCAGGCCGTAGCGAAAGCCCTCGATCATGTAATAAAGCGGGTTGAGTACGGCCAGGGACTGCCAGGGCTCGGGCATCCGTTCTACCGGGTAGAACAGGCCGCCCAGGTAGATCAGCGGGGTCAGCACGAACGTGGCCACCACGGAGGTATGGTCGAAGCTGCGCGCATACAGGCCGTTCAGGAGCCCGGCCAGGGCGAACAGCAAGGCGCTGATCAGCGCGATCCCCAGCGTGGCCGCCAGGTGGTGCAACTGGAGATTGGCAAACGGAATCGCGACCAGCGCGACCAGCGCCCCGGCCAGCAGGCCTCGGATGACACCACCGGTGGCGAAGCCGGCCACAATCAGCCAGGCGGGCAGCGGCGCGACCAGCAGCTCCTCGATATGTCGCTGCAGCCGCGCCCCGTAGAACGCCAGTGTCACATTGCTGTAGGCATTGGTGGCCACCGCCAGGATGATCAGGCCGGGCAGGATAAAATCAGCGTAATCGACCCCTCGCATGGTGCCGAGCTCGCGCCCGATCAGGTGACCGAAGATCACCAGGAACAGGACCGTCGTCACCACCGATGGCAGGAGGTTCTGCACCCAGGCGCGCAGGAAACGCCGCACCTGTTTGACCACCATCCCGCGATAGGCAAATCCGTACGCCGCGAGCCTCATGTCTCCCTCCCCGGCGGGGCGGCAGCGCGTTCCGCGATGCGCTGCAGGAACAGCGACTCGAGCCGGTTGCGCTTGTTGCGGACTCCCGCGACACGCACCCCGCTTGCGCCCAGGCGGTCGAACAGGTCATTCACCTCCATGCCCTGCGGCAGGTCGACCTCCAGGGTCCAGCGATCACTCAAACGAATCGCCAACCCGTCCAGCGCCGGGGTCGCGTCCAGCGGCATGCTCAGTTCCAGCACCAGGGTCTGCACGTTCAGCCCGTGCAGCAGTTCGCCCGTATCACCGCGCGCGACGATCTCGCCTTGATCGAGTATCGCCAGGGTGTCGCACAGGGTCTCTGCCTCCTCCAGGTAGTGGGTGGTCAGCAGGATCGTCACGCCGTCCGCGTTCAAGCCACGCAACAGCTCCCAGGTGGCATGGCGCCCCTCCAGGTCCACCCCCGCCGTCGGCTCGTCCAGGAGCAGGACGCGGGGGCGGTGCACCAGGGCCCGGGCAATCATCAGCCGCCGCTTCATGCCACCCGACAGGCCCCAGGCCGACTGTTCGCGCCGGTCCAGCAGCCCCGCCTGTTCCAGCACCTCGCCGGTTCGCTCGCGCGCCCGCCTTGGGGACAGCCCGTAGTAAGCCGCCTGGGCCTCGACGATCTCGCCCACCGGTTCGAAGCTGTTGAAGTTGACCTCCTGCGGTACCACGCCCATGCACGCCTTCGCCGCAACCGCCTGCGTGGCCACGTCGTACCCGCAGACGCGGATCGAGCCCCGATCCGCCCGCACCAGCGTGGTCAACAACCCCACCAGCGTGGTCTTGCCAGCCCCGTTCGGCCCCAGCAGGCCGAAAAAGCTGCCCGCCGGCACCTCCAGATCCACGTTCGCCAGCCCAACCCGGCCACCGGCGTAGCGCTTGGCCACCGACTGCAGGGCAATCGCGGCGGCCGTCATGGCGCGAGCCCCCCGGCACCATCGGCAAACCCGACGATGCGTCCGGCCCGATCCACCGCGCAGACCTCCAGCGCCGTGGTCTCCGGCAGCATCCCGCGCGCCCGCTGCCAGGCGCGCGCACTGATACGGTCGGCCAGCGCCACACCCTGCTCCAGGCAATCCGCAAGCGCCTGGGCACTGGTGTTGGCCGCGCGGATGCGCGCGACCAGTGCCTGGCTGCCTCCCAGATCCGCCGCCTCCTCCGCCAGCGCGTCGAGATCGATGCGTGACTTGCGGCTGTGGGCATCCAGGTGCCCGGCCGCGAATTTGCTGAGCTTGCCGAACCCCGCGGCCAGCACCACCGCGGGCAGGGGGTGACGCCTCAGATACTTCAGTGCCGCCCCGAACAGATCCCCCATCTCGATCAGCGCCATGTCGTCCAGACCGTACTGTTCACGCATCGCGGCCTCGCTGGTACCCCCGGTGCAGCAGGCCACGCGCGGACAACCGTTGGCGCGGGCCACGTCTATGGCCTGATGGATGGATGCGATATAGGCGGCGCAGGAGAATGGCCGGACGATGCCGGTCGTGCCCAGGATCGAGAGCCCCCCGAGGATCCCCAGGCGAGCGTTCATGGTCCGCCCGGCAATGCGCTCGCCACCGTCCACGCCAACCGTAACCCTGAAGCCCCCGCTGTACCCGGCGGCTGCAGCGAATGTCTCCAGATGCCCCTGGATCATGCGTCGTGGGACCGGATTAATGGCGGCCTCGCCCGGCTCCAGCACCAGGCCCGGGCGTGTAACCGTCCCGACCCCGGCACCCGCCACGAACTCGACACCGGGCGCACCGCACAGGTTTATCTCCACCCAAACTCGGGCCCCGTGGGTGGCATCCGGGTCGTCGCCGGCATCCTTGATGACCCCGGCAACCGCGCCACCCGGAGTGGGTTCGAGGTCGTTCAGTGTCAGGCTCACCACCTGCCCCTTCGGCAGGATGACTTCCACCATCTCGAGCCGCCGCCCCTCCAGCAGCCAGCGTGCGCCGGCAACGGCGGCGGCGGTCGCACACACACCGGTGGTCAGCCCCGTGCGCAGACGCCCGCTGGTCTCGGGAGTCTCCGGGCGCATGGCGCCCGCCGAGCTGTTCTGCTCAGCCGGTTTCATGCGCTCCCGGGACGGACTCGGCACCCTGCATGGCGATCGTCTCGCGCAGACGCACGACCTCGCCCACGATCAGCAGCGCCGGCGACTGGATATCCAGATCCGCCACCCGCGCGGGGAGATCGGCCAGAACGCCTTCGATGACACGCTGGCCCGGTCGCGTCCCCTGTTCAACCAGCGCGGCCGGCATCGCGCCATCCGCACCCGCCGCCATCATCTCGCCGCAGACCTCGGCCAGGGTATGCAGCCCCATGTAGACAACCAGGGTCTGCTGCGGATGGACCAGCGAGGCCCAGTCCAGATCGGTCTCGCCGGCACGCCGGTGGGCGGTCACGAACTGGCAGCGATAGGCGTGATCGCGATGGGTCAGCGGGATCCCGGCATAGGCTGCACAGCCACCGGCTGCGGTAATCCCCGGCACGATGCGCACGGGCACCCCGGCAGCGGCAATCGCGGCAGCCTCCTCGCCACCCCGCCCGTAGACAAACGGGTCGCCGCCCTTCAGGCGCACCACGTAGTGCCCCTCCCGGGCCAGTGCAACCATGCGATCGTTCAGATCCCCCTGATCGCAGCTGTGCCGTGAGCGGGCCTTGCCCACATACAGGCGTTGCGCCTCCGGGTTGGCCAGCTCGAGGATCGCCTCCGGGATCAGGCGGTCATGCAGCAGGACATCGGCGTGCTGCATCGCTGCGGCGGCGTCCAGTGTCAGCAGGCCCGGATCGCCCGGCCCTGCCCCGACCAGATCCACGCAACCGGGCTTTCGCTCGCCGCACAACGGGAGGCGGGCCCCGGCGCGCGCCCCGGGCTCGATCCGCGTCACATTGTCCCGCGGTCGATCACTCATGCTCGAAACAGCTGGGCCGTGGCCTCCGGGTTGGAGGGGAACCAGGCATGCAGATAGGTCGCAGTCAGGCGGCCGTCGCGATAGATCGCCTCGCCCTGCGACCCCGTCCCGCGCGCGCGCCAGCAATGGCCATAGGGCTCGAGCCCGACCTCGGAGTGAGTGTGATGGAAGGTGTGCCCGCGCAGCTCGCCCTCCGGCAGCGGGGCCGCCTGAAGACCCAGACCTTGCAGGCGGTCCGCCAGTTGGGCCTTGCCCGGCACCAGCCCGGCCATAGCCGCGGCATGGCCCTCGCGGTCGGCCAGTTCGTCCAGCAGGTAGAGAAAGCCCCCGCACTCCGCCAGGATGGGGCGGCCCGCCGCATGATGGGCCTCCAGGTCCGACTTCAGGGCAGCATTGGCGGACAGCTGATCCAGATACAACTCGGGGTAGCCACCCGGCAGCCAGACGGCATCGGCCTCTGGCAAACCGTCCCCCGCAAGCGGGGAAAAGAACCGCAGTTCGGCGCCCATCTTCTCCAGCAGGCGCAGGTTGGCCGGATACATGAAAGCAAAAGCCGCATCCCGCGCGATCGCAATGCGCACGCCGGACAGCGCCGCCTCGATCGGCGCAATTGTTTCCGGATGAAAGGTCACCGGCTCCGGGAGCCCGGTCACCCCAGCCTCTTCAATCGCGGCCGCTGCCGCCTCCAGCCGCGCATCCAGATCGGCGATCTCGCCTGCCTGCACCAGACCCAGGTGACGATCCGGGACACTTAGCGTCTCGTTACGCTGCACGGCACCAAAGAAACGGATCGCTTCCGGGGTGCAGTCCTCCAGCATCCGCGCATGGCCGGGACTGCCCACCCGGTTGGCAATCACGCCGGCAAACGACAGGCCCGGACGGTAGGTCGACAAGCCATGCACCAGCGCCCCGAAGGTCTGGCCCATGCCGCTGGCATCGACCATGGCCAGGATCGGCAAGCCGAAGGCCTGGGCCAGATCCGCACCGGACGGATCCCCGTCAAACAGCCCCATCGAGCCTTCCACCAGGATCAGGTCGGATCCCTGGGCCGCCTCGTACAGCATCGCTCGACAGGCTTCTTCCCCGACCATCCACAGATGCAGGGCGTCGACCGGATGGCCGGAGGCCTGTTCCAGGATCATCGGGTCGAGGAAATCCGGACCGGTCTTGAACACTCGTACCCGGCGTCCCTGGTTGCGGTGGTAGCGGGCGATGGCGGCGGTGATCGTGGTCTTGCCCTGGCCCGAGGCCGGGGCCGCCACGAATGCGGCGGGGCAGCTCACACTCACAGCTCGATCCCCTTCTGCGCCTTGATTCCGGCCTGGAAGGCGTGCTTGACCACACCGATCTCGCTGACGGTATCGGCCGCCTCGATCAGGGCCTTGGGCGCGGCGCGACCGGTGGTGATCACGTGCTGCATCGGCGGACGATTGGCGAGATCCTCCAGCACCTCGTCCACATCCAGGTACTGATATTTCAGCGCGATGTGCAGCTCGTCGAGCAGCACCAGGTCGACGTTCGGGTCGCGCAGCATGTCGCGGGCATGTGCCCAGGCCTCGCGGGCCGCGGCCACGTCCTTCTCGCGGTCCTGGGTCTCCCAGGTGTAGCCCTCGCCCATCACGTGGTACTGCACGTGGTCCTGACCACGGAAGAAGGCCTCCTCGCCGGTGGCGAACTGCCCCTTGATGAACTGCACGATGCCGACCTGCATGCCGTGCCCCAGGGCGCGCGCGACCATGCCGAAGCCGGAGGAGCTCTTGCCCTTGCCGTTGCCGGTCAGGATCAGGAACACGCCCTTTTCTTCCTGCGCCTCGGCGATCTTGCGATCCACGATCTCCTTCTTGCGGGCCATGCGCTGGGCGTGGCGTTCGGCCCGTGCCGCTTCGGTGTCGTCGGTCATGTTGATGTACTCCTTGAGTTCATTGCTTGTTCGGGGTGCGCAGGGGGCGGGCCTACTCGCCGATCAGGATCATTCGTCCGGTCTCCGGGTCACGGTAGACTTGGCCCATCGACTCGAAGCCGGAGCCGGCCTCGCCGGCACCCTCGGGCGGGTCCGGGATCTCGCGCCCTGGTTCGATCTCGGCGCCGCCGCTGGCCGGTTCCAGGCCGCTCCCCGAGGCGGCCATCACCACCATCAGGCCGACGGCGAACACCAGCATGATGTCGGCCAGGTTGGCCAATGGCCCCATTGGTTCCTCGTCAGGGGCATCGAAGCGGCTGGCGCGGTAGTGCGGGACCCTCATGCCGCCGCCTCCAGGCGCTCCATCGCGGCGTCATACCAGCGCCGCCGGAGGCGTCCGAGCAGGAAACCGAGGATGCCAACCAGCAGCCCCAGCACCGTGGTGTTGAACGCCACCGTAACGGCCTGAGCGAGGATTTCCAGTTCGCCCCGGCCCATCGCGGCCAGCCCTGGACCCAGCGGGATCAGCGTCCCCATCAGCCCGAGCATCGGGCCGATGCGTGCCAGCAGATCCGCGCGGTCAATGCGGCGCCGTGCGCGGTAGGCCAGGCGCTCGGCATCGCCGGTGGCCTCCAGCCGGCGCACCCCGCCGGAGCGTTCGCCCAGTGCGAGCCCAAACTCCCAGACGGCGACCGCCACCAGCACCAGCAGGCCGACAATCACCGGCTCCAGCAGCCAGCGCACTACGGTATCCATCAGTTCCATCGTGATCGAGAACGGCATTCGCGTTTACCTCACTAACCTTTGTTCAGCGCTTCTCACCTTCCTGTGTAGGAGGCCAGCCCTCTGGCCGATGGGGTATATCCGGCGGCCCATCGGCCAGGGGGCTGGCCTCCTACAGGAGATGCCCAAGCGGCGGTTATCGGCGGCGGCCTGCGGCGATACCGCCAATCAGCAGCAGGAACAGCGCGGCGGCGACTAGCCAGGGAAGCCAGGGCATGCCGGCTGCCTCGTCGCCGGTCTCCTGGCCACTCTCGGCCTCGGCCGCTTCCGGCATCTCCTGCATCTCCCGGGCGTCCGGGTCCTCCAGCGGCTGGATCTCGGTGACACGACTGGGGTCGGCCTCCGCCTGTGCACGATCGATCTGCGCGGACGCGCGCACGGCCTCGAAGGCCTCGCGCAGTTCGGGGTCCTCCAGGCGCTCGGCCACCTCGTCCAGCATCGGGTGGTCGGGGCGCGTGTGCCCGCTGCCCGGCAGGCCGTGTTCCGCAACCAATTCGGCGAAGCGTTCGGACAGGGCGTCCAGTACCTCCGGCTCGGCCTCCCAGAACCCGCGACTGGCAGCCACCAGATGCACGGCCTGCAGGTGGGTCTTCACATGCACGTTGTGGCCGTCGGCGAGAAATTCGTCCACGCCCAGTCCGTGCCGGTCCTGCAGGTAGATGTCGTGCACCTCGTCCCAGACCCAGGAGCGCACGATCTCGGGGTTGGTGGCCTGCCAGCCCCAAAGGTTGTCGACGAAGTCGCGGGCCATGGTGCGGGCCCCGGCATAACCGTGATCCATCAGCGGCTCGATCCACTGCGGGTTCAGGTTCTGCCCCTGCAGCTCGCGCATCAGCGCGCGCCCCAGCGTCTCCACCTGCGGGTTGTCCGGGTCGGCATGCTGCAGCACGCGGTTGTCCGGCACCTCGCCGCGCAGGCTTTCCACGGCAGTGGACAGCCCACCCTGGAAATCGAAGCCGTCGTCGTTGTCCAACAGCCCGTACAGGTGCGAGGCACGGCCCAGATAGGTGCGCCCGACCCCGGCCACGCGCGACTCGAACGCCTCGTGTGCCGCATCGCCGGATGCCGTTGTGCCGTAGGCATGCCCCATGCGGCGCAGGTAGGCCGCGCCCAGTTCGGCGCGATCCTCCCAGGCGCCGGAACGGTCCGCCAGGCGGTTGACCCCGGCGCCGTACGCCCCCGGTGCGGTGCCGAACACGCGCAACGCGGCCTGCTCCCCGGCGGCGGCACCGTCCAGTCCGGCCGCGCGCAAGGCCTCGGTGTCCTCCACCCACTGCGCGGCGACATCATTACGCGCCAACGACTCGCCGCCGGGATCGCGCAGATCCTCCGCCAGCGGAGCGAGGGCTGCTTCCAGTGCCTCTTCCAGTTCCGGGTGCTCCTCGAGGATGGTCTCCGAGGCGCCATCCAGCGCCAGCCGTGCGGCCCGGTCCAGCCACACGAGCTGGTCCTCGTAGAGATCGCGGAACAGCCCGGAGGTGGTGAACAGGGCATCCCGGCGACGGTCGCGCCCGGCCTCGTCGAGATCCATGCGCTCCAGGCCCTCGACGATCCCGCGACTGTTCCAGGCGGGCCGGATTCCAAGCATGTCCATGCCGAAGGCGATCATCACCCCCTCGTCACGTACGGTGTCGGAGGCCCAGAGGATGATGGCCTCGCTGCCATCCGCTTCCGGATCACCGTGCTCGCGGGCATCCGCGGCGAGTTCCTGACCGATGCCCCAGGCGATTCGTGTTGGCACCAGGTCCGCCGACAGGGCATGGAAGTTTGTCCCGGTGGGCAGTACATCCGGCGTGCGGATCGGATCGTTGCCCTGACCCGGTGGCACGAACCGACCCTCCAGGGCGGCCAGCAGATGGGCGCGTTCACTGGCGGGCGAACCCCGCAGCCTGTCGTCCCAGTCGTCACCGGCCTCACCATCCCCGGCCATCGACTCGAGCATCGTGTCCACGGCTTCGTCCGACCAGTCGCGACCGAACACATGCAGACCCAGCGGCATCTGGTCCTCCTGCATGTCGGTCAGGTAGTGGCCGATCTCGTGCACCAGCAGCTCTTCATCCATCTCCGCGAGCGGAGTGTCACCGTGCCCGTGGTCGTGCCCGTGGTCGTGCCCGTGGTCGTGCCCGTGGTCATCCCCATGATCATCGTCCCTGCCATGGTCGTCATGTCCATGGCCACCGTCCTGCTCATGCCCGTCGGAGTGGTCATCGTGGTGCCCATCTCCGTCGTCGTGGCCGTGATGGTGATGGCCGCGCGCCAGTTCGCGTTCGATGGTCTCGGTCAGGCCCAGCTCGTCGATACGCTCGCGCAGCGTCTGGGCGGCGCGCGAGCGGGTGGCCGCATCGGGCTGGGCCGCGGCCTCGTAGGTCTCCACCAGCTGGCGCAGTTCCAGCAGGCTGTCGTAGAGCTCGGTGGCCGCCAGCGGCGGCGTCAGGTGGCTGATCATCACGCCCATCGCCCGCCGCTTGGCCTGGATGCCCTCGCCGACACCATCGACGATGTAGGGATAGATGATCGGCAGGTCACCGCCGAGGATCTCGGGGTAGTCGTCCGGGGCGAGACCCGCGCGGCGGCGCGGGAGGAACTCGCGAGTGGAATGACGCCCGACGTAGACCAGCGCATCCGCCTCGAAGTGCTCGCGAATCCAGTGATAGAAACCGGCGTACTGGTGAGTCGGCGGGAAGGTCGTGTTCGCATGCAGCAAGCGCTCGCTGACCTCCCACCCGCGCGGCGGCTGCGGGCCGATGAACACGTTGCCGAACTCGATGCCGGGGAAGAGCATCTCGCCGTCGCGCGTCATGGCCTCGCCCGGCGGCTCGCCCCATCCGGTCAGACCCGGGATGCCTGTACGCACCAGGGCCTTGCGCAGCTGTTCGGTGGTTTCGTGTTCGTCTTCACCGGCCAGCGTGGCCTCCCAGGCGGCCTCGTATTGGGCGAGCAGGTCCAGCGCCCGTTCCTGGGCGTCGTGCGGGTAGCTCTCGAGCATATGCCGTAGATCGCCGACACCGCTGTCCAGCGCGGCCTCCGCCAGTTCGTGCTTGTCCGCGTCCCTGGCCGCCTCCAGACGCGCCTGCAGGTAGCCGATCGGTCCGTCGACCAGCTCCGCCTGCACCGCGGCAGGCAAGCCGTCGAAATACGCCTGGTACTGATCTCGATCCAGCGAGGCGACCCGGCCGGCGATCGCGTCCAGCGCGTCCGCCTGTTCCGGCAGATTCACCGCCCGGTCCTGGATCATGTCCAGCAGGGCCTCGGCATCCTCCGGCACCTCGTCCCCGAGGTCATACCCGGCGGCCTCCAGCCGTTGCAGGATCTCCAGCAGTGATTCCGGGACATCCAGCTTGTCGGCGCCAATGTTCTGGCGACCGGGCGGATGGTTGTAGTACACGACCGCGACCCGCTTGTCTGTGTTGTCCAGCTGGCGCAGCCGGTTCCAGCGCTGCATCCGGTCGGCCAGGGCCTCCACCCGCTCGCCCACCGGTTCGGGCAGCGCCAATCGCACGCCAGTGCGTTCGTCCTGCGTGGGCTCGCCCGCGGTCGCCAGCACCATCGGCTGACTGGCGCCCTGCAATTCCGGCATGGCCACGTGATAGTGGACCTTGTCCCAGGGGATGCCCTCGTGCGAGAGCCGCCACTCGGTCTCGCTCACGTCCGCCAGACGAATCCCCTTGACCACAGGGACATCCAGCTCGGCGAAGGCCTCGGCCACCGCCTCGCGGTTGCCACCGCCGCCCACTACGAAGTCCTGCAGGCTGACGATCCCGCTCAGCTCGGCGGGTGCCGCCGATGCGGCGAGGTTCTCGACTGCCTCGCGGCTGGCCCCACCCCAGCGCGCGAGGACCGCGAAGCACTGGGTATCCCGGGCCTCCAGCGCCTCGCAGGTCGCATCCAGAAGCTCGCGGTCACCGGGACGGTCACCGGTATCCAGGTCCAGCACGGCCACGGCCGGCCTGGCATCCAGGCCAAGATCCCCCGGGTCGGCCACCGACTGGCCATCCCGGTAATAGCGGATGGTCTCGCGCGGATCCGGTTCCGGCACGTCAATCGAGTGCCCGCCCCGAGCGGCCAGCCAGCGCATCAGACCCTCCATGTTCTCCGGTGTGCGGCCCTGATAGAACGCACGTCCGGTTAACCAGTCGGCCTGGTTTGAGAAGCGCTCCTGCTGCCGGGCCAGGTGCTCGCGCGGATCCTCGCCCGCTTCAGGGTTCTCGGTCAGTTCGGTCCGGGCCTCCTCGTCCAGCTCCTCCAGAACCGCCTGGCCGTCGATGCGGGACAGCGCGGTCAGGCGCCGTTCGCTGTTGATTGCAAGGATCGGCGCTGACGCGGCCGGTGCCTCTTCGCGCAGCAGACGTTCGAGACGACCGGCCTGGTCCCCGAACACCGCTGCCACGAGCACCGCGTCGGCATCGCGCCACAACGCCCGGATTGACGAGTCCGACTTGTCCGCCAGCTGCTCAGGCGTGCGCAGCACCACCTCGGCATCCGGCACGGCCTCCAGGAATCGATGCGCACCGGCGGCCACCTCGGGGGCCGAGCGCTCGGAGACGATGCCGACGATCTGGGGCCCTGCCCATACGGGCGTGCTCCACAGGCCGACGATCAGCAGGACCAGGCTGCGTTTCCAGAAGGACATGCGATAAACCCCGAAGAAAATTCGATGGGGCGACGCCACCGGTGCAATGGTGGCGTCGCCAATCCGTTATACGCAGGAAGGTGCCGTGGAAACGGCACCCGAAAACCAGCAACGGCAGATGCAATCAGCCGCGTTTGTTGGCCGGCTGCCAGAGGACTTCCGCGCCGTTCTCGTGACGTGCAAGCACACGGCAGAGCACGAACAGAAGATCCGACAGGCGGTTGATGTAGGCCAGTGAACTCGGCCGCAGCGCCTCATGGTGATTCACCGCCACCAGACGACGTTCCGCACGGCGGCATACCGTACGGGCGATATGGCAGTCGGCCGTGGCCGGCCCACCGCCCGGCAGGATGAACTCCTCGAGCGGCGGCAGATCGGCGTTGAAGCTTTCCAGCTCGACATCGAGCCGCTCGACAGAGGCATCCGGTAGCGCCTGATGCCCCGGCACCGCCAGCTCCGCCCCCAGGTCGAACAGCTCGTGCTGAACCAGGGCCAGCACGCGCCGAACCTCTTCCGGGAGATCGTGGACCAGGACCCGGCCCACGACACTGTTCAGCTCGTCCACGTCACCAAACGCCTCGACGCGGTGGCTGTCCTTATCCACCCGCGAGCCATCCCCCAGGCCAGTCCGGCCTTCGTCACCCGTGCGGGTCGCAATCTTTGACAGTCGATTACCCATGCATCACCTCTGCTGGTAGCGCAGCTTGACGAAAGCGGCCCGACCCGGCTGGTTGTAGCCCCCTTGGGTCTCGTAATCCTTATCAAGCACATTACTAACCGTCGCCCGGAGCTGCCATTCCCGATGGATCTGATAGCTGGCGCGCAAATTCAGCAGGCCGTAACCGGAAAGTCGGTCGTTATTACCGGTATCGTCATACGATCGACTCTTGGCAATGGCTGTAGCTCCAACGGAAAACCGCCCGAACTCTCGGTCCAGATCCAACCTCGCACTTACCGGCGCCCGGCGCGACAGCTCCTTTCCGGTTTCCCGGTTTTCGGCATCCAACAACGTCATCGAGGCACGAGAATTCCACGGACCGAACTCATGGCCACCCTCGATCTCCAACCCACGAATCCGCGCCTCTTCGATGTTTTCAGGGAGAGGGGAGCCGGTAATAAGGTTATCGACGCGAGCCTCAAACACCGCAACGTCGACGTACGTGTGACCGGCTGAGTACCGCGCACCGAGTTCATACGTTTCTGACTCTTCTGGATTTAAGTCTGGATTGCCACGGAAAAACCCTACATCTGGGAAATAAAGATCGTTAAATGTCGGAGCCTTGAAAGCCGTCCCATAGGATGCCCGCAGGCGCAGGGCATCGGTGGCCTGCATGCCCCAGGCGATCTGACCCGTGGTCTTTGCACCGAACTGCTCGTTGTCGTCGTAACGCAGCGAAGCTTCCAGGTCGTGGTTGCCAAGTTCGGTGCGCAAGACCGAATACACGCCAACGTTGTAACGCGAGTCCTCGTCATAATCGGTGGTGCCATCAACCTGGTCCTCGTAGGCATCCACTCCGGCCACTAGGTCGGTGCGATCCCCAAGTCGGAGATCGTTGCGCCAGGTCAGCTGATTCCGACGCGTATCGAATCGATCGATGCTTCCACCAAGCACGCCGCCTTCCGTCACATCGTCACTCTCATCCCGTGACTGCCCGAGCGTGACTTCCGAGTCCCAGCGGGCGGTTACCGGAATACGAACACCGGCCCGCAGGGCGGCGTGCACGAAATCCGTGTAGGCACGGTCATACGGCCCCAGACGGCCAAAAGAGTCCGGGTCGGCGGGGTCGACGAGGCCGAATTCGTCCGCATCGTATTCCGAGCGGCCCTCCGAATACAGCATGTTGCCGAATAGCTCGATGCCGTTGGGGAGCCGATGCGACAGCTTGCCGGCCAGCGAGGTGTTCTTGTAACCGTCAGGGTCATCGTCACCGACGTCGTCCTGCACGTTAATCCCATCGGTCTCGAAGTGGCTAACCGAGAAACTGTAGTTCGTGTTCTCGGTGCCGCCGGCAACGCCGACTCCGGTCTCCCACGTGTCAAAACTTCCGCCTCCGACAAATGCGTTGACCTTCGGCGGTCCTTCTCGACCTTCTCGGGCAAAGATCTGGGTCACGCCGCCAATGGCATCGGACCCATAAATGGACGTTCGAGGGCCCCGCACGATCTCCACTCGTTCGATCTCCTCCGGCGGCAGGAACCGCCAACTCGCCCCGCCGGTGGTCGCAGAGCCCATGCGAACTCCATCGATCAAAAGCAGGTGGTGATCAGATTCGGTACCCCTCACGCGCACACTCGACTGTTTACCAAATGGGCCGGCACCACTCACCGATACGCCAGCGCGCCCATCTAAAAGATCGGTGAACTGCTGGGGCTGCAGGCGTTCGATTTCCTCGCGGTCGATGATGGTCACCGAAGCGAGCGTCTCGTCGACGGTCTGGGCGATTCGCGAGGCGGTAACCTGGACGGTCTCCAGCGTCTGCGCGTCGTTGGTGTTCGGCGTGTCCGCAAGGGCGGGACCGGTGGCCAGCAGGATGGCCGTGGAAAGTGCTGTGCGTTTCATGTCGTCCGTGTCTCCCGGCGAGCCGCCCGCACGCCGTAAATTCGTCGGGACCACGCAGGCAGGGGGAGAGAGGCACGAGGGGGACCGGGCACAGCCGCTATGCGACCAGGCCCGATCATCCGCCTCGCATGCCCGCCGCATGCCGCGCGATCATTCCCTGGCCGGTCTCCGGGCTGACGAGCGTTCCGGTGCGGCGCCTTCCCGAACGATTCCGTTCAGTGGCGTGTGCCGCGACCATCAGAGGCCGTCATGGCCTCTCGCTCGATTACCGTTGCGGGGGCAGCGTCGGATTCGTCCGCAGGCATCCAGATACCTGTAGCGGGCTCACCGAACTTCCCGTTTAACCCCTCGGCGAGACACGCCGAGGGGCACCAGAAAACGCACGAAAGCCTACACAGTTGGTCAAGAAATTACCAGACCCGGGAAATACGCGGCGTCAGGATCGCTGGGCCTCGGCCTGCACATAACGTGCGCCGCTCTTGAGCAACCGCCCCCAGGACTTGTCCTGCAGCATGGCGTCAAATTCCGGCGACCGTTCGGCACGCAAAGCCACCGGCGCCGCCTGCGCGCCCTCCTCCACCGGATGGGCGGCCAGCATCTCCAGGCGGTCGGGATTGGCGCCATATTGCCGTACCAGGAAATCACGCATGGAGTCGGACAGCGGCAGATGGTAGATGCGCGTCAGACGCAGGGCCAGCCATTCCGCCATACGGCTAAGATCCTGACGCACCATACGCACCATCGCCGAACCCAACCCCGCCTTGGCATCCGCACTCATGCCGACGTACAGGCCTCCGAGATAGGCGGCGGGATTCGCATAGATCGCGCGCTGGATACTCGGGTTGGTCAGGTCGACCAGAGGCTCCAGAATCAGTGCGAGCTGGATGCCGATGCGCTTGGCGGTGTCCGCATCCAGTGGGTGCCCACCAAAGTAGAACAGGTCGCCCTCGCGCCGGATGCCGAGCTCGGACAGGTACTCACAGAACCGGTCGGCCAGGCGCAGCTTCTGGTCGTCCGCCAGCTCGATCACCTCTTCGCTCACGCGGATACCGCGCGCACTGCGCTTGAACCAGCTCTGCTGCCCCTTTCTCTCGACCTGCTGTCGTCGCAGCGCCTCCCAGCGCTCGACCGCGGCGGTATAGCGACTCTGCGCCTGCATGAGCTGGTCCCGCGCCGCGCGCAGGTCTTCGACATGACGCAGCGCCCGCCCCAGCAGGCGGCCTTCCGGCGAATTCACAGCGGGGCGGGACTGTTCCAGTTGCGAAAGTGCATCCAGCACCTCGCGCCCGATACCCAGAGTCGGCGAACGCAGGACCTGCGGATCCAGGCCACTGGCCGGGCTTTGCGCCAGCAACATCGCGAGCGAGCGCAGGCGACTGACCACACCCGCCTGAGCGACGCGGAAACGGTTGCCCTGATACTCCAGCCGATCCAGCGCATGCCCCAACCGCCAACCACCCGACCATTCGAAACTCAGCCGCCGGATCTGCCGCCCGTTGACCATCTCGAAGGCCAGTACAAACATGGCCTGCGTATCATCCAGTGAGCAGCGCGACAGGTCATCCGAGTCCGCCGCTGAAAACAGGCGGTCCAGAAATTGATCGATCCGCCGGACGCCATCCTCACGGGTTGGCGCGACGCCCTGAAGCCGGTCGCGCAGCGGATCCGCCAGTTCGGAGGCATCGTGGTGCAGTTTTTCCAGCGCGGCCAGACGAGCATCCGCAGTGGCATCCACCAGATCCGCGACGCGCGAGCGCAGCCCCAGCCGACGGTAGATCTCGATCTGCTCGGCCGCTGCTGCGAGGCTGGTATCGCCGGTCATCTCGCGCACCGCGACCGCGACGCCTTCCGGCGAGATATCCACCTCATGAAGCAGAACCTCGGCGGCCTTGCGTCGCCGCATGTCCGGCGCCATCTCGGCCATCGCCAGGTCGCGGGTCACGAACAGCAGGTCCGGCAAAAAGTCGATCGTATTGCGCAGCTGATCGCGTGAGCGCTCCTGCCGCTTGCCCCGCGTGGCATCGGCAATAAACCGCGCCAGCAGGCCAATCACCCCGAACAGCAGCGTGTAGACGGCAAAAAAGATGAAATTCTGGGCCGGGGCGGCGTGGCCAAAGCCCAGGAAATAGCCCCCCTGCATCGCGAGGAAGGTCACCGGGCCGGCCGCCCACAGCAGCTGCAGCATGTTGAGCGACCAGGGCACCTTGCGCGCGGTCGCCGCGACCTCGGTGATCCGGCTGCGCCCGGCCGCCTCGATCAGCACATGGTCCTGGCTCGGACTGGCGGCCTGGGGGGCCTCCTGCCGCTGTTGCCGCTTGCGAAACCTGCCAAACACGCGTCGTCCCTGCCCCCTCAGCGTTTCCGTGAAGTGTAGGGAAAACAGACCGGTTGCGGGTGCCCGGTCAGGAAAAAATGTTCAGGGAGCCAGGAAGTAGTCCGCAATCCCTACGCAGCACTGCGACCCCGGACTGCCGCCTCCCCCGGCGGCGTCGAAACCACCTTGGGCGCCTCGTCGGCATACAGATAGTCGCGGGTGAGCGGCACGGCATCCTGCTGTTTGGCCACCTGGATGTGGAACACCACCTGGCGCCACCAGCGGAAGGTCGCCTCGCAACTGGCCAGATAGAACTCCCACATGCGGCAGAAGCGCTCGTCGAAGTGGCCCACTGCCTCGGCACGGATGTTCTGGAACCGCCGATACCACTCGGCGAGCGTCTCCGCATAGTGCAGCCGCCAGAACTCGATATCGGTGGTATGCAGCGGGGTCGGCTCCAACGCCTCCATCACCTCGGACAGTGCCGGGGTATAACCGCCAGGGAAGATGTACTTGCTCAGCCAGGGGTTGGTGGTCCCCGGAGGCCCCTGGCGGCCAATCGTGTGCAGGACGGCCACGCCATCGTCCTTGAGCAGGTCGTTCACCCGCTGGAAGAACGTGCCGTAATTGGGCACGCCGACATGCTCGAACATGCCGACACTGACGATCCGGTCGTACTGGTCGTCGTGTTCGCGGTAGTCCTGATAGAAAAAGCGCACGCGATCGTCCAGCCCGCGGCGCTTCGCCTCGGCCTGGGCCACTCGCAGCTGCTCCCGGGACAGGGTGATTCCGTCCACCTGGACATCGGCATTCTCGGCCAGGTGAAAGGCCAGCCCACCCCAGCCGCAGCCGATATCCAGCACCCGCTGACCGGGCTCCAGCACCAGCTTCTTGCGCAGCATCGCGCACTTGGCCTGCTGGGCCTCCTCCAGGGTCATGTCCGGGCGCTCGAAATAGGCACAGCTGTAGAACATGCCTTCGTCGAGAAAACGGCGGAACAGCCACTCGTCCACGTCGTAATGATGGGAGATGTTCTGGTAGCTGCGCGCGATACGGTTGCCCTGCTCGAGGACCGCGCGAAACATGCACACCAGCGGGTGCACACGACGCTGGAATCTGGGCGCGAAGTTGCGCATGGCCACATCCAGAAACACCCGGATGCCCTCGGGACCCGGCGACCAGAGCCCGTCCATATAGGTTTCGCCCAGCTGAAACCCGGGATCTCGCGCGATGCGCTTGAGGGCCGCCCGATCATGGACCTGCAGCGTGATCTCGGGTGCCCCCTGCCCGAAACGGCGCTCGCTCCCGTCCGGCTCGCGCAGGATCAGCGTGCCGTGGTGCATGTATTCGTTCAGCATCCGTTCGATCATTGCGTCCCTTCCCATGCGAATCGCCTGCTATATTAAACAGAGTCTAGATATCGCACTCGCTCCGCCGCAAGCCTCTGAATTGGCTGATCCCTGCCACTCCAAAAGGTTCCACACTCACAATACCGGAATTCCTCATACGGGCAACCTCTATACGGGGGCCTCACACACCTTCCCTCACCGATGGCAAAACCGCTAACCTGAGCACATGACACTGCGCCCGACCCAAGCCTGCGAACACTGCACCCTGCGCCAGCTCTGTCTGCCGATGGGGCTGCCACAAAACGAACTCTGGCAACTCGACGAGATCGTGCAGCAACGCCGTCCGATCGAAAAGGGGGCCTTGCTGTTCGGCATGGGCGAGCGCTTCGACACCCTGTTTGCCGTACGCACCGGGGCGTTGAAGACCGTTCTGATCGGCGACGACGGTACCGAGCAAATCACCGGCTTCGCCCTCGCAGGCGATCTGCTGGGGCTGGATGCGATCCACTCCAGAAAACATCCGGTCAGCGCGGTCGCCCTCGAATCCACCAGTGTCTGCGCAGTCCCGTACACCCATGTGGACGACCTCGCCGGCAGGCTTCCGACATTCCGCCAGCACATGATGAACGTGATGAGCCAGGGGCTGGCTCAGGACGAAAGCCTGCATGCCCTGCTCGGGCAGCGCACGGCGGAGCAGCGCCTGGCCACATTCCTCGTCACCCTGTCGGAGCGGCATCGTGCACGGGGCCTGTCCACCGAGCGCTTCTACCTCCCGATGTCGCGCGCCGACATCGCGAACCACCTGGGGCTGACTCAGGAGACCATCAGCCGCCTGTTCACACAGCTGCGCAACCAGGGGGTAATCAACCTGCACACCCGGGATCTCGAGATCCTCGAGCCGACGACCCTGCGCAGTACCGCCGGCGTGACTTTTACGCCCGCCGCCAGTAGTGCCTGAGGCCGCCCGGCCACACGACTTCGACCGCTTCTGGGATTTCGCCCTGCGGATATGGGCCTGCGCCCCCGCACGGAAACGCCTGCTGCACTGGCAGGATGCCCATGAGGTCGATGCCATCCTCGCCCTGTTCGCCCTGTGGTACCCACGGCGAGTACACACACACGACTGGCAGGCGCTGATGCAGGCCGCCGCGCGCTGGCGCGAGCAAACCACCTCGCGCGTGCGCGCCCTGCGCCGCCGTCTCAAGCCCAACAGCCCCGATGAGCGACAACGCCAAGCCCTGTACGACGCCGTGAAAGGGCTGGAGCTGGCTTGCGAGCGCACGGCTGCGATGCGACTGTGTCAGCGCACGCAGGCGCTGGGCAATCCCGCTGCGACTCCCGATCTTGCGCGGCGTTTACACCTGCTGTTTCCCACCCTTCCCATGACCGAGATCCTGGACGGATTACCCGAACTTACACACGTCGGCTGCACATAGCAGAGGTTCGGGCTATCCTCCCGACACATTTTCTACAGGCAAGCGGCATGTCGGACGATCTGCGCAATCAGCTCCTGAAGGCCGGGCTGGTGGACGAAAAACAGGTGCGCAAGGCCAAGAGCCAGAAGCACAAGGCCCAGAAGACACAACCGAAAAAGAAAAAGGGCAAGCCCGCCGACGCCGAGGCTAGCGCCGCTGCGGCTCGTCAAGCCGAGCAGGCCCAGCGCTCGCGGGAGAAGAACCAGGAACGACAGGAAAAGGCCGAACGCCGCGCGCGCCGGGCGCAGATTCGCGAACTGGTGAACCAGCACCTGGCCCCGATCCCCACCGGCGACGCCGCGATCGACTACCACTTCCAGTTCGACGGGCAGGTCCGCCACCTGCCGGTGACCGAGGACACCCGCAAGCGCCTGGTCGACGGCCGCGCGGCGCTGGCCGGCCTGGAGCTGCACCCGAGCAAGGGTTTCCGTGTAATCCCGCGCGACATCGCGGACAAGATCCGCGAGCGGGATGCCGAATGGCCGCTGGTTATCCCGGCCGAGGAAAGCGGCGGTTCCGAGCCCGATCCCGACGACCCGTACAAGGACTACGTCGTCCCCGACGACCTCATGTGGTAACGCCTCGCTCGGGGCTCACGCCTTGCCGGTATCGCCCCCGGCCTGGGCGGTGGGGAGTTCGGCGAAATGCTCGCGCGCACGGGCAACCAGCTGGGCCGGCAGCCCGTTCTTCTCGGCAATCGTAAGACCAAAGGACACACCCGGCTCGCCAATCAGCAGCCGGTAGGTCGGGGACAGCGTCTCGGCATCGAACTGCATCGAGGCGTTCACGATGCCCGCGTGCTGGGCGGCATAGTCCTTCAGGGGCGCCAGGTGGGTATTCACAATCCCGCGCGTGCCACGCGCACGCAACTCGTCCAGCATCGCCATCGCCAGTGCCGCGCCCTCGTCGGGGTCGGTGCCCGTACCCAGCTCGTCCAGCAGGATCAGGGTCTCCGACCCCGCGTGATCAAGAATCCGCTTCAGAACCTCCACATGGCCGGCAAACGTGGACAGGTGGTGGAACAGGCTTTGATGGTCGCCGACATCGACCATCACCTGATCGAAGCGCCCGATGCGGCAGTCCTGCTCGGCCGGGATATGCAGCCCGCACCAGGCCATGGTGACCAGCAGCCCGAGCGTCTTCAGCGCGACCGTCTTGCCGCCGGTATTCGGCCCGGTGATCAGCAACAGGGGCTGCTCGCCATCCAGCCGGATCGACAGCGGCACCGGCTGCGGCCCGTTGCCCTCGGCGAACTGCAACAGCAGCAGCGGGTGGTAGGCCTCGATCAGTTCCACCCCGGCCTCCGCCTCCAACCGCGGGGCATGGGCATTCATCTGTGCGGATAGCTGCGCGGCGGCGGATGCCAGGTCGATCCAGGTCAGTGCGGTCAGCATCAGTTCCAGCGGCTCGCCATACTGGCGCACCACGTCGGTCAGCTCGCGCAGCAGGCGCTGCTGCTCGGTATTGATCTGGCTGTTGACCGTATCCAACTGGTTGTTCAGCGGCACCGCCTCGATCGGCTCGACGATCTGGTCGCGCCCGCCCATCGCGGTGCCGCGACGCACACCCTTGACCGCATTGGCCGCCTCGCCACGCAGCACCATCACCGCGCGTTCCTGGTGCCACTGCACCTTCAGCGCGTCCTCGCCCTTTTGCGCGACATCGGAGGCCGCCAGGCGCTTTTTCACCACCGCCTCGACCTCGTCGCGCAGGCGCCCACGCTGCTCGAAGGCCTCGACCAGCGCGGGGCTCGCGTCCTCGCGCAGCGACCCGCCGGGGTTCAGGCACGCCGACAGGCGCTCTTCCAGCCCCTCGGGCGGATACAGCTTGTTCAGGTCCGCCGGATAGATCTCGGGGGTGTCCGCCAGTTGATCCGCCAGCTCGCGGGCCTGACGCATGATTGTCTGGAGGTTGTGCAGGGCCTGCACCGGCAGCGCAGCCCCGGGGTTGGACGCCTGGCGCAGCGCCGCGCGCACGTCCGGCAGTTGCCCCAGACGCGGCAGGGTCCCGGCATCCAGACGCTGGCGCGCAACGGTCACCGCGGTCTGCAGTGCGCGCGCCGCATCCAGATTCGGTGCCGGCTCCAGCCCGCGCGCGGCATCCGCGCCGTAGGGCGTCGCGGTCAGGCGCTCCAGCAGACGCTGGATCGCGGGGAATTCGAGGGCCTTCAGATCAACCTGCATGACATACCCTTGTGCATGAATTCTCTACCATGGCCGGGGCTCGGGACCCTGTGGGAGCGTGCTTGCACGCGAAGCCCCTGCCAAAGCCGGATGCAGGCGGGGCTTCGCCGGCAAGCCGGCTCCCACAAGGGGGGAGACCAGGCTTCGGCTCACTCCTCGGCCTTCTTGAACATCCCGAGGTAGGCCTTTTTCTCCAGCAGCGGTTCGCGCATCACCGCCAGCATGTCGTCCAGGTGTTCCGGCGTGCTCATACCCACCAGGGAGGTGCCCAAGCCCGGCGTGGAGCGGTTGAACTGCATCGCGCGCTGCGCCGGATTGGGCAGGTTCGCCAGCTGCTGTTCGACCACCTCCACCGACTGCTGGGCGAGGTGTCCCTTCAGCATGGAGTGGGAGGCGAACATGTACACCTCCAGCTGGTGCGCGGCCTGCAACGGGCTGGCCACATTGCCCTGCCCGGTCGCGGTGTTGAAGCGGGTAAAGCCTTCCAGCATCACCTGGTTGAACGGGAGCATCCCGATCTTGAAGTGGTGCCGGGCGTGGTCGTCGCCGGTCACGGTCTGGGCCGCACGTTCGGCCAGCCCCTGCATGGAGGTCAGCGACTGAAACACGGCGGCATCGGTCTCCTCGCGGAAGCCCTCGAACGTGGAGATCCCGTAGGCGCGGATCTTCTTTTCCCGCGCCGCCCGCTCCAGCATCTCGAACACCGGCTCCAGCTTGCGGTTGGTCGCCTCCTTGCCAATCTCGTGGATATGGACCTCGGGCTGATCAATGACGAAGGCATCCAGCGTCTCGACCCCCATCAGCGAGCGCGACAGCTCCATCTGATAGTGGATGTACTCTGGCGTCAGCAGGTGCGCGCCCTTGGCGAGATCGTCCCGGGTACCCATGCCCTGGGACTCGATCTCCCGCTGGAACCAGGCATCCATGTCGTCCGGCGGCCCGCCGCGCAGTGTCAGGAATCCGCCCTTGGAGATCAGGAACATCGCCTCGCGCGGGACCCCGGCCTCCAGGGCCGTGCGCACGCCTGCGCCTACGGCCGCCAGCGAACGACCATAGCGGTAGTGGGCACCGGTGTCGACGACATTGATGCCTTCGGTCAGCCCGCGGGCGACGATGGCGGAGATCGCGGCATCCACCTCGGCTGTGGCGGCGCCGCCGAAGGTGCCAATGCCCAGGCTGGACAGGCGCATCTTGGCGCGCGAGAACTCGCTGTAGTGGCCCTCGGCGGCCTTGCCCTCGGCGATGTAGTGCTCCGCATACCGGCGCGTCGCCTTGGCGTTGGCGTATCCCGGGATCAGTTTCTGCGGCGATTCCATAGAGCTCCTCTGCACAGTCCGGAGAAGGCCGGTACTCGATCGCGCACCGCCCGCTCGCATCCATCCGGAAAACGCGAATCCTACGTCACCCGAGCGTGATTGCTAAAACCCATCCAAACCGGCGAGTCTCCCAAGCGGCCGGATTCCGCTCTGGGTGGATCGTGCAACCCTGATGTGATCATGGTTGCGCACACCCCCGGGGGATTGGTTCATAATGGTGGCGGACGCGTCGCTGCGGCGTGCGAAAGTGGCCTGGTGGTACCCTTGAGCCTTAATTCTTCACCACGGGACCGAGCACTTCCGTTTCGTTGCGCATGTCCGTCATCGAGCGGAAAGCCTTAAGATTCGGAGGCTTCTCCCACCTGAACCTCTGGTTCAAGGTCGATGGTCACTTCGGCGCCCGCGGGGCGCGTCCACCTCATTATTTTGCGGATCGTATGTCCAGGGACGAGACCTCCTTCACGCCTGACGAACTGCGCCAGCTACGACTGCGCCTGCGCCGCGAGCGCGCCGCGCTGTCCGACGAGCGGCTCGAGATTCATTCCGCCCTGATCTGCGATCACCTGCTGCGCTGGTTCCAGCGCTGGCAACCGCATTGCATCGGTGCCTATCGCGGCCTGCGCGGCGAGGTGGATCTGACCCCCCTGACCGTGTCCCTGGCCCGGCGCGGCACCCGCATCGCCCTGCCGGTGATGGATGCCAAACGCCCCGGGCGCATGCACTTTCACGCCTGGGGGCCGGACGCGCCGCTTTGCCACAACGGCTTCGGCATTGCCGAGCCCTGCCCCGATGCCCCGCGCATCTGGCGCCGCGAGATGCAGGTGGTCCTGCTGCCGCTGGTCGCCTTCGACCATGCCGGCAACCGCATGGGCATGGGCGCGGGCTATTACGACCGCTACTTCGCCCGTCGCCGCTTCGGCATCCGCCGACCCAAGCTGATCGGCGTGGCCCATGCCCTGCAGGGGGTCGAGGCCCTCCCCAGCCAGCCATGGGACGTCCCACTGGACGGCGTGGTCACCGAGGCCGGGTGGCATGCGCTGCCCCGCCGTGCGCGGCACAATACGCACACCTGACCCACACGCCCGATCCGGCACAAGGAGCCCGCATGGCCTACTGGCTGATGAAATCCGAGCCCGACGAGTTCAGCATCGATGACCTGGAACGCGTGGGCGTGGAGCCCTGGGACGGCATCCGCAACTACCAGGTGCGCAACATGATGCGCGACGAAATGAAGAAGGGTGATCTGGCCTTCTTCTACCACTCCAACGCCAAGCCACCGGGCATCGTCGGCATCCTGCGCATCGAGAAAGAGGCCTACCCGGACTCCTGCGCCTTCGACCCCGAGGACCCGCACTACGATCCGAAGAGCGACCCGGACAACCCGCGCTGGCTGCGGGTGGACGTCGCCTTCGAGGAAAAGTTCGGCGACATCATCACCCTCGACTGGCTAAAGCAGCAGCCGCAGCTCGAGGACTGCCCGCTGGTCCGCCGCGGCAACCGCCTGTCGGTCATGCCCATCACCCAGGAGCAGTGGGACTTCATCCTGAGCCACGCCCAGCGCGGAAAGTAGCCGCGTGGCCACGCTCTACCACTTCCCGCACGACGCAAAGGCCGACCGCCTGCGCCTGGCCTGTGGCTACAAGGGTGTGGAGCTGGAAACCGTCGCGCTGGACTGGTTCGACGACGAGACCTTCTTCGAGCTGGGCGTGGCCCGCCAGTCGCCGGTCCTGCAGATGGATGACGGTACCCTGGTCACCGACACGCTCACGGCGCTGCGCGACATCGACCACCTGTTCCCGACCGGCGAGCCCCTGGCGGAAGGCGTAATCCCCGAGGATGCCTGGCAGGCCCTGGTGGACTGGCGCAGCAAGGTCGATGTCGTGCTCGATCGACTGTACGCCCCGCTGGCGCCGGGCTTCCACGGCATCGGCGAGAGCGCCGAGGCCCTGGCCGACTACAAGGCCCAGGTGCAGCACCGCTTCGGCCTGTCGCTGGAAGAACTCGCCAACGACCGCTACGACGGCTACAACCAGCTCGCGAAACTGAGCCGCCTGCCGGAACTGGCGAAGCACCTGGCGGCCAGTCGCTTCTATCTCGGCCACCCTTCCATCGCCGACTGCGTAATCGCCGCCGACCTCTACCCCCTGCAAATGCACGACGGCATCAACCTGCCCGTCGACATGCTCTACTACCTGCGCCGTGTCGAAGAAACCTTCAGCACCCGCCTCGACACCCAGTGGCTCGCCCGCTGAGGCTCTGTGGGAGCGGCCTCGGCCGCGAACACGAAACCTGATTTCACCACCGGCGCATCTCCAGATTCAGGCGAACCCCACAAAGGCCGGCAAGACGCACTGACCGACCTGATTCGCAACGCTGTTCGACCAACCGCCTACTCGTAGGATGCGTTGAGCGCAGCGAAACGCATCAGGGGTCAGACAAGGCGTGGGGAATGGCGCGTTTCGCTACGCTCAACGGCACCCTACGCCGTTTGGAAAAGGCCCTGCATTCGTGCGCAAGCACGCTCCACCGGACACACCACGTCGTAGCGTCCGTGTCGGACCTGCGACGATACACTCAGCCGAAGCGGTAGTGCTTGCGGATGTCGCGGTGGATCTCCCAGGTGCAGTCCATGCCCTCGGGGAAGGTCACCAGGTCGCCCTCACCGACCGTCACCGGCTCGCCACCACCGTCCGGGGTGACCGTCACCTGCCCCTCCAGGATGTAGCAGACCTCGCGCTCGTCGTAATGCCAGGGGAAGGTCGAGACCTCCTTTTCCCAGACCGGCCAGTCGAATACGCCGAGGCGTTCCAGATGGTCCTGCTCCGGCCGATGGATCACTTCGATGGACATGACGGGCTCCTCTGTCTGGGGGAAATGGCAAGCCTAACGGGACCGCGACCGGGCGCCAAAAGTATCGGAGCGAAACAGGCCCCTCTCGCCCGGGTAAAGCCGGCGAACGAGCAACAATACGAAAGCGATCAGTCCCAGCGCGGCCGGTAGATACTCCAGCCAGATACCCAGCTCCCAGGCGATGTAGGCGGTCACCAGGGCCCAGAGGAAGGGAATGATTGCCAGGATCAACGACGGGCGCGGCTGCGCCAGCAGCAGGATGCCGAGGGTGAACAGCATGGTGGGTCCCGGCGCGACACCCACGTACTGGGCCTGGGCCCAGGACACCCCCAGGAGCAGGACCTCCAGCAGGGCATGGCCGACCATGGCATAGGCCATCACCACGATCGCGACAAGGCCGGCCACACCACCCGGCCAGCCAAAGCCGTGGCGCCCCAGCAGCGTGAGGGCGAACAGGAGCATCAGGCCCTGCGCGACGAACACGCCCGCCAGCCGGCCCGCCCAGAAATGGAATTCGGCAAGCACACCCCCGATGAACACGACCCCGATCCAGACCCACATCACAGCGAGCAGCAGGCCCACGACGCGTCCGGCCCCGCGCCCGCCTACAAGGGCTAGCGCCAGTGTGACGAGCACCATCAGGGCCGCGACCCCGTGCAGCGGCCAGATGGCGCGATTGTATTGCCCGAAGATCGACAGCAGGGTTTCGGCGGCAAATGGCAGCATCCGCACTCCCGGTAAACTTTGAGACTTAAAGTGCTTCGACGTATTCGATCATGCGCTGGCGCATGTCGTCATCCGGCATCGGGCCGTAGAGGGCTCCCATATTCTCCCGCATGTGCTCCACGACCGAGGTCGCCGGGATCGCACAGGTGACATCGGGGTGCGAGACGATGAACTTGAGCAGGAGTTGCGGCCAGTTCTCGCAGTCGATCTCCCCCGCCCAATCGGGCAGTGGTTCGCTCTCGAAGCGCTTGATCAGCTCCTTGCGGCGGAACGGGCGATTGGCGATGACCGCCACCTCGCGTTCTCGGGCCAGCGGCAGCAGGCGTTCCTCCGCCTCGCGGTCGAGGATGTTGTAGGTCAGCTGTACGAAGTCCAGGTCCTCGCGTTCCAGGATGCGCTCCAGCTGGTTGTGGCGGCGCCCGTGGGAGGTGGTCACCCCGATATAGCGGATCTCGCCCGCCTCGCGCTTCTCGCGCATCGTCTCCAGATGCGCCTCCCAGTTCTGCAGGTTGTGCACCTGCTGCACATCCAGGGTATCCACGCCCCACAGGTCCAGCGACTTCGCATGCTGGTTGCGCCCGGTGCCGGTGCTACCTGTCCAGATCTTGGTCGCCGAAATCAGCCCTTCGGGGTGGCCCAGCTCCTGCAGGCAGTGCCCCACTACCGCCTCCGCGCGCCCGTACATCGGCGAGGAGTCGATCATGCCGCCGCCGCGCCGGAAGAAGGTATCGACAATCTCGGTGCGCAGCGCGAGGGCATCCGGGTCATCCGCGACGTTGAAGGTGATCCAGGTGCCCATGCCGATCACGGGGATCTCCTCGCCCGAGGAGGGAATCGCCTTCCTGTTCGGTTCGCGTCCCTCGCCGGCCGCGCCTGCGAGCGGCCAGCCGGTACCGGCGGCAATGGCCGAACCGGCCATCCACTGCAGAAACGACCGGCGCGAACGCTGATTCGGGACTCTCGCCATGCGACGGCTATCCTTCGGAACCTTACCCACGTGGTCCCGCCGAACGCGCCAGAAGTTCCGGCACGGGAGTATTTTGGCCTGCCAGAACGAAAACGGCCCCGGGCAGATGCCGCGGGGCCGGGACAGGCGGACGGGCCGCCCGGGGCTTCACATCCGCCTAGATAAACAGACAGATGTCCGACTCGCCGGCGAACTCGAAGAACGCGGCGGCGCCGGCATACTCGATGCCGTCAATGAACTCGCTGGTGTCCATATCGAACAGATCCACCGTCATCTGGCAGGCGATCATGCGCACCTCGGCCTCCTGACACAGTTCCCGCAAATCCTCGAGATCGGAGACGCCTTTCGCCTTCATCTTCTTTTTCATCATCGTCGTCATCATGCGCTGCATGCCCGGCAGCCCCTGGAGCATGACCGGCATGGGCATAGGCATGGGCATCCCCGGGTTACCCAGCGACGTGACCTGCAAATCCATCTTCTTGCGCAGCAGCTGCAGCCCGTAAAAGGTGAAGAACACTTCGACTTCATAGCCGAGCGCGGCAGCGGTCGAGGCCAGAATGAACGGGGGATAGCCCCAGTCCAGACTGCCCTTGGTCGCAATGATGGCCAATTTCTTGGTATCGCTCATTCACTCCTCCTTGGTGGTGGAGGATGGTCCGCCACAGCCCCCTGCGCGTAACCCCACCCCCCTGTGGATCGGGGCCGCCCCGTGCGACCCCAATATTTCGATCTAGTGCGGGCTGGCTATTTCGAGGCCAGGCGCGCCTTGCGCCAGTCCCGGATCAATGCACACCCCGCACATACCCCGAGCGCTGCCAAACTGCCCCAGACCGAGATCGGGACCAGAATCATGGCCAGCGCGAAGAGCATCCAGGCGACAACCGTCATGGTGATACTCCGTCATGGCCCTCGCCCCCCGACGAGGAAACCATGCATCGCGGACTAAACAAGGAAACGCCGCTCGGCGTGTTCCTGACTAACGCGCTTCGGGGCGCTCCGCGGTCACGTCCCCTGGCGTCTCGGCGGCCGGTGATTGCTGTACGGCATCACCGGTCGACTCCGATACAGTATCCGATTGTGCCTGTTCTGCCGAGCGATGCACATCGGCAGCCGAGGCCCGCCCCCCCGTACGCGATACGGGCCGGGCATCGACGAACTGGTTGTTCAGGCGCTGGATATAGGCCTCGGCGCGATCACGCAACGCATGCAGGCGGCCAATTTTGCGCCGTCCCAGGCCCAGCGGTGCGCGACGCAGCATCCAGCGCCACGGGCGCGTGTTCTTTTCGAAAGCCGCCCGCCAGTTACCGGCGGCCGACTCGGTCGGCAGCGTGCGCGCGATGCGCCGGGCGACCCAGCGGCGGTTGAAGAAGTGGAGCCCAGCCAGCACAAGGACCAATACAACAATGCCGGTCGACGTCCAGATCGGGTGCTCGCCCATCGACGCCCAGGCCGAACCGTCCATCCAGGGCCCGAATCCGCCCGCCGTGTTGTACCCGATCACACCCAGGATCACGGCAATCACCGCGAACATGGCGGCGTCGAACTGAAACACCCGCCGCCGCCACCGCTCCAGTGCCCTTCGCAGTGCAGGCAACGCATCCATTTCGATGGATTCGGCGATCGCCTGCAGCGAGCCGAGGATACGATACGAGCGTGACGAGCTGATTTCCTGGATCTTCTCGTGGATCTCCGCGCGATCACGCTGCGACTTTTCCTCGTAGCGTTCGCGCACCTGCTCGTCGCCGATCTCGACCCCGGCGCTCTCGTTGAACATGCAGTAGAAACGCCCGGTGGCATTGCCCTGGCGCACGACCGCACGTTGCCAGGCGGAGACGACCTCTTCCAGGTTGTCTTCGCGCCAGGTGGTGTCGATTTGGTTGAGCACAAACACCAGTTTGTTGAAGTCGTTGCGCTCGGCAACCCGATTAACCAGGTGCTCCAGCGTATCGCGCATCGCGCCCGGCTCCGGGTGCCGCGCATCGAAGAAGACAACCACCAGGTCCGACAGATCGATGATGTGGTCGGTCAGTTGCAGGATCGTCGCACGCTGCTCGTCGGCGTCGAACCCGGGCGAGTCGATCAGGATTCGGCCGCGCAGGCGCTCGGAATTGGCGGTCTTCATCGCCAGGAAATGGTCCACGGTGCGGCCACCACCATCGGTAATGCGCTCGATCTCGTCGGACACGCGGTAGAACGGGAAGCGCGGATCACCATCCAGCGCCAACCCCGGAAGCTCCTGCACCCGCTCGCTGCCGCCGTAGCTGATGACGGTGAACTTGTCGTCCACCGCCTGCGAACCACTGCGTTGAACAGTGGTCCCGACGTACTCGTTGATGAACGTCGACTTGCCCGACGAGAACGTCCCGAGCACCGCAATCATCGGCCACCAGGAGATCGTAAAGGCGTAAGAATCCTCCTGAGGATTCAACAGTCCCGAGGCATAGCCGACTCGATCCAGATCACGGAAGGGGTCGACAACCCCTTTGAGGACTGGATTTTCTTCGGCGAGGCGATCGCTCAGCAGCTTGAGCTGCTTGCGCACGCGGCGACCAGGACGATTAAACATGGGGACTCCGTTGCGGCGGCGGCCACCCGGCAGACACAGCTACTCCGTGCCCGGACGCCTCCGCGATGTGAATTGGCTCCATTCATCATACCCATTGCGCCCACGCCTGTGTGGTCCGCGGTATGGGTTACGACCCCGGGAAACGCTGGCGATCCAGCGTTTCCCTCACAAAGGTTCGAAAACGCCGAAGAAACGCTTACTGGCTCACGTTCTTCTATCGATACTCATCCAGGTGCGCCGCACCCTCCTCATGATGACGGTCGTAAACCGGGGCGAGGCGCTCGATCATACGCTGCCGCTCGCTCTCGGGCAGCACCTTGAGGGCACCTTCCCAGGCATCCATCGCGGCCCCGAAATCGCGCATGGCAAACAACGCGTTGCCGAGCTCGCCATACAGATCCGCACGTTGCACCGAATCCTTAGGCAGCGCCTCCAGCCCCTCGCGCAGTACCGCTACCGCCGCGCGCGGTCCCGCACGCCAGTAGGCATCACGCCCAGCCTGCAGAGCCGCCTGGGCAGACTGCGCGGCACGCTCGGCGTCCACCTCGACCGCTGCATCACCTTCGAACGCGGGCTCGCGCTCGGTAGCCAGGTCGGCAGCCGCCTCATCCTCCGCGTCCTCCTGAACGTACGGCTGATCATGCGCAGCCCCGGTCATGGGATCGGGGTCCCCCTCGTCATCGAGTTCACGGGCCGGGCCAGGGCGAACATCGTCCTCCGTGGCTTCATCCTTCGCGGCTGCCTCGTCCTGCGCATCGGCATCGTCGGCGGGCACTGCGTCGGCCTGCTCGGCGGTCTCGTCCTCGGGGACCGCCTCGGCGCTCGGGGCCAGCACGTCCCGTGCCGACCAGGCGATGAACCAGAGCACGATCACGATCACGATGAAGTAGCGATTGATAAAGCTGCGCGGCTTGTCTGCGTTATCCATGCGTCACCTTTCGATTTACCTTCCAGTTCAATCCTACATCCTCTGTAGCGGCCGGTCCGCACCGCGCGTTATTCGCCCGGAACGGTCAATCGTTCATCTCCGGGGTCAGGTCAGTGTCGTCGTCAAAGGACGGTTCATCACCCATACCACCCTCGGTCGGGGGAGGATCGCCGGGGCCATCCCCGCTGGCCCCACCCGGGGGCTCGGCATCACGAGGGGGCATGCCCTGACCACCCGGCGGCTGGCCCTGGGGCGGTTGCCCTTGCGGAGGCTGGCCCTGAGGTGGCTGACCCTGCGGAGGCTGGCCCTGAGGCGGTTGCCCTTGGGGCGGCTGGCCCTGCGGCCCTTGTCCTGGCGGCGCGCCCTGCGGGTCACGACCTTGGGGATCACGCGCGCCCGGGGGCTCGCCCGGCTCGACATCGCGCTGCTGCGGGTCTCGTTGCTGCGGCGGTTCGCCCTGCCCCGGCATTCCGCCTCGGTCCTGCCCAGGCGGCGGTGCACCGCCCGGGGTACCGCCCGGAGGCGCTCCACCCGGGGGACCCCCTGGCTCGCCACCCGGAGGGGCACCGCCAGCCGGGCCACCCGGGTCGCCACCCGAACCACCACCAGGTGCCTGGGCTTGATCCAGACCGTGGCCCCGCTCGCTCTCAAAGGCGGGGCGCTCACCCAGACCGGCAGGCCCGGAGTAAGGCGCAAGGCCAGAGTTGTCGCCAGGTGCGTACTGCGCGGAAACGGCGAAGGGGACGGCCATCAGGGCGCCAAAGACCCCGGCCTTGAGAAGACTGCGTGACTGGCTCATGACGAAACCTCCGTCGGAGCTGACTATGTGAATTCGGGGCTGGACGAACGCCCGGCCCCCGTAGGTCGCGCCAGGGTTCAGGATCCGTTGGCGTCGTCTTGCTGCTCTTGCATGGCCTCGCGGTGACGGCGCATTTCCTCGCGATAGACCTCGCGCGCGCGCTCCGCAGCCTGGCGGTGTGCTTCGCGCATTTTTTCGTGCTCGGCCTGGCGTTCGCGCATGTGCTCGCGCATCGCCTCGCGGTCCTCGGGATCGAAGTCCGGGTCAAAGTCGCGCATGCGCTCCTTCCCGCCGGGGCCATACGGCATGCCGTACTGCATCGGCCCGCCGTGATAGGGACCGTGATGTGGCCGCTGGCCGTAACCGGGACCATAGCCGTACCCGTAGCCATAGCCGTAACCAGGCCCGTAGCCATGCCCGGAACCATGGGGGCCCGAACCCATGGGCCCGTACATCATGCCTCTATGGCCAGCCCCCCGGGGGCCTTGACCATACGGCCCCGGGACCGCCTCTCGATGCATCATGCCCGGCCCGCCAGGATGTCCACCCTGACCGTGCATTCCCGGGTAGCCATAGGGACCGGGGATAGTGGGCGCGTGCATGGCACCCGGCCTGTCAGACGCGGAATCTGCATCCTGGGCCAGCGCCGGCCCCGCCAGTAGCAGGCCGGCAACGCATGCAAAACCCCAAAAAAAGTGTTGTGGTCGTTTCATGTTTTGGGCTCCTTCTCCAGGCGCCGCCAGATTCAACCGCCATGCGGGATTCCGGCGAACTGCACGTTCTCCTCAAGGCGTGTGACAACACAATCGCCGCAGTTACTCCCGCCAATTACACGAGGGCAGATCAGTGTTTCCCTAACACCAGCATATCGCAGTGCCCAACGCTCAGATGCACCCGCCCGTCCGCGATATCCCTGACTCGGGAACGCGCCCAGTCCTGGAACAATGGACGACCCTGCGGCTCCATCTCGGCCGCCGCCTCCGCCCAGCCTCCGATCAGGGCAGCCGCAAGCGCCGCCTGGCCCTGCCCCAGCTGCCAGTCACTGGTCTCGGTGATCACGCGAAGGCCGTTGGCGGTCAAGGCTCGAGCACAATAAGCCGCAGCCTCGGGCCCCAGGGCCGGGCCAAAGCCCTTGTCCGTGCGCTGATGGCGATTCACCGCATTACGCACGCGCTCGTCGGCCGCATGCGGGTGACTCCACTCGATACGCCCATCGTAGCTGAGCGCGAACAGCGCCGGGACCGGCCATTCGGTCAGCGTCATCACCAGGCGGTCGAGCCAGTTCGCCGAGACCAGATCCAGCAGGGCGGAGGCCGTCACCAAACCTGCATCCGGCGGGACCGGGGGTGGGGCACCCGAGAAATCGAGCACCTGCGGGGTGACGGTAACGGCCCCGTCCGGCGCTGAGATCGTCGCCAGCAAGTCGGCGTCGTGATCCACCAGGGTCCAGTGCTGCGGCCCGGTCAGGCGCGGTGCCAGATAGCGCAGGTTGGAACCGGCCCCGCTACCTAGATCCAAGACCTGCAGGGGTGTCTTGCACCCCGCAAGCGCGTCGTTTAAGGGCCCGAGCAGGGATTCCGGCCGGGCCACATGATCCGCCGGTTCGCGCAGAGCCAGCCAGTCTCCGGCAAAGCGCTCGGCCATCTCAGGCCACCTCCAGCCACAGAGCCAGACGACGGGCACCCTCCGTCCAGCCCGGTAGAGACTCGGCATGCGCGCGACCCGCGCGGCCCATGCCCCGACGCTGTTCGGCGTCGCACAGCAGACTCCCCAGTGCCCGGCGCAAGGCCTCCACGTCCCCGGGCGGCACCAGCAGGCCCGCAGTCTCCGGCACGGTCTGGGGGATGGCGCCCCCCGTGGTCCCAACGACCGGCAGGCCGCGCATCATTGCTTCGGTAAAGGCCATGCCGAAACCCTCGTAGGCGCTCGGCAGCACGAAGATCGAGGCCTGGTCATAGAGCTCCGCCAAGCCCTCGTGTGTCAGCACTCCCGGGGCCGAGATTCGCGCATCCAGACCACTCTCGGCAATGGCAGCACGCACAGCGGCCGTGTAGTCCGGATCGCGATCCATGGCACCAGCCAGCTCGGCCCGCCAGGACCGATCGCGCAGGCCGGACAGCGCGCGCACCAGCTCGAGCTGTCCCTTGCGGGGCACCCAGGCGGCCACGCACAACAGCACCGGCACCTCATCCTCCGGGCCACGGGCCAGCGGCGCCGGTTCCACGCCAGGCGGGATGCTGCAAAGGCGTTCGGACGGCACACCCCAGTCGGCCACCTGCGCCCGCGTGTAGTCACTGGTCACGACCGCCCGCGAGGCGAGGGCCACGGCCGCACGTTCCGACTCGAGGAGTTCCTGGGAGCGCGCAGACGCAAGCCCCGCCTCCAGGCCCAGCGGGTGATGCATCAGGTAGACGAGCCGCAGGCGCCCTGCGTGACGCCGCAAGGTGGCGGGATGCGCACCCGCGGCCAGTCCGTCGACCAGCACCCGCATGCCATCCGGAAAGCTCGCCAGGGCCTCTTCGAGGGCCCGTTCCGCGCGCGCATCAGGCCCGGGGAACTCGCCCTCCAGCTCGCGCAGCTCGACCCGCCAGCCCTGCTCGCGCAGCCCGGAGATCATGCGCGCGTCGTAGCGGTACCCGCCCGTGGGCTGGTCCAGTGCCCCCGGGACCACGAAACCAAGCTCGGGCATATCTCAGGGAGCGCCCTCGTAGCTCGCCCAGGCCACATGGGACTCGTGCAGCGTCACCGCGACGGCGTCCAGTCCCCGGGCCGACTCGCCGAGTTCCCCCTGGGCGATGGCCTGCGCCACGCGCTGGTGGATCGCATGAGCGAGAAATTCGGTGGTCGTGTTCTGACCACGGAAGTCTTCACGATCGTCGAGGTTCTGGTAATTGAGCTCGGCCAGGATGGCCCGCAGGACCTCGCTTGCCCGGCCGATATCCACCACCAGCCCATCGGCATCCAGTGCCACGCGGCGGAAGGTCACGTCCACCACATAGGTGGCGCCGTGCAGGTTCTGCGCCGGACCAAACGTGTCGCCGGAGAAACTATGGGCGATCATGAAGTGGTCACGGACATTCAGGCTGTACATGCGGTTTCCTTGCGCGTTTGGGTGAGCAGGATCAGTAGCGAATTCGGTGGCACAGCGTACGGTCCGCCTCTGGCCCTGTCACCCGCTGCATCACGGCCGGGAGATTGGCAAACGCATCCTCACCGGTAATCAGGCCGTCCAGTGCCGGGTCATCGAGCAGTGCGAGTGCGAGCGCCAGCCGGCGACGGTAATCCCAGCGCGACGACCGCTCGGGCGGGATGCGCCCGACCTGCGAGCTGCGCAAGGTCAAGCGACGCGCGTGAAAGCCCTCCCCCAGCGGCAGATCCACGCCTGCGTCACCGTACCAGCTCATCTCCACCACCCGCGCCTCGACACCCGCCAAGGTCAGCGCCTGGCGCAGGCCAGCCGGGTTTCCACTGGCATGCACCACGAGGTCCAGGTCCTGCAAGGAGGCGGCCTGCTCCGGGGTCAGAAGGGCCAGGCCCAGTGCGGCACAGATGTCTTCGCGCGCAGGGTTGGGGTCGATCACGGAGACCTCGGTTCCGGGAATCCTTCGCAACAACCAGGCGGCGAGCAGGCCCACCACACCCGCGCCGATCACGGCGATGCGATCCCCGGGGCCGGCGGCGCTGTCCCAGACCGCGTTGATCGCCGTCTCCATGTTGGCCGCCAGCACGGCACGCTCGGCCGGGACGCCCGCCGGCACCGGCACTACAGCCTGGGTCGGAACAACATAGTCGGACTGGTGCGGGTGCAGGCAGAACACCATCTGCCCCGCCCCGGGGCCCTCGACGACGTCGCCGACACTGATATAGCCGTACTTGACCGGCGCCGGGAATTCGCCCCCCTGAAAAGGCGCGCGCATCGCGGCGTACTGGCTGGGGGGGACGCGGCCATGAAACACCAGAGACTCGGTCCCGCGGCTGATCGCGGAATAGCGGCTGCGCACCCGCACCTCGTCGACACCGGGTGCCTCCAGGGGCTCATCACGCAGCTCGCCCTGGCCCGGTCCGATGACCCAGAAGGCGGTGGCAGAGGGAGCGCTCACGGAGCGGTTCGATCATCGTCAAACATAGGGCCAGTGTGGTCGATGGTCGTGATTCCCGGCAACTCGCGGGCGTTTCCACCGTGTTTCCCCGAGGCGACTACACTCGAGCCATGGATTCCACGCTGAGCTCCAACCGCTGGCCGGAACGCGCGCGCACGGGCCTGCGCACCTGGGCGCGGGACTGGGCGCTGGCCGGCGCGGGCGGGCTCGTACTCTCCGCACTGCTGGGCTGGCAGATCGGTGCCGTGGCCGCCCTGCTGGTCGCACACGCAGGGATCTGGATCCTGCTGGGGCTGATGCTGGTCCTGAACACTCCGCAGGGCGGTCTGACCGATGCGCACCGCGGACCCGGCCCGGCCAACCGTGTAACGCTGGCCCGTGCTGCCATCGCCACGCCCCTAGGGGCGCTCGTCCTGACCTCGGGCGCGGTCCCCGGTACCACTGTCATGCTGTGGATCCTGGGCCTGGCCGGAGCGGCCCTGATCCTGGACGGCGTGGATGGTGCCGTTGCCCGCCGCACAAACAGTCGCACGGCCTTCGGCGCCCGCTTTGACATGGAACTGGACGCGGCCATCATCCTCGTCCTCTCGATTCTGGTCTGGTGGATGACCGCGGTCGGGGCCTGGGTCGTGCTGATCGGTGCCATGCGCTATCTGTTCCTGGGTGCGCAGCGCATCTGGCCCTGGCTGGGCGCGGACCTGCCCCCGAGCCGGCGGCGCCAGACGGTCTGCGTACTACAGACCGGCGTACTCCTGGTCGCCCTGCTCCCGAGCCTGCCCCCGATGGCGGCGATCGCCGTCGCCCTGGCGGGGCTTGCGGCCCTGACCAGCTCGTTCGCCACCGACATCCACTGGCTACACCGTCATCGTCCCGGAGGTTCGACATGATCCACGCCCGCACCCCACGCTCCCTGCTCCTGGCCGGTCTGCTGGCCCTGGCCCTCCCCGTTTCCGCGCTGGCCCAGGCCGATCGCTGGGAGATCGACCCGGAACACTTCGCGGTCGGCTTTCTGGTGGATCACGCCGGCTACGCCAAGGTTCTGGGCATGTTTCTGGAGGCCGAGGGCGAATTCACCTTCGATCCGCAGACGCGGGAGCTGCGCGAAGGGTATTTCGTCGTGCAGACCGACAGCGTGTTTACCAACCACGAGGAACGCGACGACCACCTGCGCAGCGACGACTTCCTGAACGTCGCGGAATACCCGGAGATGCGCTTCACCGCGACCCAGTACGAGCCCACCGGCGACGACACCGGACGCCTGACCGGCGACCTGGAGCTGCTGGGCGAGACCCGCCCGGTGACCCTGGACGTCACGATCAACAAGGTCGGTCGCTATCCGTTTCCGCTCGGTGGGGTGTTCGGACGGCCCTACGTGCTGGGCGCCTCGATGCGCGGCAGCTTCGACCGCTCGGACTTCGGCATGACCTATGGCCTGACGCGCGACATCGTGGGTGACGAGATCGAACTGATCATCGAATTCGAGGCCCAGCGCCAGTAAGCCCGGCGCCGGGAATCAGGTGGCCGCCGCCGCGGCCCCCTCGCTTTTCAACAGGTCGCGCAGCGTACGCCCGTCCAGACGGTCACGGCGTGCGGTCTCCAGTTCCTCCAGCGTGGCCTCGACTGCCGGGTCGCCCTGCAAACGGCGCAGGGCGCGGGCATCTGCATCCTGGCGCAGGGCCTCCAGGATCTCGTCCACCCGGATCCGCTCGAGATCACGGCCTGGCACATAACAGGTGGCATCGGTGCCGGCCCGCACCAGCAGGCCCGCCGACTCGAGCGCCTGCGCGACCTCGCCCAGGGCATTGCCCGGCACTGACAGGTCATGCGCCACATGGTCCAGTGTTGGCGGCGAGCGGCCGTCGAGGAAACGCTGACCCACCTGCTGCATCAGATGCAGGCCCATGCGTTCACGCGCCGCGCCGGACAGGCGCAGGCGCAGGCCGCGCACCGTCATGTACTCGGGGTGCTGTACGTAGAAGGCCACATTGGCCCCGATCAGCAGGATCAGCCAGGCCAGATAGATCCAGATCAGCAACAGGATCATGATCGCGAAGCCCGAATAGATCGCGTCATAGCGAGTGGAGCCGGCCACCATGGTCGCGAACCCCCAGCCCACGCTCTGCCACAGCAAGCCGGCCACAACAGCCCCAACCAGGGCCGGGAACAACCGTACTCGAGTGTTTGGCACAAACACGTAGATGAAAGTGAACGCGGCCATGATCAATAGATACGGAACCATGCGCGAGGCGCCAGTGATCAGCGTGCCGAACGGCTCGATCCCGGCCAGAGTCTGCATGGCCGTGGTGGACATCACCGTCGCGGTGATGCCCAGGGCGGAGACCACCAGGAGCGGACCAATCAGGATCACCGACAGGTAGTTGGAGAAGCGCTGGGCGAAGTTGCGACTGTTCTCGACCCGCCAGATGGTGTTGAACGCCAGTTCAATCTTCTGCACCAGCGCGATCACGGTGTAGACGAGGAACAGCAGACCGACAAAACCGAGGACGCCGACCCGCATGTTGTCGACGAATTCGATCACGTTGTTCGCGATCTCGACCCCCTGCTCCCCCAGCGGCTCGAGAAACCCGAGCACCACCGGCTCGACTGCGTTGTGCGCGCCGAAGGCCTTGAGTACGGAGAACGACAACGCGATCAGCGGGACGATGGACAGCAGCGTGGTATAGACCAGACTCATCGCGCGCAGCGTGAGCTGGCCTTCCTTGGCCTCGTGCACGATCGCGCCCGCACCCCGCACGATCCCGAGCAGCAGGGCCTTCCAGCGCGGGAGCCGCGTCAGGTCGGTATCCTGCACCAGCGATACCAGACGCTGGCGCTGGGCCTCGATGCGTTCGGCCAGCGTCAGCGCCGGCACGAACCACTCCCTGTGCCTGGCAGGCTCATGAGCGGGCTATTTTTGCTGCCACTGGCCGTTGCGGTCCTGGTACCAGTAACCGGAGGGCGCCTCTTCCACCCAGACCCGGGCGAAGGTCTCGCGAATCCGGTCTTCCCAGTCCGGGCGGTCGTTCGCGCGCGCGATCTCGCGGTAAAGCGAGTCGCGGTCCGAGTTTTCCTCGCTCACCAGCCGCTGCACGGTACTGCGATCGCGCAGCGGAACCTCGGACAAATCACGGATCACCACATCGGCGTTGCGCCCAAAGCCGATTGCCCCGCTGCGAAAATGCGGCGCGAGCTGCGGCGCCCGCTCGCGCATGGAGGCGCGGATACGGTTGATCGCGGGGGTCTGGATCTGCAGGTCGGGGCTCTGCGCGGAGGCCGGGCTCACCAGTCGATCCAGCACCCAGGCCAGCACCGGCAGGTTGGCGTTCGCCGGGTTGTTGCGCGGCATCAGCATCGCACCGGGCTCGGCTTCAGACGACGCTTCCGGCTCCCGGGTACCCTCCTCGACCTGCAGCGCGTCGCGCACGATCGCGCGCGCCGCCTCCTCGGCCGCGGCCGTCGGGAAATAGATATTGATGGTCACGCAGCCCGCCATCAGAGCGAACACCAGCGCCAATCCCGGAACACTCCATAAAGCCTTCATGCCGTACTTCCCTTGTCGAGGCGGTTCAACCCGCATGATGCCCAATCTACACCAACACCCTGAACGGTAACCAAACGCCAAGCCGCTTATTGCACCACCGGGCCATCTCCGGCCTGGATGGTCGCCAGGCGGTTGATTAGTTCGGGCCAGTCGACCCGGCGGTTGTAGCCAATCACCTGAATCTGCGGGATGCCCCCGCCCTGCACCAGCACGAAGCCGCTATCCGGACGGTCGGCCACGCCGGAGGCGGTGCAGACCTCGCCACGCAACTCGCAGCGAAACCCGAGACGGCGGTAGCTGAAGTTCTCGAACACCCGCAGGAAGACCGACGAAGCCGCGGCCTGCAGCCCTCCGCCCAGCTCGGTGATGTTCTCCACCGCCCGCTGGCTGATCCGTCGGCGCCCGCGATCACGCTCCGGCGTCATCAACTCCAGATCCATGCGCACCGGCGACCAGTCCACCATCACCAGATCGCGCACATGCCCGGAGATACGGCCCTGGACACGACCGAAGTCGAACGCCTGCGTCAACGGATCCAGATCCAGCCGCTGGATCTCGGCCGACAGGCCCAGCTCCGGGGCATAGCCCAGCAGGTCGTGGATATACACATCGCGCAACACCACCTCGCCGTTGAACACCTGGACCAGCAAACGGCCATCCACGTTCAGATCCCCCCGCTCGTAGCGCACCCGGGGGATCATGCCGGCCAACCGCCCGGAGAATCGCGGCCAGCCCAGCACCTCGGTCAGTGGCTCCAGACTGATCGCGCGGATACCACCCTCGAAGCGCACATCCGGTCCTGCGTCGGTCTGGCGCAACTCGAAGGCCCCGACCCGCAACCCGCCATCGAAGATCGGGATCTCGGTTTCGGCCAGCAGCTCCATGCCGGCTGGCAGGGCCCGGACCTGCGCCTCGAACGCATCGAACGGCAGCCCATACAGGTGCGCGGCATCCAACGCGAAGGTCCCGGGGCTGCCCGCCTCGTCCGCCGACCAGTCAAGTGCCCCGCGCGCACCGGCCAGGCCGAAACGCCCCCGCCGGTCGCTGGCATCCAGTTCCGCCCACTCGAGATCCGCGCGCCGGGGCTGCGAGCCCGCCAGCTCCACATGCCCTGCGATCTGCCCCCCGGTGGCCAGATCGCCGAGTACCGTCCCGGCCAGCCAGGGCGCCAACAAGGAATCGTAGACCGGGGCGAGCGCATGGACCCGCCCGTGAAATACGCCATCCAGCCCCGCCTCCGGATCGTAGGCCACCGCCTCGCCGCGAGCCTCCAGCGCAGCGCCGTAGCGCAGACCCAGGACATCCATCCGGAACGTCAGGGGCCCGGGGTCTCCCTCCAACCCATTGAGGGAAATCTCCACCGGCCCCTCGTCGTCCAGGTCCACAAACCACGGGTCGATGTAGATCACGCCACCCTCCAGGGCGAGATCCAGGTCCCAGCGCGTGCCGTCCCCGGACAACTGCGCCTGGCCGCGCAGTTCCTCGCCGGCCTGCAGGCCCAGCGGATCGCTGAACGCAACATCTTCCAACCCCAGACGTGCGGTGAGCCGGCCATCCGGACGCAACCGCAGATCGAAGTCCGCCCGTCCCCCGTCGACGGCGACGGGGAGTTCCAGAGGCAAGCGGTCGAATGCGGCCAGCGCCTGGAGATCCAATCCTCGCAACCGGGCATCGACATCCCAGCCGCGTTCGGGGGCGAAATCCGCGCGCAGGCTCCCGCGCCCGCCGAACCAACCGGGCCAGTCCCCAGCCAGTCGGAGATCGCCGCTGTCGCGGCCCCAGGCCAGCGACAGGGGGTGCCCGTCCAGTCGCAGGTCGCCCGAGCGCCCCCACAGACGCGCGTCGTCACAGGCCACCTCGCGCCGGGTCAGGCGCAGCTCGGTACATTCCACCCGCGCGGCCGTCAGGGTGCCCACCGGCTCCGGCAGCTCGATGCGCTCGGCACGCAGCTCGAGGCTCAGGCGCCCGTTACGCCAGCCGATACGAGAAGTCAGCCCCTTGGCACTCAGGGCCTCGTGCATCAACGACTCGATATTCAGCTCGGCCCCGAGGGAGACCTCGGGCTCGGCCTGCGCCGAGGCTGATGTGGCCGCGATACCTGACACGCAAAGCCCCGCCAGCATCCAGCACACCGGGAGGGGCACGGGCCTCAGTCTCCCGAACTGCCGCGCAGGCGCTCGCGCAGGGGCAACGCCGCCCGCGCCAGCCACTCGCGCAAGGCAAAGCGCGAGGTCTCGATCGCCTCCACCGTCGGTAGAAAAATTCCAAGACCGCGCGGGTCACCGGTGGCACCGCGGAAACCGGCGGGCGCCGGGTAGGCGTCGAACCCGGCGCGCTCGAAACACTCCAGGGCCCGCGGCAGATGCATCGCCTGGGTCACCACCAGCACGGTATCCACGCCCTGCCCCTGCAAGCGCTGGCGTGTATGCGTGGCATTCTCGCAGGTGTTGCGCGAGGTGTTCTCGAGCCAGCGTGCCGAGACACCGAGATCCTGTTGCAGGGTCGCGGCCATCAGTTCGGCCTCCGAACGCCGCCCGGGCAGGGCCCTCGGTACCCCGCCCGAGACCACAATGGGGAGATCGGTGGCACGATGCAGCCGCGCGCCCTCGCGCACACGCTCGTGGGTGCGGGGGTTCAGGGCGTCGTGTCCGGCGTCCTCCGCGCGCCCCACCCAGCGGCCACCGCCCAGGATGACGATCGCATCCGCCCGCCCGGTCGCCAGTACGCTGTCGCGCACCTCGCGCTCGAGGGTATCCGCCAGGGGCTGTGCCACGACCTGCAGGCTGGGCAGCACCAGCGCCAGCAGCCCCAGCGCCAGGAGCGGCCGGCCACCACGCCAGTCGGCCCGCCACAACAGCACGCCCAACACCGTCAGGGCGATACCCAGCCCCGGCGGCAACAGCAGGTGTTCCGCAATGGTTTGCAGGGACGCGAGCATGGGCGGTCCCGGGGGGCTTACTTCTTGCCCGGGGAGTAGAGGTAGTGGGCGTAGGTCGCCACGTCCTCCGAGACACGGCGGATCAGGTGATCCAGGCTGATGATCGCGAACTCCAGCAGGTTCACCGCGATATACGGGTTCTCCACACGCAGGCGGTCGTACATCGAGCGCGACAGGCGCAGCAGCCGCGTCTTGTCGCTCAGCGCACGCATGCGCACGCCGCGCGGCACCCGGTCAAAGAACGACATCGACCCGGCCAGCTCGCCGGTTTGCATGCGGCCCACCTCGATCTCCTGGCTGCCGTCGTCGTGATACAACGCGGCCGTCCCGCTCACCACGAAAAACAGCGACTCGCCCACCTCGCCGATATCCGCGATCACCTGCTTGTGGTGGGTCTCCACCACCTCCAGGTATTCGAGCAGGACTTCCACCTCCGCAGGCGTCAGGGACGCGGAGATCGGGTGCTTGGAGAGGAATTCGGTCAGCAGTTCCTTGGACATGAGGGGCTTCCTTCTAACGGGTCCGCAGTAGCAGTGGGAGTCATTTAGAGTATAACGAACACGCCGTCGGCACAGGCGACGGGAATTACCAAGGAGGCCTGCGTTGATCGACATTGATGCCCTGCGCCGACATCTGCCGCGCCGCCTGCGCGAGGGCCGGGCTGTTCTGCTCGCGGCCGGGGCCAAGCCACCGGACAGCCCACCGGGGCTGGAACAGATCACCGTGGAGGACTTTCTCGAACACCCGCCCGAATCCCGCGTGCCACTGGTCCTGCTGCTGGACACCCTCAGCGCGCTGGATAGGCCGACCGGCCAGAACCTGCTCGGCGGGCTGCGGGATCGCTGGGCGGACGAGGTGCTGATCCTGCATCGGCTGGACGATGAACGCTGGGGGCTGAACGAGTTTCTTGCGCTGGGCTTTCGCCGGGACCCGGACGCCGAATCCGCCGCGCCGGATCATGCGGTCTACCGCACCAGCCTGTATGACTACAAGCTGACGCCCGACTGGCTGAATGCCCGCTTCTGGGCCAACCCGGGCATGTGGGACAAGGCGCGCTGGTAGGCGCGCGGCGGGTGCCTAATCCTTCTCGGGGTTCAGCCGCGGGTGGGTCTCCTCCCCCCACAGCAGTACCAGCGCACCGGACAGGAACATGGCGATGGCCACGAACCAGAAGCCCCAGGTGACCGAACCGCCGATGTGGGCGACGACCCCCAGGGCCAGTGCACCGATGCCATAGCCCAGGTCCCGCCAGAAGCGGTAGGTCCCGATCGCCGAGCCGCGCCAGTTCGGATGGGCGATATCGGCGACCGCCGCGCTCAGATTGGGATACAGAAGCGCCATGCCAAGGCCGGTTACGGCCGCCGCGAACGACCACCAGACGACCCCCTCGCCGAGCAGCGTCAGGGCCACGCCCGCGCCACAGATCCACATACCCCAAACGATGGGCTGCAACCGCCCCACATGGTCGGAGAGCTTGCCAGTGGCGAACTGCGAGCCACCCCAGACAAAGCCGTAGATCCCCACGACCCAGCCGATCGCGGCCAGGCTCAGCCCCTGCTGATACAGGAACACCGGATAGAACACCCAGACCAGGGCATCGACGAACTTCTCCACCAGGCCCGCCTGGCTGAACGCGGCCATGCGCCGGTCACGCCAGGACATCAGCGTGAACACCTCCCAGGTGGTCGGCGTATCGGCGATCGATTTGGGATAGCGCGGTTGTGGCCCGGTGGATTGCCCGGCCGCATGCCGGGCCCCCTCGGCCTTGGCCCAGTCCAGGGTCTCGCGCACCCACAGTGCAGTCATCAGGACCGCGATCGCGATCACGACTATGCCGAACACGAACACCCCCATGCGCGGCCCGAGGGCAGCGGCCATATAGCCGGTCACGATCCCGGCCACGGCCACCCCGACATAGCCGGAGAACTCGTTCATGCCCATCGTGAAGCCGCGTTCGTCGCCCCGGGTGATGTCCATCTTCGCGGTCTGGGTCATCGACCAGGCGAGCCCCTGATTCACGCCTAACAGGACGGTCGCGGCCACAATCCAGCTCCAGGATGGCGCGTAGAGGATCATGAACGGGATCGGGATGGCCGCCATCCAGCCGAGCATCAGAACGGTCTTGCGCCCCATGCGTTCGGACAGCCGCCCGGCAACGAAATTGAGCACGCCCTTGACCACGCCGAACGCGACGACGAACGCGGTCAGCAGCATGAACGAGCCCTCGGCCACGCCGAACTCGTCCTCGGCCAGCGCCGGGATGACGGTGCGCATCATCCCGATCGTCAGGCCCACGAAGAAGACCTGGATCAGTTGCTGCCCAAACTGCCCGAGGTTCTCGCGAATCCCGTGGGTCAGGTGTTCATAGGCCTGGGCGGCCCTGGATGGATCGCTCATCAGAGTTCCTTGTCTTGCGCCACTCAGGCCGCGATATTGGCGGCTACATAGGCGTCCATGCCCGCCGGTCGCGGGGGGATATCACTCGTCAGGAAGTCGACGAACGCATCGCGATCGCTGAATGCGAGCCCCGGATTAAAGCGTTTCTCGAAACCCAGGGTGGAGGACGGCTTGCCCGACAGGCCCGCGCCGCAGGCGCTTCCAGCGTAATGGCCCGGATAGATCTCGAGCTCATCCGGCAGCCCCAGCAGCCGCTGATGCAGGCTGTCGTAGAGCCGCCCGGCCATCTCGCGCTCCTGCCCGGCCAGATCGGGTCGCCCGACGCTCCCGATAAACAGCGTGTCCCCCGTCAGCACGAACCAGGGCTGCCCGCCGCGACGTTTGTCGGTCACCAGCAGACACACGCTGTCCTCCGTATGGCCCGGCGTGTGGAGGACCTCTACTTCGACATTACCGGCCTCGATCCGGTCGCCATCGCGCAGGGGATGAAAATCAAACTCTACCACCTCGCGATCCGATTCATGAAGGCAGTACTTCGCGCTGGTGCGCTCTGCAAGATCACGACCACCGGAATAGTGATCGGCATGGACATGGGTATCGATCACGTGCGTGATCTCGACGCCAATCTGGCGTGCCTGCTCCAGGAACCACTCCTGGTCACCCTCGACGACGTCCACAGCAATCGCCTTGCCGAGCGACCCGCATCCAAACAGATACGACAATGAAGATTCTGTAGTCGGTAACTGACGGAAAAACATGAGACACCTCCTGGATCATCCATGATGACGGCCAGAGATCGCCGAGAATGGGGAATCGAGTGGTTCCGTTCCGGGAACCTCGCCCCACAATCGAACGGAATCCACCTGACACAGCATTCATTCTAACGTTCGTTAGAACGTAACCTAGTCCGCGGCCGAAGGGATGTCAAATACGTGCTGGCGTATGCGGATGGGGCTCCACCGCAGCACACGGACGAACGTCCGATTGCACATAGCCCACAGGCCTCCGCTGGAGGCGCTGTTGTGGGAGTAAACGAACTGGCGGGCGGTCCGCCAGCCGAGGTGGGCTCAGCGGTCTGAGAGACCCGGGGAAAGACTGATCAGTGTTTCCCTTGTTCCAGGGGCAGACCCTGATGGCGCCATTCGGCGACACCGTGGTCCAACCGGACGGCGCGGAAGCCGTGCTCGCCCAGGATCGCGACCGCATCGCGCGCCATCAGGCAGTACGGTCCCCGGCAATAGGCAACGACCGGGACATCCGGCGCCAATTCGTCCAGACGCTGCTTCAACTCGCGCAGCGGGATGGAGCGGGCGTGCGGCAGATGCGCGGTGGCGTACTCGGTGTCCGGGCGAACGTCCAGCACGATCAACTCACCCTTGCGTGCCTGCTCCAGCAACTCCTGGCCACCTAGCGGCACCATGTCGCCGGCACTGGCCGCCATGTCGCGCACAGCGCCCTGCAACTCCAGCAAGCGGCTCTCGGCCAGCTCGCGCAGCACGACCCAGAAATCGGCCACACGTGGGTCTGCCAGCCGGTAGAAGATACGCCGTCCATCGCGCCGGGACTCCACCAGGCAGGCCTGGCGGAGGTCCTTCAGGTGGGCACTGGCCAGCTTGACGCTGATCTGGGCATCCGCCGCGAGCTGATCGACGCTCTTCTCCCCCTGCACCAGGATCTCGATCAGTTCCAGCCGCTTCGGGCTGGACGCCGCCTTGCCGATCCGGGCGACCTGGTCATAGAGCAAATCTTTCAGTTCGCGATCAGACATGAACGCATTCCTGATGGGGAAGTCGGCAAGGTAGACCGCCCTGCCCTGACGCGCAAGGCCTGAACAGGAACGCGGGTTTGTTGCACCGAATTTTTTCTTGACTAGATTACTCAGGAACTATTCATCAGCAGTTGGTAACAAACTAACCAACAAGCCGTGCCCCAACCGAGGGGTACCCGTTCCCGAAAGGAGGACAACCATGAGCCAGCTGATCCACAACTTCCCGGCCGACGGCGTCGTCACCATCAACCGCGTGATCCTGAAGCCGGAGTACAGCATCGACGACCTGCAGGAGCGCGTCGCCATGCTGTGCGAGAACGTAAAGACCTATCACTCGGACACCGGCTTCGTCGGCGGCTTTGTCGCGCTGAATTCCGGCGCCGTCTCCAACGAGGGCTCGACCATCGGCCAGGCCGTGGAGAGCCCGATGAAGGACAAGGAGGCGCTGATCATCACCTTCTGGCGCAGCTTCGAAGAACACGAAGCCTCGCATCGCAGCGAGACCTTCCAGCCGCTGTTCCAGGAGGTCCTGGAGCTGTGCGAAAACGGTAACGAAGAGATTGCCTACGAAATGCTCTGGTCTGGCGCGGCCTATTCGCCGGAAGAGGCCAAGGCCGCTCGCGAGGCGAAGGAAACCCATCAGGCGGCCTGAACCTGCACTGATGGCTGAGTGACCTCCAGTCGTATTTCTCTCCTGCGACTGTGCCCATTGCCGGGACCTTGCGTCCCGGCTTTTTTATGGCTGACCGACCACGATGCCAGCCAGGTCGGACTTAGCGTCGGGGTTCGTCGTCCGAGGAGGACTCGTTCATCTCCGGGGGCGAGGCAAGGGTGTGGGTCTTGTTGTCGTAGCGACCCTTGAGTTCGTCGGAGCGTGTGTGTTCCCACAACGGCACCCCGACAAAATACCCTGCACGGCCGATCGCATGCGCGGCCACCGGGGCCGTCAGCAGCAGAAAACCAATCACTGCCACGGCGCGGGTGGTCACGCCCCCGTCGCCGAAATAGACGGCGACCCCCACCATCATCAGGCCGGCCCCAAGCACACCCGCCTTGGTGGTGGCGTGCAGGCGCATCGGCAAATCCGGCATGCGGACAAGCCCCAGCGCGGCCACCACCATGAAAGCGGCCCCGGACACCAGGAACAACGCCGTCAGTAGCTCAATCATCTTCGCGGTGCCCCCCTTTCTCGAGATAGCGGGCAAATCCGACCGCGGCGAGGAAGGCGGTCAGAGCCAGCACCATCGCCACGTCGATAAACGGGGTCCGGCCACTGGAGATCACGTACACCGCGATAAAGCCAATGGTCAGGGACGCGATCAGTTCCAGCGCCACCACGCGATCGGGCAGCGTCGGCCCGAGATAGAGACGCCAGAACCCCAGCACCAGGGAGATGCTGAGCAGTACATTGGCCACGATGATGGCGATTTCGAACATCTGTGTCCCCCGCGCCTAGCGCAGGACCTCCAGGGCCCGGTGTTCCAGATACTTGATCGACCGAATCACCGCATCGCGGTCTTCCAGGTACATTACATGGATGTAGAGCACCTTCCGGTCGGTCGAGACGTCCAGGCTCAGGGTGCCCGGTGTCAGCGAGATCAGGTTCGCGACGATCGTGATCTCGCCATCGGTCTGCGCATCCAGCGGAAAGGCAATCACGCCCGGCACCATGTGGTGCGTCGGCGTCATCACATCGTAGGCGACCTTCAGGTTCGACAGGAACAGCTCCCACAGGAAGAACCCAATGAAGGCGATGAACTTGGGCACCCGTCGCGCGTAGCTCGCGAAGGCCGGCTTGTCACGCAGCGCGAACGCCAGCAGGACATAGCCGAGGAAGAACCCGATCAGCAGATTGCCCCCTGTGAAGTTCCCGGTCAGGAACACCCAGATCAGGGCCAGCGCGATATTCCAGGTCAGCGCGATCATTGCCGTGATTCTCCCAGCACGGCCTCAATATACTGCGACGGATCCAGGAGCTGCTCGGCGGACATCGCCGCCATCTGGTAGATCGGCTCGCCGTACAGGCCAATGGCCACGGTCATCAGCGCCAGCATAATCACCGGCACCCACATCCAGATCATCGGGCCCGAACTGACATCACGGAGCTCGCCCTCAACGCCCTCCGGCTGCGCCTTCCAGAACACCTCGGCCCAGATCTTGATCATCGAATACAACGTCAGCAGACCCACCAGCAGAGCCACGCCCACCGCCCAGTAGGCCTCGGCCTCGATGCCAGCGCGGATGATGATGAACTTGGCGAAGAACCCGGACAGTGGCGGCAGACCCGCCAGTGACAGCGCCGGGATCAGGAACAGCACGCCCAGCATCGGGTTCGTCCGGTAGACCCCGCCCATCAGTTTGAGCTCATGGGTCCCCTTCATCACGAAGGTGATCCCGCTGATCAGGAACAGATTCGCCTTCACGATGATGTGGTGCATGATGTAGAACACCCCACCGACCAGTGCCAGCGGTGTGAACAGTGCCAGACCCATGATCATGTAACCGATCTGGCTGATGATGTGGAACGACAGAATGCGCCGGAACTCGTAGTGGGCGGCCGCCCCAAGCACGCCGGTCAGCATCGTGGCCGCGGCCACCCACAGGAGGATCTCGTGGGTGTAGTCCACATCCTGGTTGAAGATCAGTGTGAACACGCGGTACAGCGCGTACACCCCAACCTTGGTCAGCAGGCCCGCGAACAGCGCGGAGACCGCGACCTTCGGCGTGTGATAAGAGGCCGGCAGCCAGAAGAAGAACGGGAACGCCGCCGCCTTCACCCCGAACGCGACCAGATACAGCATCGCGATCACGGTGATCAGCCCGGTGTCCTCCACCGTGGAGAGCTTGTCGCCGATATCCGCCATGTTCAGCGTGCCGGTCAGGCCGTAGGTCAGGCCGATCGCAGTCAGGAAGATCATCGACGACAGCAGGTTCAGGGTGACGTACTTGATCGCCCCTTCCATCTGCGAGCGCTCGCCACCCAGGATCAGCAGCGCAAACGACGCGACCAGCATCACCTCGAACCAGACATAGAGGTTGAAGATGTCGCCGGTCAGGAACGCGCCGTTCACGCCCGCCAGCAGCAGATGCAGCAACGGGTAGTAGCCGAACTTCTCCGACATCTTGCCGATGCCCGAGAGCGAATAGATCGCGGTCGCAAAGCCGATGATGCCAGTCAGCACCACCATGATCGCCGCCAGCATGTCGGAGACCAGCACGATCCCGAACGGCGCCGGCCAGGAGCCCATCTCCATCACGACATGGCCGTTCTCCCAGGTCTCCAACAGCAGCCAGACGGTGGCCGCCAGCATGGCGCCGGTGCCGAGCACGCCCAGCGCACGCTGCGCGAAATGCGAGCGCCAGAACATCACCGACAGCGCGCCGGCGAGCAGCGGGATGATGACCGGAAGGGCAACGGACATATTCATCGATCCGTGTCCTTCATCTGGTCCAGATCATCGACCTTCACCACCTCGTAGGCGCGATGTATCAACACTACGGCGAATGCCAGTACGCCGAAGCCGATCACGATCGCGGTCAGCACCACGGCTTGCGCCAACGGATCGGCCGACAGCCCTTCAGGAACCGTGGCACCCGGCGGGATCAGCGGCGGCGCGCCCGGCAGCATGCCGGCCAGCGTAAAGATCAGCAGGTTGGCCGCGTTCGACAGCAGCACCAGGCCGATCACCAGCTTGACGATCGAGCGCCGGAGCATCATGTAGATGGCCGCGGCGTACATACCGCCGACCACGAAGGCCATGACGACTTCCATCAGTCTTCTGCCTCCGCCAGGTTGAGCATGATCGTCAGCACCGACCCGATCACGACGAGATAGACGCCGATATCGAAGATCAGCACGGTAGAGAGCTTGATCTCGCCAAAGACCGGGGCCGTGAATTCCCACCACTGGGCCGTGAAGAACGCCTGCCCCAGGAAGGCCGCGGGCAGTGCGCTCACGACCGCCAGCACCATGCCGGCACCCAGCAGGTCGCGCGGGTCCACGCGCAGCACCTTGCGCGCGGAGCGGATGTCCATGGAAAACAGGTACAACACGATCGCCGCCGCCGCGACCAGGCCACCGATAAACCCGCCACCCGGCTCGTCGTGGCCGCGCAGCAGCAGGAACACGGAGAACAGCAGCAGCAGCGGCAGCAGAAAGTGCCCGGCCGTGCGCAGGATCAGCGAGTGCATGTTCATCGGCGGTGGTCCTCCGCACGGAAGCGAATCATCGCGTACACCCCGATCGCGGCCAGGGCCAGCACGAAGATCTCGCCCAGCGTATCCAGTGCCCGGAAGTCCACCAGCACCACGTTCACGATGTTACGGCCATAGCCCGAGGGCTCCGACTCCTCGATGAAGTACTGCGAGATCGAGTCGAACAGGCGCGCATCCATTGTGCTCAGCATCAGCAGCGTGATCATGCCGCCGGTGACCAGCGCGATACCGGCATCGCGCAGCCGCAGCGCGGTAGACGACAGATTCAGGAAACCCGGCAGGCGGAACAGCACCAGCACCAGCAGGATTACCGTCAGGGTCTCAACCAGCACCTGGGTGATCCCCACATCGGCCGCGCTGTACAGCACGTACACCAGGGCGACCGTAAAGCCCAGAGAACCCAGCGCTGCCACGGCGCCCAGACGCGAGCGCGTCAGCACCGCGAACAGCATCGACGCCACCAGGATGGCGATAATGGCCATCTCGTGGATCTGCAGGCGCTCGAAGTGCGCCGTGCCGACACTCACGTTGAACAGCTGCGCGGTCACTCCGACCAGGCCCGCGGTCATCGCCACGATCACGATCACGTAATAGCGCAGATAGCCGTTCTGCAGGACCCGGGTCTGCCATTCGGAGATCCAGACCAGGCCATCCATCATCTTGAAGTAGCCCTTCTCCGGGCCGTATTCAGCGGCCCGATCGACCCAGTCCAGGGCCCGACGCGCCTGCTCCCAGCGCCAGTAGAGCAGACCACCCGCGACCAGGCTGAACGCGGAGATCGCCAGCGGCCAGTTAATGCCGTGCCACAGCGCCAGGTAACCATCCACCGGCGCGCCCTGCACGCTCGCCGCCGCGGCGTTGACCAGCCCGTCGTCCGCCAGCCCCGGCCCAAGGCCAAAGATCAGTCCCAGGCTCGCCAGCACGACCGGGCCGGCCAGCATCGCCGGCGGTGCCTCGTGGTGCGGGGTCTTGGGTGTTTCCACCCGAGCCCCGAACCACGGCCGGATGCCGACGATCGCGGCGACCGCCACCCCGAGGATCGCGGTCAGTACCGCCAGCAGCGTCAGGATACCCACCAGACCCGGTGCCTCGAGCACCGACTCCAGCATCAGCTCCTTGGCAACAAAGCCGAACAGCGGAATAACCCCACCCAGCGACAACGCTGCAAGAATCGCGAAGGCGGCCGTGATCGGCAGCGCGGTGCGCAGCCCCCCGGTTTGCAGGAAGTCCTTGGCCCCGGCCTCGTGGTCGAGGATGCCGGCGACCATGAACAGCGCGCCCTTGTACAGAGAATGCGCCAGCAGGAAGGCCATCGCGGCCATCAGCGCGGTCTCGGTGCCGATACCAATCAGCATGGTCAGCGTGCCCAGCGCCATCACGGTGGAATAGGCCAGGACCTGCTTCACGCCCGTGCTGCGGAAGGCCAGGAAGACGCCCGTGAACATGGTGATCGCGCCGAACAGCGCGAGCGTGGTGAACCAGATATCGGTGCCACCCAGCGAAGGATTCAGGCGCGCCATCAGGTACACCCCGGCCTTCACCATGGTGGCGGAGTGCAGATAGGCGGAGACCGGCGTCGGCGCGGCCATCGCGCGCGGCAGCCAGAAGTGGAACGGGACCTGGGCCGACTTGGTAAAGGCCCCGATCAGTATCAGAATCAGTAAAGGCAGGTACAGCGCGTGTTCGCGGACGACATCGCCGTTGGCCAGGATCTCGGAGAGCTCGTAGGAGCCGCCGGCCATCGCCAGCATGATGATCCCGGCGAGCAGCGCCAGGCCGCCACCGACCGTGACAATCAGGCCCTGCAGTGCGTACTTCCGGGCGTCCGCGTTCTCGTGGTTATAGCCGATCAGCAGATAGGACGTGATGCTGGTCAGCTCCCAGAACACGAACATCGCAATGAGGTTGTCCGCCAGCACCAGCCCCAGCATGGAGCCCATGAAGGCCAGGATAATCACGTAGAAGCGCCCGAGGTCGCGGTGCCCCTCGAGATAGCGCCCGGCATAGGTGACGATGAAGAACCCGATACCCGAGATCAGCAGCGCGAACAGCAGCGACAGGCCGTCCACCAGGAACGACAGGTGGATATCCAGCCCCGGCAGCCAGGGCCAGCTGAGCACGATGGACTCGCCGGCGGAGACCGCAGGGAGGAAACTCAGGAAATAGAGGAACAGCGCGGCCGGGAGGAGCCCCAGCACCCAGCCGCTGGCGCGACCGGTGACACGATGGACCGCGGGTGCGATCGCGGCCACCAGGAATGTTGACAGAATTGCGTAGAGCATCCGGCCAGCTGAGTCCTTTTGCGTCGGGCGTTATCCGCGTGACCCCGTACGACCTGCCCGGAATCACGCTCCTGGAGTTGCGTCCGCCACCAAGGACCACCGGCGACGGCTTCAAAACAGCTGCGAAAGCCTAATGGCTCGATCGCCGGCACGCAAGAAACGCGTATGGGGGCACGTTTCGGCGCGCGTCCCCGGGCAACCCCGGAGACGGAAGGGGGGATCAGTACCAGTCGCTGCGGCGGCGGCGCAATGGGATGCGCGTCAGGATAATGCCAAGAATCAGGCTGCCAACCGTCACCGCCGCACCCGTCATGAACCACCGCCGCTGGCTGTCGGCCTGCATCACCTCCACCTGGCGGCGATACTCGTCCGCGGAATCACGGGCCTCTACCAGCTCGCTTTCCAGGCGCCGGTTTTCGCGCTGGATCTCCTGCGGCCGTTCCGCGACGTCGCGCAGCTCCTCGAGCTCGGACTCCATGTCCGCCACCTGCGTCTCCAGGCCATCGCGCTCGGCTTCGAGTTCGCGGCGGGTATCCAGCAGTTCGGCAATCCGGCCTTCCTGGTCGTCCGCACCCGAGCGAATCTCGGCCAGCTCGGCCTCGACCTCTTCCAGGCGTTCACGGGAATGCGGCTCGTCCTGCAGGTAACGGGTCAGGATCCAGGCCTCGGTGCCGCTGGGCAGGCGAATACGGGTATGGCCATCGCCGCTCTCCTCGAGCACCGTGACCTCCTGACCCGAGCGCACTGAACTGATAATGCGGCTGTTCGGCCCGGTGCCATTCCGCACCCCGACCTCCAGCTCGTCGCTGACGAAACGCGTGGTCTCGGCCATCACCGCCGTCGCGGTCAAGCCGCCCAGGATCAGAATCCCGGATACCGTAAGTCCGCGCATCACCCGCTGCATCTGCATGCCCATGTCCTGCCTCTCGCCTGGTTGCCTGATCCGACCATGGAGTCAACGTCGCCTGCATGGCCGGGGGCGCATTCTACAGTGGCATTCGTGGCTCGCGGCAACGCACCGCCTGCGGGGTGATCCGCGTCACACTCCGGCATCCGCATCCCGGGCCGACGTCGAACGGTCCGCGAGCCGTTCGCGCACCGCGCGCGCCGGGAATGTGACCAGCTCGAACAGGGCCGGCAGCAGCCTGCGCAGCTGCAATGCAATCACGGCAAGCAGGTGCAGCACACCCGTCAGCAGCGCCAGCAGGATGCCAAGAAGCCCTCCGACCAGCACCCGTATCGCCTGCAGGAGGGAGACCAGCCACAGCGGCGCAAGCGCCACCACCAGCGGCACCACCAGCCCGACCGCCGCACCAACCATCTGCTCGGTCCAGTACAGCGTGGGCGGTGGCGCGACCTCCCCGGCCATCAGGGTCTCCAGCAAATCGTTGCGATAGCGGACCCACTCCAGGTGATAACCGGCCAGGCCCGACAGCACCACCACGGCGGCCAGCACCAGCAATGCCGTGACCACCAGGCCCATTCGGGCCCAGTTGTCGCGCTCCATCACCGCCTGCGGCAGCAGCCGGACCGCCCCGCGGCTCTCGGCCAGCAGCCACCCGCTTACCAGCGCAATCCCCAGCAGCAGCGCAATGATCCGATCCGAGAGCGTCCCGGGCCCCGCGTCCTCGGCACCCGGGAACTGCCCGTCAAACGGCGGCCCGAAGAGCTGGTGGTACACCGTGACCGCCAGCACCGTCAGCGCAAGCCCCAGCAGGCCCAGCAAACCCTGGCTGACGGCCTGGATATACGAAGGCATCTGATGGCGGATCGAAGGCTCGGTCTGCTCGCAGCGCGTCAGGGCGTGGTCCAGGCGGCCCCCCTGACGCTGCAGGTCGCCCAGACGCCTTTGCAGACCCTCCAGACGGCCGACCAGCTGATCCACCGGGCTCTCCAGCCGCCGCCGGGCGGCCAGCATGCCCTGCGCCAGCTGCCGGTGTTCCTCCATGCCCAGCCGCGCGATACGCAGGATCGTCTCCTGGAGATCCTGCGCGAGACGCTGACTCTGCGGGGTATCACTGACGGGGGTGCTGGCCAGTGCCTCGAGACGGCTTACCCAGGCGGGTTCCTCGAGCAGGCGGGTCTCGTCCCGTTCGTAGGCCTCGCGCAGGGCGCGCAAGGTTTCAGTGGACTCCTGGCGAAGCTGCGGCATCTGCGCCAGGTCATGCCCCACCAGGTGGGCATACCGACGTTCCAGGGCCTCCACCGCCCCGTGGATACGATCGGCCTCCAGCCGTGCCAGATACCGGCGATGCCAACCGGTCACGGCATCCCGCACATGTACGAGATGCCGGCGCAGCGCACATACCAGGTGGACCAGCCCGCCCGTGATCGCAAGCAGCACCGTGCGCACCGGATTCCGCGCCCAGTCCAGCAGCACGATGGCGACCACGATCGCCAGAGTCACCATCAGGATTGTGATCGCCACGCCACCCCCTCGTCGGTCCTGCCTGTCGCCCGGACACGCCGGGCCCCACACCTACCCTGCTTGCAACCGGCACTCACCTGTCGCCGGTTCTCCCCGCCGCGATTATGGCCGATCCAACCATCCGGTGCGCGCCCCCCTGGCTCAAGTTTGCGACAAGCGCGCCGATAGGGAGGGTAAATCTCCGGAGAATCCCAATGCTGCAGACCGACCTGCTTCCCATCGCCGGCCCAGAACGCATGGAACAACCCGGCTGGCTGGATGCCGGCTTCACCGCCGGCTGGCTGCCCGCGTTCCGTCATCGAGGTACGGGCGAGGTGCATGCCAGCCACCTGGAAGATGGTCGACTGGCCTGCACGCACATCCTAGACACCCTGCCCGCGTCCTGGATCGCCGAGCGCGACGCCGAGGGCCGCCCCGGTGCCCTGGTGGCCGACATCCAGGCCGGCTACCTGCGCGGGTCGCGCTTCTACACCCTGGCCGAGCTGCTGCGCTACCCGTCCGACGCCTGATTCTTGCGTCTCTGGCGCCGCCCGGCGGCCAGCGCCCTCGCCCGGCACAATTGCTTTTAGGCGCGGGTTTCGGTCCAATACCGGGCTTTTCCCCGAGCGACGCCCCCCATGCAGAAAAATCAGTACGATCGCGACGAACTCCTGGCCTGCGGCTACGGCGACATGTTTGGCCCGGGCAACGCCCAGTTGCCGGTCCCCAACATGCTGATGATGGATCGCGTCCTGGAGATCAACAGCGATGGCGGCGAGCATGGCAAGGGCCAGATGATCGCCGAGCTGGATATCAATCCAGACCTGTGGTTCTTCGCCTGTCACTTCCCCGGTGATCCCGTGATGCCCGGCTGCCTGGGGCTGGACGCGATGTGGCAGCTGGTCGGCTTTTATCTGGCCTGGCTGGGCAACCCCGGCCGCGGCCGCGCCCTGGGTGTGGGCGAAGTGAAGTTCACCGGTCAGGTCCTGCCCACCGCGAAGAAGGTCACCTACCGCATCGACATGAAGCGGGTGATCTCGCGCAAGCTGGTGCTCGGCATTGGCGACGGCATCGTCGAGGTCGATGGCCGGCCGATCTACGAGGCCCATGACCTGCGTGTGGGCCTGTTTACCTCCACCGAAAACTTCTGACCTGACCGGCAAGCCTGCTCCGGCAGGGCACTAGTCCGTCGCCAGCGGCGCGGGCGTGGCGTCCGGGTAGAAGCGGTGGCCCTGGCGCAGGCAGTAGCGCAGCCACTTGAACAGAAAGCGGTTATGCCGCCAGCGGCAGCCCAGCCCCGGGTGCCCCGCGATCGTGTCGATCACCAGGTCCTCGCCGCTGCGCCGGCAGTGACGCCCCAGCACCTCGGCCTGCCGCGCATCGTGGAACAGGCGCACCCGGGCATCCGGCTGCAGGCGCGGTTCATCGCGCCCGGCAAAGGCATAGGTCAGTCGCAGCGTGGTCGTGTACCGCGTGCGCTCCAGCACCTCCAGATGCAGATCCAGCGCCCCCTCGACCCGCGAGACCGAGTGCACCGGCTGACAGTGCAACTCGGGGCACAGACGCCGTATGGACAGGTAGTTCTCCTCGTACATCTCCATCAGCGCCGCGAAGGTCACCGGGCGCGGCTCGAGGTGGGCGGGGGTGCGGGTATCCAGCAACATGCCGCGCAGTCTAACAGCCCCCGGGCAACCACAGGCCAATGTACCCGCAAGGAATAATGTCCGGTTCTGCACGATCGACTTTCCGCCTCGATACAAGCCGAATCCATCGCTTCCGAGGCGCGCGGCACGCAGCGGGTGTCGAAAACCATGCGCAAACCCTTCGCCCGGCACGGGACACCCCGAGCCCTTTTTGGTACCGTCAAACCAGAAGAGAATCCCCGGCGTGCAACCTAAAAGGACTCACGACTTCATGGATATCAGTGTCGTCACGACCCGGCCATTCAACGACCAGAAGCCCGGCACCTCGGGCCTGCGCAAGCGGGTACGGCAGTTCCGGCAGCCTCACTATCTGGAAAACTTCATCCAGAGCATCTTCGAGGCACACCCGAGCCTGTGCGAAGGGGAGCTAATCCTCGGCGGGGATGGCCGCTTCCACAACCGCGAGGCGATCCAGACCATCCTGCGCATGGCCGCGGCCAACGACGTCAAGAAGGTCGCGATCGGCTATGCCGGACTCCTGTCGACCCCGGCCGCCAGCCACCTGATCCGCTCGCGCGGTGCCACCGGCGCCATCATCCTCTCGGCCTCCCATAACGCCGGAGGGCCGGAGGGAGACTTCGGTGTCAAGCTGAACACGGCCAACGGCGGGCCCGCACCGCCCGGCGTCACCGATGCCATCTTCGAGCACAGCAAGTCGCTCACCCATTACCGCATCGCCAGCGGCACGCCGCACGTCGATATCGATCATCTGCACACCACCCATCTCGGCGAGATGTCGATCGAGGTCGTCGACCCCGTGGGTGCCTACGCCGACCACATGGAGACACTGTTCGACCTCGAACGCATCGGCGAACTGCTGCGCTCGGACTTTTTCCGCATGCGCTTCGACGCGATGCATGCGGTCACGGGGCCCTACGCCGAGGAAATCCTGATCAACCGCCTGGGCGCCCCCGCCGAAACCCTGCTGCGTGCGGAACCACTGGCCGATTTCGGCGGACGCCACCCGGACCCGAACCTGGCCCATACCCGCGAGCTGTGCGAGGCCCTGTACGGGCGCAACCCGCCGGACTTTGGCGCGGCCTCCGACGGCGACGGCGACCGCAATCTGATCCTGGGCCCGAATTTCTTCGTCACGCCGTCCGACAGCCTGGCCATCATGGCGGCCAACGCCCACCTGATCCCCGCGTTCTCCAACGGGCTGAAGGGTGTGGCGCGCAGCATGCCGACTAGCCAGGCGGTGGACGTGGTCGCCGAGGCGCTCGGCATCCCCTGCTTCGAGACACCCACCGGCTGGAAATTCTTCGGCAACCTGCTGGACGACGGCCGCATCCGCCTGTGCGGCGAGGAGAGCTTTGGCACCAGCTCCGATCATGTGCGCGAGAAGGATGGCCTGTGGGCCGTGCTGTTCTGGCTGAACCTGCTGGCCGCCCGCCGCCAGTCGGTGGAAGAGATCGTGCGCGATCACTGGCGCGACTACGGTCGCCACTACTACACGCGGCATGACTACGAAGGGCTGGACACCGCCCGCGCCGAACAGGTGATGGCGCGCATCGGCGAACAGCTCTCGAGCCTCCCGGGGCAGTCGCTCGCCGGCATGCGTGTCACGGAGGCGGACGACTTCGCCTACCGCGACCCGGTGGATGGCAGCGTGACCGAGCACCAGGGCCTGCGGGTCCTGTTCGAGGGCGGCGCGCGCATCGTGTTCCGTCTCTCCGGGACTGGCACTGAAGGAGCGACCCTGCGCATCTACATCGAGCAGTACGAGACCCACCCGGAGCACCTGGACCGCGAGCCGCAGGAGCTGCTGCGTCCGCTGATCGAGGCTGCCGTGCGGCTGGGTGACCTGCCGGGCCTGACCGGGCGCGACCAACCCGATGTGATTACCTGACCCGACCTTCAGTCCACCGCTGATGGACATCGTCGCCACCCGGCAGCGCTGGACGCATGGCTATGCGTTCGTGCTGGCCGCCACCGCCTCGGCGGTCGGGCTCGGCAACATCTGGAAGTTTCCCTACATCCTCGGCCAGAACGGCGGCGGCGCCTTTCTGGCTGTGTACCTGCTGACGATTGCGCTGATCGGCATCCCGATCATGATGGCCGAGGTGATGATCGGGCGGCGCGGTCGCCGGTCTCCGGGATACGCGGCACTGGCCGTCGCCCGCGAGGCGCGTGTCCGCGACGCCTGGCAGATGGTCGGCTGGATCGGGATCATCGCCCTGTTCGTGATCATGACCTTCTACGCCGTGGTCACCGGCTGGGTCTTCTCCTATGTGCCACGGGCCGCCAGCGGGGCCTTCGCCGGGGTAGACGCGCCCGAGGTCATCGCGATCTTCGAAGGCGTTCAGACGTCGCTTTCGGGGATGCTGCTGTGGACTACACTGGTCCTTGCGGCGACCTTCGCGATTGTGGCCCTGGGGCTACGCAACGGGCTGGAACGCGGTGTAGCACTGGTGATGCCGCTGTTGTTCGGGCTGCTGCTGGCCGCCATGGTTGGCGGTCTCTGGGTCGGCGACGCCGAAACCGCTCTGGACTTCATGTTCCGCCCGGACTTCTCCGCCCTCGACCGACACAGCCTGCTGATCGCGGTCGGGCACGCGTTCTTTACCATGACCCTGGCAGCCGGCGTGCTGATGATGTTTGGCGCCTATCTTCCCAGGAAAACCTCCATCGCCGGCACGGCCATCGGGGTTGCGATCGCCGACACCGTGATCGCACTGATCGCAGGGGTCGCGATCTTCCCGGTGGTCTTTGGCTATGGCCTCGATCCCGCCGCCGGGCCCGGCCTGATGTTCGAGGCCCTGCCGCTGGCCCTGTCCGCGATCCCGGCAGGGGTCCTGCTCACGACGCTGTTCTTCGTAACGCTAAGCCTGGCGGCCTTCAGCACCATGATCGCGAACGTCCAGGTATTCGTGCACCTGCTGCACGACCACTTCGGCATCTCCAACCTGCAGGCCGCCCTGGGCAGCGCGCTGGGCATCTGGGGTTTCAGCCTGATCACGATATTCTCTTTCACGGGGGCCGGCTGGACCCAGATCGACCTGGTCGTGCTGGGGCGCGAGTTGCCGACGCTCTACCACCTGCTGGAACACACGGCCATCAACATCCTGCTGACGGTCAGTGGCCTGCTGATCGCACTGTTTGCCGGCTGGATCCTGCCGGTGAGGATCACACGCGACGAGCTGGGGCGGCCACCACTAGCCTTTCATATCTGGCGTCTGATCCTGCGCTATATCGCGCCGATCGTCCTGCTGACCCTGTTCTGGCAGAACTCGGTGATCGTCAACCACCTGCCATTGACCTAAACGACCACGTCCCGGCACCCCGCGCGGAACCCTGATTACGGAGCCGCCCTTGGAACCACCGCCACCCCGAGCACCGGGGCCACCGGATGGGGGACCGCCATCGGACTGCTCGGCCTGGCTGAGGGTGTTCCCCTTTGCCGTTACCGGCGTTCCTTGTCACGACCACCTCACGGACGCGGACGCAGACCACAAAAGGCCCCGTTAGAATGCGCGGATGAATGGCGAGTGGATGATCACCTTCGAGATCGCGGCGACGCTGTTTGCCGGGCTCGGCCTGTTCTTCGTCGGCATACGCCTGATCAGCGAGCACCTGCGCCAGCTCGCGGACCAGCGCCTGCGGGCACTGGTCGGGCGCGCCACGGGCTCCAACCGGGCGGCCGCGTTCCTCGGCCTGGTCGGCGGGGCGATTACACAAAGCATCCATGCGGTCATCTTTGTGCTGATCTCGCTGGTCACCGCCGGCGTACTCGACGCCCGCCGTGCCCAGCCGGTGATCAACTACGCCAACCTGGGCACCTCGCTGCTGGTCCTGATCGCCGCGCTAGACCTGACCCTGATGGTCTTCATCCTGGTCGGCGTTACGGGGCTGCTGTTCTACTTCGACCGCGACCAGTCCGCACGCCTGCGCCACCTGATCCGAGCCATGCTCGGCATTGGCCTGCTGTTCCTCGGGCTGATGTTCATCAAGGAAGGCGCCAAACCGCTCAGCGAGCTGACCTGGATGACCGGCCTGATGTCGCTGTCGGCGCAGTCCTTGCTGATCGCATTCGCCACCGGCCTGGTGTTTGCGGTGATCGCGCATTCGGCCTCCAGTATCACCATCGTGACGATGGCCCTGGCCGCCAGCGGCGTGATCGATCTCGAATACGGCCTGATGGTCGTCTACGGGGCGAGCTTCGGCACCGGTGTGTCGACCCTGATCCTCGCCGCCTCGCACAAGGGACTGGGCCGCCAGCTGGCGCTTTATCAGTTCATCCTGAAGGGACTGGGTCTGATCCTCCTGCTGCCGCTGTTCTGGATCGAGTTCTACGGCGGCGTCCCGCTGATCGCCTCGGGCCTGGAAGCGCTCGCGATCGGCATCAGCCTGCAGATCGCGCTAGCCTACATCCTCTACCAGGTCGTCTGCGACCTGGCGATGCACCCGGTGCACGGCCCCGTCGCGCGCTTCCTGGAGCGCACCGCACCGCCAACCGAGGAAGAGGCCCTGGGCAAGCCGCATTTCATCTACGCCGGGGCACAGAACGACGCCGGGTCCGCGCTGGTGCTGGTGGAAAAGGAACAGTTGCGCCTACTCAAGCGACTGCCCGACTACCTCGAAAGCGTGCGCGATGACAGCGACGGTGCCCACCACGAGCGCCTGGCCCTGCACCGCGGCAACCTGCAGGTCACCGAGGCAATCGAGCAATTTCTCGACGAGATCCTTTCCGGTGCCCTGAGCGGGGCCACCCTCGATCATGCGATCGTGCTGAAGAACCGCAATCAGCTGCTGCTGCAGCTGGAAGATACGCTGAACGACCTCGCCACGGAGATCGAGCGCTCGCTCAATGCCGACGCCTCCGCCGAAGCCCGCGCCCTGACCCACAACCTGGTCGAGACCCTGCACATGATGCTGCTGACGCTGACCGACGCGGCACGCACCGGCGATACCGAGGATGTCGCCCTGCTGCAGTCCCTGACCCACGACCGCTCGGAGCTGATGGATTCCATCCGTCGCCGCCTACTCGCCTCCAGTGATCTCGACGGCAGCGTACGCGAAGCGGTGTTCGGCGCGACTAGCCTGTTCGAGCGGGGCATCTGGGTCTTGCGCCGCTATGCGCTGCTCCTGACGCCGCCGGTGGGGGCCTCCTACGAGGCCGACCCCACCACCGCCTCCACCAAGTCTTAACGCTATATTCCTGATCAGACGGCGAAGCTTGTTGCCCCGCGCCCTGAGGCTAGGCCTGGTTCGTTATCCGGTGTTTACGTGCCTTCGGTCCGCCACCTGCCAAGCGCTCACTCGCGAGCGCGCCGCGAGGTACTTTCTTGCTTGCCCAAGAAAGTACCCAAAGAAGGGCACCCGGATTCCGCCCGGGAACCTTGCTCCAGGGCCCTCGGGCCGGCGGCGCTGAAACTCGCTGCGCTACGCTCCGCTCAGACAGTCAGCGCCTCTCTTCCGGCCCGAGCACCCTTCCGCAAGGGGCTTCATACGGGGGGATAAGGTCAAAACAACGGCTGTCCTGACGTTCGTGCCAATGGTTGGAGGCAAGGTGTTCCGACATCCTGGGCACGCGCGGCCTTCGGCCCTGGCGTGCCGCGCCCGCGAGCGGGCGCCAGGCCCCATCGTAGGATGTGATGAGCGCAGCGAATCGCATCAGGGTTTCTCCGGCGTCGGAACGGTGCGTTTCGCTGCGCTCAACGCACCCTACAGCTCGGGGCTTAGGACAGGTGCGGGAACACCGGCGGTTTTTGACCTTCCCTCCCGATATGAGCCCCTTGTGGAGGGCGTGACAGGCCGGGAGAAGGCGCTGACTGTCTGAGCGAAGCGAGTTTCAGCGCCGCCGGCCTGGCGCGGCCGGAGCAAGGTTCCCGGGCGAATCCCGGGCGTGTTTCTTGGATACTTCTTTGCACAAGCAAAGAAGTAACTCGGGGTGCGCTGGCGAAACAGCGCTTGGCAGGCGGCAAGACGAAGCCACCGTAAACACCGGGTGCCGAACCAGGGCCAGCCTCAAACAGGTGAGTGTCAGGCGAGGAGCGACGCGAGGCGGTCCAGTGCTTCGCGCAGGCGTGACTCGCGCTGGGTGTAGGCGATGCGCAGGTAGCGCTTGCCCGCGCTGGGGCTGAAGTCCGTGCCCGGCGTCAGGGCCACGCCTGCCTCGTCGAGGATGCGCGCGCAAAGCGCCTCGGAGTCGTCCCCGTGTGCCGTGCAGTCGGCGTAGATGTAGAACGCCCCATCGGGGCGGGCCTGAACCTCGAGGCCCAGCGCCGGCAGGGCCTCCAGCAGCACGTCACGCCGCGTCTGCAGTTCGCGCACCTGGCGTTGCAGGATCTCCTCGGTCTCGGGGGCGAAGGCCTCGACCGCGGCCGTCTGCGCCATGCTGGCCGGGGCCACGAAGAGATTCTGGGCGATCCTGCGAACCGGGTCGATCCACATCTGTGGGACCACCATCCACCCCAGCCGCCAGCCGGTCATCGCGAAGTACTTGGAAAAGCTGTTGATCACGATGACATCGGGGTGGAAGGCCGCGGCACTGCGCTGCGGCTCGTCGAACAGGATCTGGCCATAGATCTCGTCCACGATTACCAGACCGCCCCGCGCGCGCACGACGTCCACGATGGCGGCCAGACGATCGCCGGACAACCGGGTACCGGTGGGATTCGCGGGTGAACCGAGCAGGATGGCCCGGGTTCGCTCGCCCCAGGCCTGCGCTACTGCCTCGGCAGTCGGCTGGAAGGCGTGCTTGGCGGCCACCGGCAGCCCGACCGGGACCGCCCCGCGCGCCGCGACAAACTGACGGTTACAGGCATAGCCCGGGTCGGGGAGCAGCACTTCCTCACCGGGGTTCACTCCGGCGGCCAGCGCCAGCAGGATCGCGGCAGAGGCCCCCGCCGTGATCACGACGCGCTCGGGGTCGATCTCGGCCTGATGGCGACGGCGGTAGTCGGCCGCGATGGCCTCGCGCAGCTCGCGGGTACCATGCGCCGGGGTATAGCGGGTATCCCCGGCCGCCAGCGCAAGCTCCCCGGCGCGCAGCACCGCGGGGGGCGTGGGAAAGTCCGGTTCACCCACCTCCAGGTGGATGATATCGCGCCCGGCACGCTCGGCCGCCTGGGCGCGCGCCAGGATATCCATCACCCGGAAGGGCTCGACCGCTCGGCCGAACGCGGACAGCGCAGGGGCACTCGGCCCCTCCAGTGATGCCCGGCTCGGATCAGCGGCGGACATGGCGCATCATGCGCTTTCGTTTGCGCTGCTGGCGCGGCGTGAGGGTATTGCGGCGACCGGCATACGGGTTGCGGCCCGAGCGAAACTCCATGCGCAGCGGTGTACCCACCAGCCCCAGATGCTTGCGGAAGAAGTTCTCCAGGAAACGCTTGTAGCTGCCCGGCAGGGCATCGGTCTGGTTGCCATGGATCACGATGACCGGGGGATTCTGCCCGCCCTGATGGGCGTAGCGCAGCTTGATGCGGCGACCGCTGACCAGCGGTGGAGCATGCTCGGCGACGGCACTCTCCAGCAAGCGGGTCAGCTCGGGGGTCGAGACCTTGGCGAACGCACTGGTATGGGCCTCCTGCACATCTTCGAGCAGGTGCCCCACATTGGTGCCATGCAGGGCGGAGATCAGCCGCAGCCGGGCAAAATTGACGAAGCCGAGGCGCCGGTCCAAGTCGTCGCGCACCCGCTCGCGTTCCTCCGGCGCCATACCGTCCCACTTGTTCACCGCGAGCACCAGCGCGCGACCGGAGTCGATCACCAGGCCCAGCAGGTGAGCATCCTGCTCCGAAAGCCCGGCCTGGGCATCCATCACCAGGATCACGACATGCGCGGCCTCGATCGCCTGCAGCGTCTTGATCACGCTGAACTTCTCGATGACCTCGTGTACACGCGCCCGGCGCCGCACCCCCGCCGTATCGATCAGGGTGTAATCCTGCCCATCGCGCGAGAACGGGACAAAGATGGAATCACGAGTGGTACCGGCGACATCCGTGGCCACCACGCGCTCGTCGCCGAGGATGCGATTGACCAGCGTGGATTTGCCGACATTCGGGCGCCCGACAATGGCCACGCGGATGCCCGGCCAGTCGTCCAGCGCGGCCTGCTGCGAGGCCTCGTCCAGTCCGTCCTCCGCGGCCTCCTCCGCTGCACCCTCGGCTGCTTCGGCCTCGCGCCGCTCGGCGGCCACGGCCCGCCGGACCTTCTGCATCAGGCCCTTGATGCCACGACCATGGGCTGCGGCAATCGACGTGATCTCGCCCATGCCCAGGGTATAGAACTCGGCGCTCACGGCGTCGGCATCCAGGCCGTCGGTCTTGTTCACCACGACCCGGGCCTTGACCCCGGCCGAACGCAACTGGTCGGCGATCGCCTGGTCCTGCGGCGTCAGGCCATCGCGCGCATCCACCAGGAACAGGACATGGTCCGCCTCCGCGACGGCCCGCTGGGTCTGCTCGGCCATCGCCCGGTCCATCTCGGCACCCTCGCCCGACAGACCACCGGTATCCACCACCAGGTAGGGGAAGTCGCCCACCTTGCCGATGCCGTACTGGCGATCGCGGGTCAGGCCGGCGACATCGGCCACCAGCGCATCACGCGAGCGCGTGAGCTGATTGAACAGGGTCGACTTGCCGACATTGGGCCGGCCGACCAGGGCAATGACAGGGATCATGAGGCAACGCTACCGCAACAGCTGGATCCGGGGGTACGTGCCAGCGACGCTCATTCCCCGGAGTCCAGACGCGGATTGACCGCGGTGAGCCGACCGTTGTCGGTCACCACGTAGAGGATGTCGTCCACCAGCACGGGGCGGGTCACGACCGCGCCGGAGCTCGCCCGCAGACGCGCCACGATGCGCCCGTCCTCGAGGTGGAACCAGTGCAGATAGCCTTCGTAGTCGCCGACGATGGCGTAATCACCCACCACGACCGGGGCCGTGACGCCGCGCAGGCGCAGCTGCTCGCTCTGCCAGAGATCGGCGCCATTGCGCGGATCCAGCCCCCACAGGTGGCTCTCGGCATCGGTGACCGCGAGGACGTTCGCCTCGTTCGTCACATCCCCACCCTGATAGGACGAGAAGTCGCGGGCCCAGAAGATTTCGCCGGAATTCAGGTCGATGGCGGCCAGACGCCCCTGATAGCCGGATGCGATCGCCGCACCCTGATAGATCGGCATATAACCGTCGACATCGACCATGCGCTCCACCTCCGAGCGGCCGGTCGGGATGCCGAGCGTCGTCTCCCACAGTACGTTGCCGCGCTCCCGCCCGAGCATTACCACACGCCCGTTATCGAAGCCGGTAAGTACGCGCCCGGCCGTCATCTGGGGTCGATGCGCACCGCGCAGGCTCAGCGAGGGCGTGGTCCGCAGCGCGGTCCACTGCGTGGCGCCGGAGGCCGCATCCAGGGCATGCACGCGACCATCGTTGGTGCGCGCAATCACAACACCCGAGGCGACGTCCGAAATCGCCACGACCTCGCTGGACAGACGCGAGCGCCAACGCTCGCCATCACCCTGCAGATCCACCGCGATAGCCTCGCCATCCAGAGTGCCGACCACCGCGATCTCGTCGCCCACACCAACACCCGCCGACACCCGGGCGTCGTCCAGGCGTACGCGCCAGCGCTGGCTCCCGGTTTCCGGATTCAGCCCGGAGACGCGGCCATCGGCATCGACCATCACCAGCATGTCGTCGACCACCCCCGGATAGACCTGCCAGAGGAAGCGCTCACCGCCGCTCCCGACCGAGCGCGACCACAGCTGCTCCGGCTGCGCCTCCGCCTCGAATTCGGGCAGATCGGCCGGGGGCTCCGTGGTATCGCGTTGCCACAGGCCACAGGCACTCAGCGACAGCATGAGCGCACCGGCAATCAGCAGGCGCACGGCGGTCTTCGTCGGGGCAGACACGGACATGGGAGGTCAGTTCCTTTAGGCCGAGAGCTCTTCGTACTTCAGGCTCAGGTATTCGGGTGTATGGCCATGGTCAAGCGCTTCGCGATAGCGCTCGCGGGCCAGGTCGCGATCCCCGCGCGCCCGCGCGAGGTCGCCTTCCAGTTCCAGGCGCAGGCCGCGAAACGCATCGCGGCGCACGTCGCCAAGGGCCGATTCGGCATCGTCATACTGCTCCGCCAGAATCATCTGCCGCGCCATGCGCAGGGTGAGCAGTTCGCGGTAACCCCGATCCGGCGCAGCATCACGCGCCGAGCGCAAGGCCTCTATGGCCGCCTCGTGGTCGCCCTCGGAGACCGCCAGGTCTGCGCGGAAGATCCAGGCCAGCGAGCGATACGGCGTACCCCGGCCCTGCTCGATCAGCTGGTCGGCCAGCTCCATCGCACGGGCGTTGTTGCCGGTCTGCGCCGCGCCCTGCATAGCGATATACATGTCGGAGGCGCCGGCCGCGCGCTCGTCCTGGTGGCCACTCCACCAGTTCCAGCCGATCAGGCCGCCAATGCCCAGCACCAGACCGGCAATGATGGCGATGGCATTATCCGACCACCATTGTTTGATGCGTTCGGCTTTTTCTTCGTCGGTGAGGTAGCTCATCGTCCTCTTGATCCTTCGGTTGCGGTACGCGCCTTGACGTTCGTCAGGCGGCGGACGCGTGCAGGGCCTGTTCCAGATGGCGCGCGAGTTCCTCGCGCGGTACGGCAGTTTGTTCGGCTCCGGGCGATCTTAACGGCTTCACCGTCACGGTGCCCGCGGCGTGTTCGTCAGTTCCGAGCACCAGGGCAAAATGGGCGCCCAGCCGATCCGCCCGTTTCATCTGCGACTTGAAGCTGCCGCCCCCGCAGTGCTGGACCAACCGCAGCCCGGGCAGTTCGCTGCGCAGCCGCTCGGCCAGCTCCAGCGCGGGCCCCACCAGCTCGTCACCGCCCACGACCAGGTAGGCATCCGGCCCCGGCGGCTGCGGTGCATCTTCCCGGGCCTCCAGCAGCGCGACCAGGCGCTCCAGCCCCATGGCCATGCCAATGGCCGGGGTGCCACGCCCCCCCAGCTGTTCCACCAGGCCGTCATAGCGCCCGCCGGCGCAGACCGTGCCTTGCGCCCCGAGGTCGTCGGTAATCCACTCGAACACGGTGTGCGTATAGTAGTCCAGACCGCGCACCAGCCGCGGGTTATGGACGTACTCGATACCCAATGCATCCAGGTGCGCGCACAGGCTGTCGAAATGCGTGCGCGACTCGGCATCCAGGTGATCCATCAGGCTCGGCGCGTTCGCCACCACGGCGCGCGTCTCCGGGTGCTTGCTGTCGAGGATGCGCATGGGGTTGTCGTGCAGCCGCCGCAGCGCCTCCTCGTCCAGCGAATCCCGATGCTGCTCAAAGTAGGCGATCAGCTGGTCCCGATACTGGGCGCGGCTTGCCGGCGTCCCCAGCGTGTTCAGCTCGAGGCGCACATTTTCCAGGCCCAGCAGCTTCCAGAGCCGGGCGGTCATGGCAATCATCTCGGCGTCCACATCCGGGCCCTGCAGCCCGAACACCTCGACACCCACCTGGTGAAACTGCCGGTAGCGACCCTTTTGCGGGCGCTCGTGCCGGAACATCGGGCCCAAATACCAAAGGCGCTGAACCTGGTTGTGCAGCAGGCCGTGCTGGATCCCGGCGCGCACGCAGGAAGCGGTGCCCTCGGGCCGCAGGCTGAGGCTGTCGCCATTGCGGTCCTCGAAGGTATACATCTCCTTTTCGACGATGTCCGTGACATCACCGATCGAGCGCTTGAAGAGCTCCGTCGCCTCGACCACCGGCATCCGGATCTCCTGATAGCCATAGCCATCCAGAAGGCCACGCAGGCCGTCTTCCAGTTGCTGCCAGACGTGGATCGACTCGGGCAGGATGTCGTGCATCCCGCGAATGGATTTGATCGCTTTCATGTTGCCTTTGTGGACTCGGGACCGGCCTGCCCAGGGCGCGTAGCCGGCGTCGAAAGATCAGGGTTCGAGGTCGAAGCGTGCGGTGCGGTCTCCCCGGACATGGGGCTCGAAGTCAAAGGGCTCGCCATCCAGGGTCAGTTCGACGCCCCGGGCATTCCCCAGGACCACACGCCCGGGAAGCGTGAGTTCCAGTTCCTCACGGTCGCCGCTGCTCAGCACACCGGTAAACACGACCTCGTCGTCCGCATTGCGAATCTCAAGCCAGGAAGTCTCGCTGACCTCCAGCACCAGTCGGTACAGGCCGTCGCGATCGGCCTCTCCACCATTCGGTGCGGCCGCATCCTCGTCCTGGTCCTGGGCCACGGCGGCACCACCGGTCAGTAACGTCATTTCCGACACCGGGCCGGACGTCGAGGATTCGGCCGCCTCTTCAGTGGAGGTCTCGTCGGTCGCCGTGTCCTCTGCGGGCACCGGCTCGGCCAGCGTGTCCATCGCGGGTTCCGGGTCCTGTTCTGCACCAGCCTCACTGACCTCGGGATCCGTCTCCGCAGCCCTCGGCGCCTCGGGCTCGGGTTCCGCTTCCTCGATCAACGACGGCGGCGCACTCAATTCATCATCCGGCGCGCGGGCGGCGGCATCCTCGGACGGGACACTGCGATCGTCTTCCAGCCATCCCAGAGACGGGAATGACGGCGTACCGCCGCCGCGCTCGGACCACGCGTAAACCCCCAGACCCAGTAACGCCAGCAGGAGCAGAAAGGTCAGCCAGTACGGCGCACTGGAACGCCGCCGCCTCTTGCTCCGGGCCGAGGCCGTAGCCACCGCCCGCAGCTCCGGCTCGGTCAGGCCATGGCCCTCGAAGGCGCGCAGCCAGGGATCGGCGTTCACCCCCAACTCGCGCGCACAGGCCCGCAGATAGCCCCGTACATAGGCCGGGGCCATGTGATCGAACCGGTTCGCCTCCAGGTCTTCCAGCGTCCCGCGACCGAGGTGGATCCGGTGTGCCAGCGTGGCGGTATCCAGACCGGCGGCCTCGCGCGCGCGGCGCAGGCTATTGCCGGGCTCGCCCTCCCCACCCTCGGGATCGGGAGGCGGGGGCTGATCCCGAGTCGTCAGCCCACTTGCAGCGGGAAACTCCGGGGCCGCATGGGGGTCATCGTCCGTGGTTCGTAACGGTTCCATCTCGGAAACGGAATCGTCGACTTCCTCGACCCGGCCCAGACCCGGCTCCTTGTCATCACGCGGCTCAGCCACCATTGCGCTCCATGTCTTCCAGGCGGACCAGCTCCATGCTGTCCGGGTACTGACGCCGCAGGCGTTCCGCGCAGTCGTTCGCCGCACGCCGGTTCCCGAGCGCCAGTTCCGCCCGATAGCAGAGGAACAGCGTCTCGGAACTTTCCACACCCAGCCCTTCCAGGCGTTGCAGGAATGCCCTTGTCTGCATCGGGCGGTCGTCTTCGTAGGTCAGGCTTGCCATTTCCAGGAGGGCACGCGGGTACTGCGGGTTGATCCGCAGCGCCTCGCGCAGCTTCTCCTCGGCGCGTTCCGTCTGCCCGGCATCGGCGAAGCACACCCCGGAGTTCATCAACGCAATCTCGCGCTGGTCGTAATCGGGATTGTCGATCGCCTTGGCAAACAGCTCCTGCGCCTCGTCAAAGGCCTCGCGCCGGCACAACAGGGCCCCAAGGCTGGTCTGCACGTAGGGGTTGCCATCGTCTCGGCGCAGTGCCCGGCGGTAGTGCTCTTCCGCGCGCTCATGCGCACCCCGGCGTTCGTAGACATTGGCCATGCCCAGATTGGCGAGCGGATGGTTCGGATCGAACTCCAGCGCCCGCTTCAGATTACGCTCGGCCTGGTCGACCTCCCCCTCGCGCAGATACCCGATACCCAGCTCGGCGTTGACCTCCGCGGCCTCTGCGCGTTCTCCGGTTACCTCGCGCTCAGCCATCGCCGCGCATCCTCCGAGGGCCAGCCCCAGCAGTACCACGACGGCCGGGCGCCCCCAGCGAAGCCCCATCAAGAGGCCCTCCGCGGGCGCTCAGGCAGTTCGGCGTGCAGACGAATCATGCGCATCCCCCGGTTGGTACGGTCTTCCACCTGCCCCACCAGCTGTCCGCAGGCAGCATCGATGTCATCGCCACGCGTGCGTCGCACCGTGGTGACATAACCCGCCTTCTGCAGCTGACGCTCGAAACGCTCGATATCCGCTTCCGCAGGACGGTCGAAAGGCGCACCGGGAAACGGATTGAACGGGATCAGATTGATCTTGCCCGGGATGCCCCGCAGCACGCCGGCCAGCTGATTGGCATGTTCGGGGCGGTCATTCACGCCGGCCAGCAGCACGTATTCGAAGGTCACGCCACTGTGCGCGCCCGTCGCCTCGACATAGCGCCGGCAGCTCTCCATCAAGCGCGCGATCGGGTACTTGCGATTGATCGGGACCAGGCGGTCGCGCAGCTCGTCGTTCGGGGCATGCAGGCTGACCGCCAGGGCGACATCGGTGTCCTCGCTGAGGCGGTCCAGCGCCGGCACCAGCCCGGAGGTCGACAGCGTCACCCGCCGACGGCTGAGGCCATAGGCGTTGTCGTCGGTCATCAACTGACAGGCCGCCACAACGGCATCGTAGTTGGCCAGGGGCTCACCCATGCCCATCAACACCACATTGCTCACCGCGCGTTGGCGGCCCTCCGGTGCCGGCAGGCGCTGCATCGCCAGCCAGACCTGGCCGATGATCTCGGCGGCCGTCAGGTTGCGGTTGAAGCCCTGCTGAGCGGTCGAACAGAAGGTACAGTCCAGCGCGCAGCCGACCTGCGAAGAGATGCACAGGGTGCCGCGTCCGGATTCGGGAATGAAGACGGTCTCGATCGCGTTGCCATCCGCCAGACGCAGCACCCATTTCACGGTGCCGTCACCGGAGGCCTTCTCCAGCGCGATCTCGGGCAGGGCGATCTCGGTTTCGCGCGCCAAGCGCTCGCGCAGATTGCGCGAAACATCCGTCATCGCATCAAAGTCGGTGACCCCGCGCTGATGCATCCACTTGACGAGCTGAGTGGCACGAAAACGCGGCTCACCCCACTGCGCCAGCAGCTCGGTGAGCTGACTGCGGCTGTAACCCAGCAGATTCAGAGGTGTAGAGGTTTCCGCTGCCATGCTCGCGACCAGTTAAAAACACCCCCTAGTGTACTGCGCAAGGGGGATGCCTGCCTACGGGGCCCGGCGGGACCCGCGAGGGCCCCCGTAGCAGGGAGAAAAGGCGCCGCCGCGACGGGGACCGCGCCCTTTCCCGACCGGCGCTTAGCGGGTGCGCGGACAGACGCCGTCGTTGCCGAAGAAGAACTCGATCTCGCGCGCGGCGGTTTCCGCGGCGTCCGAGCCGTGGACGGCGTTCTCGTCGATCGAGGTCGCGAAGTCCGCACGGATCGTGCCCGGGGCCGCGTCCTTCGGGTTGGTCGCACCCATGATTTCACGGTTTTTGGCGATCGCGCCCTCGCCCTCGAGGACCTGCACCATCACCGGACCGGAGATCATGAACTCCACCAGATCGTTGAAGAACGGGCGCTCCTTGTGCACATCGTAGAAGCCCTCGGCCTGCTCGCGGCTCAGCTGCATCATGCGCGCGGCCACGACTTGCAGGCCGGCTTTTTCGAAACGGCTGTAGATTTCGCCGATCACATTCTTGGAAACGGCATCCGGCTTGATAATGGACAGGGTACGTTCTGCGGCCATGTTGGCTCTCCTGACTAAGGTTGAATAAACGGGGGCTATCCTGCGTCGCAAACGCGAGAACCCGCCAGACGGCGGGCTCCAGGCAGGAACAGCGTGCGGCGCGTAGTGTAGGCAAACTCGCGCCCGCATGCACGCGGGCCGAGCCGCCAGCATCAGGCGTGCGCGGGCTTGCGGAACTCCACCTGCTTCCAATATCCGAACAGGCTGGCGGGGGCCACCATCGCCGGTTCCTGACCGGTCACGCTCACGAAGTCCTCGAACTCCATGTCCGGTCGGAAGCCGACCGCGCGCGACAACGGGCGCAGACAGCGCTCGAACCCGCGCAGCAGCCACTGCCTAGACGCGAAGTGGTTGATCACCAGGATCTGCCCGCCCGGACGGCAAACGCGCCACATCTCGGCAAACAGCCGATCCGGGTTGGGCACCACGGTGGCGACATACATCGCGACCACCGCATCAAAGCTGCTGTCGGCGAACGCAAGCTGCTCGGCGTCCATCTCGCACAGGCCGGAGACCGCGGGGAGCCCACCATTCAGGCGGCCCCGTGCGACATCCAGCATCTCGCGCGAGACGTCGATCCCGACGATCTCGCAGTCGTCCGGATAGTCCGGCAGCGAGAGTCCGGTACCCACACCCACCTCGAGTATGCGCTTGCCGGACAGCGGCGCCAGGGTCTCCTGGGCGCGTTCGCGACCGGTTGCGAACACCCGCCCGAAGGTGGCGTCGTAGTGGCGGGCGTAGCGCTTGTAGCTCTTGCGGATACTGACCAGATCCATGCCGTTACGTCCCGAATACCGATGGCCGGGCACCCAAGGGTGCCCGTTGCGTGACGGAGCCCAGATCAGGCCTCGGACTCGACCGCTTTCATGCTCAGGCGGATACGCCCCTGCTTGTCTACTTCCAGCACCTTCACGGTGACCGAGTCGCCCTCGGACAGGAAGTCCGCCACGTTCTCCACCCGCTCGTCGGAGATCTGCGAGATGTGCACCAGGCCATCACGGCCCGGCAGGATGGAGACAAACGCCCCAAAGTCCATGATCTTCGCGACCTTGCCGGTGTACTGACGGCCGACCTCGATGTCGGCGGTCAGCTCCTCGATACGGCGCTTGGCCTCGAGGCCGGCGGCCTGGTCAGTGGAGGCGACCTTGACCGTGCCATCGTCCTGGATGTCGATCGTCGCACCAGTCTCCTCGGTCAGGGCACGAATCGTCGCCCCGCCCTTGCCGATCACGTCGCGGATCTTGTCCGGGTTGATCTTCATGGTGATAAAGCGCGGCGCGTGCGAAGACATCTCCTCGCGGTGGCTCGGCAGCACCTCGTTCATGCAGCCGAGGATATGCATCCGGCCCTCGCGCGCCTGCGCCAGCGCCTGCTCCATGATCTCGCGGGTAATCCCGTCGATCTTGATGTCCATCTGCAGCGCGGTCACACCATTGGTGGTACCGGCCACCTTGAAGTCCATGTCGCCGAGGTGATCCTCGTCACCCAGGATGTCCGACAGCACGGCGAAGCGCTCGCCTTCCTTGATCAGGCCCATCGCGATCCCCGCGACCGGGGCCTTCAGCGGCACGCCCGCATCCATCAGTGCCAGCGAGGTACCGCAGACGGATGCCATGGAGCTGGACCCATTGGACTCGGTGATCTCGGAGACCACGCGCACCACATAGGGGAACTCTTCGACCTTCGGCATTACGGCCGCCACCCCACGCTTGGCCAGGCGACCATGCCCGATCTCGCGGCGCTTGGGCGAGCCAACGAAACCGGTCTCGCCGGTGCAATAGGGCGGGAAGTTGTAGTGCAGCATGAAGCGGTCACGGCGCTCGCCCTCGATCGCATCGATCACCTGGGCGTCGCGATCCGTGCCCAGCGTGGCCACGACCAGCGCCTGAGTCTCGCCGCGGGTAAACACCGCCGAGCCGTGCGTACGCGGAAGCACGCTGGTCTGGACGCCGATCGGGCGTACGGTCTTGTTGTCGCGTCCGTCGATACGCGGATTGCCATCCAGAATGCGGTCGCGCACCAGGCGGTACTCGAGATCGTGGAATGCCGTCTTCACGTCTTCCGCGCTCGGCCCGGACTCGTCTTCACTGGCGATCGCGTCGACGGCCTGGCTGCGCAGCTCGCTAATGCGCTGGGTACGCGCCTGCTTCTCGGCGATCTGATAGGCCTCGACGAGGTCGTTGCCCACGGCCTCTTTGACGCGGTCTTCCAGCGACGCCTCGGACGGCGGTGCCTGCCAGTCCCAGGCCGGCTTCCCGGCCTCGGCCGCCAGTTCCTTGATCGCCTGGATCGCGGCCTGCATCTGCTCGTGGCCGAACATCACCGCGCCCAGCATCGCCTCCTCGGAGAGCTCGCTGGCCTCCGATTCGACCATCAACACGGCATGCTCCGTGCCCGCCACGACCAGGTCGAGATCGGAGTCTTCCAGGGCGCTGTAGGTCGGGTTCAGCAGGTACTCACCGGCACGATAGCCGACGCGCGCGGCCCCGATCGGTCCCGCGAACGGGACACCGGACAGCGCCAGCGCGGCGGAGGCGCCCAGCAGGGCGGGGATATCGGGATCGACTTCGGGGTTGATCGACATGACCGTGGCCACGATCTGGGTCTCGTTCTTGAAACCCTCGGGGAACAGCGGGCGGATCGGACGATCAATCAGGCGCGAGGTCAGCGTCTCCTTTTCGTTCGGACGCCCTTCGCGCTTGAAGAAACCACCCGGGATCTTGCCGGCGGCGTAGGTCCGTTCCTGATAATTCACGGTCAGCGGGAAGAAGTCGCGACCTGGCTCGGCCTCCTTGCGCGCGACGGCGGTCACCAGGACCACGGTCTCGGCCATGTTGACGAGGACGGCGCCACTGGCCTGGCGGGCGATGTCACCGGTCTCGAAGGTGACGGTATGGTTTCCGTACTGGAACGACTTCTTGTGTGCCACGTTATATCCCGTTTCCCGTAATGCGTGCATCGGTCTTGCTTGCGATGGGCCGACCAGCACCCCTGCGCGGCCGCCCCTGAAACTGAACGGGCCCGCACCAGTGGCGCGGGCCCGTTGTGCCTGCCTTAGCGGCGCAGGCCAAGCTCCTGAACCAGGGCCTGATAGCGGTCCTGGTCATTGCGCTTGAGATAGGTCAGCAGCTTGCGCCGCTGGCTGACCATCTTCAGCAGCCCGCGACGCGAGTGGTGGTCCTGCTTGTGCTTTTCAAAATGCCCCATCAGATGCTGGATGCGGGCCGTGAGCAGCGCGACCTGGACTTCCGGCGAACCGGTGTCGTTGGCATCGCGCTTGTGCTTCTCGACGATGGCCGATTTTTCTTCGGTAGTGAGCGACATGAAAACCTGACTCCTGAGATTACTTGACCGTTAATCGACCAGTGGCGCTGGCGATAGGCGCGCAATGTTAGCACGACGTACCGGCCTTGAATAGAAAGAACCGCGGCGTCGTCAGGACGCCGCGACAAACAGGCGGCGGGGCCGCACCCGGCCGTCCGGTTCGCGCGACCCCACCGCCAGAAAGCCGCCCTCGGCGTCATACACCCGCACCAGCGGCCAGCCAGTTTCGGCCTCGGCCGGCGCGCCTTCTGCACCCGGGGTCTGGGACTCGATCGCCTCGGCACCCGCTGCGTGGCCATGGCGCATGGCCGCGCTGGCCTGTGCATTGAGGGAAACCGAGGGCCAGTGCCCTAGCGCCGTTTCCGGGGCCTGCAGCATGGCCTCGATCGCGGCCGCACCACCCGCTTCGAATGCGGCCTCCACCTGCTCCATCGTTACCATCGCGGCGGCCTCGAATGGGCCGTGCCCGATGCGCCGCAGGCTGTCGACCGCCGCCCCGCAACCCAGCGCATGCCCGATGTCGGCCACCAGGGAGCGTACATAGGTGCCCTTGCTGCAGCGCACATCGATGCGCAGCCGCTCGGGCGCGATGGCTTCGATCGACAGGGCATGGATCTGCACGGGCCGCGGGGGACGCTCCACCTCCACGCCCCTGCGCGCCAGCTCATAGAGCCGCTTGCCATCGTGCTTGAGGGCCGAGACCATCGGAGGCACCTGCTCCTGCGCCCCGCTGAACCGCCGCTCCAGCACCCGCAGCTGCTCCGGCTCGACGGCCGGCACCGGCGCCTCGCGGATGACGGCGCCATCGAGATCCGCACTATCGGTCTCGACCCCCAGCTGCGCCTCCGCGATGTAGTGCTTGTCGGCGTCCAGCAGCCAGCCCGAGACCTTGGTCGCCTGACCGAAACACAACGGCAAAAGGCCGGTCGCACGCGGGTCCAATGCCCCGGTATGACCGGCCTTCTTGGCCTGCAACAGGTACTTCACGCGCCCCAGGATCTGGGTAGAACTCGGCCCGCGGGGCTTGTCCAGCAGCAGAATACCGTCGACCTCGCGACGTGCGCGCGCCATCAAGGAAACCGGCCGGGATCAGGCCTCGCGGCCCGGGTCCTTCGGGTCCTCGGACCCACCATTGTCACCGCTGTCGCCCCCATCCGAATCGGCATGATGCGCGCGATCCTCGGCCAGGGCCTGATCGATCAGAGAAGACATACGAGCCCCGCGCTCCGGCGTGTCGTCGTAGACAAACCGCAACTGGGGCACGCTACGCAGCCGCATCCGCTGACCGAGCGCACGGCGCAGGAATCCTGCCGCGTGATTCAGTCCCTGCTGTGCCTCGCGGCCTTTCTCCTCGCCACCCAGCTGGGTAAAGAACACCTTGGCATGGGCGAGATCCCGCGAGACCTCGACATCCGCCAGCGTAATCATCCCCACGCGCGGGTCCTTGACCTCCAGACGGATCAGTTCCGCCAGCTCGCGCTGGATCTGGTCACCGACCCGATCGGAACGATGGAAGTCGCGATTCCCGGGCATCAGAGGCTCCGAGCCACCTCGACGCGCTGGAAGACCTCGATCTGGTCACCGGCCTTCACGTCGTTGTAGTTCTTCACCGCGATACCGCACTCGGTACCGGCCTTGACCTCGTTCACGTCATCCTTGAAGCGACGCAGGCTCTCGAGTTCGCCTTCGTAGATCACCACGTTGTCGCGCAGCACGCGGATCGGGTTGCCCCGCTTGACCGCACCCTCGACCACGAGACAGCCGGCGACCTGGCCAAAGCCGGAGGCCTTGAACACATCGCGCACCTCGGCGAGGCCCACGACCTCTTCGCGGATCTCGGCCGACAGCAGACCCGACAGCGCCTGCTTCACGTCGTCGATCGCCTCGTAGATCACCGAGTAATAACGCACGTCGATCTCGTTCTCGGCGGCCAGGCGCTTGGCGCCCGCATCGGCACGCACGTTGAACGCGATCACGATCGCCTCGGAGGCCATCGCCAGGTTGAGGTCGGACTCGGAGATCCCGCCGACACCGGCGGAGACCACCTTCACGCGCACCTCGTCGGTGGACAGCTTGATCAGCGACTCTCGCAGGGCCTCGGCCGAGCCCTGAACATCCGCCTTGATCAGGATGTTCACGGTCGCGATCTCGCCTTCCTGCATCTGGTTGAAGATGTTCTCCAGCTTGGCTGCCTGCTGCGCGGCCAGCTTGCGTTCGCGCTGTTTGGCGTCGCGGTGCTCGGCGACCTCGCGGGCGGTCTTGTCGTCCGCAACCACCAGAACCTCGTCCCCGGCCTCCGGCACACCGGACAGACCCAGGACCTCGACCGGCATGGACGGACCGATCTCCTTCACCGACTTTCCGGTGTCGTCGAACATTGCCCGCACGCGACCGTATTCCTTGCCCGAGAGCAGGATATCGCCATGCTTCAGCTTGCCGGACTGGACCAGGATGGTCGCCACCGGGCCACGCCCCTTGTCCAGGCGCGACTCGATCACCACGCCCCGCGCAGGGCCCTCGGCCGGGGCCTTCAGTTCCATCACCTCGGCCTGCAGGCCCAGGGCCTCCAGCAGCTGGTCGATGCCCTCGCCGGTATGCGCCGAGACGTTGATGAACTGCGTATCGCCACCCCAGGCCTCGGGGATCACTTCGTGCTGGGCGAGATCGTTCATCACGCGCTCGGGTTCGGCCTCCGGCTTGTCGATCTTGTTCACCGCGACCACGATCGGGACGCCCGCCGCCTTCGCGTGCTGGATCGCCTCGAGCGTCTGCGGCATTACGCCGTCATCCGCTGCCACTACCAGGATCACGATGTCGGTGGATTGCGCGCCACGGGCACGCATCGCGGTAAACGCGGCATGCCCCGGGGTATCCAGGAAGGTCACGCCGTCGTGGCCATTGTCCACGTGGTAGGCACCGATGTGCTGGGTAATACCCCCAGCCTCGCCCGAGGCGACCTTCTCCTTCCGGATGTAGTCCAGCAAAGACGTCTTGCCGTGGTCGACGTGACCCATCACGGTGACGACCGGCGGGCGCGCCTTGGCCTCCGCCGTCTGCTCCAGACCGGTGTCGATCTCGTCCTCGACCGAGGTCTCCTTCGCCGCGACCGGCGTGTGGCCCATCTCCTCGACCACCAGCATCGCAGTGTCCTGGTCAATGGACTGGTTGATGGTCGCCATCACGCCCATACCCATCAGGGCCTTGATCAGCTGTGGCGCCTTGATCGCCATCGCCTGGGCCAGTTCGGAGACCGTGATCGTCTCCGGCACCTCGACCTCGCGGACAACCGGCGCGGTCGGCTTGGCAAAACCATGCTTGCTCGCAACGGCCTGCGCGGCGGCGGACTGCGCCTTGCGGCCCTCGCCCTTCTTGCGCCGACCACGACGATCCCCAGCGACATGCAGCTCTTTGCGGTCGTCCTTGCGCGTCTTGCGACCCTTGCCGGCGCCGGCCGCGGTCTTGCCGGCTTCGGCCTCGGCGGTGGCCTGACGCTGGGCCGCCTCGCGCTCGAGGCGTGCCTGTTCTTCTTTCTCGCGCTTGGCCTCCTGAGCCTCCAGCTCCTTCTGGCGGCGCTTCTGGCGTTCGCCACGCTCGACCTCTTCCTGCTTGCGCGCCTCCAGCGCCTTGCGCTGGGCATCGCGTTCGGCCTCGACCTGCAAGGCAAGCTGTTCGGTCCGGCTCAGCGGGCGCTTCGGCTTAGCCGGGGTCGGCTCGGGTTCGGGTTCGGGCTCAGCCTCGGGTTCCGGTGCTTCGGCCTCTTCGCTGGCCTCAGCCTCAACCGGTTCTTCCGCAGCAGCCTCGACTTCAGGGGCGGCGGGCTCCTCGACCTCGACTTCCTCCGGCTTGGGCTCCTCGGCCACCGGCTCAGCCGGGACTTCCTTCGGAGTCGGGGTCGGTTCGGCGGTCGGCTCCGGGGTCGGCACAGCTTCGACCTCGACCGGGGCTTCGGTCGGGGCCTCGACGGGCTCCTCGGCTGGCTTGCGCTTGATCGTGCGCTTCTTTCGCACCTCAACATTGACCGTCTTGGAGCGTCCGGGCCCGGAGCTCACCTTCAGGGTCTGGGCCTGGGCGCGCCGTTTGAGCGTCACGCGGCCACCCTCACTCTCCCCGTGCGACTGCCGGAGGTGATCGAGCAGCTTGCGCTTCTCGGCATCGGTGATGGCCGCTTCCGGGCCATCCACCTCGACGCCCGCCTCCTTGAGCTGCTCCATGAGGCGGTCTACCGGCTTCCCAACCGATTCCGCGAATTGCTGCACTGTCATTTGCGCCATGGCGCCTTACCTCCATTCCATATTCTTTTCAGGCCAGCCGACGGCCTGTCACACGGGCTTCGCGATTCTTCGTCCGGGGTTATTCCCCGGTTTCAAACCACGGGGCGCGCGCCGTCATAATCAGCTCGGACGCCTCTTCCGTGCTCAATCCGGTCATTTCGACCACGTCGTCGGCTGCCTGCTCCGCGAGGTCCTCCATGGTGCAGACACCATGCGAGGCCAGCTTGTTGGCCACGCCCTGGGTCATGCCGTCCATGTTCAGCAGGTCCTGCGCGGGCTGGTAGTTCTCGCCGCCCGCGATCGCTCGGGTCAGCAGGGCGTCGCTGGCGCGGCTGCGCAGCTCGCCCACGATGTCCTCGTCGAACTCCTCGATCGCCAGCAGTTCGGCCTCGTCGACATACGCCACCTCGTCCAGCGTGCTGAAGCCCTCCTGCACCAGGATGCCGGCCACTTCCTCATCCACATCCAGCGCCTCCATAAAGAAGGTCACTAGCTGCTGGGCCTCGGCCTCGCTCTTCTCGGCCGCCTGCTCCTCGGTCATTACGTTCAGCTCCCAGCCAGTCAGCTGGGAGGCCAGGCGGATATTCTGTCCGCCACGGCCGATGGCCAGGGAGAGTTTGTCTTCTTCGACCGCAATGTCCATCGACTGCTTGTCCTCGTCCACCACGATCGACAGGACCTCGGCCGGGGACATCGCGTTGATCACGAACTGAGCCGGATTCTCGTCCCAGACGATGATGTCGATGCGCTCGCCGGCCAACTCGTTGGACACCGACTGCACACGCGAACCGCGCATGCCGACGCAGGCGCCGACCGGATCCAGACGCGGGTCGTTGGAGCGCACGGCGATCTTCGCACGCTGGCCCGGGTCACGCGCCGCGCCCATGATGTCGATGATCTCCTGCCCAACCTCCGGCACCTCAAGCTTGAACAGCTCGATCAGGAACTCCGGCGCGCTCCGGCTCAGGATCAACTGCGGCCCGCGCGCGTCGGGACGGATCTCCTTGAGATAGCCGCGCAGGCGGTCATTGGTGCGCACGGTCTCGCGCGGAATCATGTGTTCGCGCGGGATCAGGGCCTCGGCGTTGTTGCCGAGATCGACGTAAGTGCCGTTGCGGTCGGTGCGCTTGACGATACCCATTACCAGCGTACCCACGCGGTCCTGGTACTCCTCGACCACCTTGGCGCGCTCGGCCTCGCGCACCTTTTGCACGATCACCTGCTTCGCGGTCTGCGCGGCGATACGGCCGAAATCCACGGCCTCCACCGGCTCCTCGATCACGTCACCGACCTGCGCATCGGGGTTCTTCTGCTGCGCATACGAAAGGAGGATCTGGTACTCCGGTGATTCGAACTCGGGGTCCTCGTCATCGACCACGGTCCAGCGACGGAACGCGTCGTAGTCACCTTCCTCACGGTCGATGCTCACGCGCACGTCCATTTTGCCACCGTGATACTTGCGGGTCGCCATGGCCAATGCCGATTCCAGGGCATCGAAAATAATGTCTTTGTCGACACCCTTCTCGTTCGCCACGGCATCCGCGACCAGCAGGATCTCCTTGTTCATCTCTTGTCTCTCCGCACCTCGGCGGTTACCCGCCGATTCAACAAAAACCGCGCGCCGGTCTACAGCTGTTCCAGGACCCGCGCATTGTGGATAGCGTTCAACGGCAGTTCGTAGCCCGTGCCGTCGACCTCGACTTCGATCATTTCCTCGTCCACGCCGATCAGCGTGCCGCGGTAATTCCGCCGCCCGTGCTCCGGCCAACTCAACCGCACCTTCACCGGGTGTCCGATATATCCCCGGTACTGGTCGGGCGTGAACAGCGGCCGCTCGATACCCGGACTGGAGACCTCCAGGGTGTAGTTGCCGCGCAGCGCCTGTTCCACCTCGAGCACGGCACCGGCCTGGTCGCTCACCAGCGCGCAGTCATCCACCGTGACCCCCTCGGGGCTGTCGATGTAGATGCGCAGCATCACGGGCTTGGAACCGGGGTGGTACTCCAACCCCCAGAACACAAACCCCTGCCCCTCGACCACCGGGGCCAGCAGCGCCTTCAATTGTTCGGGCTTTTCCGCCACCTGACTCCACTCGGAACGATTCACGAACCGGCCCTTTCCAGGGCCCGGAAACAAAAAAAGGGCGATAAACGCCCCTCGAACACCTCAGCGATGAGCGCAGCCAGTCAGACTGACTGCTTGGCGCGCGGGAGCGCAGCCCGGCAAGACCGCCACAACGGACCTGCCTAACAAAAAGGCCCCATATGGGGCCTCTCTGAAAAATGGTAGCGGGGGCAGGATTTGAACCTGCGACCTTCGGGTTATGAGCCCGACGAGCTGCCAGACTGCTCCACCCCGCATCCGAGACGCGAAACTATAACAAAGCGGGTTGGGGGCTGCAAGGAAAAGCGCGAGATTTTTCCTGATTCCAAGCCCCCTCGCACCCGGCCGTACCCCTTACCGCGAACGGTGCGCGCGAGTCCGCAGATGCTGCCGGAGATCGTAGCGCCAGATGTATCCGGGCAGCGCGAACACCGCGAACAACGACAGGGTGATCACGTAGAACTCCCAACCCTGCGTGTGGATGCCTCCAGTCGCCTGAAACTCCAGGCCCTTGCCGATCAGTCCCACCAGCAGATAAAGCCCGACCCATTCGAAGATACGGGCCCAGGGGCCCTTCACACCACTGGCCGGCAGGACCATCAGGCCGATGCGTTCGGTCAGCCAGGGCAGGTTTGCCGAAATAAAGGCAACGACGACAAAACCCCAGACCAGAACTTCAAATGGAATCCACTGTGTCACGACTTAGCCCATGATTGCGTAGTGGGTGACAGACAACAGCAGCCCCGGAAAAATTCCAAGAAGCAGTACCGCCAATCCGTTAATGCTGAGCGCGGTGGCCAGCGCCCCCGAAGGCTGCACCGGCTCTTGCGCGTCTTCGCGGGGGTCGTCGAAGAACATCATCTTGACCACGCGCAGGTAGTAGAAGGCCCCAATGATCGAGAAGATCACGGCGACAATCGCCAGCCAGACCAGATCCGCGCCCACCGCGGCCTGGATCACCGCCAGCTTGGCGTAGAAGCCGACTGTCGGCGGCACCCCGGCCATCGAAAACAGCAGCAGCAGCATGATGAACGCGAACCACGGGTTGCGCTTGGCCAGGCCCTTGAAGTCATCGATCTGGTCCGCCTCATAGCCCTTGCGCGACAGGAACACGATCATGCCGAAGCCACCGGCCGCGGTGATCGCATAGACGATCACATAGAACATCGCCGAGGCGTAGCCGCTGTCAGTCCCGGCCAGGATGCCCATGAACACGAAGCCGACATGGGCGATGGTCGAGTAGGCCAGCATGCGCTTGATGCTGGTCTGCGCGATCGCGATCACGTTGCCCACCGCCAGCGACAGCACGGCCAGGATCACGAACATGCCCTGCCAGTCGGCATGCATCGGGCCCATGCCCTCCACCAGCAGGCGCATCAGGAAGGCGAACGCGGCGATCTTCGGCGCCGTGGCGATGAACAGCGTCACCGCGGTCGGGGCACCGTCGTAGACATCCGGCACCCACATGTGGAACGGCACCGCCCCCAGCTTGAACGCGATCGCGACCACCAGGAACACCAGACCGAAGACCAGCGGGATGTTCAGGCTCTCGTCCGCTGCCGTCAGCTCAGCGGCAATGACCGCGATATCCAGCGAGCCGGTCATGCCGTAGATCATCGACATACCGTAAAGCAGCAGACCGGAGGCCAGCGCGCCCAGCACGAAGTACTTCATCGCCGCCTCGGTCGCGCGGGTGTTGTCGCGCCAGAACGCGACCAGTGCATAGGACGACAGCGACAGCAGCTCCAGCCCCAGGTACAGCGTCAGCAGGTTGTGCCCGGAGATCATGATCATCATCCCGAGCACCGCGAACAGGCCCAGGATGTAGAACTCGCCCTTGTGGATCCCGCGCTCCATCAGGTACGGACGCGCATACAGGAACACCAGGAAGCTGGTCACGTAGACCGCGACTTTCAGGACGTCCGCCATCGGGTCCTTCACGAAGGTATCCGAGAAGGTCAGCACCGTCTCCGGACCCATCATCCACAGGGTCAGGCCGGCAGCCGCGACCAGGGTCGCCTGCACCAGGCCGTAGGTGATGTCGCGCCGCGAATCCGGCAGGAACGCGTCGATCACCAGGATCAGGCACGCCATCCCGAGCACGAACATCTCGGGCACGGCGGGGAGGAAGTTGGGGATCTCGAAAGTCATGTCAGGCGTCCGTTCAGAGCTTCGAGTGCGCGATATGCGCCACGAGGTGGTCGATGGTCGCGTTCATCACATCCAGCAGCGGCGCCGGCCACACACCCAGCAGCAGGGTGAAGAAGGCCAGCACGCCCATCAGGAAGAACTCGCGGCGGTTCATGTCGGAGAGACCGGCCACGTTGTCGTTGGCCACCGCGCCAAAGATCACGCGCTTGACCAGCCACAGGGTATAGCCGGCGGCCAGGATCAGCGTGGTCGCAGCGAGGAAGGCAATCCAGAAGTCCGCCTTGAATGCGGCCAGGATGACCATGAACTCGCCCACGAACCCGGACGTACCCGGCAGGCCGGTATTGGCCATCGCGAACAGCACGAAGAACGCGGCGAACCAGGGCATGGTGTTCACCACACCGCCGTAGTCCGAGATCTGTCGGCTGTGCAGACGGTCGTACAGAACGCCCACCGCGAGGAACATCGCCGCGGAGATAAAGCCGTGCGAGATCATCTGCACCATGCCGCCGGCAATACCCAGCGAGGCCCCTTCCCAGTCACCGGTGTTGCGGTAGATGTAGAAGGCGAGGAAGAAGCCCAGGGTCACAAAGCCCATGTGCGCGATCGACGAATAGGCGATCAGCTTCTTCATGTCGCTCTGAATCAGCGCCACCAGGCCGATGTAGACGATCGCGATCAGCGACAGCACGATCATCAGCGTATCCAGCACCGCCGAGGCATCCGGCGTGATCGGCAACGAGAAGCGCAGGAAGCCGTAGCCCCCAATCTTCAGCATGATCGCCGCCAGGATCACCGAGCCGCCGGTGGGCGCTTCCACATGCGCATCCGGCAGCCAGGTATGCACCGGGAACATCGGGATCTTCACCGCGAACGCCATAAAGAACGCGAGGAAGATCAGTATCTGCGCGGTCATGCCGATCTGCAGGGCATGGAAGTCCTGGATCAGGAAGCTGCCGGACTGGATGTACATCCAGATCAGCGCAACCAGCATGAACACCGAGCCCAGGAAGGTATAGAGGAAGAACTTGATGGTCGCATAGACGCGCCGCGGCCCGCCCCAGATCCCGATCACCAGGAACATCGGGATCAGCATCGCCTCGAAGAACACGTAGAACAACACCGCATCCATCGCCGCGAACATGCCGATCATCAGGCCTTCCATCACCAGCATGGCCGACATGTAGTAGGCGATCCGGTCCTTCACCGACTCCCAGGCCGCAACGATCACGATCACGGTGATCAGTGTGGTCAGCAGAATCAACGGCATGGAGATGCCGTCCACCCCGAGGTGGTAGTTCACGTTGAACGCCGGGATCCACGAGGCCAGTTCCTGGAACTGCATGTCCGCGGTGCCACGCTCGAACGTGAACCACAGCGGCAAACTGGCCACAAAGGTCGCCACGGCCACCGCGAGCCCGAGCCGCCGCGCCACATGGGGCGCGTCGCGCCCGGCGGCAAGCACCAGGAAGCCGCCGAGAATCGGCAGCCAGATCAACAGACTCAAGATAGGCCAGTCAGCAAACATGGTCGTTCCTTGAAACAGCGATGGGCTTCGAGCGCATGGGTGTCGAAGCCGCTCAGATCACGAAGGCGAACATCAGGACCAGCAGGCCGATGATCATCACGAACGCGTAGTGGTAGAGGAAGCCGGACTGCATGTGGCGGATGCGCGCCGAAATCCAGCCGACCGAGCGCGCGGTACCATTGACCAGCAGCCCGTCGATGATCAGAGCATCACCGTAGCGCCACAGCGCACGCCCCAGGCGGACGCTGCCGCCGGCGAAGAACCAGTCATTGAAGCGGTCGAAGCCGTACTTGTCCTCGAGGATGCGCACGCCCAGCTTCAGCCGTTCGGCGATCACGCTCGGCAGCTCGGGCCGCTTCATGTACAGGTACCAGGCCGTGCCCAGACCCGCCATCGCGAGCCAGAACGCGGGCAGCATCAGCCCATGCAGCACAAAGCCGATCACGCCGGTGTAGGTCTCGCCCTTGGTCGCCAGCACGTCCTGCTCCGGCAGCACGAACAGGCTGTCGGCAAAGAAGTCGCCGAACAGCATCGGGCCGATGAAGTAGCCGGCCACCACCGACGGGATCGCCAGCAGGACCAGCGGCAGAGTGACTACCCACGGCGATTCCTTCGGCTGCAGCGGGCCATGGTGATGATCATCGCCGTGTTCGTCGTCGTGGTCATCGCCATGGTCGGGCATGTACTTGTGCGCCTGGTCATAGCGCTCCTCGCCATGGAACACCATGAAGAACATGCGGAAGGTGTACAACGCGGTCACGAACACCCCGGCCAGCACCAGCCAGTAGGCAAACGTCGCCCCCGGGATCTGCGAGTAGCCGACCGCCTCGATGATCGCGTCCTTGGAGAAGAACCCGGAGAAGAACGGGAACCCGATCAGCGCCAGCGAGCCGATCAGCGCGGTCACGTAGGTGATCGGCATGTGCCGGCGCAGCCCACCCATCGCGCGCATGTCCTGCAGGTGGTGCATCGCGATGATCACCGAGCCCGCGGCCAGGAACAGCAGCGCCTTGAAGAAGGCATGCGTCATCAGGTGGAACAGGCCGGCGGCGTAGGCGGAGGCGCCCAGCGCCACGGTCATGTAGCCCAGCTGCGACAGCGTCGAATACGCCACCACCCGCTTGATGTCGTTCTGGACGAGCCCGATCAGGCCCATGAAGAACGCGGTGATCGCCCCGATGATCAGGATGAACGACAGCGCCGGGACGGAGAACTCGTACAGCGGCGACATGCGCGCCACCATGAAAATACCCGCGGTCACCATGGTCGCCGCGTGGATCAGCGCGGAGATCGGGGTCGGGCCTTCCATCGAGTCCGGCAGCCAGACATGCAGCGGCACCTGGGCGGATTTACCCATCGCACCGATGAACAGGAAGATCAGCGCCAGATCCAGCAGGCCGAAGGTCCAGCCCGGCCAGATGGTGATGGTCGCCTCGCTCATCGACTGACCTTCGGCGAACACATCGGCGTAGTTCAGGCTGCCGGTGTAGAACACCAGCGCGGCGATCCCGATCAGGAACCCGAAGTCCCCCACCCGGTTGACGATGAACGCCTTCATGTTCGCGTAGATCGCGGTCGGCCGCTTGTACCAGAAGCCGATCAGCAGGTAGGAGACCAGGCCCACGGCCTCCCAGCCAAAGAACAGCTGCATGAAGTTGTTCGCCATCACCAGCATCAGCATCGAGAAGGTGAACAGCGAGATGTAGGCGAAGAAGCGCTGGTAGCCCGGATCGTCCTTCATGTAGCCGATGGTGTAGATGTGCACCATCAGCGAGACGAAGGTGACGACCAGCATCATCATCGCGGTCAGGTTGTCGACCAGGAACCCGACCTCGAACTGGATGCCGTCGGAGACCATCCAGGTGTAGACGGTTTCGTTGTAGACCCCGGCGTCACCGAACACGTGGGCCCAGAAGACCACCACCGACAGGATGAACGAGATCGACACCCCGAGGATGGTGACGCTGTGCGCCCCGGTGCGGCCGATCTGACGCCCGAACAGGCCGGCGATGATCGCGCCGAACAGCGGCGCCAGGACGATAAGTAGATAGATCGTATCCATGGCCCGTTATCCCTTCATTGCGTCCAGGTCCTGGACGTTGATGGTTCCGCGATTCCGGAACAGCAACACCAGGATGGCGAGGCCGATGGCCGCCTCGGCCGCGGCGACGGTCAGGATGAAGAACACGAACACCTGGCCCGCGAGGTCCTGCAGGAAGAACGAGAAGGCAATGAAATTGATGTTCACCGCGAGCAGCATCAGCTCGATGCACATCAACAGAACGATCACGTTTTTCCGGTTCAGGAAGATCCCGGCCACACTGATCGAAAACAACAGCGCGGCCAGCACCAGGTAGTGCTCTAGCGTAATCATGTTCTAGCCCTGAGTTCTTTCGGGGGCGGCATCCGCCCCCGGTGTCCGGGTCCCGACCTCTGGCCGGAATGCCTTGTTACTCGGATTGCCTATTTCGACGAGTCGTCCTGCTGTCCATCCGCATCGCTGCTCTGGGCAGCACGACGCGGGGACTTCTTCTTCTCGGAGGCCATGGAGACCATGCGGACCCGACCCTCGCGGGAGACCGCCATCTGCTGGCCTGGATCGATCGACTTGTTGTCCGGACGCTTGCGCATGGTCAGCGAGATCGCCGCGATGATCGCCACCAGCAGGATCACCGCCGCAATCTCGAACGGATAGACGTATTCGGTGTAGAGGATCGCGCCCAGGGCCTCGGTGTTGGCGTATTCCGGCCCTGCGCGCTCCGGCACATCCATCGTGATGTAGCGGGTAATCACGGCCACCAGCACGGTGGCCATCGCTACCGCGACCACGATGCCCACCGGCAGGTATTCGGTGAAGCCCTCGCGCAGCTTGGCGAGGTTGATGTCGAGCATCATCACCACGAACAGGAACAGCACCATCACCGCGCCAACGTAGACGAGCACCAGCACGATGCCGAGGAACTCCGCCTCCGCCAGCAGCCAGATCGCGGCCGCGGCGACAAAGCACAGCACCAGGAACAGGGCCGCGTGCACCGGGTTGCGCACACTGATCATCGCCAGGGCACCGCCCAGCAGGATCGCGCCGAAGAGATAGAAAAGGATCAACTCGAAGGTCATGGGGCGGTCCCTGCGTTACCGGTACGGGGCGTCGATCGCACGGGCCTCGGCGATCTCTTTCTCGAAGCGGTCACCAATGGCCAGGAGCTTGTCCTTGGTCATGATCTGCTCGCCCCGGTTCTCGAAGTGGTACTCGAAGATGTGCGTCTCGACGATGGAATCCACCGGACAGGCCTCTTCGCAGAAGCCGCAGAAGATGCACTTGAACAGGTCGATGTCGTAGCGCGTCGTGCGGCGCGTGCCGTCCGCGCGCTCCTCGGAGTCGATCGTGATCGCCAGCGCCGGGCAGACCGCCTCGCACAGTTTGCAGGCAATGCAGCGCTCCTCGCCGTTCGGGTAGCGGCGCAGCGCATGCAGCCCGCGGAAACGCGGCGACATCGGGGTCTTCTCGTCCGGGTACTGCACGGTGAACTTGCGGCTCAGCAGGTAACGCCCGGTCAGGCGCAACCCCAGCAGCAGTTCAAAGAACAGAAAACTCTTCAGGTATCGGCGGAACGCTTTCATCACGAACTCCTCAGGCGAACCACGGGCCGACGTTGAACGCGACCAGCACGCCCTCGACAAACAGCCAGAGGATGGTCACCGGGATCAGCACCTTCCAGCCAAGACGCATGATCTGGTCATAGCGATAGCGCGGGAAAGTGGCACGGAACCACAAGAAGGCGAACAGGAACACCGCCGTCTTGAACAAGAACCAGTGGATGCCATGATCCAGCAGCGCACCGATGACCGGCAGGTCAAAGGCCGCTTGCGGCAGGATGCCCTGGAAGGGCGACAGCCAGCCGCCGAGGAACAGGATCGCGGTCAGGGCCGAGATCAGGATCATGTTCGCGTATTCGGCCAGGAAGAACACGGCGAACGCCATGCCCGAGTACTCGACGTGGAAACCCGCGACGATCTCGGATTCGCCCTCGGCCACGTCGAACGGCGCGCGGTTGGTCTCGGCAATCCCGGAGATGAAATACACAAAGAACAGCGGCAGCAGCGGCAGCAGGAACCAGTGGTACATGCTGCCCGACTGCGCCTCGATGATGCCGCCCACGTTCAGCGTGCCGGCAGCCATCAGCACGCCGACCAGGGCAAAACCCATCGCGATTTCGTAGGAGACCAGCTGCGCGGCCGAACGCAGCGACCCCAGCAGCGCATACTTCGAGTTCGAGGCCCAGCCGGCGATGATGATCCCGTATACGCCGAGCGAGGTCAGCGCCAGCAGGTACAGCAGCCCGGCATTGACGTTGGCCAGCGCCCCGCCATCGAAGAACGGGATTACCGCCCAGGCGGCCAGCGCCGGGGCGATGGTCAGCACCGGGGCACTCAGAAACAGGAAGCGGTTGGCATTGGTCGGGAGGATGACCTCCTTGGTCAGCAGCTTCAGCGCATCCGCGATCGGCTGCAGCCAGCCGCGCGGCCCGACCCGGTTCGGCCCGACGCGCACATGCGCATAGCCGATCACCTTGCGTTCGGCGAAGGTCGTGTAGGCCACGGCCAGCATCAGCGGGATCACGATCAGCTGAATGCCGATCAGGATCTGCATCACCGTCGGCAGGCTGCTGTAGAGGTTCATCATCCAGTCGAACATGTCTTACGTTCCCTCAGGCACGCGCGAGCGTGACCGTGGCGTTCGGGGCGCCCAACCGGCCCATGGCCGTCGAGCCCGCAAAGGTCACCGCCAGGCCTACCGGCACGGCGTCGTCCAGGATCAGGGTCAGCTCCGTCTCGGCGCCGGCCTGACGCAGTTTCACGCGCGAGCCGGTATCAAGCCCGCCGGCGGATTCGGGATGCACGATTACGCACTCGGCCAGCTGGCCCTCGGGGCTGGTCTGCAGTGGCTCGGCACGGCGCACGAGAGCATCCGTGCTGTAGAGCCCGGCCGCCTGTACGCGATACAGGTCGCCCTGCGCCGGCTCCGGAATGGAAATCTGCGCCTTGTTCATGTTGACCGCAGTATCGAAATTGGCATCCGCCAGCAGGCCCTTCAGCTCGTCACGCACCGCGCGCGAGTCGAGATAGTCCATGCCGCGCTGTTCCAGCAGATTCCCGAGCACGCGCCAGACCTTCCAGCCGGGGCGAGTGTCTTCCTGCGCGCGGGCCGCGGCACGGTAGCTCTGCCAACGGCCCTCGGCGTTCACGAAGGTCCCGGAGTTCTCGAAGCTGGTGGCAACCGGGAGCAGTACATCGGCCACGGCTTCCAGATCCGTATTGGCATAGGCGCTCAGTGCGACCACGAAGCCGGCTTTCTCGAGCGCGGCGCGCAGCGCAACCGGATCGGCCCCGTCACGCCCGGGTTCGATACCGGCGACCACGAAGGCATCCCGACCCTCGGCCAGCATCTCGGCCGCGTTCCGGCCGGCGACCTCGACTTCGGCCCCGGCCGGGCCGCGGTGCGGCAGCACGCCGGCCAGCCAGGCACCCGCGGCACTGGCGCCGGCCGGCAGGTATCCCAGACGGGCGTCGGTGTGCTTGGCGATCCAGCCGGCCAGGGCGCGCAGGGTCGCAAAGGCCGGCCCGTGGATCGCGACCTGGCCCAGCAGGACATGGCCCTGCTCGGCATCCAGCAGCGACTTGGCAATGTGTTCGAACGCGGCCCGCGTATCGGCGTCATCGGCCTCGGCGGCCTTGACGACCTTTTCCAGCTTCTTGGGCAGCGACTTGCCGGCGGCGGCCAGTTGCCCGGCCACACCCGCCAGGGCCATGACCTGATCGCGCTCGTGGCCGACCAGCTGGGCCTGAACCGGATAGGTCAGATCCAGCAGCATGTCATTGATCAGGCTGACCCGCGCCCCGCGCGAGGCCGCCTTGCGCAGGCGATGGGCGAGCAGCGGCTGTTCGCGGCGCGGATTGCAGCCCACCAGCAGCACGGCATCGGCCGTATCCAGATCGCTAATGGCCGCGCCCAGGTACGGGAACAGCGGCGCGGCCGCCTCGTCGGAGAAATCCACCTGGTCCAGCCGATGATCGATATCGGTGACGCCCATGCCGCGCAGGACCTTCTGCGCCAGGTAGTGTTCTTCCACCGACAGCGACGGCGACAGCAGCGCACCGATGCGGTCGGGGGCAGTCTCCTTCAGGCCCTCGACGACATAACTCAGCGCGGTCTCCCAGGAGACGTCCTGCCACTGGCCGTCCACCTTCATGCGCGGGCGGGTCAGGCGATCCTCGGCGTACAGGCCGGTGTAGCTGAAACGGTCGCGGTCGGAGATCCAGGTCTCGTTGACCGCCTCGTTGTCGCGCGGGACCACGCGCATTGCGCGCCCGTCGTGGGTATGCAGGTGGAGGTTGGAACCGACCGCGTCGTGCGGGGCGATGGTCGCGGCCTGCGACAGCTCCCAGGCACGCGCGGTGTAGCGCGACGGCTTGGCGGTCAGCGCGCCAACCGGGCACAGGTCGATCACGTTGCCCGACAGTTCGTGGGCCACGGTCTTCTCTACGTAGGTGCCGATGCGCATATGCTCGCCACGCCCGGTCGCGCCCAGTTCGCGCACGCCGGCGATCTCCTCGCCAAAGCGCACGCAGCGGGTGCAATGGATGCAGCGGGTCATCTCGGTCTCGATCAGCGGACCGATATCCTTGTCCTTCACCACGCGCTTGGCTTCGGTGTACTTGGACACACTGTCGCCGTAGCCCATGGCCACGTCCTGCAGCTCGCACTCACCACCCTGATCGCAGATCGGGCAGTCCAGTGGATGGTTGATCAGCAGGAACTCCATGGTCCCCTTCTGCGCGCGCAGCGCCAGTGGAGACTGGGTGTAGACCTTCATCCCGTCCATGACCGGGGTCGCGCAGGCGGGCAGCGGCTTGGGTGCCTTCTCCACCTCGACCAGGCACATACGGCAGTTCGCCGCCACCGACAGCTTCTTGTGGTAGCAAAACCGCGGAATGCGGATATCGGCATCGTCCGCCACGTCGATCAGCATGGAGCCCTTGGGCGCCTCGATCGTGCGGCCGTCAATCTCGATGCTGACCAGATCCTGCTTCTGATCCTGACTCATGCTCGATTCCTGCTGCGGATGCGCGGGGGGCGTCAGGCGGCGTCTGCCACCGGGCTCCGACCGTGCTGGATGTAGTATTCGAATTCGTGGCGGAAGTGCTTGATGAAGCTGCGCACCGGCATCGCCGCGGCATCGCCCAGGGCGCAGATGGTATGCCCCTCGATCTTGCTGGCCACGTCGTCCAGGCGCTCCAGATCCTCGGGACGGCCCTGCCCTTCCACGATGCGGGTCAGCATGCGATAGAGCCAGCCGGTCCCCTCGCGGCAGGGCGTGCACTGGCCGCAGGACTCGGAGAAGTAGAAGCGCGAGATGCGCTGCAGGGCCTTGACCATGTCGGCGGTCTCATCCATCACGATCACCGCGCCGGAGCCCAGCATGGACCCGGCCTGGGCGATCGAGTCGAAGTCCATGTTGGCCTTCAGCATCACATCGCCCGGGACCACCGGAACCGACGATCCGCCGGGGATCACGGCCTTCAGCTTGCGCCCGTTGAGCACGCCACCGGCCATCTCCAGGAGGTCCTTGAAAGGCGTGCCCAGCGGGATCTCGTAGTTCCCGGGCTTGTTCACGTGCCCGGAGACGGAGAACAGCTTCTCGCCACCGGACTTGGGCACCCCCAGATCGGCGAACCACTGCCCGCCGTTGCGGATGATCGCCGGGATCGAGGCCAGTGACTCGGTGTTGTTGATCGTGGTCGGCTTGCCGTACAGGCCGTAGTTGGCCGGGAACGGCGGCTTGAAGCGCGGCTGGCCCTTCTTGCCTTCCAGGGACTCCAGCAGCGCCGTCTCCTCGCCGCAGATGTAGGCGCCGGCGCCCAGCGACGGGTGGAGATCGAAATCGACCCCGGAACCGAAGATGTCCTTACCGAGATAACCGGCGTCGTAGGCCTCTTTCAGGGCCGCCGTAAAGCGCGTGTTCACCTCGTCCATGAACTCGCCGCGCATGTAGTTGTAGCCCACCGTCGCGCCGATCGCGTAGCCCGCGATCGCCATGCCCTCGATCAGGGCATGCGGGTTGTACATCAGGATCTCGCGGTCCTTGCAGGTGCCCGGCTCGGATTCGTCCGAGTTGCAGACGATGTACTTCTGGCCCGGGGTGTTGCGCGGCATGAACGACCACTTGAGCCCGGTCGGGAAGCCCGCCCCGCCGCGGCCGCGCAGGTTGGAGGCCTTGACCTCCTCGATCACGTCCTCGGGGGCCATCTTGCCCTTGTAGACCTTCTCCAGCGCCTGGTAGCCGCCGACGCTCTTGTAGGTCTCGAGCGAGGCAGGGTCGTCCAGGTAGCGGGTCGCAAAGCAGATCTGGTTGGCCATGCTACTTCTCCAGACCGTCAAGAATCTCGTCCACCTTCTCGGGGGTGAGATTCTCGTAGTAGACGTGGTCTACCTGCATCATCGGGGCACCACAGCAGGCCGCCAGGCACTCCTCTTCCATCTTCAGGTAGAACTTGCCGTCCGGCGTGCTCTCGCCGAGCTTGATGCCGAGACGATTCTCCAGGTGCTCGATGATCTGTTCCGAGCCGCGCAGCATGCAGGAGATGTTGTTGCACACCATGATGGTGTGCTTCCCAACCGGCTCCAGCTCGTACATCGAGTAGAACGAGCCGACCTCGTACACCGCGATCGCCGGCAGGCCGAGGTACTCGGCCACGGCGTCCATCTTCGCGGTAGAGAGATAGCCGTCCTCGTGCTGCACTGCGCGCAGGGCGCCGAGAACCGCGGAGCGCTTCTGGTCGTCCGGATAGCGCGCCACCCAGGCGTCGATCTCTTCGCGCTCGTGGTGGCTGAGCTCCACCTTCTTGCCGGCGGGCTTGTGGAAGGCGACGGTTTTCTGTTCGGCAGCCATCAGCGGTCGATCTCCCCGAATACGATGTCCTGGGTCCCGATGATCGCGACCACGTCGGCCAGCATGTGGCCACGCGCCATCTCGTCCAGCGCGGACAGGTGCACAAAGCCCGGCGGACGGACCTTCAGGCGATAGGGCTTGTTGGAACCATCCGAGACCAGATACACGCCGAACTCGCCCTTCGGATGCTCGACCGCGGCATAGGCCTCGCCTTCCGGCAGGCACATCCCCTCGGTGAACAGCTTGAAGTGGTGGATCAGGGCCTCCATGTCGGCCTTCATCTCCTCGCGCTTCGGCGGGGTGATCTTGTGATCCTCGAGCAGCACCGGACCCGGATTCTGGCGCAGCCAGTCCACACACTGGCGGATGATGCGGTTGGACTGGCGCATCTCCTCGATCCGCACCAGGTAGCGGTCGTAGCAGTCGCCGTTGACGCCCACCGGGATATCGAAGTCGAGGCGGTCATAGACCTCGTAGGGCTGCTTCTTGCGCAGGTCCCACTCGATGCCGGAGCCGCGCAGCATCGGGCCGGTAAAGCCCAGCTGCATGGCACGTTCGGGATCGACCACGCCGATGCCCACAGTGCGCTGTTTCCAGATACGGTTGTCGGTCAGGAGGGTCTCGTACTCGTCCACGCAGCCCGGGAAGCGCTCGGTAAAGGCCTCGATGAAGTCCAGCAGCGAGCCCTGGCGAACCTTGTTCAGGTCGTCCACCACTTCCTGAGATTTCCAGGAGGACGGCTGGTACTGCGGCATGGTCCCCGGCAGGTCGCGCGCGACCCCACCCGGACGGTAGTAGGTCGCGTGCATGCGCGCACCCGAGACCGCCTCGTAGCAGTCCATCAGGTCCTCGCGCTCGCGGAAGGCATACAGGAACACCGCCATCGCGCCGATATCCAGCGCGTGGGCGCCCAGCCACATCAGGTGATTCAGGATGCGGGTAATCTCGTCGAACATTACCCGGATGTACTGTGCCCGCAGCGGGGCCTCGATCTGGAGCAGCTTTTCCATCGCCAGCACGTAGCCGTGCTCGTTGGCCATCATCGACACATAGTCGAGGCGGTCCATGTAGCCGATAGACTGGTTGTACGGCTTGCTCTCGGCGAGCTTCTCGGTCCCGCGGTGAAGAAGGCCGATATGCGGGTCGGCGCGCTGCACGACCTCGCCATCCATCTCCAGCACCAGGCGCAGCACGCCGTGGGCGGACGGATGCTGCGGCCCGAAGTTCAGGGTGAAGTTGCGAATCTCAGGCATTCTCGGCTCCTTCGCCTGGCTTCTCGCCCTCGCTGTAGCGATGGTCGTCGCGGATCACCTTGGGCACCAGCACACGCGGCTCGATGGTCACCGGCTGGTACACCACGCGCGCCTGTTCGGCGTCGTAGCGCATCTCCACATGACCGACCAGCGGGAAGTCCTTGCGGAACGGATGACCGACGAAGCCGTAGTCCGTGAGGATGCGGCGCAGGTCCGGGTGCCCGGAGAACAGGATCCCAAACAGGTCGAAGGCCTCGCGCTCGAACCAGTTGGCCGAGGCCCAGACCTCCACCAGCGACTCGATCTCGGGGAATTCGTCATCGGCCAGCCAGGCGCGCATACGCAGGCGACGATTGTGCTGGATCGACAGCAGTTGCACGGCCACGGTGAAGCGTGGCCCGTCCCAGAGGCTGTCTTCCGGCGCGTCGTCGAACGTGAAGCGCCCGGAGGTGGCCGCCTCGACCCCGCGGGAGAAACCCGTGTTGGTCGCGGACTCCGTGCCCCACTCGTCCTGGCCGTATTCGAGATAGTCCACTCCACACAGGTCGATCAGCATCTCGAAGCCGAACGCGTCGCGCAGCTTCTCGGCGGCCTCGCGCCAGGACTCCGGCCGGATATCGACCGTGACCTCGTCATAGGCCTCGGTGACCGTCTCCAGGGCGTCGCCCAGTTCCGCCCGCAGGGCGTCGATCCAGTTGTCTTGTTCAGCCATCTGAAACCCCGGGTGCGTCAGCGCGCGATGGTGTTCGTGCGCCGGATCTTGTTCTGCAGCTGGATGATGCCGTAGAGCAGTGCCTCGGCCGTGGGCGGACAGCCCGGCACGTAGACATCCACCGGCACGATGCGGTCGCACCCGCGCACCACGGCATAGGAGTAGTGGTAGTAGCCGCCGCCATTGGCGCAGGAGCCCATGGAGATCACCCAGCGCGGCTCGGGCATCTGGTCGTACACCTTGCGCAGCGCCGGCGCCATCTTGTTGACCAGCGTGCCGGCGACGATCATCACGTCGGACTGGCGCGGGCTGGGCCGGAAGATGATCCCGAAGCGGTCGAGGTCATAGCGCGCGGCACCGGCGTGCATCATCTCGACCGCACAGCAGGCGAGCCCGAAGGTCATCGGCCACAGGGAGCCGGTACGGGCCCAGTTGATGAGCTTGTCAGCCGAGGTGGTGACGAAGCCCTTTTCAAGAACGCCTTCTATTCCCATTCCAGCGCCCCCTTCTTCCACTCATAAATGAATCCGACGACCAGAATGAGCAAAAACACGGCCATCGCAAGAAGCCCGAACAGGCCAATGGCATCCAGCGATACCGCCCACGGGAAGAGAAATGCGATCTCGAGATCGAAGATGATGAAGAGGATCGCGACCAGGTAGAAGCGCACATCGAACTTCAGCCGCGAGTCCTCGAAGGCCTCAAAGCCGCACTCGTATGGCGAATTCTTCGCGGCGTCGGGCTTGCGCGGCCCGACGGCCATCCCGACCACCAGCGGCACGATGCCGATCACGATCCCCACTGCGATGAACAGCAGGATGGGTAGATAACCTTCCAGCATGTCTCTCTCCCGTACACCGCCCTCGGGCGGGTCGGTTCGCAGGGTGCCGCGTGGATCCGGCGCGTCCGCGAGCCGTTCTAGCGTTGCTGGTTGAATGCACCGGTTGGTGGCCACCTCGATGGACGAGGCAAGGGCGCATACCGGGCACGGAGTCTAGGTGAACCGTGAAAACGGTGTCAAGTATTTGTAATTTTATAAGTTACTGATTTTATTTTGGTTTGACTCCTGACGCCGATTCTCGAACGTCGCCAGGGGCCTTCGAAATGGTGCAGATGGTGGGACTCGAACCCACACGGCTTTCGCCACTACCCCCTCAAGATAGCGTGTCTACCAATTCCACCACATCTGCCTGTCTAAGAGGCCGCGGTCGCCGGCCTATTCAGGTACGTCGGCCGGGCGGTCGGAGGCCGGGGCATCCGATTCGTCATCCCGGGGTACTGTACCGGGAATGCCTTCCGGAATATCACCCTCCTCGCGCATCTCTTCCGCTTCGAGCTGATCCATCAGGCTTTCGGCCTGAGGCGTCGAGGAGGCGAGATAGGCCAGCGTCAAGCTGTTCACGAAGAACACAACAGCCAGAAACGCGGTCGAGCGGCTCAGAAAATTGGCCGACCCGCGCGCACCGAACACGGTCGCGGACGCACCACTGCCAAAGGCCGCCCCCGCGTCGGCACCCTTGCCATGCTGCATCAACACGAGGGCGATCAGGGCGATCGAGACCGAGACCTGAACGACCAGGAGCAACCCGTAGATCATGCCGCGACCCGCTCGGCCGCCGCACGGGCGATCGCGGTAAAGGCATCGGCGTCCAGCGAGGCGCCACCGATCAGCCCGCCGTCGATGTCTTCCAGCGCCAGCAGGCCCGCGGCGTTGTCCGCCTTCATGCTGCCGCCGTAGAGGATACGCAGATCCGCAGCGACACGCGGGTCGCGGCCCGCCACTCGGTTGCGGATAAAGGCGTGCACTTCCTGCGCCTGATCGGGCGTGGCGGTCAGGCCGGTTCCGATTGCCCAGACGGGCTCGTAGGCGATCACGGCGCGATCGAAGGTCTCGACGCCGGCGGCATCCAGCACCGCATCCAGCTGCTCGGCCACCACGGATTCGGTGCGCCCGCCTTCGCGGTCACTCTTCTGCTCGCCAACACACAGGATGGGCGTCAGGCCAGCGGCCTGGGCGGCGATGAACTTGGCCGCCACCCATTCGCTGGTCTCGTTCTGGCGCTCGCGCCGCTCGGAGTGGCCAACGATCACGTAACGGCAGCCCGCCTCAGCCAGCATGGAGCCGGCCAGCTCACCGGTATACGCGCCCTTTTCCTGGTCCGAGCAATCCTGCGCACCGACCTCGATCACGCTACCCGACAGGGTCTCGGCAATCTCGGCGAGGTAGACGGCGGGCGGACACACCGCGACGTCGACACCCTGCAGGTCACCCAGACTGCCCTTCAGGGCCGACAGGAGGGCGCGGTTCGCTTCGCGCGAACCGTTCATCTTCCAGTTACCGGCGACCAGCGGCTTGCGCATGCGGATCTTCCTCCTGCGAGAACGGTCGGATCCGCGCGGATACACGGAGTCCGATCATGATGATTAGAGCGGCGGGATGTTACCGGCGCACCCGGTGCAAATCAACCGAGCCCAGGTCCGGGCAAACGGGCGGCCTGTCCCGTGAAGAATCACCCATCGGCCGACGACGCCCGCAGACCGGGATCAAACAGCCGCGCGGATGCTGTCGGCGATGCGCTCGGCGGCCTGACGGGTAATGACTTCGTCCTCGGCCTCGACCATCACGCGCACCAGGGGCTCGGTACCGGACGGGCGCAGCAGGACACGCCCGTGCGCACCCAACTCGGCCTCAACCGCGGCGACCTCGGAGCGCACGGCGGGCGCCTCCAGACAGCCATTGGCCTTGCCCGAGACCGGGACGTTCACGAGGCACTGCGGGAGCTTCGGGATCTTCGCCGCGAGCTCCGCGAGCGAGCAGCCGGTGCGATGCATCAGGTGGGCGACCTGCAATGCCGCAACGGTCCCGTCACCGGTCGTCGTGTGCTCCAGGCAGACGATGTGCCCGGATCCCTCTCCGCCCAGCATCCAGGCGCGCTGACGCAGCTCCTCGAGCACGTAGCGATCACCCACCTTGGCGCGAACAAACGGGATCCCGTGCTCGCCCAGGGCATTCTCGAGCCCAAGGTTGGTCATCAGCGTACCGACCACGCCGCCCTGGAGCAGGCCCGACTGCTGACGATCGAGGGCGAGAATCCCCAGGATCTGGTCACCATCGACCACGTTGCCGTTCGCATCGGCCAGGATCACGCGGTCACCGTCACCATCGAGGGCGATCCCGAGGTCAGCCCCGGAGGCCTTCACCTGCTCGGCCACGACCTCCGGGTACAGCGCGCCCACGCCGGCGTTGATGTTATAGCCATCCGGGCGGGCACCCAGGATTTCCACCTCGGCCCCGAGTTCCTCGAATACCGGCGGGGCGACGTTGTAGGTCGCGCCGTGGGCACAATCGACCACGACACGCAGGCCGCGCAGCTCGGAGCGCGCCGGGATCGCGCTCTTGCAGAACTCGATGTAACGCCCGGCGGCATCGGCGATACGGACGGCCTTGCCGAGGTGGGCCCCGTCCACCGAGCGCTGCGGCTCTTCCAGCCGTGCCTCGATAGCCTCCTCCACCGCATCCGCGAGCTTGTCGCCCTCCGGGGTGAAGAACTTGAATCCGTTATCGTGAAACGGGTTGTGCGAGGCGCTGATCACCACACCGGCGGTCGCACGGAACGTCCGCGTGAGATAGGCCACCGCGGGCGTCGGCATCGGCCCCAGCAGGGCGACATCCAGGCCCGCAGCCGACAACCCGGCCTGCAGCGCCGACTCGAACATGTAGCCCGAGACCCGGGTGTCCTTCCCCACGAGCACCGGACCCTGACGCTTGGCCCGCGCGCCCAGCACCTCGCCTACCGCATAGCCCAGACGCAGCGCGAATTCGGGCGTCATCGGCCAGTCGCCTGTACGCCCACGAATCCCGTCGGTGCCGAAATAACGCCCCATGCCGCTTGCTTCTCCCTTAATACTGAATACGAATCACGACTGACGGGAGCCCCGCCACGCCTGTGGTGTCAGTGCGGAGTATAGCGCCAGCGCATCGTGTGTCCCTGCGACATCGTGCACACGCAGGACACGCGCGCCGGCCTGCGCCGCCAGTAACGCCGCAATCGCGGAACCGGCGTCACGTTCCTGCACCGGGCAATCCCCCAGCAGGGCACCAATCATCGACTTGCGCGAGACCCCCACCAGCAGCGGGGACCCGAGCTCGGCCAGCGCGGGCAGCGCATGGAAGAGTGCCAGGTTGTGCTCCAGCGTCTTGCCGAATCCGAAGCCCGGGTCCAGCAGCAACTGCTCGGCTGGCACGCCATCGCGCGCGAACGCCTCGCGCCGATCGCGCAGAAACGCGCCCACCTCCCGCGCGACGTCATTGTAGTGCGGGGCCTGCTGCATGGACTGCGGCTCCCCCTGCATGTGCATCGCGCACAGGGCTACACCCTGCTCGCGGGCGGCGGCCACGGCGGCCTCCCAGGCCCCCTCGGCGCGAAACCCGTTAACGTCGTTCAGCAGCGTCGCCCCGGCCGCCACGGCCTCGGGCATCAGGGCCGGCTTCATCGTGTCCACCGACAGCGGGACATCCAGTTCCGCGGCAAGGGCCTCGACCACCGGCAACACCCGCCGCCGTTCCTCGTCCAGTGCGACCGGCTGCGCCCCCGGACGCGTCGACTCGCCCCCGATATCGATCAGGTCAGCGCCCTGCTCCACCATCGTGCGGGCATGCTCCAGGGCCTGTTCCACACGCTGATGTGCGCCGCCATCGGAGAACGAATCGGGCGTGACATTCAGGATGCCCATGATCCGCGGGCGATCCAGCGCCAGCCGATGCCTTCCGCAGCGCAGGACCGCAGGCGCGCCTTCCGTATCCATGCCCATGTCTTTGCCTCCCCGCCAAAATGAAAAGGCCGCCAAGGAGTCCCTGGCGGCCCATGGTGGCCTTTCGCCACCGGAGTGATACCTCGCTCGATCAGGACTGCGGGGCAGGCCCGCCGACGACACCCTTGCTGTCGTCGTCCTCGCGGCCGTCGTCGGAATCGCCAGCGGGCTCGTCACTCGCCTGCGCCGACCCACCGGATCCGCTATCGCTGTCCCAGTCCGCCGGTTCTCGGGGCTCGCGTCCGGCCATAATGTCCTCGATCTGCTTGTCATCGATGGTCTCGTACTTCATCAGCGCCTTGGCCATCGCGTGCAGTCTGTCGAGGTTGTCCAGCAGGATCTGCTTCGCATTCTGGTAGTTCGTGTCGATGATCCGGCGCACCTCGGCGTCGATCTGGCGCGCGGTCTCGTCGGACATCGGCTTGGACTTCGCCCCCATCTGCCCGCCGAGGAACGGGTGCCCTTCCTCTTCGCCGTAGTCCAGCGGACCCAGCTTCTCGGAAAGACCCCACTTGGTCACCATGTTGCGCGCAATCTGTGTGGCGCGCTCGATGTCGTTGGAGGCACCGGTGGTCACCTTGTCGTCGCCAAAGATGATTTCTTCCGCCAGACGCCCCCCAAAAAGGCTCGCCAGCTGGCTCTCCAGTCGGGTCTTGGAGTGGCTGTAGCGATCCTCCTCGGGCAGGAACATGGTCACACCCAGGGCCCGTCCACGCGGAATGATGCTGACCTTGTAGACCGGGTCGTGCTCGGGGACCGTGAGCCCGACGATCGCGTGCCCCGCCTCGTGGTAGGCCGTCAGCTTCTTTTCGTCCTCGGACATCACCATGGACTTGCGCTCGGCGCCCATCATGATCTTGTCCTTGGCGCGCTCGAAGTCGCTCATGTCGACCAGGCGCTTGCCGGCCCGGGCCGCAAACAGGGCCGCCTCGTTGACCAGGTTCGCCAGGTCCGCGCCGGAGAAGCCCGGCGTGCCACGCGCGATGAGGTCCGGACGCACGTCTTCGGCGATCGGCGTCTTCTTCATGTGGACTTTGAGGATCTGCTCGCGGCCACGCACGTCCGGCGGCGGCACCACCACCTGGCGGTCAAAGCGGCCCGGGCGCAGCAGCGCCGGGTCGAGCACGTCCGGGCGGTTGGTCGCGGCGATCACGATGATGCCCTCGGTGCCCTCGAAGCCGTCCATCTCGACCAGGAGCTGGTTCAGGGTCTGCTCGCGCTCGTCGTGACCGCCACCCATGCCGGCGCCACGCTGGCGTCCGACTGCGTCGATCTCGTCGATAAAGATGATGCAGGGGGCGTGCTTCTTGGCCTCGGAGAACATGTCACGCACACGCGAGGCGCCCACACCCACGAACATCTCCACGAAGTCTGAACCGGAGATACTGAAGAACGGGACCTTGGCCTCGCCGGCAATGGCCTTGGCCAGCAGGGTCTTCCCGGTACCCGGCGAGCCGACCATCAGGACGCCACGCGGGATCTGGCCACCGAGCTTCTGGAACTTGGACGGGTCACGCAGGAAGTCGACCAGCTCGGAGACCTCTTCCTTCGCCTCGTCACAGCCGGCCACGTCGCCGAAGGTAACCTTTACCTGGTCCTCGGACATCAGCTTGGCCTTGGACTTGCCGAAGGACATCGCCCCACGGCCGGCGCCACCGCCACCCTGCATCTGGCGCATGAAATAGATCCACACGGCAATCAGCAGCAGCATCGGGAACCAGGAAATCAGGATGCTCATCAGCAGCGAACGCTCGGCATCCTCCTGTGCATTGATCTCCACATTGTTCTGCAGCAGATCACCGATCAGGCCGGTGTCATTGGGATTGACCGTGGTGAAGCGCTGACCCTCGATGGTCTGGCCACGGATCTTGTCGCCCTCGATGGTGACGCTGTCGATCCGACCGCCCTGCACATCCCGGATGAACTCGGAATAGGTAATACTCCGCACATCCTGCTGCTGTTGCGGGCTGAAGTTATTGAATACCGACATCAGGACGATCGCGATAACCGCCCAGATGATCAAATTCTTGGCCAGACCGTTCAAAACGCCACCTCGAAAAACTTTTACCTACGTGGATTCTCGCGAGCTTTACACATCCCGAGGGCCACGCGCCAATACGTACACTTCGCGTGACCGTGGGCGCGAGGCTTGCGGTTTGCGCACCTGCACCTTCTCGAACCGGCGCCGTACCTCGGCCAGGTAGGCGTCCGATCCCTCGCCCTGAAACAACTTGACCAGCATCGCACCCCGAGGGTTCAGCACATCGCAGGCCAGCTCCAGCGCCAGCTCGCACAAATGGATCGAGCGCGGCTGATCGATGGCATCCGTACCCGTAAGGTTGGGGGCCATATCGGAAAGCACAAGGTCGGCGCGCTGCCCGTCCAGCGCCTCCAGGATCGCCTGCAGGACTGCATCCTCGCGAAAGTCACCGGTAATGATCGTGGCACCGGGCACGGGATCCATCGGCAGGATGTCGGAGGCCACGAGCACCCCCTTGCGACCGATCTTCTGTGCGGCGTACTGCGTCCAGCCACCCGGCGCGGCCCCCAGGTCCACCACGCGCATGCCCGGTTTGAGCAGTCGGTCACGTTCGTCGATCTCCTGCAACTTGTACACGGCGCGACCGCGATAGCCCTCCTGCTGCGCCCGCTGCACGTACGGGTCGTCGAAGTGCTCCTTCAGCCAGCGCTGACTGGAACGGCTACGCTTGGGCACCGTGGTTCTCCTGGCTCAGGCACGCGATCCGCGTGCTACAATTTGCGTGTTCCAATACCGAATCAAATCCCACGTGAATCTGACCGACGCGCAACGCCGCCACCTGCGCAGCCTCGCCCACCCGCGCAAGCCCATCGTGACCATCGGCCGCAATGGCCTGACGGACGCCGTGGTCAAGGAGCTGGAACAGGCACTGGCACATCACGAACTGGTCAAGATCAAGGTCAATATCGGCGACCGCGAGGTTCGCAATGGTACGGTCGAGGACCTGTGCGAACGCACGGGTGCGGCCCTGGTCCAGCGAATCGGCTACGTGGCGACCCTGTTCCGGCGCAATCCGGACGAGCCCAAGGTTACCCTCGACCCGGCCTGATCCCAGCCGCAGGCCGCTACGTCAGTTGACGTAGCGCACCTCGAGGATCTCGTATTCCGTCTCGCCACCCGGCGCCTGGACGGTCACGACATCGCCCTCTTCCTTGCCAATCAGCGCGCGCGCAATCGGCGAGGACACCGAGATCATGTTCTGCTTGATGTCGGCCTCGTCCTCGCCCACGATCTTGTAGGTCACCTGGCGCCCGTCTTCGGTCGCCTCGAGCACCACGGTCACACCGAACACGACCTTGCCCGTCTGCGGCAGGGCCGTGACGTCGATGATCTGGGCGTTGGAGAGCTTGCCCTCCAGCTCGCGGATGCGCCCCTCGATAAAGCTCTGCTGCTCGCGCGCGGCGTGGTATTCGGCGTTTTCCTTCAGGTCGCCGTGTTCGCGCGCCTCGGCGATCGCATTCACCACCCGCGGGCGATCCTCGCCTTTCAGCTTCTTCAGCTCCGCCTTCATCTTCTCGGCGCCGGTTACGGTCAGCGGGGTCTTGTTCATGCGCTTTTCCCTCCGAGATTCTCCTGGTGGAGGTCCTGCAGCCGGAACACGTCGTTCGCCCCCAGGTGATCCAGGGCCTGCACCGTGGCACGCGCACCGGCGATGGTCGTGGTATAGCCCACCTTGTGCATCAGCGCCTCGCGCCGAATGGTGTAGGAATCGGAGGTCGACTGCTTGCCCTCCACGGTATTGATAATGAAGCTGATCTCGTCGTTCTTGATCATGTCGACAATATGCGGGCGGCCTTCGGTCACCTTGTTCACGCGCGTGACCGTGATGTCGGCCTCCTCCAGAACCTTCGCCGTACCGCGGGTCGCCAGGACCTCGAAGCCCAGCTCGACCAGGCGCCGGGCGACCTCGGCCACATGCGGCTTGTCGATCTCGCGCACCGACACGAAGGCCTTGCCGGTGGACGGCAACAGGACGCCCGCCCCCAACTGGCTCTTGGCGAAGGCCTCGGCGAAGCTGCGACCGACCCCCATCACCTCGCCGGTGGACTTCATCTCCGGCCCCAGGATCGGGTCCACGCCCTGGAACTTGGCGAACGGGAACACCGATTCTTTCACCGAATAGTAGTCGGGGTAGACGGCATCACCCACGCCCTGCTCGGGCAGGGTCTGCCCGGCCATGCAGCGGGCGGCGATCTTGGCCAGCGGCCGGCCGACGCTCTTGGAGACATATGGCACGGTGCGCGAGGCGCGCGGGTTGACCTCCAGCACGTAGATATCGTCGCCCTTGATCGCGAACTGGGTATTCATCAGGCCGACGACCTTGAGCCCCAGTGCCATCTTGCGCACCTGCTCGACCATCTCGTCCTGCAGCTCCAGGGACAGCGAGAAGGGCGGCAGCGAACAGGCCGAGTCACCCGAATGCACGCCGGCCTGCTCGATGTGTTCCATGATCCCGCCGATGATCACATTCTCGCCGTCCGAGATGGCATCGACATCAACCTCGATCGCGTCATCCAGGAAGCGGTCCAGTAGCACCGGGGCATCATTGGAGACCGACACGGCGTTCTGCATGTAGCTGCGCAGGTCCTCGCGGTCGCGCACGATCTCCATCGCGCGGCCACCGAGCACGTAGGACGGGCGCACCACCAGCGGATAGCCGATCTCGTCGGCCAGCTTCTCGGCCTCTTCCTCGCTGCGCGCGGTGCGGTTCGGCGGCTGCTTGAGTCCCAGCTTGTTCAGCAGCGCCTGGAAGCGCTCGCGGTCCTCGGCCAGGTCGATCGAGTCCGGGCTGGTGCCGATGATCGGCACGCCGGCCGCCTCGAGATCCCGTGCCAGCTTCAGCGGGGTCTGGCCGCCGTACTGCACGATCACGCCGGCCGGCTGTTCGGTCGCGACAACCTCCAGCACGTCCTCCAGGGTCAGCGGTTCGAAGTACAGCCGATCCGAGGTGTCATAGTCGGTGGAGACAGTCTCCGGGTTGCAGTTGACCATGATGGTCTCGTACCCGTCCTCGCGCATCGCGAGCGCGGCATGCACGCAGCAGTAGTCGAACTCGATCCCCTGGCCGATGCGGTTCGGCCCGCCGCCCAGGACCATGATCTTCTGCTTGTCGGTCGGCTCCGCCTCGTTCTCCTCTTCATAGGAGGAGTACATGTACGCGGTGGTGGTCGCGAACTCGGCCGCGCAGGTATCCACCCGCTTGTACACCGGGCGCACGCCCAGGCCGTGACGGTGCTTGCGCACGGCCTTCTCGGTCTCGTTCAGGAGCGTCGCCAGGCGCCGGTCGGAGAAGCCGCGCTGCTTCAGGCGGTACAGCTCCTCGGCCTTGATGTCGCCGAGGATGCGGTCCTTCAGGCCCTTCTCGACATCCACCAGCTCCTGGATCTGGGCCAGGAACCAGGGATCGATCGCGGTCAGGTCGAAGATGTCCTGGATCGAGAAGCCGGCGCGGAAGGCATCGGCCACGTACAGCACCTGATCCGGGCTGGGGTTGGCGAGTTTCGTGCGCAGCTGGTCGACGACATCGTCGGCCGTCAGGTCAATGCGCTCGTCGAGGCCGTCCATGTCGGTCTCCATCGAGCGCAGCGCCTTCTGGAACGACTCCTGGAAGGTGCGGCCGATGGCCATCGCCTCGCCCACCGCCTTCATCTGCGTGGTCAGCCGCGCCTCGGCCTGCGGGAACTTCTCGAAGGTGAAACGCGGGATCTTGGTGACCACGTAGTCGATGGACGGCTCGAACGAGGCCGGGGTCAGCCCGCCGGTGATCTCGTTTTTCAGCTCGTCGAGGGTGTAGCCCACCGCCAGCTTGGCCGCGACCTTGGCGATCGGGAAGCCGGTCGCCTTGGAGGCCAGCGCGGAGGAACGCGACACCCGCGGGTTCATCTCGATCACGATCATGCGCCCGTTCTCCGGGTTGATCGCGAACTGCACGTTGGAGCCGCCGGTCTCCACGCCGATCTTGCGCAGCACCGCCAGCGAGGCGTCGCGCATGATCTGGTATTCCTTGTCGGTCAGGGTCTGCGCCGGGGCCACGGTGATCGAGTCCCCGGTGTGGATGCCCATCGGGTCCAGGTTCTCGATCGAGCAGATGATGATGCAGTTGTCCGCCTTGTCGCGGACCACCTCCATCTCGAACTCCTTCCAGCCCAGCGCCGACTCCTCCAGCAGCACCTGGTTCACGGGCGAGAGGTCGAGCCCGTTCTTGACGATGTACTCGAACTCCTCGCGGTTGTAGGCGATGCCGCCACCCGAGCCGCCCAGGGTGAACGACGGTCGGATGATCACCGGAAAGCCGATCTTCGGCTGGATCTCCTGCGCCTCCTCCCAGGAGTGCGCGAGCATCGCGGTCGGGGTATCCAGACCGATATCGGCCATCGCCGCCTTGAAGTGATCGCGGTCCTCGGCCATGTCGATCGCCGCCTCGTTGGCACCGATCATTTCCACGCCATACTTCTCGAGCACGCCTTCCTTCGACAGGTCCAGCGCGCAGTTCAGCGCGGTCTGCCCGCCCATGGTCGGCAGCACCGCATCCGGGCGCTCCTTCTCGATGATCTTGGCGACCGTCTCCCACTCCACCGGCTCGATGTAGGTGGCATCCGCCATCTCCGGGTCGGTCATGATGGTCGCCGGGTTGGAGTTCACCAGGATCACCCGGTAACCCTCCTCGCGCAGGGCCTTGCAGGCCTGGGCGCCGGAGTAGTCGAACTCGCAGGCCTGACCGATCACGATCGGGCCGGCCCCGAGGATCAGGATGCTCTGGATGTCGGTACGCTTGGGCATGTGACGGCTCTCGCAGGCTGTCGAAATCGGAAATTCGGAGGGGGAGCTTTAGCGACGCGCGGCGCGCATCATCTCGACGAAGTCGTCGAACGCCGGGGACACATCGTGCGGGCCCGGGCTGGCCTCGGGATGTCCCTGCAGGCTGAACGCCGGGCAGTCGGTGCGGGCAATGCCCTGCAGCGTGCCGTCGAACAGCGACCGGTAGGTCGGCGTCAGCGTATCGGGCAGGTTGTCCTCGTCGATCGCAAAGCCGTGGTTCTGCGACGAGATCATCACCCGCCCGCTTTCCTCGTGTCGGATCGGGTGGTTCGCCCCGTGATGGCCGAACTTCATTTTCACGCTCTTGCCGCCGCTGGCGATGCCCAGCAGCTGATGCCCGAGGCAGATGCCGAACAGCGGCAGCTTGCGCTCGCAGATGTCGCGGATCGCCTCGATCGCGTAGGTGCAGGGCTCGGGGTCACCCGGGCCGTTGGACAGGAACACGCCGTCGGGCTTCAGCTCCATCACCTCGTCCACCGGCGTCTCGGCCGGCACCACGGTCACGCGACAGCCACGGTCTGCCAGTTTGCGCAGGATGTTCTGCTTCATGCCGAAGTCGTAGGCCACCACATGAAACTCGGCCTGCTCCGGGTTCACCCGCGCCGGCTCCTCGCCGAGCTGCCAGGTACCCTCCAGCCATTCATAACGGCTGCGCGTGGTGACCTCGCGCGCCAGGTCCATACCCTTGATGCCGGGGAACTCGCGCGCGGCCGCCAGGGCCGCGGCCTCGTCCACATCGCCGGCCTGGATGCAGCCGTTCAGCGCGCCCTTCTCGCGCAGGATACGGGTCAGCTTGCGGGTATCGATCCCGCTGATCGCCACGATGCCGTGACGCAGCAGGTAATCCGGCAGCGACTCGCGCGAACGCCAGTTCGACACCAGCGGCGGCAGGTCGCGAATGATCAGCCCGGCGGCATGGGCGCGTGCGGACTCGTCATCCTCCGGGTTGGTACCGGTGTTGCCGATATGCGGATAGGTCAGCGTGACCATCTGCCGGTGGTAGGAGGGATCCGTCAGGATCTCCTGATAACCGGTCATCGCGGTGTTGAATACCACCTCGCCGACCGTCTGGCCCAGGGCGCCAATCGCCTGACCATGAAACACAGTGCCATCTTCCAGGACGAGCAGAGCGGGCGCGGACACGGGGACCTCCGGATGGTCTGGGTCGAGGCCGCCAGGCCATTTGCCGGCGGCGATACTGCGATTCATTCGGGATCTTTGACCCGACCTCGCCCGCACCGTCTACCGGGGCTGGACCCCGCATTCGGACAACGGTTCGGCGGCTGAGTGACGGGTGCGGTTACGCCTGCAAGTGTACGCGAGCGCCGCGCACGACGTCCAACGAGAATGGCCGCTGCGCCCTCGTGGAACGCCTTCAAATACGGCCCTGTCCGGGAGGATCACATCACAGCACCTCGGGGCCAGACATGCGAAAGGGGCCACCCGGGCCCCCTTGCTGAATCTGGTGGAGAGGGAGGGACTACTCGGCACCGCGTGCCTCGCCCTCCGGGTCGTCGCCTGCGGCGACGTTCGGGTGCCGCGGCGCGTCACCCGTCGAACCCGGCTTTCTCATGTATCGAGGGTTCGAATCCCGATAGCTCCGGGGCCAGACATGCGAAAGGGGCCACTCGGGCCCCCTTGCTTGAATCTGGCGGAGAGGGAGGGATTCGAACCCTCGATACGGGGTTACCGTATACACACTTTCCAGGCGTGCGCCTTCGACCGCTCGGCCACCTCTCCGGTTTGTCCCGCGAAGGCACTGGCCTACGCGAAGCGCGAAAGGGTAAACCAGCGGCGGTCGGTTAGCAATGCGGACACCCGGCACGGGCACCATCAGCCGTCCGAGGGCTTGCCCGGGCCGCGGCTGGGGAGCGACGGGAAGGCGTGGACATTGCCACTGTCCTGGCTGGCGTCCCGGATACGGGGCGTGCCGACGGCCGCGACCTCGTCAATCCGGATCAGCGCATGCATCGGCACATGGAAGCGTTCGACCCCCTCGAACTCGGTGCGCAGGCGCTCCTCGGAGGGATCGACTACCACCTGCGAGCGCTCGCCAAACAGCAGATCCTCGACAGTGACAAAGCCATAGAGTTCGTCCTGATAGACCTCGCGGGCATAGATCTCGTAGACCTTGCCCTGGTTGAGGAAGCTGACGCGGTAACGGGTGGCGGACATATTCATTTGACTCATATTGGGGTAGCAACCGCAGATTGCAACGGGTTGGCGTTGGTCCGGACTGACAATGCCGGTATGATTCGGGCGTTTAACCGTCCAGCGCCTTCGGTACGCCTTCGATGAATCCCTCGCAGGAGCTGCTCGATCTATTGAGCCGCAACAGCCAGCCGTACGAGGACCCGCTCACTCACGTGCGCTGGGACGCGCTGTCGCTGGACGATTTCTGGATCCCGGAGGAGGCTGTCTCGCTCTTCGGCACCCCCGAATACTCGGCGCTGGACGATGCCTGCAAACGGCGCCTGTCGCAATACGAGTTTCTGTACTTCATCAGTGGCGCGCTGTGGCTGGAAGGCCTTTTCATGGAGCGCATCTCGCGCATATCCATGCACTCGGCCGGCCGTCTGGACCGGCTGAATTATCGCCTGCACGAGCTGCGCGAGGAAGCCGGCCACAGCCTGATGTTCATCGAGTTCATGCGCCGCAGCGGGCTGCCCCTGCCGGAACGCCGGTTCCCGAAGCCGAAGCTGGCCACCCTGGTCGGTCGTTTCTCTCCGTTCGAGTCCTCGATCTTCTGGATCGCGGTGATGATCGGCGAAGAGGTCCCGGATCGCATGAACCGACTGATCCGCCAGCACAAGGACTCGATCAGCCCGACGGTGGACGACATCGTGACCCGGCACATGATCGACGAGGCGCGTCACATGGCGCATGCCCGCGACACGCTGGAATCCTATCTGGATACGCTCCCGTCCTGGCAGAAATGGGCCTACCGCCCGCTGATGCGCCGCGTGTTCCGCCAGTTCGTGCATGCGTTCTACTACCCCACCCGCGACATCTACGAACTGGCCGGCCTGCCCGAGGGGCCGGACTATCGCCGCATCGCCCGCGAGAACCCGCGCCGCGCCTCCTTCATCGACACCTGCGTTGACCCCGCGCTCAAGATCCTGCGCGACCAGGGTCTGGTGCTGAACTGGCGCTAGGGAAACACGAACGTGTTTCCCTACCATCCCCGGTGACCACCGGGGCAATTGGGTATGATCCAGTGCCATGGGCACGCATCTGAAACTCCGCCCCCCAAGCAGCACCTGGCGCCAGATCGAACTGGGGCTCTTCATCGTGCTGCTGACGGCCATCGTGCTGCGGGTGTACTACAACCCGCCAGCGGCGCTGGAACAGCTCACCTTCCGTGACGAGTTGCGAGTGGCCCTGGTCGAGCGCCCCCTGGGCCGCTCCGAGCTCGCCGCCACCGCCGGGCGGGACCAACTCGAGCTGGAGCTGCTGTACGGTCTGGCCGAGGAGCTCGACACGCGCCTGCGCGTGACCCGCGTGGACGACGCCGCCACCGCCCATCGCCTTTTGCGCCAACGCCGCATCGACATCGCCGCCGGCCTGCTCGTGCCGCCACACGATCCGTTGATCGAAGCCGGCCCGGAAATCCTGAGCGTGAAGCATGTCGTGGTCTTCTGGAACGAGAACGAACGGGCTACACCGCTGCTGGCGCTGACCGACATACCAGCCGGGGCGCGCGTCGGCATGACCGCACAGGCCCCCGTACCCGAGAGCCTGAGCCAGCCCTTGCTGGCCGAGGTCGGCATGGAACCGGAAACCCCGCCGGGGTTGTCACCGGATCCAGCAACCGAGGCCGAGCCAGCGCCCGAGGGGGGGGCATTCGACCCGAGCGCCTCCCTCCCGGACGGCGACGAAGAAACGGACCAGCCCAATGGCGAACTCATCCCCTACACCAACGCCGAGGCCCTGCGCGAGGCCCTGGAGCGTGGCGAGATCGACTACGCAGTGATGAATTCCCTGGAGTACCGTCGACTGCGGCGCATGCACCCGAACCTGCGTCAGGCACACGAACTGGAACGCAGCGCCGAGGTCCGCTGGCTATTCCCGGCAGGCTTTGATCGTAGCCTGATCGACGCCACCGAGGAGTACATCGCCAGGCTGCGCGACAACCGTGAACTGGAGTTGCTACTCGATCGCTATCTCGGCCATCTGGACACCCACGACCTGGTGGATGCCCTGACCTTCGCGCGCCGCGTCGAGCATCGCCTGGACCAGTTTCGTCCGCTGTTCGAGGAGGCCGGAGAGACCCACGATCTCGATTGGCGTTTCATCGCCGCGGTGGCCTACCAGGAATCCCACTGGAATCCCGATGCAGTTTCCCCCACCGGCGTGCGCGGACTGATGATGCTGACCCAGGTTACCGCCGAGGGGCTGGGCGTCGAGGACCGCACCGATCCGGCCGCGAGCGTCGACGGTGGCACGCGGTACCTGATCGACCTGCGGGAACGGCTGCCGGAATCGATCTCCGAGCCCGACCGCACCTGGATGACGCTGGCTGCCTACAACGTGGGACTGGGTCATCTGCACGATGCCCGGCGCCTGGCGGCCGCCAACGGCGACGACCCGGATCGCTGGCTGGATGTGATGCAATGGCTGCCGCGTCTGGCGCAGTCCGAATGGTACGAGCAGACCCGCTTCGGCTACGCCCGCGGCTGGGAGCCGGTCCACTACGTGCGGAACATCCGCAGCTACTACGACAAGCTGGTGCAGCGCTTCCCGGAATCCGAAGAACTCAAGCCGCCCGCCCCCGAGCTCTACCGCCGAACCCCGCTGGCGCTTTAACGACGTAACAGCGGGCTCACGGCTATAGCCGTCGCCGGATGGCGGTCGCGGGCAATTCCCCTATAATCGCGGGCCGAATTCCCGACCGAAAGGAACCTGGATGAGTCCGTCCACTCGCGCCTCGCTTCGGGCCGCCATTGGCCCGGGGCTGCTGATGGCCGGTGCGGCCGTGGGGGTCTCGCATCTGGTCCAGGCCACCCGGGGCGGCGCGGAGTACGGGCTTCTGCTGATCCCGATCGTGCTACTGGCCTGCCTGTTCAAGTACCCGTTTCTGGAGTTCGGCCCGCGCTATGCAGCCGCCACCGGCCATCACCTGCTGACCGGCTACCACCGGCTGGGCAATTGGGCCCTGAGTCTCTACATCGCGGTGACCGTGGGCACGCTGTTCGCCATCCAGGCGGTAGTCACGCTGACCACTGCCGGGCTGGTCACACTGGTATTCGACCTCGACCTCTCGGTCACGCTGGTCTCGGCGCTGGTCCTCGCTGCCTGCATCACCTTCCTGATGATCGGCGCCTACCGCGGCCTGGACCTGGGCATGAAGATCATCATGGCCGCGCTGAGCGTATCCACCGTGGCCGCAGTCGCGCTGGCCTTTCGCGAGGCCCCGGACCTCGCCACCCTGTCCGGTGCCCAGGAGTGGTCGAACCTCTGGACCCTGGCCGGCTTCGCCTTCATCCTCGCGCTTCTGGGCTGGATGCCCATCCCGCTGGACGTGGCCGCCTGGCACTCGATCTGGACCCAGGAACGCGCCCGCCAGACCGGCCACGCGCCGACCGTGCGCGAGGCCATCTTCGACTTCCGCCTGGGGTATCTCGGGGCCGTAGTCATTGCCGTCGCATTCATGCTGCTGGGCGCGGTCCTGATGTACGGCAGCGGCATTGGCTTTGCCGCCGGGGCCGCCGCGTTCTCGGCCCAGCTGGTAGACCTGTACGCCCAGAGCCTGGGCGAATGGAGCCGCACCCTGATCGCAGTGGCGGCCCTGACCACGATGTTCTCGACGACACTGGCCGTCACCGATGCCTACCCCCGCGTGATCGTGGCGATCATCCGCACCCTGCGCGAGGACGGCCACGCGCCGCAGACTATGGACCCGTCGCGCAAGGGCGAGCGCGGACTCGACTGGTGGGGCTATCGCATTGCGCTGCTGGCCGTGGCCAGCGGTGCGTTGCTGCTGATCTCGCAGGCCGGGGAGCACTTCACGCGGCTGGTGGATATCGCGACGCTGCTGTCCTTCCTCTCCGCACCGATACTCGCGTGGATCACCTTCAAGGTGGTCATGTCGCCGGACATGCCGGAGGCGGCCCGCCCGGGGCGTGGCCTGCGCGGTCTGGCCTGGGCCGGCATCGCGTTCAGCCTGATCTTTTCGCTGCTGTATATCCTCTGGCGTCTGTTCGGCTGACCTCGCGCCTCAATCCCTGGTGCCCTCGCCACGGGCATGCAGGCAGAAACGCGCCAGGATCGCGACATCGTGATCGGCCTGCCCGGCCGCCAGCGCCTTGTCTACCGCGTGGCGCACCGGCTCCAGGCCGTCCAGGCTGAGGCCCACCTGCTCGCCCAGACCGGCCACGATGCCCAGATCCTTGTGGTAGAGCCCAGCCTGAAAGCCGGGCTCGAAGTCACCGTCCAGTAGGCGCTGGCCGTGCACCTCGAGGATACGCGAAGCGGCAAACCCACCCATCAGCGCCTCGCGCAGCCGCGCCGGATCGACCCCGGTCTGCTCCGCCAGCGCGAAGGCCTCGCCAATGGCGACCAGGGTCTCGCCCACCACCAGCTGGTTGCAGGCCTTGGTGATCTGACCGGCCCCGCTGGCCCCGACATGCGTCAGCGTCGAACCCACGATGTCGAAGATCGGCCGCAGCCGATCGACCGCCTCCTCCGGGCCACCAACCATCAGGCTGAGCGTGCCGCTGCGGGCCCCCGGCTCGCCGCCGGACACGGGCGCATCCACAAACACCACCTCCCGTTCTGCCGCGGCCTGCGCAATCGCGCGGGTGCGGATCGGGTCGATCGTGCTGTGGTCGACCACCAGCAGCCCCGGGCGGGCGTGCTCGAGCACCCCATCCGGGCCCAGCATCAGCTGCTCCACATCCGGGGTGTCAGAGACGTTCAGTACCAGCACGCGCACGCTGGAGACCAGTTCCGCCAGACTGGAGGCGGCCCCGGCACCCTCGGCTACCAGGGACTCCGCCGCCTCCGCCCGACGCGCCCAGACCCGGATATCCGCCCCGGCACGCAGCAGATTGCGGGTCATGGGGGCCCCCATGATGCCCAGGCCCACGCAGCCGATCGGCTGCAGTGCTTCGGGGAGGCTGGATGCAGTGGTCATGGCGAGGACTCCTGGCGAGGGACGGCCATCGAATGGACGTCCAGTGGATTCGAAAGCCCCACACTCTAGCAACCTACACAACCGGAGGGTGGAGACCGCGAGGCATCGGCGAACACCCCCTGGTCGACTGACTTCTGGCGTTTGTTCACGTCATGACCGTCAGTTTTGGCGGCCCGCTGGTCCGGCTGACGGATTTCTCCGAAGTAAACGTCATGGGTCTGGCGAACTCTCGCCGAAGCCCCGCCCGGCTCGCCCTGACCGCAGGCCGCCTCGTCCTACCCGCCCTGCCCACCCAGTCACCGCGACAGCCCTGAACCCAATCCCCCGCCCATGGCTTCACTGAGACCTCCGAACGGTTTTTTATTATTTAATTATTTACCGTATTTCATGATGCGATTATCTTTAATTAGATCGGAATAATTACCCCGCGTTCCCGTCCTACCCACAACTGGATTCAAAAAGCCACGGAAGCAAAACGGTCCAGTGTGCTTCTTGGAAGCTCGGCATACGCCACACCGAATATGTAAAAGAACGAGAATACCGCAAGGAGCCCACCAATGAAGAAAGCTTTTATCCTGCCTCTGGCCCTGACCGCCGCCGCCATGCTCACCCTTCCCGGCGCCGCCATGGCCGACTACGGCGAACAAAAAGTCGTCTATCACGTGAACTACAACGACATGGACCGCCACATGGCCGCCATGGGCAACATCCAGAACCACATCAATGCCGTGGGCGCGGAAAACATGGAGATCCGAGTGGTCATGCATGGCCCGGGCCTGCACCTGCTGCGCAACGCCAAGGAGAGCGAAGACCTGGCCGCCCGCATCGAAGAACTGAAGATGCAAGACGTTGATTTCAATATCTGCAATGTCACCGTCACCCGGGGCAACGTGGACATCTCGGAAGAGCTTTTCGATGCCACCGAAGACGACCTGGTACCTAGCGGAGTCGGCGAGATCGGCCACCTTCAGACGCAGGGCTTCGTTTACCTGCGCCCGTAAGTACCACATTTCCTCCAAGCCACCGAGTGTTCTCCCGGTGGCCCTTTGGGCTCGGCCTTGGCCGGGCCTTTTTCTTGAGCGGAACCAGGTTTCCAGAAGGAAATACACAACCAAAATTCCAGTCTTTATTTGAATATATAAATACCCGCAAAAATCAGCCGGACCAGCCGGAATAAGCACCCCGTTAACGCGTCATATCAAAGCCGGACAAAGCAGCCCCAAAGGGAAGCACCGGCTGCAAAATAAAAGGAAAATCCCAACCGGGACCTTGAACGAGGAAAACGCGTCATGAAGCACCTGCATATTATCGCCCTGGCTCTGGTCTCCTTCCTGCTGATCGCCCCGGCGACCGCGCTGGCGGAATACGGCGAACAGAAGGTGGTCTACCACGTGAACTACAACGACATGGACCGCCACATGGCCGCCATGGGCAACATCCAGAACCACATCAATGCCGTGGGCGCCGACAAGATGGACATCCGCGTGGTCATGCATGGTCCGGGCCTGGGCCTTCTGCGCAATGCCAAGGAGAGCGAGGACCTGGCCGGCCGCATCGACGAACTGAAGCTGCAGGGTGTTGATTTCAACATCTGCAACGTCACCGTCACCCGCGGCAATATCAGCATCGCCGACGAGCTCTACGATGCCTCCGAGGACGACATCGTCCCCAGCGGTGTGGCCGAGATCGCCCATCTGCAGCAGCAGGGCTTCGTCTACCTGCGCCCGTAAAGCGACACCTGCCATCACACGCACGTTTGTCGTCTGAAGGCCCGGCAGCTGCCGGGCCTTTTTTGTGCCCGCGCCAGAGCCCTGGAACACGCGCGAATCATATTGGGCTATCCGCGGCAAACCGGTAAGGTATGCACTCCTTTCTTCCGCGAACCGCCTGCTTGCCCGCAATCCGCATCCAGTCCCTGTACAAACGATACGACGGCGTAGCCGTTGTCGATGGCGTGAACCTGGAGATCCCGCGCGGCGAGTTCTTCGGGCTGCTTGGGCCCAACGGCGCGGGCAAGACGACGACCCTGCGCATGCTGCTGGGGATGACCCCGATCGACGGCGGTCAGGTCGAAGTACTGGGCCTTCCGATGCCGGAAGGCGAGCGCGAGGTGCGCAAGCGCCTGGGCATCGTGCCGCAGTTCGACACGCTGGACCCGGACTTCACCGTGATCGAGAACATGCGAACCTATGCCGCGTATTTCGGTCTCTCCGGCGCAACGGTCCAGGCGCGCATCGATCACCTGCTGGAGCAGGTCAACCTTAACGACAAGCGCGGCGCGCGCATCAATGCCCTGTCCGGCGGCATGAAGCGCCGGCTGACCCTCGCACGCGCCCTGATCAACGAACCCGAGGTCGTGGTGCTGGACGAGCCGACCACCGGGCTGGACCCACAGGCGCGCCACCACCTCTGGCGCCAGCTCCGGCAGCTGCGCGCCTCCGGCGTCACGCTGGTGCTGACCACGCATTACATGGAGGAGGCCCAGGAGCTGTGCGATCGCATCGCGATCATCGACCACGGCCGCATCATTGCCTGTGACCGACCCAGCCGCCTGATCGCCGAGCACATCGAACCCTGGGTGGTCACGGTCGGCGGGCCCGATGCCGGCACCGCGATCGAGCAGGAGATCGGCCCCCGGGATCGCGCCCATCAGGTCGCGGATACCTGGCTGGTCTACACGGCCGAACCGGACCGGCTGCGCGAACGCCTGCGCGCCCGGGGCCTCGAACCGACCCTGCGCGAGGCGGACCTGGAAGACGTGTTCCTGAAACTCACCGGCCACGAGCTGCGCGACTGATGTCCGACCCAACCTCGACCTGGCTCCCCCGGCCCAGCCTGCGCTTCGTCGCGGTCTGGCGCCGCAACCTTCTGGTCTGGCGCAAGCTCCTGGTGCCGTCGATGCTCGGCAACTTCGGCGAACCCATCCTCTACCTGCTCGCATTTGGCTACGGCTTCGGCCGCCTGGTGGGTGACCTCGACGGCATGAGCTACATGGTGTTCATCGCCTCCGGGATCATCTGCTCCTCGGCGATGTTCACCGCCAGCTTTGAGGGCATGTATTCCGCCTACACGCGCATGGCGGAGCAGAACACCTGGCTCGGGATGCTGGCCACACCGCTGACGCTGGACGACATCGTTTTCGCCGAGGCGATATGGGCCGCGAGCAAGGGCCTGATCAGTGCCACCACCATCCTCGTCGTCGCCGCAGTCCTGGGGCTGGTGAGCGACGCTCGCGCCCTGCTCGCCCTGCCGGTGATCTTCCTCGCCGCGTTCACCTTCGGCGCGCTCGCCCTGGTCATCACCGCGCTGGCGCGCAGCTACGACTTCTTCCTGTACTACTTCACCCTGGCGGTGACCCCGATGCTCCTGCTCTCCGGGGTGTTCTTCCCGCTACAGGAGCTGCCCAACTGGGTGCAGACCCTGGCGCTGGCCCTGCCGCTGGCGCACGTGGTCGAGATCGTGCGTCCGCTGATGACCGGCAGCTGGCCCGCCAGCGTCTGGCCGCACCTGGCGGTGATCACGGGCTACGGCGCGGCGGCTATCATCCTGGCGACCGCGCTGATCCGACGCCGCCTGCTGCGCTGACCCCAACGGCGGCTGTGGCAAGATAGGCCCCCGTCCCAGGAAGACACCGCATGGCCACGCCCGAGAACGATCCCAGTACCCCGCAGGAATACCGCGCCACCGTCGCCCGCGGGCTCGGCCCCCTGCTGGCCGAGGAACTGGTTACCCTCGGCGCCGCCGACGTGCGCGAGGAGGGCGGCGCGGTGCACTTCTCGGCCGATCTCGAGACGCTGTACCGCGTACTGCTGGGCAGCCGCATCGCCAGCCGTATCCTGCTGCCACTGGCGCGCTTCGAGCAGCCGGACGGGGATGGCTGCTACACCGCCGCCCGCGCGATCGACTGGCCCGCGCTGCTGGACCCCGGTGCGACCTTCGCGGTCGAGGTCGGCGGCAAGAGCCGCCACATCCGCCATACCCACTTCGCCGGGGTACGCATCAAGGACGCGGTGGCCGACGCCTTCCGCGAGGCAACCGGCGCCCGCCCGGACGTGGACCCGAAACACCCGGACGTCCGCATCCTGCTGCAGCTGCAGGGGGATCACGCCCGGCTGTCCGTGGATATCGGCAATGGCGGCCTGCACCGGCGCGGCTATCGCGGCGCCGGAGGGGCGGCCCCGCTGCGCGAGAACCTCGCCGCGGCCCTGCTCGCCCGTGCCGGCTGGCCCGCACGCGTCGAGGACGACCCGGAACAGGCGCAGCTGCTGGACCCGTTCTGCGGCAGCGGCACCCTGGTGATCGAGGCCGCCCTGATCGCCACGCACACCGCTCCCGGGCTGCTGCGCCAGGACTTCCGTCCGCAGGGCTGGGCCGGGCACGACGCCGCCCTGTGGCAGCGCTGTGTGGATACGGCCCAGGCGGCGGTCCGCCCCTGGCAGGGCCCGACGCTGCTGGGGTCGGATCGCGACCCGCGCGCGGTGCAGGCCGCGCGCCAGGCGGCCCGCACAGCCGGAGTCGCCGCCTGCACCCGCTTCGAGGTCGCCGACGTGCTGACCCTCACGCCCCCCGCACCGAACGGGCTGCTGATCAGCAACCCGCCCTACGGCGAACGCATCGGCGACCAGCCCGAACTGATCAAGCTCTACAGCCTGCTGGGCGAGCACCTCAAACAGGCCTTTGGCGGCTGGCAGGTGGCCCTGCTGGTCGCGGACACCACCGACTCCCGCCGCCTCGGGCTGCGCGCCACGCGCAAGTACCGCGTACACAACGGCCCGATCGACTGCCAGCTGCTGGAGTTCGACATCCATGCCCGCGAGGGACAGGCCGAGGCGGCACCCCCGGCACCCGAGTTCGCCAACCGCCTGCGCAAGAACCTGAAGCACCTGGATCGCTGGGCCCGGCGCCAGGGCGTGACCTGCTACCGCATCTACAGCGCCGACCTGGACGAGTACCCGCTGCTGATCGATCGCTACCAGGCGACCGACGGCTCCGTGCACCTGCACCTGCAGGAGTTCGCCGCCCCGGCATCGGTCGAACCCGCGCGTGCCGAGGCGCGCCTGCGCGGGGCGCTGGCCGCGACTCTGGAGGTCACCGGCGTCGCGCCCGCCCACCTGCACTACAAGCAGCGGCGCGCCCAGAAAGGCCGCTCGCAGTACCAGCGCGCCGAGACCGCCCAACCCGCCCCCTTCTGGGTCGAGGAACACGGCTGCCGGCTGAAGGTGGAGCTGGATGCCTATCTGGACAGCGGGCTGTTCCTGGACCACCGCCCGATGCGGCGCCGTCTGCAGGAAGAATGCAGGGGCCTTCGGTTGCTGAACCTGTTCTGTTACACCGCGGCGGTCAGTGCCCATGCCGCCATGGGGGGTGCCCGCCAGACCGTCTCGGTGGACCTGTCCAACACCTATCTCGACTGGGCCGCCGACAACCTCGCGGCCAACGGCTTCGAGGCCAGCGTGCGCGATGGGCGCAGTCGGCGGCGCCCCGACACCCATGCGCTGCTGCGTGCCGACTGCATCACCTGGGTACGGGAGGCCGCAGACGACCCGGCGCTGCGCTTCGAACGGATCTTCCTCGATCCCCCGACCTTCTCGAACTCGAAACGCACCGAGGCGGACTTCGAGGTGCAACGCGACCATGTCGAACTGATCCGGGACGCCGCGCGCCTGCTGACCGAGGGCGGCATCCTGTACTTCTCGACCAACCGCCGCCGCTTCGAACTCGACACTGAGTCCCTCGCGGGCCTGGAAGTCCGCGAGATCACTCGCGAGACGCTGGACGAGGATTTCCGCCGCCCACCCCCACCCCATCGCTGCTGGGCCATCTCGCACGCCGCGGACTGACCCACCACGAGACCCGGCATCGCCACCGGCCATGCAAGGGCGACGGACAGGCTCGCGAAGCGCACACGGCTTGCCGCGCTGCACAGAGACCACCACAAAAAAGGCGCCCCGTGGGGCGCCTGGAAGTACGGCTCCTGACAACGGAGCTCTCCTGCACAGCCTTAATCACCGTAACCGTAGTTCTCCACCAGGAAATCCACGATGTCGTCACGCTGCTCATCGGTGAGCCAGGTCATGCCGTAGTCTTCCATGTCGTCCATGACCCAGTTCCAGTCAGCACGATTCAGGTTCTGGTTGGTCGCCTGACGGATGCCGTGGCAGGCCGCACAGGTCTGTTCAAACAATTCCTTGGTCGCCGAGACCTCTTCGGCCTTCTCTTCCTGGGCTTGTTGTTCTTCCTCGGGAATGGCCTCCTCGGCAACAACGGGCGAAGCCAGGGCCGCACACGCCAACCCCAGTAGCGACAGCATTACAAAACGCTTCATGCGTACTCCGTTCTGCTCAAGAGAAACCCGGGGAAATGATGCCCCGGGTATGGAGGTTTGTCACGCAGCGACCGTGACCGGGATCTTGTGGACGATGTTGCCGTCGTAGCCACGCGGGTTCCACGGCTGAACGATGGGCTGAGTATTGCCCTTGTCGTCCACCGCGCGGGCCCAGATCTCGTAGTAGCCGCGATTCTCGAAGGACAGCTCCTTCTCAAAGTGCACCCAGGCGTACTTGTTGACCGGGTCGCCCTTGAGATCGGCCTTCTCCCAGTTGAGACCAAAGTCGGTGGAGATCCAGACTTCCGCGACCTCGTCCTCGCCCGCCCAGGCATGGCCGGTGACCTTGACGGTCTCGCCACGCTCCAGACCGGTGTCCTTCTTCGGACCGGTGATCACGGACTTGATCAGCCACGGGCCGCCGACCTTCATGTCCTCTTCCGGCGGGCGCTCGCCCGGGGCCACCGGATACTTGGGCATGCGGTAGGAGTAGCCAGTCATGCCGCGGCCGTCGTGTTCCTGATCGCGCAGCGTGATCTTGTTCAGCCACTTGTGCGAGCAGGAGCCGTACCAGCCCGGCACCACCAGACGCACGGGGAAGCCGTGGGTCGCAGGGATGTCCTCTCCGTTCATCGCATAGGCCACGATGGTGTGCTCTTCCATCGCCTTGTCGATCGGCACGCCACGGGAGAACGGACCGCGGTCACCGAGGATCGGCTCGTAGCCCTCGTGCGCGGTGTAGACGGCGCTGTCCTTCACGCCGGCCCGCTCGAGGATGTCCTTCAGCGGCACGCCGGTCCACTTGGCGTTACCCACCGCACCGCGGTCCCAGGGGTTGCCGCGCGGCTGCGGGTCGAAGTTCGCACGGCCGTTGCCGCCACACTCGATGTGCAGGACCAGGTCCTTGCTGTCCATGCTCTTCAGGTCGTCGAGACCGATCTCCAGCTCTTCATGCACCTCGCCGTCGATCTTCAGCGACCAGCCATTCGGGTCGCGATCCAGCGCCTGCTGCGGGATCAGGTCGTTGTTGCGGATGAAATGACGGCTGGCCGGGGTAACCTCGTCTTCCAGCAGGTGCGGCGGGGTTTCGACGTTCAACGGGCGATCGTTATGGACGATCAGGCCATCCTCCTTGCCGGCGTCGGACATCGCGGACTTCGCCTGCTCGTCCTCGAGGCCATTCGCTTCGTCCGCCCAGGCAGCCGGGATCAGGCCACGCCCGAACAGGCCGCGCATCGCGGCGTCGGTGCCGGCACCAAAGCCGAACAGCGTCAGGGCAGCGCCGCCCACGCCCATGCGGCCCATGAAACGACGCCGGGAGACGGCTTCGTCAAAGATCTCGAGGGTCTGCGGGTCCGCCCCGGCGTCTTCCGTTACGCCTCGCAGGCGATCCCAGAATTGGTTTTCTTGTTTCCTGGTCATATGCTCCTCCGTCACACGGATCCTTGCGGTCAAGATCCCCCTCAACAAGGCCTTGTCGATTCAGGGATCCCTGAATCATTTAGATCAGGTTCAAATGAATTTCAAAGTTTTTCCAAGGAATTTTGGAAGGAGTTTTCTGGTCTGGTAAAAGCCGGCATGTAAAACAAAAACTTGCAATTTATAAGGATAAAATGATGAAAGCCTGGTTTCTGTTCGCCCTGTTCCTGACCCCGGCCTTCGCGCTGGCCGACAGCATCGAGATTCGCGACATCGAGGAGGGCGAGGGCCCCGAACTCGTACGGCACGACACGGCCCTGGTCCACTATGTCGGACGCCTCGAGGAAGACGGCTCCGAGTTCGACTCCAGCCGCGGCGGCCAGCCCCTGTCCGTGACCATCGGGTCCGGCCAGACGATCCCCGGCTTCGAGCAGGCGGTGAAGGGCATGCGCGAGGGCGGCAAGCGCGAGGCGATCATCCCGCCGGAGCTGGCCTACGGCGAGCGCGGCGCCGGCAACATCATCCCGCCGAACGCCACCCTTCGCTTCGAACTCGAGGTCGTCGAGGTCCAGCGCGCCCCGTTCAGCAGCCTGGACAACGAGGGACTGGCCGAGAAGCTGGATGAGGGGGTCACCATCGTCGACATCCGTCGCCCGGACGAGTGGGCCGAGACGGGCGTGGTGGAAGGCAGCCATCGCATCACCGCGTTCGAGGAAGACGGCAGCCTCAACCCGGAGTTCGGCAGCAAGTTCACCGCGCTGGTCGACTCCGACGACGAGGTGATCCTGATCTGCCGCGTCGGCAACCGCACCAGCGCACTCGCCCAGGCCCTGTCGGAGGGGCTCGGCTACGACAAGATCTACAACGTGACCGACGGGATCATGGAATGGCTGGACGATGACCGTGTCGTACGCCATGACTGCCCCGATCACGAGGAGACCGCTCAATGCTGATAACGGCGCCGCCACGACGCCCGCTCAAACCCACACCTGCATCGCGCACCAGCGCCAGCCCGTTCTACGGGCTGGCGCTCGGCCTGCTGATCGGTCCCGGGATGTCCGCTCCCCTGCTGGCCAACGAGACTGAACCGACGCCCCCCCTGCCCGAGGCCGTGACCACCGAGCACTCGCTGGAACTGCTCGACGGCAGCACGCTGGACTACCAGGCCACGGTCGGCTATGTCCCGCTGGGCGAGTCGATGGACGACCCCGATGCCCGGGTGTTTACCGTCAGTTACACGGTGGACAGCGACGAAGATCGTCCGGTCACCTTCATGGTCAACGGCGGGCCCGGCGCGGCCTCGGCCTACCTCAACGTGGGCGGCCTGGGGCCGCGGGTACTGGAGACCGACGACCAGGGTCTGGCCGCCTCCACGCCGCCCCGGCTGGTCGACAATCCCAAGACCTGGCTGGCGTTTACCGATCTGGTCTTTATCGACCCGGTCGGGACCGGCTTCTCGCGCGTGATGGGCGGCGAAGCCGATCAGTACTTCTCCCGCGACGGCGACCTGGCCGCGATGGAGGAGACGCTGGAACGCTGGCTGGATGAACACGGCCGGCGTGGCGACGCGGTGTACCTGGCAGGCGAAAGCTACGGGGGCTACCGCGCCGCCGCGTTGCCGGCGCGCATTGCCAAGGGCTCCGGCATCAGCCTGAGCGGCACAGTGCTGATCTCGCCCGCGCTGGATTACGGCATGCTGGAACACGGCACCGCCCGCCCGATCGGCTGGGCCCTGAGCCTGCCGGCGATCACCGCCGCCGCGAAGGCACAGGGTCGCCTGGGCGATGACCCGCCCAGCCTGGAAGAGGCCGAGGCCTTCGCCCTGGGCGACTACCTGCAGGGCCTGATCCACCCCGGGCAGATCGACGACGACTGGATCGGCGAGGTCGCCCGCTTTACCGGACTGTCGCGCGATCGCCTGAAGGCCACACGGGGACGCATCACGCTGGACATGACCCAGCGCGGCCTGCTGATGGACGAAGGCCGGCTGGTCAGCCTGTACGACGGCGGCATCGACAACCTCGACCCGGTGCCCACCAACATCATGCCGCAAGCCGATGCGATCCTGGACGGCCTGACCGCCCCGCTGTCCACCGCAATGCTGGACCACCTGCGCAACACCCTGGACTGGGAACACGGGCACCAGTACCGCCTGCTCAGTCGCGACGTGTTCCGGGCCTGGGACTGGGAGGCCAGCGGCCGCGAGGGACACTTCACCGCGATGGACGAGCTGGCCACCGCCCTCTCGCTCAACCGCGACTTCCGGATCTTCAGCGTGCATGGCGAGGCAGATCTGATCACGCCCTACTTCACCACCGAGTGGCTGCTGGGCCAGATCGCGTTCGCCGCCGGCGACGAGGCCGACTCGCGCATCATCCCGCGCGCCTACCCGGGCGGGCACATGCTGTACATGCGGGCGGACACCAACGAAGCCCTGTTCAACGACGCCGAGGCGTTCTATCAGGGCGAACTGCGCGCCGACGACTGAACCGAAACCAATCGCGTGGCGTGCCCGCTGCCCGGGTCCGCCCGCCAACCTGGCCAACACCACATGACCACCCACCACGACATCCCCACCCACCTGGTTACCGGCTTTCTGGGGGTGGGCAAGACGACCACCATCCGCCAGTTGCTCGCACTGCGCCCCGAGGGCGAGCACTGGGCCGTGCTGGTCAACGAATTCGGCGAGATCGGCGTAGACGGCGGCCTGCTCGCGGATACCGGCGTCGCGCTGGAGGAGATCCCCGGCGGCTGCCTTTGCTGCGTCTCCGCGCAGATGTTCACCGTCGGCCTGAACCGGCTGATCCGCTCGCAGCACCCCGACCGCATCCTGATCGAGCCCACCGGGCTCGGGCACCCGGCCGAGATCATCCGCACCCTCACCCAGCCCCCCTACGATGGCGTGCTGGACCTGCGCGCCACGATCACGGTCATGGACGCCCGCCACCTATCCTCGCCCCGCCACCGCGAACACCCGAACTGGAACGACCAGATCGCACTGGCCGATGTCCTGCTGGCCAACAAGGCGGACCTCTACAGCGAGGCGGATCGCGAGGCCCTGCAGGCGTTTGTCGCTGCCATGCCGCCACCACGTCCGCTGGTGGTCGAGACGACCCAGGGATGTGTGGAACCGGCGTGGCTGGAGCACCCCCGGCTGGAACGCGGCGGGGCCCTGTTCCCGGAGGCTCGGGCGTTTCTATCCGCGGGTGACACGCCCGACCACGACCACGACCACGACCACGACCACGACCATGGTCATGGTCATGGTCATGCACCCAACGAGCACGGGTACGAACCCGTGACCATCGACACCCGGGGCGATGGCTACCTGGGCCGCAGCTGGCTGCTGCCCGAGGGGCAGGCGTTCGACCACACGGTCCTGGAGACGCTGGTGAGCGGCTTCACCGGAGAACGCCTCAAGGGTCTGGTGCTGACCGATCAGGGCTGGCAGCGCATCAACCGCGTGACGGGCGACGGCGGACTCGAGGCCATGGAAGCGCCCGCCGCCGGCACCCGCCCGCGCATCGAGGCCATCCTTCCGGAGACCGACGCCCAGGCGCTGGACAACTTCGACCAGGCCCTGCAGCAGGCTCGCACCGGCCCTCAGCGTATCGCGCAATAAGTCAGGGGGACGGCCCGGGCAACCGATGCGATTCGCTACGCTCATCGCATCCTACGCGCCCGAGCTCCCCTCCGAGATGACCGTAGGATGCAATGAGCCCCGCGAATTGCATCAACCCAACGCCAGAGCACTACCCCAGCCAGACCGGATCGACGAAGAAGAGCACCGTAGTACCGGCACCCACCAGCGTAACCAGATGCCGGTACCACGGTTCGGGCAGAACCCCCAGTAGCCCAATCCCGACCCGGGCGCCGAGAATGGCCCCGGCCCCGACGGCCAGCAGCCCGGTCGCAACCACCTGTCCACCCACGACAAAGACCACGACGGCAATCAGCGTCAGCACCGTGGAGAGCAGGTTCTTCAGGGCATTAGCCTGTGCCAGGTCGGCCATCCCCTGCCCCCGCAGGATCGCCAGCAGCAGGATGCCGACCCCGCCGTTGAAATAGCCACCGTAGACGCAGCCAAGCCCCGCGCCCGCCACCCGGGCCAGTGCCGGGTGTGCCGCATGGGCCGCGCGACGCTGCAGCCACGGACCCAACGCGAACAGCAGGGTCGCCAGCAACAGCAGCCAGGGGATGAAGGCCCGAAAACGCGCATCCCCCGTAAGCAGGAGCAGGGCCGCACCCAGCGCCCCGCCCAGCACACCCACGATCAGGAACAGCGCCAGCAGGCGCATTCTCAGATCCCGCCAGAGGGTACGCAGGCGTCGATGGTCCACCAGCAGGCTGGCGGCGTACCCGGGCAGCAATGCGGCGGTCCCGGTGGCATTGGCCGCCACCGGCGGGACCCCCACGGCCATCAGGGCCGGCAGCGTAAGAAAGCTGCCGCCCCCGGCCAGGGCATTCAAGGCACCAGCGAAGAACCCGGCGGCAAGCAGCAATACGGCAACGCCGGAGAAGGCGAACTCCACAGGACGTTAGATCACGCGGCGGTCACTGAACTCGGCGCGATAAAACCACTCGTTGCCCGGCAGCGAGCTGGGGTTGGGAAACACGATAAAGCCGTCGGCCGGGGCCTTCACCTCGGTCCCGTCCGCGCGAACTCCGATCACATCACCCTCGTGCAGGGGGTCGAAGCTCTTCCACTCGCGCACGAACCGGTCATCGGGGTGGTCGCGGTCGATCACCTCGACCAGGCGCAGGACCTCCGGGTCGTCCTGCCCGGGCGTGGCCGGGGCCTCGATCATGCCGAGGTGGGCCAGGGTATTGAGGATCGCGTTATAGGCGACCACCGGGGCCTGCGGGTCGTCGTGCTGGCCGCATTCCAGCGTCACGCCGTAGCCGCCCTGCGAGCGCATGTACTCGGTGGTGCCGATGCCGTAGCTGGGGTCGGTGGACAGCATCTGCGCGCGGTGACTGGCGTTCGGGTTCTTCATGCGCCGGGCGACCCCGCGCGCGTAGGTATCCAGCCAGCCCTCGACCATGCGCCGCGGGCCGAGGCAGGCGGCCAGGGCCTCCTCCTCGCGGGCACGGGCAAAGTCCTCCAGTCCGCCCTCGTTGTTCCGCGGGCCCAGCATGATGAACGGCTGACCGCCGGTATGAAACGAGTGCAGATCCAGCAGGACGTCGTGCGCCGCCAGCAGCGGGCACAGTACGTTGGCGATGCGGTCCTCGAAGTCCTGCGGGTCCTCGGTCACGCGCAAGTTGCGGTTCAGGTTGCGCTCGCCCATGCGCTGCCCCAGCTCGTAGGCCAGCGGATTCGTGCGCGGGACCAGCGTCAGCGTCCCGCACTGCAGGCGACGCTCGCCGCTCTCCAGCTCGTCATGCAACCGCTCGGCCGCCTGCGTGCCGCAGGTCTCGTTGCCATGCACCGCCCCCAGCACGATCAGCCGCGGCCCCGGGGTCAGGCCGTGGAAGGTCAGGGAACGCATGGCGGTGGGATGCGGCTGGGACGACGACATATCGAGAGCTCCGGCGAACGGGGAATCAGCTCGCCATTGTACGCACGCACCCCGCGAGCGCGAGCCTGACGCCGCCTCAGGCGGGCGAGGTCACTCGCCGCGCGGCCCACTCCAGCAGTTGCTCGGAAGGCAGCGCGGGGCTGTACAGGTAGCCCTGACCGAACTCGCAGCCATGCTCGATCAGAAAGCAAGCCTGCGCCTCGTTCTCCACGCCTTCGGCGATGACCTCCAGCTGCAGGTTGCGCGCCATCGCGATGATGGTGGATGCGATCAGCCGATCGGTACCCTCTTCGTCCATCCGGTCCACACCGTCGACGAAGCTGCGGTCGATCTTCAGCACATCCAGCGGGAAGTTCTGCAGCACGGCGAGCGACGAATACCCGGTGCCAAAGTCGTCGATGGCCACCCGCACGCCCAGCGACTTCAGGGCCTTGAGTCGCGTGACGGCCTGGTCCCCCTGCTGCATCAGGCCGGTCTCGGTAATCTCGAACTCCAGCTGACGGGCAGGGAATCCCGTCTCCTCCAGCACCTGGCGCACCTGCTCCACCAGGTTGCCACGCCGCAGCTGCACCGGGGACAGATTGACCGACATCACCAGGTCCGGGCTCACCTCGTCGAGCAACTGGCGACCCTGGCGGCAGGCCTCACGCAGCACCCATTCGCCAAGCGGGACCACCAGCCCGGTCTCCTCCGCGATCGGAATAAAGCGATCCGGACGGATACTCTCGCCCGACCCGCTATGCCAGCGCACCAGGGCCTCCACCCCCGTGAGCCGGCCATCGACGAGCCGCACCTGTGGCTGAAAATGCACCGCCAGCTCGCCATTCCCCTCATTCAGGGCATGACGCAGGCGGTTCTCCAGGTCCAACCGCTCGGCCGCCGCCTGAGTCAGGTCCTCGGTATAGAAGCTCCAGGTCTCGCGGCCCAGCGCCTTGGCCTGGTACATCGCCGCGTCGGCATGCTGCATCAGATCCACTACCGTATCGCCATCTCCCGGGAAGCGGCTGACGCCGATGCTGGCGTTGACGTAGACCACCTGCCCGTCGTCCAGCACGAACGGGCGCTGCAGCACCTCCAGCAGTGCCCGGGCCCTTTCCTCCGCCAATTCGTGCGTGTCGGCGGACTCGAGGACCGCAAGAAACTCATCCCCGCCCAGTCGTCCGAGCAGGTCCGGGCTCTCGAGTACATCGGCTAGGCGCCGCGCGACCTCCAGCAACACCCGGTCGCCGACCGAATGCCCGAGACTGTCGTTCAGCGTCTTGAACCGGTCCAGGTCCAGACAGAGCACGGCCAGGCCGCGGCGCTCCGCGCGCGCCCGCTCGAGTGCGCGCCCCAGCAACGTCTGCAGCTGGCTGCGGTTGGGCAGGTCGGTCAGCGAGTCATGCTGGGCGAGATACTCCAGCTCGTTCTGGGAGCGCTTGAGCGCGGACAGGTCGGTCAGCACCCCTGCGTAGTACTGCGGCTCACCGCCCTCGTCACGCACCACATCCAGACTCAGCCACTGTGGATCGGTCTCGCCGGTGGAACGGCGGTTCCAGACCTCGCCCTGCCAGTGCCCGGCGGCCACCAGGCTCGCCCACATCTCCTGGTAGAACTCGGCGTCGTGCCGCCCCGACTTCAAAAAGCGCGGGTTTCGGCCCAGGGCGTCGTGCTCGGAGAACCCAGTAATCTCGCTAAAGGCCGGGTTGACCGCGACGATACGGGCCGACAGGTCGGTGATCAGGATCCCGTCGCGGGTACTCTGGAACACGGCCGCCAGCCGGCGCAGCCCGGTCAGCGCGCGACGACGCTCCAGGGCGGCCCCGAGGTTCGCGGCGACGATACGGACCATGTGCTCGTCGGCGGCGCCCCAGATTCGCCCCTGGCGTACCCGGTCCAGACCGACGAACCCCCGATACTCCCCGCGCACAAACAACGGCGCCAGGAGCAATGCCCGGGTCTGAACCGACTCGAACAGCTCCCGCTCGCCATCCGGCAGGTCGACGATCCGGGCCTGAATAATCTCCCCGGCCCGCAGACGCTCGTCCCACTGTGGCAGCACGGACTCGAGGCTCAGATGGCGCAGGCTGGGTGGACGAATCGGAGGATCGCCCTCGGGGTTCACCCAGAAGAACCGATGCTGCTCCAGGGTCTCGCGCTCGGAATCGGGGCCGGCATCCATCATCACGTAGGTACGATCGGCGCCCGTAACCCGGCCCAGCTCGCCCAGCAGGCGGCTCATCACGACGGACGGGTTTTCATTGCGCAACAGGTTCAGGCTCAGGCCCGCCGCCGCCTCCAGTGATCGCTCGCGCTGTTCCAGCGCCTGCCAGGCGCGCAGCTTCTGCACCGCCAGCGCGGCCAGACGCGCAAACTCCTCGAGCTGATCGCGCTCCTCCGGACGCGGCAGTCGCGCGGCGGCCAGATAGACCGCAAACGTCCCCAGCACATAGCCATCGGCGTCGCGAAAGGGGAACGACCAGCAGGCTCGAAACCCGGCCTGCGCCGTCGCCTCTTCCAGCCCGGCCCAGTAGGGGTGCGACTGCGTATCCTCGACCAACACCGGCTCGCCGGACCAGGCCGCGGTGCCGCAGGACCCGACCCCATCCGCCACCGGGATGGGGCTGGTCACCGACCGCAGAGTCTCCGGTATGCGCGGACCGGCGGCGCCGACCAGTTGGTCTCCATCCGCATCCACCAGCATCACACAGCCATGCAGGTCCGGATTCAGGGATTCCAGCCCCAGCACCAGATCCTCCAGCAGCGCGGGATCGCGCTCGCCCGTGGCGATCCGGTCCAGGATGTTTGCGCGGATCTCCTGAATACGCTGGTTGCGCACGCGTTCGGTGACGTCGATCAGGGTCCCGGTGAATGGCCGCTCGTCCCGCTCGGACTGCCGCGCGCGCAGCCGCAGCTCGCACCAGCGAATGCCCCCTTCGCGCGTTTGCAGACGCACCTCGCTGAGGCCGCCTGTCTCGCCGGTCTCCAGCACCTCGCGGACAAGCTCCCCGACGCGCCCCCGGTCTTCCTCCACCACGAAATCGACCAGCGGCCGCCCCAGGGTCTGCTCCAGCACAAACCCGGTGATCTCGGACCAGGCGGGATTGGCAAAGACCCAGCGCCCCTGCTGATCCAGATAAAAGAAGACATTGCCCGCCTGCTCGATTACCTCGCGGTAGCGACGCTCGCTCGCGGCCAGGGCGGCGCGCTCGCGGCGCAGGCGGGCGTGGACATGGACTTGATCGAGTACGGCGGGCAGGCCCTTGAGGTACCCCTCGCTTTTCAGCACGTAATCGTCCACGCCCATCCGCAGGGCCCGCGCGGCCAGATCCTCGGTGCCCTGCCCGGTCAGCAGCACAACGGGCAGATCCAGTCCGCGTTCGTGGCGAACGATACGCGCCAGCTCCAGGCCATCCATCGCGGGCAGGCGGTAGTCGACCAGCAACAGGTCCAGCGCCAGGGGTTCCTCCGGCGAGGTCGGCAGGACCTCCAGCGCGGCCTCCGCCGAGCGTTGCACCGTGAGGTGGATATTCGGGGCGCGCCGCGCCAGCTCCCGGCGCGCCAGGCCGATGTCGAATTCGTTATGCTCGACATACAGGACCGCCAGCGGCTCGCGCGGGTCCGAGACGCGCAGATCGCGGTGCGAGCGCGCATCGACGATGCGCGTGGGCAGTCGCTCCAGATAGCCTTCGGCCTTGGTCAGGTAGTCGTCCGCCCCGGAGCGGAAGGCCGCGATGACCGTCTCCTGCTCGCCATGCCCGGTCAGGACGATCACCGCCTCGGGGCGCCCCTGGTCGCGCAGCTCGGCCACCAGGTCCAGCCCGTTGCCATCCGGCAGACGCAGATCCACCAATGCACAATCGAACGTCTGGTCTGCCAGTGCTTCGCGCGCCCCTTTGAGGGTGTCCGCCACGACGACCTGGGCCGAGGGGACGCCGCGCTCGATGGAGCGGCGCTGCAGATCGGCATCGGCCGCCTGGTCTTCGACCACGAGTACATGCATGGGGGATATTCCGTCAGGGCGTCAGCGTGGGTGCTGGTTCAGCAGACACCAGTACAGTTCGACATGTTCGGCGACCTCCATGAACTTAGTGAAGTCGACCGGCTTCACGATGTAGGAGTTGGCCCCGGCATCGTAGGCGGTGTGGATATCGCGGTCCTCGCTGGACGAGGTCAGCATCACCACCGGGATGCGACCGAACTCTGGATGTGCCCGCACCGCGCGCAACACCTCCAGGCCGCTGATTTTCGGGAGCTTGATGTCCAGCAGAATCACGGCGGGGGGATCCTGCTCGCCGGATTCCCAGCGTTTCAGGCAGGCCAGGGCCTCCTCGCCGTCGCGGGCAATCTCCAGCGGGTTGGTCAGATAACGACGCTCGAAGGCCCGCTGCATCAGGTCGATGTCCACAGGATTGTCTTCGACCACCAGGATGGCCGGCTGACGGGCGTTCGGACTCATAGGGGAAGCTCCAGTCGAAAGGTGGCGCCGACATCGGGTCGGCCTTCGCACTCGATGCGACCCCCAAGGCGTTGCAATGCCCGACGCACCAGGGCCAGACCGACCCCGGTACCCGGGTAGTCCTCGGCCCGGTTCAGGCGCTGGAAGATCTCGAAGATGCGATCTTGAAATGCCATGTCGAATCCAATCCCGTTATCGCTCACGGCTAGGTGGAGCGTCTCGCCCCGGGGTTCGGCCGTGACCGCAATGCGCGGATTCTCGCGCGGTGCGGTGAACTTCAGGGCATTGTCGAGCAGGTTGCGCAGGGCCAGGGCCAGCCCGTCCGGATCGGTCTGCAGTTCGAGATCCGACGGCACGTCGACGGCAATCTCGGCCCGTTCACGCAGCGCGGGATCAAGGCCATCGAGCACCTCCTCGACCAGCGGTTGCAGACGCACTCCGCGCTGTTCCAACGGACGGCGTTCCATCCTGGAGTAGTCCAGCAGGTCACCGATCAGCTCGTTCATCTGCGCGACCCCAGCGCGGATATTGCGGATGAACATCTGGCCTTCCGCGTCCAGCGAATCGACGTAATCCGCCTCCAGCAACTGGCTGTAGCCGTCGATCCCTCTCAGGGGTGCCTTGAGGTCGTGCGAGACGGCATAGGAAAACGATTCTAGCTCCTGGTTCGCTGCCTCCAGGGCCGCCGTACGCTCGCGCACCCGCTCCTCCAGTTCGGCGTTGAATTGACGCAGCTCGCGCTCCGCCTGCTGCAGGTCCGTAATATCCAGCATGGTCCCCTGAACCGCATGCAGCCCGTCCTCGCGCTCCGCCACGGCATCCACCGTCAGGCTGAACCAGCGTTCGATACCGCGTGACGGGTGGCGCAGCAGCCGGAACCGCCGGCCGATACCTTCATGGCCCGGGGAAAGCTGTTGCAGCACTTCCTTCAGCTTTTCCGCGTCGCCCGCATCCGGGTCGAACTGCATCTCCCACACATCGCTCAATCCGGGCGCATAGCGTTGCGGGTCAAGGTGCATCAATTCGTACAGATGATCGGACCACCACAGCTGCCCGGTCTCGATGACGTATTCCCAGGAACCCAGACCCGCATGGCGCTCGGCATGGGTCAGGCGGTCCATCTGCCGATTCAGGGCCTGCTCGGCCTTCTTGCGCGGCTCGATGTTGCGCAGGGTCACCAGCAGCAGGCGCTCGTTGGCGATCTCGGTCGCCTGCAGGTTCGCCTCCACCCAGAAGACGTGGCCGTCGCGGTGGCGCGCGCGCCATTCGAACACGATCTGTTCGCCCCGCCGTGCGCGCTCAATCAGGGCCTGCTGGCGCTCGACCTCGTATCCGGGCTCACGGGCACTGAGATCCGTGACAGTGCAGCGCAGGAGCTCCTCGCGCTCGTAGCCATACATGGCCAGCGCCGCGGCGTTCGCCCCGACAAAGGCACTCGTCTCGAAGTCCTGCAGCAGGATACCCTCCTGCACATTGTCGAAGATGGCGCGAAAGCGCTTCTCGCTGTCGCGCAGGTTGTGCTCGGCCTGCACCCGTTCGGTCACATCCATCAGCAGGCCGTGAAAGCGGCGAACCTCGCCCGCGTGGTCCCGCTCCAGCCAAGTACGGTCCTCGACCCAGATCCAGCGCCCACCCCCCACATCCAGGCGGTAGTACTGAAGATACTCGTCCGGCCCGCGCTCCATATGCCGGGACACGTCCTCGACGATGGCCTCGCGGTCTTCGGGATGGATCCGCCGGGAATAGTCAGCCGCACCGGACAATAGCGCCTCCGGTTCAATCCCCCAGCGCCGCACGTTCGGGGAGACATACACTACGGGCCAGCCGGGACGCGCGGCCCACTCGATGGTGACCACCGGCGAGCGATTGGCCACCTCGGTCAGGTAGTGTGCTTCGGCCGAGGCCCGGTCACGGGCCGCGAGCACCCAGTACAGCAGCAGGAACAGCAAGACCGCGGTCGCGCTGACATAGAAAAAACCCTTGACCGTCTGCAGCCAGCCCAGCACCTGGACATCGTCCACCAGCCACAACAACGCCTGATCGGACAGCCCGATCCAGAGCAGCCCGACCGCCAGATAGACCAGCGCCACCCAGCTGGACGTGCGCCAGGCGCTCAGCACCTTGCCGGTGGACACGCCCCTCTCCCGTGCCTCGCGCTCCAACCCCTTCCCCCTGCTCGCGCGGAAACCCGCTTGTGTATTACTACTTTAGTCTGAGAATCCTCTACCCGCACCGGGGTTTCAAGACCTGTCGCCAAACACTTTCTTAACGCGCTGCCACGACGCGCGCTGATCTGCTCATCACAGGCGCGGGATGGTACCCTTGGCGCTGGTTTCCGCTATGCCGGCGTACATGTTCAAGACACTGGAAAAAGCCTCGCGCAGCACCCGCCGGCCAGCCGCCGAGGTGCTGGAAAAACTCAAGCTGAATTCGGACGGCCTGATCCCCGCGATCGCCCAGCAGTTCGACAGCGGCGAGGTCCTGATGATGGCCTGGATGAACCGCGAGGCGCTGGACGAGACCCTGCGCACCGGGCGCGTGTGCTACTACTCGCGCTCGCGCCAGGCGCTGTGGCGCAAGGGCGAGCAGTCGGGTCAGGTGCAGCAGCTGCAATCGCTGCACCTGGACTGCGACGGCGACACCATCCTGCTGAAGGTCGACCAGACCGGCCCCGCCTGCCATACCGGCCGGCGCAGCTGCTTCTACGTGCAGATCGACAACGACGAGGCCGTGATCACCAGCGACCCGGAGATCGCCCCCGAGACCCTGTACGGCCACAAGGACGACACGAAATGAGCGCCAACCCCGGCCGCGAGCTGATCCTGCACAACACGCTCGGCGGGCGCGACGAGCCCTTTCGTCCGCAGGACCCCGAACGCGTCACGCTCTATGTCTGCGGCCCCACCGTCTACAACCGGGTACACGTGGGCAACGGCCGCCCGGTGGTGGTGTTCGACGTGCTGTTTCGCGTATTGCGCGAGCTGTACGGCCCGGAGCACGTGATCTACGCGCGCAACATCACCGACGTCGACGACAAGATCAACAAGGCCGCGGCGGAGAACGGCGAACCGATCGCCGCGCTGACCGAGCGCTTCACCCGGGCCTTCCACGAGGACATCGCCGAGCTGGGCACGCTGGCGCCGACCCTCGAGCCGCGCGCCACCGATCACATCCAGCCGATGACCGAGCTGATCGAACGCCTGATCGAGCGCGGCCATGCCTATCCGGCCGAGGGGCACGTGCTGTTCGACGTCACCTCCTACCCGGACTATGGCGCGCTGTCCGGGCGCACGCTGGAGGACATGCAGGCCGGCGCCCGGGTGGAGGTCGCCAGCTACAAGCGCCACCCCGGCGACTTCGTGCTGTGGAAGCCGGCCGCCGAGGGCGAACCGGGCTGGGACAGCCCCTGGGGCTATGGCCGTCCCGGCTGGCACCTCGAATGCACCGCGATGATCCGCAGCCATCTGGGCGCGATGATCGACATCCACGGTGGCGGGCACGATCTCGTCTTCCCCCACCACGAAAACGAGATCGCCCAGGGCTGCGCGGCGGAGGGCTGCACCGAGCACGGCACGCACTACGCCCGCTACTGGGTGCACAACGGGCACGTGACCATCGACGGCGAGAAGATGTCCAAGTCGCTGGGCAACTTCCAGCTGCTGCACGACCTGCTGCAGGCCTATCCGGGCGAGGTCCTGCGCATGGCGCTGCTGTCGCGCCACTACCGCGCACCGCTGAATTTCTCCGAGGACACGCTGAACCAGTCGCGCAATGCCCTGAACGGGCTCTACCGCGTGCTGCGCGACCACGCCGATATCGAACCGGCCCCCGTGAACGCCGCCGAGACCCCGGTGTTCACCGCGCTGCTGGATGACCTGAACACCCCCGGCGGCATCACCGCCCTGCACCGCCTGGCGGATGCCCTGGCCGCGGCTGGCGACGCGGCCGAACGGGCCCGCCTGAAGGGCGAACTGATGGCCGGCGCCGGGCTGCTCGGACTGCTGCAGCAGGACCCGACGGCCTGGTTCCAGGGGGATGGCGAGGACCACGAACTCGCCGCCTGGGTGGAGGAATGCATCGCCGCGCGTCAGGCCGCGCGCAAGAACCGTGACTTTGCCACCGCCGACGCCATCCGCGACGAGCTCACCGCCCGCGGGATCGAACTCGAGGACACCCCGGAGGGGACACGCTGGCAGCGCAGCGGGAGCGTCGCCTGAACATGGCCCGACGCCTCATCCGGCGACTCCTGCTGGGCCTGGCGCTGCTGATCCCGGGCCTTGCGCTGGCACACCCCCACGCCTGGATCGACCTGCGTGTGGGTCTCGTGTTCGACGACGACGGCCAGCTGGAGCGCATGCAGCAGGCCTGGCTGATCGATCCGACCTACAGCCACATGCTGCTGGAGGAGATGACCCGGGACCTGGACGGCGATATCGGTATCGACGAGGCGCTGGATCGGGTCGCGGAGCGCATGCTGGAAAATCTGGCCGCCTATAACTACTTCACCAAACTGCGCCACGACGACGCGGAGCTTGCGGTACCCCGGGCGGAAAACGCCCGGCTATCGCTGGAGGATCGGCGGCTTTATCTGCGCTTCGACCTGCCACTGGCCGAACATGACCTCGACAATGCTAACGGCTTCACATATCGCGTATTCGACCCGACCTACTGGATTGAAGTCCTGCATGACGCGGACGACGTGGTCCATATCGAAAATCGCCAGGGCTGCGAGGTGCAGATCGAAGAGGCGCGCCCGGACCCGCAGTTGATGCGCTATGCCGCCACCCTGGAACGTCAGGACCGCAGCCCGGTCGACAATCTCGGACGCTACTTTGCCGAGACCGCCACCCTGCAATGCCGGAACACCTCGGACTAGGCGAAGCACTGATCGATGTGCACGCTCGCACAGGATTCGAACGAAAAACCGGTCGATGCACCCGCAGGACAGCGTTATAGTATAACGATATGATCGTCGCCCCCGCCTATCGACTGAACGGCCTCACGGGCCCCCTGGTCCTCCTGGCCTTGGGGTTCTTCCTGTTGCTGGGTGTTTTCAGCGCCCACGCCGGCGAATCGGCCCATCCGCTGGGCGGCGGTGCACCCGCGGGCGAGGCCGAGGAGCGCGAGGCCATGCCGGATACCGCCACCGCACCGGTGCCGGAGACGCTTGCCGATCCGCCCGGGGCACTGGAGCGCGTCACCGCCTGGATGCTGCAGACCCAGCGCCAACTGCATCGCGACCTCACCCAGGGACTGCATGCCCTGCGCGACGCCCCTACCGCCCAGACGGCCGGTGCCCTGATCCTGGTCAGCCTGCTGTACGGCGTCTTCCATGCGGCCGGGCCGGGCCATGGCAAGGCGGTCATCAGCGCCTATCTGCTGACCCAGCCCCAGAACCTGAAACGCGGCATCCTGCTCTCCACGGTCTCGGCACTGGCCCAGGGGGTCACGGCCATCGTGCTGGTCGGGGTGCTGATCGGCCTGCTCGGCTGGCTGGCGCGCGACACGCTGGGCCAGGTCCGCACCCTGGAAATCGCGAGCTTCGCGCTGGTCGCCCTGCTGGGCATCTGGCTGATGCTGCGCGCCCTGCGCCATGCCTGGCGCCTGCACAAGGCGCACGCCCAGGCACGTGCCGAGGCCCGGCACGACCACGGGCACGCAGACCATCATCACCATGACCACCATACCCACGACGACCACTGCGGCTGCGGCACCCCGCATCATGTCGACCCGAACCACAGCGGGACCTGGTGGGGTACGGTCGCGGCCGTGGGCATCCGCCCCTGTTCCGGCGCGGTGCTGATCATGGCGGTATCGGCCGCCCTGGGCCTGGCCTGGGCCGGCGTGCTGGCCGTGCTGGCGATGTCGCTGGGAACCGCGGCCACGGTATCGGTTCTGGCCACACTGGCCGTCTCCGCACGCGACTGGACCCGCCGCTGGCTGGGCCCGACCCGCGTCGGCCGCCTGACCTACATGGGGCCGGCCTTCGGGCTTGCCGGCGGCGGCATCATCGCGCTGATCGGTATCAGCCTGGTGATCGGGGCCGTGGCCTACCGGCCGGCCGCCCACCCGCTGGGACTGTAGAACGCCACAGACGCCAAGGTTGCCGCACAGGTCCGGGTCCTCTAACGTCCCGAACATACTCCAAGCTGCGAGACGCGCCGATGTCCGATTCCGCGATCCGTCCCGACCAGGCCCCGACCCTCCCCTCGCTGTTCCGTGTCCGCGTCGAGCAGACACCGGATGCCCCGGCCTATCGCCAGTACAACAGCGAACGCGGAGAGTGGCAGCAAACCTCCTGGCGTGAGATGGGGGCGATGGTAGACCGCTGGCAGGCCGCACTGGCCGCCGAGGGCCTCAAGCCCGGCGAACGCGTCGCGCTGATGCTCGGCAATTCGCGCGAGTGGGTCGCGTTCGACCAGGCGGCGATGGGGCTGGGGCTGGTCCCGGTCCCGCTGTACACCGACGATCGTCCCGACAACGTCGCCTACATCATCGGCCAGACACAGGCGCGCATCCTGCTGTTGGGCGAGAGCGCCCACAGCCGACGGCTGTCCGAGCACTTCGAGAACATGCCATCGCTGCGGCGCATCGTGAACATCGGCGGCGAGGATACGGAGCCGGACGACGAACGCGTAATCGAGCTGGAAGACTGGCTCGCGCGGCACGAAGGGACCGAGTTCCACCACCCGGACCTCGATCCGGAGGCCATGGCCACGATCGTCTATACCTCCGGCACCACCGGGCGCCCCAAGGGCGTAATCCTCTCGCACCGTAGCATCCTGGAGAACGCCTGGGCCTCTTCGCAGACCGGCCCGCTGTCGCCCGCCGACCGGTTCCTGTCGTTCCTGCCGCTGTCGCACATGCTGGAACGCACCGCCGGGCTGTACATGCCCATGCTGATCGGTGCCGAGGTCGCCTTCGCGCGCTCCATTCAGGCCCTGGGAGAGGACCTGGTCAACGTGCGCCCCACCGTGCTGATCTCGGTACCGCGCATCTACGAACGCGTGCACGGCCGCATCCAGGCCGGCCTGAAGCAGAAATCGGGCCTCGGCCGCGCCCTGTTCAAGGCGACCGTCAACATCGGCTGGAAGCGCTTCGAGCACCAGCAGGGCCGGGGGGGCTGGTCACCCGGCTTCCTGCTCTGGCCCGTACTGGAGCGCATCGTCGCCCGCAAGGTGCTGGACCGCCTGGGCGGCGAGCTGCGCTTCGCGGTCTGCGGCGGCGCGCCCCTGCCACCACCGATCGCCCAGTTCTTCATCGGCCTGGGCCTGCCGGTACTGCACGGCTACGGGATGACCGAGGCCAGCCCGGTGGTCACGGTGAATACGCCGGACAACAATCTGCCCGCCTCAATCGGCAAGCCGCTGCCCGGGGTGGAGGTGAAGATCGGCGAGATGGACGAACTGCTCACCCGCAGCCCCTGCGTGATGCTCGGCTACTGGAAAAATGCGGAGGCCACCCGCGAGACCATCGACGAGGACGGCTGGCTGCACAGTGGTGACCAGGCCCGCATCGACGACAGCGGGCATGTCTTCATCACCGGTCGCATCAAGGACATCCTGGTGCTGACCAACGGCGAGAAGGTCCCGCCGGCCGACATGGAGATGGCGATCGCGCTGGATGCGCTGTTCGACCAGGTAATGATCGTCGGCGACAACCGCTCCTTCCTGACCGCCCTGGTCGTTCCGGAGCCGGAGGCCTGGGCCTCGTTTGCCAGCGACCACGACCTCGACGCCGAGGCCGATGGTCGCCTGCCGCGCAAGGCCGAACGCGCCCTGCTGCAGCGCATCCAGTACCAGCTACGCGACTTCCCCGGCTACGCCAAGATCCGCCATGTGCATGTAACGCACGAGGCCTGGTCTGTCGACAACGGCATGCTGACCCCGACCATGAAGCTCAAGCGCCCGGTGATCGTCGAGCACTACAGCGAAGCCATCGAGGCGATGTACGCCGGCCACGACGGTCACTGAGACCCGCGCCGGGCCCGCCATTCAGCCGCCATGTGCACCCAGGTGGCGCGCGAGCGTCGAGACCAGGGGTTTCATGAAGTACTGCCCGTCAGGGACCACTGTCGGGTGCACCCCGTGGGCGCGCAACTCGTCGGCCACCACCGGGCCGATCGCGGCGACGACGGTGCGGCCGAGCGCTGCCAGCAGCGCGTCCTCGCGCCCCGCGTCGCGGGCGACGCGCAGCAGGCGCCGGACCTGGGCCTGGCTGGTGAAGGCGATCGCATCCACCTCCCCCGCGATCAGGGCCTCGATCAGCCCGGTCACGCGCCCGGTCTCGGCGGCGTCCGCATAGCGGTAGGGCCAGACGGGAAAGACCTCGGCGCCCGCCTGCTCCAGGAACTCGAGCAGGCGGCGGTTGGGTTCCGCGCCGTAGAGCTGCGCCCCGATGCGCTGCCCGGCCAGATGCTGCCCGGCCCGATCCTGTCCGGAAAGGGTCTCGATGATGCCCTCGGTCGTCGGTGCGGCCGCGACCGCATCCGGCCGCACGCCGAAGGGCTTCATCGCCCGCCCCGGCTTGGGGCCGCGCACCAGGGTCGGCGTCCGCGCCACGGCCGCCAGCCAGGCGTCCTCGCGCCCGGCACGCCGGGCAAAACCGGTCAGGCGGGTGAAGCCCTCGCCGGTCAGAAAGATCAGGCGGTCGAACGGCGCCTCGATCGCCCGGTGCAGCCAGGCCTCGATCGCCGCACGGTCGGGGCTGTCGTGGATCGCGATCAGCGGGCAGCGCCAGACCTCGGCCCCGCGCCGCTCCAGCAGACCGGCGAAAACTTCCAGCGCTCGGCTCTCCGGCAAGGCGACGCGGCGACCCGCGAGGCCACTGGCCGCCGCCTCCGGCAGGACGGATGCGGCCGTCACGCCGCGCTCGCCGCCGCGGCCCGCGGCCCCGACATCGGCATCGGCTGTGGAAACACCGTGGCGGCCCCGGCATCCGGCTGGAACCAGGCCAGACGCGCGTGGCAGGCCGCCACCTCGCCGATCACGATCAGGCTGGGCGAGCCCACCTGCTCGCGCTCGGCGCGCGCGGCCAGGGTATCCAGCGTGCCGGTCACGACGCGCTGGCGGGCAGTGGTGCCGTTCTCGATGATCGCCGCCGGGGTCTGCCCGGCGCGGCCGGCACCCTTCAGCCCCCGGCAGATCTCGCCCACCCCCTTGCGGCCCATGTAGAACACCAGGGTCTCGCGGGTACTGGTCAGCTGCGACCAGTCCACATCCAGCCGCCCTTCGCGGGTATGGCCGGTGATGAACCGCACTGACTGGGCATGGTCGCGGTGGGTCAGCGGTATGCCCGCATAGGCGGCGCAGCCGCTGGCCGCGGTAATGCCGGGGACGACCTGGTAGGCCATGCCGTCGCGCGCCAGCACGTCCAGCTCCTCGCCGCCCCGGCCGAACACGAACGGGTCGCCGCCCTTCAGCCGTGCCACGCGCTTGCCCTCGCGCGCCAGCCGGGAGAGCAGCGCGCTGATCTCCTCCTGCGGCACGCAGTGGTGGTCGCGCTCCTTGCCGACATAGAAGCGCTCGGCCTCGCGGCGCGCCAGGTTCACCACCTCGGACGACACCAGCCGGTCGTAGACGACCACATCCGCCTGCTGCAGCAGGCGCAGCGCGCGAAAGGTCAGCAGATCCGGGTCGCCCGGCCCGGCGCCGATCAGGTAGACCTCGCCGGGCGTGCTGGTTGCGGCATCCGCCAGTTCCTGTTCCAGGCGCGCCTCGGCCGCGTCCATGCGACCGGCCAGGGCGAGCTCGGTGGCCGGCCCAGAAAAGGCCCGCTCCCAGAACGCGCGGCGGGCGTTCACGTGGTCGAAACGGGCGCGCACCCGGTCGCGCAGCCGCCCGGCGAGATCGGCCAACCGACCATAGCCGGTCGGGATCAGGCTCTCGATCTTCGCGCGCAGCAGGCGCACCAGCACCGGGGCGCGGCCACCCGAGCCGATCGCGATGGTCAGCGGCCCGCGCTCCACGATCGCCGGCAGGATGAAGCTGCACAGCTCGGGCTGGTCGGCGACGTTCACCGGGATCGAACGTGCGACACAGTCCTCCGAGACCTGGCGGTTCACCACTGCGTCATCGGTCGCGGCGATCACGATCGCTACCCTATCCAGGCATTCGCTGTCATAGACCCCCGGATCGCGGCTGATCGACCCCGGTTGTTCGCGCAACAGGCGCTCGGCGGCCTCGCTGTACTCGGGGGAACGCAGGCGCACCCGCGCCCCGGCCTCCAGCAGCAGCGCCGCCTTGCGCGTGGCCACCGGGCCGGCCCCGACCACCAGGGCCTCGCAGCCGTGCAACTGCATATAGATCGGCAGGTGTTCCATGCTTATCCCTCCCGCGCCACGGGGTCCGTGGGCATCTCGGCTTCTTCATTCAACAGGGTCTGGATCTCGGGTCGGCAGGAGCCGCAGTTGGTCCCCGCCTCAAGGGCCGCACCCACCGCCTCGCAGGTGCCCAGCCCCTGCTCGCGGATCGCGGTGCGGATACGCATCTCGTCCACGCCGAAGCAGGCGCAGACCATGCGCCCGCGCGCGGCCTGGCCGTTCGGTGGACGCCCGGTCAGCAGCGCCATGCGCTCGGTATCGCTGATCGTCTCGGCCGCGAACAGGCCGGCCAGCCACTCGCGCTCGGGCAAGCCCCGGTCGGGGCCCGCGAACAGCACGCAGGCGAGCCGCCCCTCGTGGATCCGCGCGGCGCGGTAGCGCCCCCCGGCGGGGTCGGCGAACTCCAGCCATTCCCCCGGCCCGTCCAGGCGTTCGCGCCACGCATCCATCGTGGGCGGTGTGCCCCGGCCGGCCAGTTCGGTACGCAGGTGTCGGGGACCGCGGGCGGTGACTGCGTAGTCCGACTCGGGCGTGGCGATCGGCTCGCGGCTCAGCACGAAGCCGTGCCAGTCCAGCGCCGCCGGGCGCACGGCCACGGCCGTGTGCTTGAACGCCGGCTGCCCGGAGACGGGGTCGACATGCGCGGGCACCAGAGCATCGACTCGGGCGAGCCGCGCGATCGGCCGGCTCCAGTGCATGGGCACGAACACGCTGCCCGGACGCTGCTCGCGGCTCACCTGCACCCGCGCCAACAGGCGCCCGTGGCGACTGGTCACCTCGGCCAGATCGCCGGCCTGGAGCCGGAACAGCCCGGCATCCACCGGATGGATCTCGACGAACGGCTCCGGCTGATGCGCGCTCAGGCGCGGGGTGCGGGCGGTCCGGGTCATGCTGTGCCACTGGTCGCGGATGCGGCCGGTGTTCAGGCGCAGCGGATACTCGGCATCGACTGGGTCGGTCGGAGTCTGGGGGGTCACGGCCGCGAGCCGCGCCCGGCCATTGGCGGTGAAGAAACGGCCATCGGCATAGAGGTGTTCGGCGCCCGTCCGGCTCCCCGCCGGCAGCGGCCACTGCACCGGCTCCAGGGCCTCGTACTCGGCGTCGGACAGCCCGGCCAGGGCGCCGATATCGAAGTCGCGCGTGCCGTGGTTCTCGAAGGCGGACAGCGCCGCATGCTCGCGGAAGATCTCGCCCGGGCGGGTGTAGGGAAAGGCGTCGGCGAAACCCAGCCGCTGCGCGACCCGGGCCAGCGCCCACCAGTCGTGGCGGGCCTCGCCCGGGGGCGCCCGGAACGGGCGCTGGCGCGAGATGCGGCGCTCGGAGTTGGTTACCGTGCCGTCCTTCTCGCCCCAGGTGGTCGCCGGCAGCAGGACGTCGGCTACCCGCGTGGTCTCGGTCTCGCGCACGCAGTCGGAGACCACGACCAGCGGGCATGCGGCCAGGGCCTGCTCGAAGCGCGCGGCCTCGGGCAGGCTGAACAGCGGATTGGTGCCGATGATCCAGACCGCCTTCACCTGCCCCGACTCGACCGCGCGGAACAGGTCCAATGCCTTGAGCCCCGGCTGGCGCGCGAGGTTCGGTGCGCCCCAGAAACGTCCGACCCGGTCCAGGGCCGCGTCGTCGAAGCCCATGTGGGCGGCCAGCTGGCTGGCCAGTCCGCCGACCTCGCGCCCGCCCATCGCGTTCGGCTGGCCCGTCAGCGAGAACGGGCCCATGCCCGCGCGCCCGATACGGCCGGTGGCCAGGTGCACATTGAGGATCGTCCCGGCCTTGTCCACGCCGCTGTCGGACTGGTTGATGCCCTGGCAGAAGGCGGTCACGGTGCGTTCGGTGCGGGCAAACCACTGGAAGAACGTCGCCACCGCCTCCGGCTCCAGCTCGCAGGCCTCGGCGGTTGCGGCGATCGACGGGTTGGAGGCCCGTGCGGCCGCCAGGGCGTCGGCGAAGCCGTCGACATGGCGCTCCAGGAAGCCGGGGTCCAGTGCATCCTCCCGGCGCAGGTGGTCCAGCAGGCCGTTGAACAGCCAGGCATCCGAGCCCGGCGCCAGCGGCAGGTGCAGGTCGGCCGCCTGGGCGGTGGCCGTGCGCCGCGGGTCGATCACCACCAGCTTCATCTCCGGGCGCGCCGCGCGGGCGGCCTGCAGGCGCTGGAAAAGGACGGGGTGGGCCCAGGCCATGTTGGAGCCCGTCACCACGACCAGATCGGCCTGTTCGAGGTCGGTATAGCTCCCCGGCACGCCATCCATGCCGAAGGCGCGGGTATGGGCGGCCACGGCCGTGGACATGCAGAGCCGCGAGTTGGTGTCGATATTGGCCGAGCCCATGAAGCCCTTCATCAGCTTGTTGGCCACGTAGTAGTCCTCGGTCAGGATCTGCCCGGAGACGTACAGGGCAACCGCATCCGGCCCGTGCACCGCGATGGTCTCGCGAAAGCCGTCCGCCACATGATCCAGCGCGGTCTCCCAATCGACACGCCGCCCGCCGATCTCCGGGTGCAGCAGCCGGGCCTCGTCGCCGAGGGTCTCGGCCAGTGCCGCGCCCTTGGAGCACAGGCGCCCGGCATTCGCCGGATGGGCGGGGTCGCCGCGCACCGCGACCGGAAACTCGCCTTCCGGCGTCGCGGTCACCTCCACCCCGCAGCCCACCCCGCAATAGGGGCAGGTGGTACGGGTCACCGGCTCGGCCGTGGCCATCTCAGCCCGCCTCGCGGCAGGCGACCGGTGCCGCAGCGGCATGGTCCGCGGCGTCGCCCGTGGCGCCGGAGAAATCCAGCCACACCTGACCGTCGGTCACCCGTATCGGGAAGGCATGGGTACAGCCACTGTCCGCCCCGGTGGCCTCGCCGGACTGCAGGTCGATCACCCAGTTGTGCAGCGGGCAGGTCACGCGCTCGCCGTGGACGATGCCCTGCGACAGCGGCCCGCCCTTGTGCGGGCACTGGTCGCGCAGGGCAAACACGCGGTCATCCGCGGCGCGGAACACGGCGATGTCGCCGTTCGGACTCGCCACTACGCGCGCACCCAGCGGCGGGATGTCCTCGAGCGGACAGATCGCAAGCCAGCTCATGCCGACACCCCCTGGCGCGGGGGCGCGTCCACCGGCGTGATCGGAATGAACTCGTGCGCCGCATGCCCGGCGGCCCGCTCGGCCCAGGGGTCCACCTGCGCCACCTCCTGCGACTCCAGGAAGCGGGCGTACAGTGCCGCGCGGTTCTCGGCGTCGTCCACCAGGCGTTCCTTCACCCGGGTCAGCCCGACGCGCTCGATCCACGGGGCGGTGCGTTCCAGGTAGCGCGCGTCTTCGCGGTAGAACTGCATGAAGGCCCCGGCATATTCCAGCACCTCGGCCTCGGTCTCCACCTTGCAGAGGAAGTCGGTGGCGCGCACCTTCACCCCGCCGTTGCCGCCCACGTGCAGCTCGTAGCCCGAGTCCACGCAGACCACGCCCAGGTCCTTGATCGTGGCCTCGGCGCAGTTACGCGGACAGCCAGAGACCGCCATCTTGAACTTGTGCGGGGTCCAGGAGCCCCAGCTCATCCGTTCCAGCTGGATGCCGAGTCCGGTCGAGTCCTGGGTGCCAAAGCGGCACCACTCGGAGCCGACACAGGTCTTCACCGTACGCAGGGCCTTGCCGTAGGCATGGCCGGAGACAAACCCGGCGTCGCCGAGATCGCGCCACATCGCCGGCAGGTCGGCCTTCTTCACCCCCAGCAGGTCGATGCGCTGGCCGCCGGTGAACTTGACCGTGGGCACCTGGTAGCGCTCGGCCACCTCGGCGATCGCGCGCAGCTCGGCCGGGGTGGTCACCCCGCCCCAGATGCGCGGCACGACGGAATAGGTACCGTCCTTCTGGATGTTGCCGTGGGCGCGCTCGTTGATGAAGCGCGACTGGGCGTCGTCCTGGTAGTCCTTCGGCCAGGCCGCCAGCAGGTAGTAGTTGAGCGCCGGACGGCAGACATGGCAGCCGTTCGGGGTCTTCCAGTCGAGGGCCTCGAACACCGCGTCCATGGTCTTCAGGCCGTCGCGGGCAATGGCCGCGCGCACCTCGTCGTGGCTGTGGTCGGTGCAGGCGCAGACCGGCTTTTTCGCCGGGGCGTCGGAGTAGTCTCCACCCAGCGTGGTGGCGAGCACGGACTCCACCAGCCCGGTGCAGGAACCACAGGAGTTCGACGCCTTGGTGTGGGCACGCACGTCCTCCAGCGTGAACAGCTTGTGCTCGCTGATCGCCTGGACGATCTCGCCCTTGCACACGCCATTGCAGCCGCAGATCTCGGCCTCGTCGGGCATGGCCGCGACCCGCGAAGCCTGGTCGCCATGACCGGAGTCGCCGATATGCGCCTGGCCGAACAGCAGGTTCTCGCGGATGTCGGCCACTGGCGTTCCGTCCCGCATCAGCTGGAAGTACCAGGAGCCGTCCAGGGTATCGCCGTACAGCACGGCCCCCTGGATGCGGTTGTCCTTCAGCACCAGGCGCTTGTAGACGCCGCGCGCGGCATCCTTGAACACCAGGTCCTCGGTGGTCTCGTCGCCGGTGAAGTCGCCGGCGGAGAACAGGTCGATCCCGGTCACCTTCAGCTTGGTGGAGGTCATCGAGCCCTCGTAGCGCCCAATGCCGTACTCGGCCAGGTGGTTGGCGCAGACCTTCGCCTGCTCCCACAGGGGCGCGACCAGGCCGTAGGTGGCGCCGCGGTGCTGCACACACTCGCCGACCGCGTAGATCGACGGGTCATAGGTCTGCATCGTGTCGTTCACCACCACGCCGCGCTCGCAGTGCAGCCCGGCGGACTCGGCCAGCGCGGTGTTCGGACGGATGCCGACCGCCATCACCACCAGATCCGCCTCGACCTCGCTGCCGTCGGTGAAGCGCACGCCGGTGACGCGGTCCTCGCCCAGGATCGCCTCGGTCTGGTGCGCCATGCGAAAACGCATGCCGCGCTCCTCCAGCGAGCCGCGCAGCATCCCGGCGGCCTCGGCATCCAGCTGGCGCTCCATCAGGTGATCCATCAGGTGCACCACGGTGACCTCCATGCCCTGGCGCATCAGGCCGTTGGCAGCCTCCAGGCCCAGCAGGCCGCCGCCGATCACCACCGCATGCTGGTGTGCGCGGCTGGCCGCGAGCATCGCGTCCACGTCGTGGATGTCGCGGAAGGCAACCACGCCCTCCAGTTCGTGCCCCGGCACCGGGATCATCACCGGGTCGGAGCCGGTCGCCAGCAGCAGGCGGTCATAGGGCGCCTCGGTGCCGTCCTCGGCGATCACCCGCCGGTTCACGCGGTCGATCCGCTCGATGCGTCGGCCCTTGTGCAGGGTGATGCCGCGTTCGGCATACCAGGCATCGTCGTTCAGCATGATCTCGTCGACGGTCTTCTCCGAGGCCAGCACCGGCGAGAGCATGATGCGGTTGTAGTTGCCCCAGGGCTCGGCGCCGAACACGGTGATGTCGTACATGTCCGGCGTGAGCTTCAAGAGCTCCTCGACCGTGCGCATGCCGGCCATGCCGTTGCCGATCAGGACCAGCCGCGGCTTGTCGTTCGCGGTATCCATCACGCGGCCTCCGACTCGGGGTTCTTGTGGCGCTCGTGGAGAAAGCGCAGCACCTCGGCCCGGTAGTGGTTGTACTGGGGGTTGTCGGCCATCACCAGGCGCTCGCGCGGCTTCGGCAGGTCGATCTCCAGGATCTCGCCGATGGTCGCCGCCGGGCCGTTGGTCATCATCACGATGCGGTCGGACAGCAGCACCGCCTCGTCCACGTCGTGGGTGACCATCAGCACGGTGTTGCCCAGCTCCGACTGGATGCGCATCACCTCGTCCTGCAGGTGCGCCCGGGTCAACGCATCCAGCGCGCCGAAGGGCTCGTCCATCAGCAGGACCTTCGGCTCCATCGCCAGCGCCCGGGCGATGCCCACGCGCTGCTTCATGCCGCCGGAGATCTCGTCCGGGCGCTTGTCCAGCGCGTGGCTCATGCCGACCATATCCAGCGTCTGCAGGATCCACTCGCGGCGCTCGGCGGCGGATTTCTTGCCCTTGAAGGTCTTGTCCACCGCCAGTGCCACGTTGTCGCGCACGGTCAGCCAGGGCAGCAGGGAGTGGTTCTGGAACACGACGCTGCGATCCGGACCCGGCTTGCTGACCTCCTTGCCGTCCAGGATCACCGCGCCGGTGCTGGTCTCCAGCAGCCCGGCGACGATGTTGAGCACCGTCGACTTGCCGCAGCCGGAGTGGCCGATAATGGAGAGGAACTCGCCGCGGTCCACGTGCAGGTCGACGTCGCGCAGCACCTCGCTGGCCGTCGGTCCTTCGCCAAAGGTCTTGTGGACGTGTTCGATGGAGAGATAGCTGGTCATGATGATTCTCCTGTGAGGGGCCGGATCAGCCGGCCTGCGTGCCGCGGGTGACCCATTTGCCGACGGTCGCGACCAGACGGTCGAGGAAGAACCCGACCAGGCCGACGTAGACCAGGGCCAGCACGATGTCGCTGAGCATGGAGGCGTTCCAGGCATCCCAGATAAAGAAGCCGATGCCGACCCCGCCGATCAGCATCTCGGCGGCGACGATCGCCAGCCAGGCGAGGCCGATGCCGATGCGCAGACCGGAGAAGACATACGGCGCGGCGGCCGGGAGCATGATCTTGGTGAAGTACTCGAAGCCGTTCAGGCGCAGCACGCGGGCCACGTTCACGTAGTCCTGCGAGATATTCCGGATGCCGACCGAGGTGTTGATGATGATCGGCCAGATCGCGGTGATGAAGATCACGAAGATGGCCGACGGGTTGCTCGCCTGGAACGCGGCCAGGGAGATCGGCAGCCAGGCCAGCGGCGGCACGGTGCGCAGCACCTGGAACAGCGGGTCCAGCCCGCGCATCGCCCAGGTGGACTGGCCGACCAGCACGCCGAGACCGATCCCGGCGACCACCGCCAGGGCGTAGCCGTAGGCCACGCGTTCCAGGCTGGCGAGCAGCTGCCAGGCCATGCCCACGTCGTTGCCGCCGTAGTCATAGAACGGGTTGACGATCAGTTCCCAGGTGTCGGTGATCACCTGACTCGGGCCGGGCAGTACGGCTCCCTGGGAGGACGTCATCATTTCCCAAAGGAGCAAAAAAATCGCGGTCACGATCACCGGGGGCAGGACCACGGTAGCCGCGTTGCGCATACGCCGGGCCCAGGCCCCGGGGTCGGGCGGCGGGGCACCGCCGGACCGGGCCGACGGCGCCGCCGGCCGGGCCACCGCGGCCGTGGAGGTCTCCGCGGCCGCCGGGCGTTCGCGCCCGGCGCCGAAGGTCATGTTGCGATCGAGAATGGCACTCATCGTCGAATCCTCTTGAATCGTCTGTGCAGGGGGCGTCGGGCCGTCGCGTCAGGACGCGAGCGCCTTGATCTCCAGGCTGTCGAGATAGGCCTGTGGGTCTTCCGGGTCGAAGACCTTGCCGTCGAAGAACTCTTCCTTGCCGCGCGAGGTGGACTCGGGGATGTCGGCCGAATCGATGCCGAGCGTGTCGGCCGCCTCGCGCCAGATGTCCTCGCGGTTGACCTCGTCCACCAGGGCCTGCATGTCGAGATCCGGCGGCAGGTAGCCCCAGCGGATGTCCTCGGTGAGGAACCACAGGTCGTGGCTCTTGAAGGGATAGGAGGCCTGGTCGTTCCAGTAGCGCATGCGGTCGGGGTGATCCTCGACCACGCGGCCGGTGCCGTAGTCGAAGTGCCCCTGCATGCGGTCGATGATGTCGCCGTACGGGGCATGGATGTAGCGCCGGCGCGAGCAGATCTCGGCGACCTCCTCGATATTCGCCGGGTCCTCGCAGTACATCTGCGCCTCCATCACCGCCATGGTCAGGGCGCGGGCCGCGTTCGGGTTCGCCTCCACCCAGTCCGCGCGCATGCCCAGCGCCTTCTCGGGATGGTTGTGCCAGAGCTCGCCGGTGGTGTTCGCGGTATAGCCGATGCCCTGGTTGATCAGCTGCATGTTCCAGGGCTCGCAGACACAGAAGGTGTCCATGGACCCGACGCGCATGTTGGCGACCATCTGCGCCGGCGGCACGACGATGGTGGAGATGTCGCGGTTCGGGTCGATCCCGCCGGCCGCCATCCAGTAGCGAATCCACAGGTCATGGGTGCCGCCGGGGAAGGTCATCGCCGCGCGTACCTCGTCGCCGCCGGCGCGCTTCTCCGCCAGCGCCTCCTTGAACTCCCCGGTCTCCAGGCCGACCTTCAGATCGGCGTATTCATCGCCCACCGAGATACACTGTCCGGCCAGGTTCAGCCGCGCGAGGATGCTCATCGGCGTACCGCGACGATGGATCAGGTAGGGCATCGGCGTCAGAATGTGCGAGCCGTCGATGCCGCCGCGGCGCGAGCCCAGTTCCAGGTTGTCGCGCACCGTGCCCCAGGAGGACTGCTTCAGCACCTGTACGTCCGGCATGCCGTGGGCGGCGAAGAACCCCTTCTCCAGCGCGATGAACAGCGGAGCGGCGTCGGTCAGGGCGATAAAGCCCAGCTTCGCCTCGGTGGTCTCCGGCTTGCCGTTGCCGGCCTTCGCATACCCCCAGGGCGCGGCCCCGGAAACGCCCAGCGCGGTCGCGCCGATCCCGGCGGCCATGCCGCCCAGGAAACGCCGGCGCGACAGGCCGGAGGCCTTTTTCGTGTGATCGGTCATTGCGGGTTCACTCCCCTTGTCAGCAAACACGTCCCAAAAACGAAAAAAGGCGTCGCATCAGCCCGGCCGCGTTTGCAGCCGGGTGATGGACGCCTTTGTCCAGTCCCACGGGAGGCCCGGTCATCGGGTCTCCCTGTTGTCAGGCGACGAACCGCCGTTGGCTCGTCTTGCTCAGTCTCCTGCAGGAGGTGTGCCAATTAGCTGTTGCTAATCGACTCTCGTGGACCAAAGCCCACCCTGACGCGGAAAAATCGGACGGTTCCCGGTAAACAATCGAATCCTGGCAGGGGAATGACGATCACAAGCGGCACCACCCTGGGGCACGCCGGCGGTGCAGATGAACCGCTCTGGTGCACACCCCGTAGGAGCCGCCTTGGCGGCGAAGCCCCTGCCATTGTCGGACACTAGCAGGGGCTTCGCGGGCAGGCCCGCTCCCACAGGGGCGGAATCCCTTTCCCCGCGTATTAGCTACAGGTCGCCCTTGCCCAGGAGGTCGGACATCGCGACGGTCGCCTCGGCGACCTCGGCCAGGCGCCGGTTCTGGTTCATCGCCGTCTGGCGCAGGAGCTTGTAGGCCTGATCCTCGCTGAGGCCGCGGTGCTGGATCAGCAGCACCTTGGCGCGCTCGATGGTCTTGCGTTCGGCCAGGGCCTGGCGTGCCGCATGCAGTTCGTCCTCCACCGACTGCAGCCGGGTCGCCTGGCGCTGCACCAGGTCCATCACCGAGTGCCCGACGATCGGGACGTTGAGTACGGTCTCGCCCTCCTCCTGCGTGCTCTCCAGGCCCTCCGGCGCGCCGAAAAACACCGCATACGGCACGCTGTCGCGCAGCTCCGACTCGGCGAGTTGCTCCACCCGATCACGCACAGCGCCCAGGTCCGCGCGATCCGCCGTGATGCGTGCCGAACAGCACTCGTTCAGGTGCATCTCCAGCAGGTCCTCGATCTCCTTCATCGCGTCGATGCGCGCGGTGGTGCAGGCAAACCAGGTCTCGGCGCGGGCCGGGTCCGGCAGGGGATCGCCCCGGAGATCGCCGTGGGTACAGGCCTGACGGCGCAGCCGCTCGACCTCCGCCGCGAAGCCCGCGCCCTGCAGTTCCTGCCAGGCCGCGCAGGCGGGCTTCGGGGCAAACTCGGAGAAGATCCGAAACGAGCGTTCCTGGGCATCGATCCGGTGCAACAGGGACTGGCGCAGTTCGCCATCGAACACGCCCTGACCAAAGCCGGCGGCCCCGATCGCGCGTTCCTGGCCCGCCAGCTCCTTGCCCTGCATGAAGTTCAGCAGGGCCACCAGGGCCCGCGAGACCTCCGGGTCCGTGGCGGAGTCAGCGGCCTCGAACACCACTGCCAGCAGCGACCGGATCAGCTCGCTGAAGCCGCGCATCGCCTCCATCGGCGAGAGCGTGCGTTCGCTGACCTCCGCCCGCAGGCTGGGCAGACCCGACAGGCCATGCAGCGCCAGCGCCATGCGCCCCAGCAGACGGCTGCGCGCGTGGGCACAGGCCCCGGGCTCCAGCCAGCCATCAAGGTGTTCACGAAACGCCTGTGCGGTGGTGTCGGATTCAGCTCGGTACTGCGCTAGTTCGTCCGCATAGCGCTGGCCACCGGAGCCGATCCAGAGGCTGGAGGCACCGCGTTCGCGCTGGAGCTGATGCACCAGCGCGCGGATGCGCCCGACCAGCTGTACCGCCTCCAGCAGGCGCTCCAGGCTCACCACCTCGCACTTGCGCGAGGCGACCAGGAAGTCGCCAATGGCCTCTTCGAAGGAAAAACTCGGGGATGGGGTCTGGGTCATGCTCGTCGTCCGTGGATCACTCCCGGAACAAACAAGCATGCGATGTGCCAGTTCGAGGGGCTGACACAGGAGACACGGGCAAAACGGGCGGGGGATCACACCCCACCCGCGGACCGGCCCGCTCGATCAGAAGCTCATGGAGCGGTCGAAATCGGCAACGGCCTGGACGTACTGACCCATGCCGGCCATCTCGGCGTTCGGCAGGAAGTTGTGCTCGCCGACGTCGCGGCCCTTGGCGCAGGCCTCGCAGGCCCAGAACGGGACGCCTTCCTCGACCAGCGAATCCACGATGTCCTTCATCGCCGGCATGTTGTGGCCGACGATCTTGTCGTAGACATTCCGGTTGGCGATGTTCACGGCCTCGCCCTGCAGCCAGACGGTCACGTCATGGCCCTGCTGCTTGGCCACGTTCGCGGCAATCATGCCGAGAGTGGCGCGGGTCGGGTCGTCAGTACCGGCGGTAACAGCAACAATAAAACGCATGGGACTCTCCTTGGTCACGTCAAAGTGGCAGGCACCGTAGCGACCCAAGTCGGGACCGTCGAGTTCCCACAAGCCTCAAGGAGACGCCGAGTCAGGAAGCGCCTTTCGACGTAATGCTCATGCGATAGAGCTTGAAGGCCATCAGCAGCCAGGGAATGGCGTGCATGATCAGGTCGAGGATATCGATCGGACGGGTCAGCTCGCCCTGGAAGAGCCAGCGGATCTTCTCGACGATGTGCGGTTCGGGGACATAGGGCGACAGCCCCAGGGTGGCCACGAACAGTGCAAACAACCACAGTGGGGAACGGTCGACCCAGGCAACAAAGGCTTTCATGGCGCGCATCCTACCCGAAGCCTGGGCCGACTTGCGACTGCTCTGGGATCGGGGACTCTCGAGGTGCCCCAATGCCACGCAGGAGCACCGGCGGACAGTGCACCAGGTCCTCCGGTCGGTCGATGTCCGCCCGCGCTTCCAGCTCCGCCCAGACAAGACCCTGCGCCTGGGCCCGCTCACGGGTCTGTTCCAGCACCCGATCGCTGCCCCACTCGACGGCCTCGAACAGCCCGGGGACGGGCCGCGCGGCGGCCAGCAGCACATAGCCACCATCCAGCGCCGGGATCAGTGCCACATCCGCCCCTTCAGCCAGCGCCTTACGTGCAGCGACCAGGTCCCCGACACCCAGCGTCGGGGCATCGGACCCCATCACCAGTGCCGGAAACGGCCCCACCTCCAGTGCATGGCGCATGCGGGCCCCGAGGTCATCACCCACCTGGCTGTGCAGGGAACAGCCAAAGCGTTCCGCACAACGCTCGAGGAACGGATGATCGGTATCCGGGGTGCACCACAGCTCCACATGGTCCGGTGCCACCTGACGGGCCACGTCCAGCGCGTGCTCCAGCAGCCGTTCGTGCAGCCGTGCGGCGCCCTTGGCACCCAGCGCGGGAATCAGCCGCGTCTTGGTCCGGCCCGGCTCGGGCGCGCGGGCAAAGACCAGCACGCGCGGCGCATCCGTCGGCCGACGTTCAGGCATCACCACGATAAAGTCGCGCCAGCCCGTCCGGGTTTGCACCCAGCCAGTAGGCCAGGCGCAACCGCCACATCAGCCAGATCGTGCGCCAAGCGCCCTGCCGCTCCCAGCGCCGGGACGACGTGACCAGCCACGTGCGCAGGCACCTTGGGCGCCCCACCGATCGCTTCAGCCGCCGCGAGAGCTCGATGTCCTCCATCAGCGGCTGGTCCGGCCAGCCGCCTACGGCATCGAACGCCGAGCGTGTAATGAATATGCCCTGATCCCCGGTCGCGATCCCGCTCAGACGCGAGCGCAGGTTCATCATCGCGGCGATCAGCGCGAATATTCCGCGACCGCCCGACAGGCGGACGTCGAAACGTCCCCAGGCGCGATCGTCCCGGGCCACCGCGTCGCGCAGGGCATGCACCGCCACCCCGGCTCCGTCCGGAAACGTGGTGTCGGCATGCAGAAACCAGAGCGCCTCGCCTCGGGCGCGCTCGGCGCCGGCATTCATCTGCCGTGCGCGCCCCGGGGCGCTGGACAGCACACTCACACCGCATTGCCCTGCCTGCTGGACAGTCCCGTCCGTGCTCCCGCCGTCGACCACGATCACCTCGCAGTCGAGGATCTCGCCCAGGGTATCCAGCAAGGGCGGGAGAGATTCGGCTTCGTTCAGTACCGGGATGATCACGGACAGGAAGGGTGACTCCCGCGACATGGTTGCTACGGGACTCAGGCTGGCGACTGGACGGCTTTCTGCCCCTGCCAGATCCGGCGCAACAGCCGAGGCAGCAACAGCAGCAGGGCCAGCACGGCGAGAATCGCCAGCCCCAGCTGGACCCGGTTGTCCGTATCACCCGCCACCATCTCGCGCGTAGCGTGGCCCAGCCAGGCATAGGCGAACAGGCTGGGGATCAATGCGACCAGGGTCGTGATCGTGAACACGGTCAGCGGCATACGCACCAGGCCCAGGGCGTAGTTGGTCGGGGCGAACGGGAAGACCGGCACCAGCCGTGTCAGTGCGACCACGCGCCAGCCCTCGGCCTCCACATCCTCGCGCAGCCGTGCGCTGCGCGGACCCAGACGCGGTTCCAGCCAGGGTTGCAGCAGGGTGCGCGCCAGCATGAACGCGATAATCGCAGCGATGGTCGCCGCCAGCAGGCTCAGGGCCCCGCCGGTGAACGGCCCGAACAGCGCCCCTCCCAGCAGGATCCAGAAGGTGCTGGGCAACGGAAACAGCGCAAGGACGACAAAGGCCAGCACAAACATCATGTAGGCGCCCATCCCCCAGCTGGCGAGCCACGCCTCGACGTCCTGCAGCGGCAGCAGATCAGGCCACTCGGTGGTCAGTGCTACCCAGACCAGCGACCCTGCCAGCAGGACCGCGGCCAACAGCCACCAGCGTTCGGGATGATGTATCTGCATATGTCTCTATTCTTTGCCGTCGCCGCGCAGTCGCTCCAGCCGTTCGGCCAGCGCGCGCTCCGTGCCCTCGCGTTTCGCCCGATAGAAGCGCTGATCTTCCAGCCCTTCGGGCAGATAGACCTGCCCGCGCGCGAAACCGTCCGGTTCATCATGATCATAGCGGTATCCGGCGCCGAACCCCTCGTCACGCATCAGCTCCGTGGGGGCATTGCGCAGATGCAGGGGCACGCCGGGGCTGCCCGTTTCGCGAATGCTGGCGCGGACCTCGTTCAACGCGGTGTAGGCGCTGTTGCTCTTGGGGGCGGCGGCCAGCTCGATCGCCGCCTGGATCAGCGCGAGATCGCCTTCCGGCCGCCCAAGCCGCTCCATCGTCTGCCAGGCCGCCAGCACCCGAGCACCCAGCCCTACGGCCGCCAGCCCGATGTCCTCGTAGGCCATGCGCAGCAGGCGCCGGCCGAGATAATCCGGGTCACAGCCGGCATCCAGCATGCGCGTCAGCCAGTACACCGCCGCACCAGGATCGGATCCGCGCACCGACTTGTGCAGGGCGGAGATCTGGTCATAGAAGGCATCGCCCTGGCGATCGAAGGCCAGGCTCTGCGCCCCCATCACCGCGCGCAGGGCGTCGGCGGTGATCTCGCCGTCACGTGCCAGATCCGAGGCGGTCTCCAGCCAGTTCAGTGCCCGCCGGGCATCGCCGTCCGCCGCACGGGCCACCCGCTGGCGTTCGGTGGGCTCCAGCCGCAGCCCGCGCCCCCCGAGTCCGCGCTCGGGATCGCTCAGCGCCCGGTCAATCAGCGCCTCGATCGCCTCGGCGCCGACGGACTCCATGCGATAGACACGCGCCCGCGACAGCAACGCACTGTTGAGCGCAAATGAGGGGTTCTCGGTCGTGGCCCCCACGAAGGTCAGTGTCCCGTCCTCGATGTGCGGCAGCAGGGCATCCTGCTGCCCCTTGTTGAAGCGATGGATCTCGTCGATGAACAGCAGCGTGCCGACCCCGTTGCGTCGCCGGGCCTTGGCCGCGTCCACCACCGCGCGCACGTCCTTGACCCCGGCCAGCACCGCCGACAGCGTCACCAGACGCTGTGCCCCGGCCGCCGCCACCAGGCGGGCCAGCGTGGTCTTGCCGCAACCCGGCGGGCCCCACAGGATCATCGACGGGGTCTGCCCCTGCTCGATCGCCTGGCGCAGGGCGGCATCCGGGCCGACCAGGTGATCCTGGCCCACCATCTCGTCCAGCCGCGCCGGGCGCATGCGCTCGGCCAGCGGTGCATTCGGGTCCGGGCCCTGTGCGGCCGGTTCGGGCTCGGGGGGCAGTCCACCCGCATCCGGGCCGAACAGGTCGCCTTCGGAGATATCGCTCATCATTTCAGTGTACCGCGCCCGCCGCGAACATTGGCCGAGACATGGCACACTGAGCGGCGGGCTGGCTCACAAGCCCTGCACAGTTGCGCCTTCTTCACTGATGAAAGGTTTCCATGCCGCGAAACGGAATCACAGCATGAAGCTGCCCTGGCAATCCCTGCGCCTGCCGAAGGGCCTCGGCTGGCGCAAAGTCATGCAGGCCGTCCTGCGACCCGAGGCCGAGGCCCCCGATGCCGACGTCGTGGCCGAGCGAGCGCGCGAGCAGGCCCCCGTGCTGTGGCTGCTGGGCAAGGTGCAGTCCGGCAAGAGCACGCTGGTGCGCGCGATCACCGGCGACTCCGACGTGGCGATCGGGACCGGTTTCAGGAGCTGCACCCGGACGGCACGCGCCTATGACTTCCCGGCCGAAGCGCCGGTGCTGCGCTTTCTGGACACGCGGGGACTGGGCGAGGTCGCCTACGACCCCAGCGAGGATCTCGCCGAGCTCGCGGGCCACGCGCACATGGTGGTCGCCGTGGCGCGCGCGATGGATCTGCAGCAGGAACCCGTGCTGAATGCCCTGCGGGACATTCGCCGCCGGCATCCGAACTGGCCGGTCCTGCTGGTCCAGACCTGCCTGCACGACGGCTATCCCGACGGGCGCGATCATCCGCCCTACGCCGAACTGGACCGCAGCCCCGGGCTGGAGGAACTGGCCCGCGCGCGGCGTACCCAGGCCGAGGCCTTTCGCAACCTGCCCGGGACCGGCCCGGTGCAGGTCGTGCCCGTCGATATCACGCCCGAGGACGAGGGCTTCACCCCGACCCACTACGGCCTGGACGCCCTGCTCGATGCCCTGGAGAAGCTGGCTCCGGAACGCATGGGGGTGATCCTGCAGGGGCTGCGCCAGTCCGCAGGCGGTGATGCCCGTCGGCTGCGCGCCCGATCACACATCCTCGGCTACGCCAGCGTCGCCGCGACCACCGATGCCGTCCCCCTGCTGGGCCTGTTCTCCGTTCCGGCGGTCCAGGGGAAACTGCTGCACAGTCTGGCCAGCATCTACGGGGTCACCTGGGATTCTCGCAGTATGAGCGAGTTCTCCGCGGCGCTCGGTTCCAGCACCCTGCTCGGCCTCGGCCTCAGCCACGGGGCCCGGCAGGTCGGCAAGCTGGTCCCCGTCTACGGTCAGACTGCAGGTGCTGCAGCGGCGGCCGCCACCAGCTTTGCCACCACCTATGCGCTGGGCTATGCCGCACGCCACTACCTGGCCCGGCGACATGACGGGCGCGAGGCCACGGCCGGGGTGGAGCAGGCCTATCGCGACGCCCTGCGCGAGGCCCTGAACCTCGCCCGGCACCGCCAGACCGAGCCCTCGGGGAACGACACGCGATGAAACGCCGCTGGCTCACCCGTCTGCAGGTCACGGGCGTGACCTTCGCTGCGTTCCTGCTGCTGTCGCCCTTTGTGGTGGCCTTCGTCCTGGGTCTGCTCTGGCTCTACGAACACAATGCCCTGCTGATCTGGATCGCCGCGGCCGCCATCGCCGCCGGAAGCGTATGGGGCATGACGCTGTGGGCGCGCCACCGGATCAAGGTCCACACCCGCGAACGGACGACCGAGCCCGTGCGCCCCGCCGATGGCGACTGGGCGCCACTGGAACACGCCGCCTGGGCCGAGGTGATGCGCCTGAGCGAGCAGGCCAGCGGCGAGATCGTCACCGACTACGACCGCCTGCGGGAAGCGGGCGAAGAGACCCTGCGTACCGTGGCCGCGCACTATCACCCGGAACAGGAAGACCCCACCTGGGAGTTCACCGTGCCCGAGGCCCTGCTGCTCAGCGAGCGGGTCAGCGCCCGGCTGCGCAAGATCCTGCTGGAGGAGGTACCGCTGTCGGATCGCCTGCGCATGGGCCAGATCCTGCGCGTCTGGGGCTACCGGCCCATGGTGGCATCGGGGCTGTCCTACGGGCGCACGGCCTACAAGGCCTACCGTATCGCGCGCCTGGCCAATCCCCTCCACGCCCTGGCCGCGGAGCTGCGTGATCGCTTCTTCAACGAGCTCTCCGGCAGCGCACGCGAATACCTGCTGCGACGGGTCGCACGCATCTGGATCGAGGAAGTCGGCCGCGCCGCGATCGAGCTCTACTCCGGCCGCCTGCAGCACGATGCCGACGCCCTGGCCGAGATCGCCGACCAGGAAGCACAGGCGAGCGGCCCCACGGAGGAGGCATTCCCGGGCCGGCCGAAGATACTGGTCGTGGGCCAGCCACAGGCCGGGAAATCCACGCTGGTCAACGCGCTGCTGGGGGAATACCGCGCAGCCACGGACGTGCTGCCGCTGACCGCCGAGCAGGAGGGCTACCTGCTGACCCTCGCGGACGGCCAGGAACTGCTTTTGGTGGACACCCCGGGGCTTGGTGACCGCATGGACGTGGATACCCTGGTTGATGCCGCCCAGACGGCGGATCTGGTGCTATGGGTCGCGCCGGCGCACCAGGCCGACCGCTCCCCGGACCACGAGGCGCTGCAAGCCGTACGGCGCTTCTTTGCAGAGCGCCCGGATCGACGCCAGCCGCCCATTCGCATCGTGGCCAGCCACATCGATCGCCTGTCGCCCGCCCGCGAATGGGAGCCGCCGTATACGCTCGACCCGCCGGAAGAACGGCCCAAGGCGCAGAACATCGCCGCCGCCCGCCAGGCGATCGCCGCGGACTTCGGCCTGCCCGAACAGGAGGTGATTCCCGCCCGGCTCGATGGCGCAACGCCCTACAACATCGACGCCCTGACGGCCGAACTGGAGACGCTGATCCCGGCCATGCAGCAAACCCGCAAGACCCGGCTGCTGCGCCACCCGTCATCCCGAAGCCTGCGCCAGATCTGGCGTCAGACCCGCAAGGGGGCCGGTCGCCTGCTGGGTCGACCGCGCTAGATGACCCTGCGTCCACGCCAGCACCAGGACGCCCCCTCCCTGGACTCCCCGACCGCCTGGCTCGCCTGCGGGCTCTCCCTTGTGGCGCTGTTCGTGGCCTTTGGCATCGCGTACAGCTACGGGGCGTTCTTCTCCTCCATGGCGCAGGAGTTCGGTACACGGCACGGCGGGTCCGCGCTGTTCTTTTCCGCCACCGCTCTGTTGTTCTTCGGCCTGAGCGGTGTGACCGGCCCCCTGTCCGACCGCATCGGCCCAGGGCCGCTGCTCGTTGCGGGTGGCCTGTTCATCGCGGCGGGGCTGGTCGGGACGGCGCGTGCCGGCGAACTCTGGCAGGCCTACCTGGCCTATGGCCTGGGCGTGGGTATCGGGGCGAGCTGCGTATTCGTGCCCGTCGTGGCCGCGGTCGGGCGCTGGTTTGCCCGCAGACGCTCCATGGCCCTGGGCATCGCGGTATCCGGGATCGGGTTGGGCGTACTTGGCTTCGCGCCGCTGTCCGCCTGGCTGATCGAGCTCCACGGCTGGCGCTCGACGTACTATTTCTACGCGCTCGCGGCAGCCGTCATCCTGCCGCTCGCCGGCATCCTGTTTCCACGGCCCGGGCGCGCCCCGGATGGCACCCACGCCACCACCACCCGCTGGGGTGGACGCCGCTTCGCCCAGCTTTATCTGGCGACCTTTCTGCTGAATACGATCCTGTACGTACCGTTCGTCCACCTGCCGCCCGCGGCCGAGGCGGGCGGCATCGATCCGCTGCGCGCGGCGGGCCTGGTCGGGATTATCGGGCTGGCGAGCGTGGTCGGGCGGCTGGCGATCGGCATGCTGGGCGATCGCTATTCCCTGATGCATCTCTATCGCGGGTGCTTCGCCCTGATCACGCTGAGCTTTCTGATCTGGGGCACCGCAGGCAGCTACGCCGCCCTTATGCTGTTCGCGGTGGTACTTGGTTTCGGGTACGGCGGGTACATCGCCCTGACACCGGCGATCCTGGCCCGCCTGTTCGGCCTGTACAGCCTGGGCCGCCTGCTGGGCATGACCTACACCGCCGTGGCCCTCGGCGCCGCGCTGGGTCCGGTCCTCACCGGCCTCGGGGTCGACCTGACAGGCGGCTATCTCATGATCCTGATCGCGCTCCACCTCGTCGGCCTTCTGGCCGTTCTCGCCACCCTGCCGATCCGCGACGAGCCCGTCACGGGGACCACGCATCCCCAGCGCGACAGTGACCCCTGAGGTCTTTGTCTATCATCACAGTCCAACCGCCCGTCGTAGGGCAACCTGAACCCCGGCCGCATCCGGGGATCGAATTCTTCATAAAGCTGCAGCAGCCAGGCCCCGAACCGAAGCCCAGGAGGTACCCGCGATGCGAACGTTGCCCGCCCTCCTCCTGGCTGCCTTGGTCGGCTGGGCCCCCGGTGCCGCACTCGCGGTGGAGGTGGTCGAGCGGCATTTTGATACCGACGGTGACCAGCACGAGCTGGAGGTGACCTTCCGGGTCGAAGTCCCACCCGAGGCCCTGTGGTCATACCTGACCGATTACGAGGCGCTGAACCGTTACTCGGAATCCATCCGCGAGAGCCGGATCGTCTCCCGATCGGATGACGAGGTGGAGGTCGCAAGCGTCGTGCACAGCTGCGTGTTCGTGTTCTGCCGGACCATCCGCAGGCACGAACGGGTGACCGAGTACTACCCCGAACGCATTGATGCCGAGGTCGATCCGGAGCACAGCAATCTGCGTGCAGGCTCGACCCGCTGGGAGCTGCAGCCCGATGCCGGCGGCACGCACCTGACGATCCAGATGCATGTGGAACCGGACTTCTGGGTACCCGGCTTTATCGGCAAGACCCGCATCCAGCGCGCGACCCTGCGAGAGACGACCGAGCTGCTGCGCTACATCGAACGCGACTACCGCGCCAGCCGCTGACGCTCAGGCTCTCTACGAGCAACTGAACAACGGGTGCCCTGCCAGCAGCCGTTCAAGGCGATTGCGCAGTTCGTCGCGCACCGGACCGGCGCGATCCGCATCGAGACGGGAGGTAAAGAGGGACTCGTACCATTCCTCTTCTTCGTCCATGTCCCAGTCAACCTCGCGCAGCAGGGCCTGGCCGGCCTCCGGGATCGCAGCGGGGAGCTCGCGACCGGTCAGCAGGGCCCAGACCCCGGTCCAGCAGCGTGCCAGCGCCAGCGGGTGATAGCCGCCACCGCCCAGGACCAGCAGCCTCGGTGTGCCGTCGGCGTGCCGCGGGCTGGTCTCGATCACGTCGTCGACGCAGGCGAGGAAGCACTGGGTGGAGATGCCGAACTTGCCGAGCGGGTCCGGCAGCAGCGCATCGGTACCGGCCTGAACGACGACCGCATCCGGCTGCCAGCGGGTGCGCACGGCCTCCCAGACGGCCGCGAAGGCGGCGCGAAACTCGCTGTCGTTGGTCTCCTTGGGCAGCGGCAGGTTCACGGCGTTGCCAAGCGGTCCGGTGTCCTCGATGCGCCCGCCCTCGAAGGGGTAGCCGTACTCGGTGTCCATGTGCAGGGAGACGGTGAGCACGTCCGGGTCGTCGCTGAACGCGGCCTCGACCCCGTCGCCATGGTGGGCGTCGATATCCAGATAGAGCACGCGCTGCCCGGCCTGACGCAGGCGCAGGATCGCCAGCGCCGGGTCGTTGAAGTAGCAGAATCCACGGGCCTGGTCGGGGGCGGCGTGGTGCATGCCACCGGCCGGGTTGAAGGCCATGCGCCCGTCCAGCACCACCTCGGCGCCCTGGATGGAGCCCCAGGTGGCGGTCGCCGGGGTCGCGAAGAACCCGGCGAAGAACGGGTTCTCGAAGTTGCCGATGTTGTGGCGGTCGCGGTAGCGCTGGAAGACCTTGCCCAGCGCCTCGGCGCGCTGCATCGCGGCCACGTACTCGCGGGTGTGGAACCACTCGAGCTCGGCCGGCTGTGCCTTGCGCGATACGGCCATCTCCTGCGGCGTGATCGCGTCATAGGCCTCGATCAGGTCGATGGTCAGCGAGACGCGCGGGATCCCGAGCGGGTGGTTGTCGCCGTAGCTGTGCCCGCGATAGCGCGGGGCATGCAGCAGCGTGGCATGTCGGCGGGCCGGCTCCGGGTGCCGGTCCGCGGCCCCGGTGGAGGCATCGATGGCTTCGGGGGTGGCACTCACTGGCGCAGCCTCAGATAGATCTCGGGCAGACGGCGCGGCAGCTCGTCCACGTGGTCGATGATGGTGTAGTGACCGGGACCGAAGATCGCCGGCAGGTATTCCGAACCGGACGGGTCCAGGGTGATGCAGAACGGGTGCACGCCGGCGTCCACCGCCTCCTTCATCGCCATGCGCGTGTCCTCGTGCAGGTAGCGCTGGTCACCGCCGTCGTCGTAGTCGGCCGGGCGGCCGTCGGACAGGATCAGCAGCAGCCGGCGCTGGGCCGAACAGCGCTTGAATGCCTCCAGCGAGTGGCGGATGCCCGCGCCCATACGCGAGGCCAGGCGCCCGGAGACCCCGGCGATGCGGGCGCGGACGGTGTCGTTCAGGTCCTCGTTGAAATCCTTCAGCCAGTAGTAGTTGACCTGGTCGCGCTGCTTGGAGGCGAAGCCGGAGATCGCGTAGGGATCGCCGACCTTCTCGATCGCCTCGGCGAACAGCATCATCCCCTCGCGCACGCGGTCGACGATCTTGCCCTGCCCGCCCGGGTGACGCGCCATGATCGAGGTAGACATGTCCGCCAGCATCATGACGCCGGTATCGCGGTGCTGCACCGCACGGCGGCGGTAGATGAAGGCCTTCGGCGACAGCCCCGCCTTCTTGTCGGCGATGAAGTCGATCACCGCCTCGGTGTCGAGCTCGTCGCCGTCCATCTGCTTGCGCTGCGGCGCCAGGCGCATCGGGCGCTGCATCTCCAGGCCGCGGGTCAGGCGCTTCAGGGTGTCGGCGTTCTCCGACAGGATCGTGGCCGCCAGCTCCGGGTTTTCGTCGTCCAGCACGCGCTCGTAGAGATTCACCCAGTCGGAGATATAGCGCTGCTCGCGGTAGTCCCACTCGGGATACGGGATGCCGTCCTTCTTCGGGGTGTAGGGAGCGGCGCGCTTGGCCACCTGGGCCGGCTGCGGGATACCCGTGCCGATGCGCCCGCCGGTGCCAGAGGTCTCCTGCTGCGGGGTCTGGATGTCGGCGTCCGGGTCTTTCTGCGCCTGCTCCGGGGCCTGCTGCGGCTGCTCTTCCTGCTTCTCGCGCTCGAACTTGTGTTCGTCGTGCGCCTCGTGGTCGCGGAAGTCGGCCAGGCTGCCGTCGCGTTTGCGCTGCGGATACACCGGCAGCGACTGGTTCAGCGACAGCCCGGGCAGATAGGCCTCGGCGCGCTCCTCGATGGTGATCTCGGGGAAGGCCTCGTCGGCGAACAGCTCCTCGCCGATGGCCCAGGCGGTGACCACATCCGCGTCCGGCTCCAGCACGCGCGCCAGACGCGGGTCCTGCGCCTCGTCGCGCAGCAGGGCCTGGTGGGCCTTCAGCGCGAAATCGAAGTAGACGCCGGCCGCGCCCTCCGGGCGCTCATGGTCCTCGGCCAGCGCCACCAGGCGCGGCAGGAAGTTCGGGATGCGCGGGGCCAGGCGCGCGTTCACGCGCAGGTCCTCGGCCAGGTCGAACAGCACCTGGAAGCGGAACATGCGCGCCTCGAATGGCGCGAACAGCGGGCGCCAGGTGATGCGCGAGCGGTCATCCAGCGGCGGGTGCTCGACCCCGGCACGCTCGAACAGCCGCTCGACATCGGACTGCGCATACGTATCGAAGGCCAGATGCGCGGCCGCGTGCTGGGTGGCGACGATCGCCTCCTCGCGCGAGTCCATCACCGCCGGCATAAACAGCCGCCGGCCGTCGGTCTCGAGCATCGGGCGGCCCTCGCCCGGCTTCCAGCTGGAATCGGCCAGCGGGATATCGGCATCCAGCCAGGCCAGCAGCACCAGGCGCAGGAAGCGCCCGTGCATGCGCGGGCGAAAGCCCGGCAGCGCCTCCAGGAGCAGCTTCAGGCTCTCGTCGCTCTCCAGGCGAAAATAGGCCTCACCGCGCGAGCGCCCGGCCTTCAGCAGGTCCGCTCCGCGCCGGGCCCAGGACAGCAGGCCCTGGTCGCCGACCAGGTTGCGGGCGATCGGGGCACCCTCAAGATAGGCATCCAGGGTCAGGCCGCGTTCGTCGAACAGCGTCTCGGCCGGCTCGATCAGCGCGCGCAGGCCCTCGATACCTCGGCCGGCGGAGAGCTTGTCGAACGGCGTCTCGAAATAGGCGCGGGCATCGGGCAGGCTGCGTTCGCACCAGCGCAGGCCGATCTCGGCCCAATCGCGCTCGCCGGCCTCGCCCCAGGCGTCATACACGCGATCAGCCTGGGCCATGAAGCCCTCCAGCGCATCGGCCGAGTTGACCCACTGCTTGAACTGCGCGGCCTGCTCCAGCCACAGGTCCACCGTCTGCATATGCTCCGCGAGCCGCGCGGAATTGCGCATGAAGCTCTTGCCGGCCTCGCGGTCGTGGAAGAACAGCTCGCGTACGGTCTCGATCCAGCGCCGCGCGGTGGCGGCACCGAACGCGCGGATGGCCGGGAGGGCTTCCTTGGTGTCGCGGTGGGCGACGAAGCTGATGTCCTCGAGATGCTGGAGGACCTCCTCGATCTCGACGAGATCTTCGGCTTCCGTGTTCGCCCCGCCGCTGTTGCGGGCCTGGTCGCTCACGCGGCTTCGGACTCGGGGAAGTGGGCGTCGAAGATCTCTTCCAGCGCCTGGATCAGCTCGGGGTCATCGGTGATCGGGGCGATCATCGCGGCGCGGCAGGCCACGCGCGGGCTCAGACCCGCCTGCATCAGCTCGCCGGCATAGGCGAGCGCCCGGGTGGAGGTCGCCTCTTCCAGTCCGTGGTCCTTCAGGGCCCGCGCCTTGCGCCCGGCAGCCACCAGCTTCTCGACGCGATCGGCATCCAGGCCGCCGGATTCCTTGGCCACGATCTCGCGCTCGACATCCTCGGCCGGATAGTCGAAGTGGATACCGACAAAGCGCTGCTTGGTCGAGGGCTTCAGGTCCTTCAGCACCGTTTGGTAGCCGGGGTTGTAGGAGATCACCAGCATGAAGTCCTCGTGCGCATCGATGATCTGGGACTTCTTGTCCAGCGGCAGCTGGCGACGGTGGTCGGTCAGCGGGTGAATGACCACGGTGGTGTCGGTACGCGCCTCGACGATCTCGTCGAGGTAGCAGATCGCGCCCTCCTTGACCGAACGGGTCAGCGGGCCGTCCTGCCAGACGGTTTCCTCGCCCTCCAGCAGGAAGCGGCCGACCAGGTCCGAGCTGGTCAGGTCCTCGTGGCAGGATACGGTGACCAGCGGCTGGCCGAGGGTGTGCGCGACATGTTCCAGGAAGCGGGTCTTGCCGCAGCCGGTCGGGCCCTTGAGCATCACCGGCAGGCGCTTCGAGTACGCGGCCTGAAAGATCTCGATCTCGTCGCCCTGGGCCTTGTAGAACGGGGCATCACCCGCGTCACCGGGCTTCTCAATCACGTCGCGTTCCACGCCGCGGATACGGTTAATCAGGTTCTTCATGGGGTCTCCGATGCCGACCGCGGGGGCCGGGACTGGTGTATGCGCGGGAGCGGCGTTACCCTCCGCCGGGCTGGCGGCATGCCCCGTGGCATCCCGTCGTGTTCCCGCAGGCTTTGTTGTATCATTGGCTGTTTATATTCTATCGAACCTGCGCACTTCCATGAACCAAACGCCCTTCCCGGTACGGGATCGGGCAGGTGAAGGCGCCCGCAACTCGGATTCAGCGCGTCAATAGAGGACCCGGTATGAAACTTGTCAAACTCGTCAAGCTGAACAACCTGCAGTACAACCCGAATCGCGATCCGGAAGTCTACCGGCGCCCGATCAACGAGGAATTCCGGGTGCAGGCCCTGCTGAACGGCTCCGGCACCGCCCAGTGCAAGTTCTCGGTGGAAGGCGAGGCCCTGTGCGAGAGCAGCGTGTCCCTGCCGGGCACCTTCGACTGCAAATTCAGCTTTGATACCGCCGGCACCCGCGTGGGCGACCTGGTGATCGAGGCCAACGGCGAGACCTACCACGAGAAGATCCGCATCGACGTGCTGGAGCACGCCTGGATCGGCTAAGGCCGTGCGATGCCCCGCGATCCGCATCATGCGGATCCGCGAATCAAAAAGGCCCCGTGGCTAACGCCCGGGGCCTTTTTGATGGGGCGCTCAGCCCCAGTCGTACATGCGGATGAACTCGGGGAGCTTTTCGACCATCTCCTCGCGATTGAAGAAGCGATCGGCCCGCGCCAGGCGCATCTCGTCGCGGATGTCCTGGTCCCCGCCAAAACAGAACACGGGCAGGTTTATCTGATACTCCATGCGCAGGATGCGGATTACGTCCAGCGGGTCGAACACCTCGATCTCGTCCAGATCCAGCAGCAGGAAGCGGTAGAGCAGCACCTCGTTCCAGGCGCCCAATTCTTCCAGATCGGTCACCGGGTGCAGATGCCAGTCATCCGGCAATGCGGTGCGAATCTGCTCGATCATCGCCTGATCCTGGCTCATCAGGATCAGGCGTTTCTCCAGCCGGCGCTGAATGGTCGGTTCGGACATCGGTTCGCCTCGTAAAGCTTTTTGGGGAAGTATCCAGCGGCGTGCAAAGCAGGATCAGGCGGCGGCGATCCCTCGGTAGAGACCGTCGATGCGCGCGCTGACCTCGTCGACGATCACCGCGTCGAGCTGGCCGTTCAGGCGCGAGCGCACACGCAGGCGCTCCGGCGACTCGCCCACCAGGGTCTCGCGCAGCACGCGATCCACGCTCGGGTCCTCGCACCAAATGCGTGCAATGTGTGTCCCGGCGATATGCAAGCGCAGGCGGCCACAGTGGCCGCGCGTCTCGAAGACATGGTTCTCCCGATTCACACGGATACCGTCGCGCACGGCCGGCCCGCCCTGGCTGTCGGCCAGGTCGGCGAGTTCCTCGCGCCCGGCCGCCAGCCACTCGTCCCATTCTGCGGAACTCGGACGGTAACACCGCGCGGGGGTACTGAAGCGGCGCTCCAGCACCTCGCTCAGGGCCGCCTCCAGACGTTCCGGCGTCGGCGCCGCCTCGGGGCACTGCTCCGCACAATCGGTCATGCCCTCTTCCAGTGCCGGGCGCAGCCATTCGCGGTAGCCGTCGCTTGGGGCATTTACACACGATAGAAAGCGTTCCACCGGGAAGCGGCGCAGGAAGCTAGCGCCGAACACACAACCCTCGTTCAGCGTGGCCGCACCAGTACCCATGATCTTGCGCCCCTGAACCCAGACGTCCTGACCGCGCGCCTCGACGCCTTCCAGCCCCAGCTCGCGCAGCACATCCATCGCGATGCCCAGCCCCAGCGCGAACAGGTGGCGATGGCCACGGGCGAGGACCTGGCGGGGCTGAATCAGGAAGAAACAGGCCTGGTCGGCATCCACCCAGACGGAGCCGCCCCCGAGCGGGCGGCGCACGACCGGCACGCTATTGGCCTTGCAGGCGACCAGGTCCAGATCCATGGCCGGGTCCTGGCTGGCGCCCACGGAGATGTGCGCCTCTCGCGAATGCACCCACAGCACGCGCAACGGCGATTCCGGCGGCGTGCTGCTCGCCAGACCGGTATAGAGGGCGTGGAGTTCTTCCGCGGAGCGGGCCCCGGCATCAATCCATTCCGGGGTGACCGTGGATGCGACCAAGGATCAGTCCTCGGGTTTGTCCTGCTCGGACGGGGCCTCGTCGTCCTTGCCGGGCTTGTAGAAGTAGCGGAAGTAGAAGTCGCTGCGCGAGAGGTCCTCGTACAGCTTGGCACGTTCCTCGACACCCCCGCGCATGATCTCGACCATGGCCATGGCCTGCTCGCCGTCGATGATGTGGATCCCGCCGGTCAGCTCCTGATCGGTGTTCAGGAAATGCGCGGCCAGCTCTTCCGGCTCCTGGATATACACCAGGAACGACTGGCAATCGGGGTCCTCGAGATCCAGGGGCTGCATCACGATCTTGCCCAGCCAGGCCAGGCGCGCGACCTGGTTGAACTGGTGAATATCGAGCTTCTTGCCCTTCTTGTACTTGTTGAGTTCGTTACGGATCTCGCCGATGTTGGCGATCTTCATCGATTTCATGGGGCGTGCGTCCTGCCGCGAATGAACCGGGAGCATAAACAAGTCCAGCCCCCGGCCGTAAAAAAACCCCGGCGGACCGGGGTTCTTGAGAGGAACCCTGGGCTATTAGCTGGGTTCGTTCGCCATCCCTGGCGTTATGCTTCTACCAGTCGAAACCGTCGTCTGCGGGCTCCTCAAAGCCGGCCACCTCGCGAAGGGCATCCTCCAGCGCGCCCGGGACGCGGCGAAGCTGCATGAAGCTGTGATCGCCGAGCATGCGCAGGTCCGGCCAGTGCAGCGCCGCACGAAAACGCATGTGCAGCGCCTCGATATCGCCCCCTTCTACCAGGATCTCGTACGGCACGTAGGCGGTGTGGCGAAGCTCGCGCACGTCGATCGTCTCCAGGGTGTTGAGGTCGGTGGCCTCGGAATCGGCGCCATCATCGGCCCGAATCGCCACGCCGATCAGCGTAGCGTCCGTTCCCGGGATATCCAGCCGGTAGATCTCCGACACGCCCCCACGCCGATCGCCCAGACCGGCATCCAGCTCTTCCAGGGCGGCGCTCCGCGAGCCGTGGCTACCCAGGTCATACGGGGCGTTGAAGCGCTCCATACCAAACGTATAGCGGTAACGCTGCAGCTCCCGCGGGGTCATGCCGTCCTCCGACCCGAAGTGCTGCTCGTCGCCCAGCACCTCCGCCAGCCGCGAACTCACGGCGTTCACCGAGTCATCAATGCGATAGGCATGTCGAAAGTACTCGAGGTTGTTGTAGCTGACCTGAACCCCGCCGTTGGTCGCGGTCACGGCGACGCGTATAGGTGCGATGTACGCCGCCCGATCCTGGGAGCCCGCCACCGCCAGCAGGTCGTCGTGGGTCACCACGATCACGTGCCGGTCGTCACTGACCGGGTACTCGCCGAGGGTCTGGAAATCGGCCTCTTCCAGTCGCTCGCGGACCGTCTCCACCTCACCGCTGACATCGGAGCCGGACGTGGTGTAGGCCAGTACCAGGGGCCGATAGACATCGTCCGCCAGCGCCGTGGCGGCCGCGCCAAGGGTCAGCAGACACGCGCCGAAGAACGCGAGAACGGCAGGCACGCGAATGCCTCCGCGCAATGCGTGGATTGCTCGCATGGGATTCTCCTTTTGATTTTGCTAGTTCGAGCACAGGCTCGATCAGGATGCCTTCCGACGAAAGGGCCCGGGCCCCACCCCCCGATGGGTCCCGGTGTCCGGCACCGTCCGCACTCCATGGCGGTACCGCCCCCTCCTCCAGGGTCGGCAGCTCATCCCGAAGCCCGCGCCGGGCACCGGTGCGGCCGCTCACGACCGCCCGGGCGCCATCGATCAGAAGCGGTACGCGTACCCGATCTCGAGCTCGTACTGCCGCATCTCGATCTCGATGTCCTGACCGGCCCCGAACACATCCTGACCACGTACGCGCTGACTGGGCGCATACATCGCCGCGAAGTTAATCTCGTGCTGACCAAATTCACGAGTAAAACCGGCGGTAAAGTGATCCGTCATCACGGCCGGAGCCAGGATGTTGAGCATCACGTCCTCCGAACTGATCGGATTCTCGCCACGGTTGTAGCCAACGCGCCAGGTCCAGCCGTTGCCCCCATCGATCTGGGCACCGAACTTGAAGATATTCACGTCGTCCCAACCGAATCCTGGGCCTCCGTCCGCGCCAAACTGAGCGGTCGGCATACTTGAGTTCGCGATCGAATCGATCTCCGAGTAACGGATCTTCTGGTAGTCGGCCGACAGGGTCACGTTCGGGGTAACATCCACCGAAAAGCCCAGCCCATAGGTCGACGGAATATCGAACTCGCCACCATTAGCGAACAACCCGGAGTACCGGTCGAAGTCGCCAGCCCGGATCTTGGAACGATAACTCGCACCTACACGAGCCCCTTCCGCCAGTTCGGCCTGAAAGCCGATTTGCGCACCATATCCCCAGCTCGAATCCGTACGCCCGCTTGTCATGTTACCGGGGTCTGCAGACATCTGGGGGTTATCGAATCCATCCAGCCCTTCGACGCTAATCCGCTGGTAGCTGATAATCGGGCTGAAACCGATACTGACCCGGCCATCCGCAAATTTCTGCGCATAGGTCGGGATAATGGCCAACTGCTCCAGGTCCACTCCAGTTCTGCCAGCGCAGAACGGACCACCTGCCGGGCACCCCTCGCTTTGACCATAAGCAGGATAGTCGGTATTCATGCCCCCGTTTCCAAGGAGCGCGACACCCCAGGAGCGGTTTTCATCAATCTGCTGAACAAACGCCAATGATGGAATAAAGAAATTCTCACTGTCGCTGTCGACGCTACCCGGATTTACAAACATTTCTGCCCCTGGGGTGGTCGGCATACCAGCGTCGAAGGAGCGTTCCGGGCGGAAATAGGCAATCGAACCGTCAATACGGGTTTCCATACCGGCGATGCCGGCCGGGTTGATGCCGGGTGCGTAGGCGTCCTGGGAGATGGCCATGCCGACCCCGCCCATGCCCTTGGCCTTGGTGCCATAGCCGTGCGCGAAATAGCCGTTGGTGGCATTGGCGACGCCGGCGCTGCCCATTGCAAGGCCGACCGCGACCGTCACCAGACTGCGGCGAATGATGCGTGCTTCCATGTTGTTCTCCTTTGGTGGTCTTCTTGTTGTATGGCCCGGCACCCCGGTTACCTGCGGCCCCCTTGTATGCCGCCGGTCCAGTTATGTGGTGCAGTGACCGCTCGCGGGTGGACGACCCATCCCCCCGGGAGTTCTTTCGACGGGGCCCCTGAAATATCCCCGCTCGAAACCTGAATATTCAAAACGTCTAATCAACCCCCCTGACGTGCGAAAGCCCCGGAGACCGGGGCTTTCAGCATGCATCGAGTTTTATGCGGACTTTTCGTCCTCGGCCTCGTCGGCGTCGAAGTCGAAGGTGCCGACATCCTCCCCGGCCATCTGCCGCTGGACGAACCCGACGTCCGTCGAGTTGAGGGCAAACGGGAAGGACAGGATGTCCGTCGGGCTGGAATCGCCGTAGGGACGGTTGCAGGCCGAGACTTCCTCATCCGACTTGCCAGGGCAGCCGGAGGTCTGGAACGGCTTGCCGGAGGCGATCAGTTCGTCGACCTCGGACTGCGGCAGGCCGAAATCCACCACCTGACCATCGGCGTTGAACTTCATGTCGTCGATGCGGCCACCGGCGTAGTCGATCACGAAGCGGCCCAGCTGCACGCGCCGCCACTGGTCGCGCGGCACCGGGTTCCAGTCTTCCATCAGCGAGCCCTCTTCCGGGAAGAAGGCGAACATGTGGTTGTGGCCGCCCAGGTCGCGGATGCGCTGGCAGACCTGCAAGATCTCTTCCTCGGTCTCGCCCATGCCGCAGATCAGGTGGGCGCCGAACTTCTCCGGCCCGAAGATCTCGGCGGCCCACTCGATGGACTGCCAGTACTTGTCCCAGCTGTGAGGGCTCTCGACCGCCTTGCCACGGGTGCGCTCGAAGATCTCGGGGGTGACCGCGTCCAGCGCGACAGTGAAGATATCGGCGCCCTTGTCCCGCAGGAGCTGGAGGTCTTCGTAGCTCATGGTGGTCGGGTTGGACAGGATCGACACCGGGATGTGATTGACCTCGGCGACCCAGCGTTCGAGTAGCTCGACGGTGTCGGCGTCGGAGTTCGGGTGCGTGATCATGGAGATGCACATGCGCTCGAACTGCCCGGCGTCGGCGTGATTCTTTACGCGCTCGATCACCTCGTCGTACTTGGCGGTCGGCCAGTCGACGCGGATGAAGTTGCGATCGGCGTAGTCACGCGATTCCTCGCGGTGGCGCGCCAGACCGCAGTAGGAGCAGTTCGCACGGCAGCCTTCCGGGTAGGTGACCAGCAGGTTCAGGCAGTGGGTGCAGGACGTACGGTGCATGGTGCCCGGCACCAGGCCCAGCGTGATCGCAGCCGCCGTGGACATCTGCACGTACTCCGGCGAACGCATGTCCGGGGTCTTGATGTGATAATCGGGCCGGTAAAAGTTGATCGGCGCGACCATCTCCTCTGCACTTGCACTCATGGAATTCCTCCAGCGTTGTTCACCGGGTGCGGGGCACCCGCCAACCGGGCCTACGCGGCCTGGTCACCATCGTTGAAATACTCGGAAAAAGCAATCCATCCGCGGCGCTGCGTGGCGTCTTCCTGCGCCCGCGGCGTACGCCAGTGTTCATTCAGGAACGCGCGGCGCTTGCAGGCGCGCTCCAGGGCCGGACCGTACTGATCGCGCATCTCTTCATCGTAATCGTCGAAAGCCTCGGCGTCACCCTCGAGATGCGCAATCGCGGCCTCGCCCGCCGCCTCGCCCGACACCACCGCCGCGGCAATCCCGGCCCCGGTAATCGGATGGGTAAATCCACCGGCATCGCCCACGAACAGGACATCGCCGTCGTACAGCGAATCACGCAGGCCGCCGACCGGGATCGCGCCACCCGTACGGTGACGGATATCCTCGCCCAGCAGCCCCTGCTCGACGAGCTGGGCATGCAGGGATTCCAGCGGCGTCTTCATGTCGTTGTCGATGCGCTTGTCCGCACCCAGCCCCAGGTTCGCCCATTCGCCCTTGGGGAACAGCCAGGCGTATCCACCCGGGTAGTCGTCCGACAGCCAGACATCGGTCGCGGTATACGGCTTTTTGAGCGGCACCGTGTACTGCCGGGTCTGCACGACCGGCAGCGCGGACAGACCCAGGGACTCGGCCACCGGGGAATGCGGGCCATCGGCGGCGATCAGAACACGGTACTCGACCGCGTGTTCCTGCCCCTGGTGCTTGACGGTCGCCACATGCCGCTCGGCATCCACACGCTGCAGCGGGGTCGAAGTCACCAGCTGCGCGCCGTTGGCCTTCGCCGCCTGGATGATCGCGCGGTCGAACTCGCCGCGGTCCACCATCAAGCCAGGGAAATCGGAGTGCTCCACGGCCCCGGAGGGCAGGAAGCTCTGCATCGAGTCGATGCGCTGCAGCAGGACTCCATCCGCCTTGGCATAGGCGCCCATCGGGTTCGGGATGAACTCGGCACACTGCACCGGCTCGCCGAAGGCTTTGTTGCGCTCGACCGCCAGCACGGACAGCCCGGCCGCCGCGCACACGCGCGCCGCCGAGGCGCCACCCGGCCCCAGCCCGACCACCAGGACATCGACCTTTTCGGGGAGCATTACTGCTGCCTCCCGGCAAGTACCGCGCAAAGGACCTTCATCCCGCCGATTCCTCGGTCTCGGCCATGGCCAGAGCCGACTGAATCGCCGCGATTACGTCATCGACCGTCAACTGCAGCATCTCGACGTCGCGCTCGGCAAAGAATGCGCGCACACGCTCTTCCATCTCGGCCTGCGGCGTGTCCCGCAGGGCCGCTTCCAGATCGGCGATGGTACGCGCGGGCTTCACGAAGATGTCGCCCGTCAGCCAGAGCTGCTTCAGGCGCTTGCGCTCCGGGTCCAGGGCCACACCGACGCGCATTAGCCCGCCGTCACACTTGAAGATGCTCTCGAACAGCGGGGCATCGGTGGCCGGACGGTTGCGCTGGTAGACCCATTCTTCGGTGTCGATCTCGGCCAGGGCCTCTTCGAAGGACTTCTGCTCCTCGGGCAGCAGATCCAAGGGGGCCAGCTCAACCGCGAACTCTTCCGCAAAGGCCTTGGCAATCGCGTCCTTCACATGGTCCAGATTCGGGCGTTCGCCCAGCAGGGTCGCCAGATTGACCACACGATCGCGCGCCGACTCGATCGCCTTGTTGGAGAGCTTCTCGGCCGGAATCCGCAGAATGCGCAACATGTCCTCGACATCGAACTCGATCAGCAGCGTGCCCTGATACATGATCGAGTCGCCATCGAATGCGCCACCCGTGCCGGAGATCTTGCGGCCTTCGACCTCGATGTCGTTGCGCGGGCGGAACTGCGCGTCGACCCCCAGCGTGCGGATCCCGGCGGCCGCGGCATTGCAGATGCGCGCGGCGATCTGCCCCATGTCGGCCGTCCCGAGAAAGCGCTTGTCGAGGTACAGCTCCCAGCCCAGCTGGGTGGAATCAAAATAGATCGCGCCGCCACCGGTAATCCGGCGCTGGATCGCAATACCGTTTTCCTTGCAGTACTCAGTGCTGATCTCCTGGTCCACATTTTGGTGGAAACCCACCAGCGCGCAGGGTTCGAACTGCAGGAAACGCAGGGTGTGCGGCGACACGCCCTCCTGGTGGCACTCGAGCAGGGCCCGGTTGAAGGCCATGTTCTCCGCCGCCGGGCGCAGGCCAGTGTCCAGGACGCGCAGGGTCTTCTGATCGCGCTCAGACATGGCAACCGCCTCCGGCCGCGACATTGCCCTCGGTCACGATGCGGATCCCGCCGAGGCCCTGGCGCGCCTTGCGTTCCTGCTCGCGACGCCGCGCCTCTTCGGCGACGATCGTGTCCAGGTCGATCTCGACACCGCTCTCGACCGTGGTCCCGTCCGCCATCACCTCGTCGCCCACGGCGATCGAGCAGCAGGCCGGAGTCACGCGGACCTTCTTGCCCAGACGCGCGGCCAGTTCGACCACACCCTCGGCCGGGTGCGCAATACCGGACAGGCCGGCCATCACCGCATAACTATCGATCTGGCTCTTGGCCTCGCCTGGTGGGCGCGCGCAGCCGAGCAGCAGCGGCGTGTCACCCAGGCGCTCGCGGGCGTCGTGGAAGAAGCGCCCGACCGCATGCACATCCGGCGTCTCGAATGGGCGGCTCGCCGGGGCGTAAAACGGCATCACGACCACCAGCACCACGGCATCGGGCAGGTGGCGCGCGAGCATCTCCAGCGCGTTCCACTCACCCAGCAGCTTGCCGTAGTGCAGACCGATCACGATGTGCGGGACCACCTTCATGTTGGTGTTCACCAGGCTCTCGAGTGTCTGCTCGAAGTCATCCACGCTGCGGCGCAGATGGTAGACCTGCGTGATCGTGTCCTGCGCGCCGATCACGTCCATCATCGCCGCGTCGATACCGGCCTGCTCCATCGACGTTGCGATGTCGTCGTCGACCAGCGCCGTATGCAGCGCGATGCGGAATTCGGGAAATTCGTCCTTGATGCGACGAATCGTGGAATAGTACGGGTCGTACTCGACCTCGTTACGGTGGTTCGAGCCACCGGTCAGGAGCATGCCCTGGGCACCGGACTCGATCACGTTGTTCACCTGAGCCCATAGGTCCTCCGGCGTGCGCACCGGGATCATCGGGTCCAGGATCTTGGCCTTGCAATGGTCACAGGCGAGCTTGCAGTCGCCACCGGTGATCGACATCGCCGGCCAGGCGCTCTTGCCGCAGTCCGCCAGTTCACTGGACTGGTACGACTTGAACGTCGGGGTATAGAAATGCACCGATCCGGGATCGGAGCCCCGCTGAACGCTGTGCTGAAGGTCATTCACCAACGCCGCATCGACAGGGATGTCTTCCAGGGGTTCGACCCGCTGGATCACCTCGTTCCAGGTCGTCATCAGCTTGCTCCGGATACCACAGAATCAAAAAAGGCCGCCGAACACTGGGGAACGGCGGCCCGAGGCTCGGTAGGGGCTTAGCAGCCGCCGAAACCGTCTGCTTCCATCTTGGCTTCGAACGCCGCCAGGGCGTCGGAACCGGTCTTCAGGTCGCCGACTTCGCCGTCCCAGTCTTCAGGCTTCAGCTTGATCAGCCAGCCTTCGCCGTACGGGTCTTCGTTGATCAGACCCGGGTTGGCCGCAACCTTGTCGTTGGTTTCGGTCACTTCACCGGTCACCGGGGTCTTCGCCGGACCCACCCACTTGCCAGATTCAACGGTGGTGCAGGACTTGTCCTTCTTCACGGTCTTGCCGACCTTCTTGGGAGTGAAGGACACGATGGTGCCGGCCAGCGAGCACGCGTAGGAGGTCAGGCCCACGGTCGCGGTACCGTCGCTTTCCTTGCGCACCCACACGTTGTTTTCAACGTTGTACATCAGATCTTCCGGAATATCACAACCCCGTACTGCGCCCATGTTTTCCTCCAAGCGTGAAAGTAATAATGCGGGAAAATTAAAACGTTATCGTTTTATCGCTACGCAGAATCAGGTCCGCCAGTTCGCTCGCCCGATTCACTTCATCGACCTCGTCGATGAGATCCGAAGACGCGTCGATTCTATACCCCGGTAAAGCGGGCTGGCAAACGTGCAGGCGCACACCTGCGCGTTTTGCGTCCTGGATAAAATCCTTGATCAACTTGCCATCTTCCATGGCCCGCAGGTCGTCGGCGACCCCCTTCTCCATCAGGCGAACGCCCTCCATGGTGAAGAAGATATAGACGTCCACATCCATCGAGGCCATCACCGCCCCAAGGTAGAACGGCGTCGCACAACGATGCGGCGTCGACGGCCCCGAGGTCATGATGAACACGACCGTCTGCTCGTCGTTGTCCAGATAGTAATCGTTGCCCAGTTCCGCCATCGTTCTCTCTATCGCAGTTTCCGCTGACACTCGATGTCTTCATCTTTGGCGCGCTTGCAGTAGCCCTCCTCGGCCTTGTCGCCGGTCAGAAACTGCTCCAGCGCAACATCCACACCGTCGGTGGCTTCGACACGCGCGATCCACGCATTGTAGGGATCCGAGTTCAGCAGCACTGGGTTTTCCAGCACCTCCTCGTTGCCCTCGACGATCTTGCAGTCGATGAAGTTCGGGATCGGACCGGCCCATTTCCCGCTTTCGATCGTGGCGACCGGCTTCCCAGGCGGACGCCGGGTACCGGGGCGACGCACTCGTACGTGAATGATCTTTCCCGCGATGGTCTGCGAAAGGTCGGTCATCCCCACGGTCAGGGTGTCGTCATCCTCGCGGCGCAGCCAGATCTGAAATTCGTCGTCGTAGAACAGTTCGGGATGAAACTCGCAACCGTTGCAGTCCATGTTTCGCCTCGTTCCTGGCATCGACACAAAAAACGGGCGCCAGGCGCCCGTCTTCTGAAAGTACTACTGGGCCATTCGGGCCTCGAATCAGGGGATCAGATGACCCCCTTCTCCTTCAGCAGCCCGATGGAGTCACTCACGTTCTCGTGGATACCCAGCTTGCGCGGGGACAGCCCCATCGCCAGGCCCAGCAGCTGCGTGAAGTACACCACCTTCACGTCGGTCTTGATGCCGAACTCGGTCTCGGCCCGCACCTGGTGCATCTCCAGACCGGAGTGGCAGGTCGGGCATTCGGTAGCGATCACCTCGGCACCGGAATCCTCCGCCGACTGCAGCAGGTTCAGCACCAGCTGGGTCGAGGTGTCAGAATCCGACAGCGTATGCGCACCGCCGCAGCAGGAGGTCTTAAGCGGAAAGTCCACGTTCACGGCGCCGGCGGCACCCAGCAGGTCATCCATGAAATGCGGCTGGTAACTGGAATCCGAACCCGGGCCATTGTCCTTCTCGGGGAAAATCTGGCGCGGACGGGTGTACATGCAGCCGTAGTAGTTGGCGATCTTGATGCCATTCAGGCTCTTGGTCATCTTCTGCTTGATGCCCTCGGGCCCCAGCTCTTCCATCAGCCACTCGAGCAGATGCAGGGTGCGGACGTCCCCGGTGTAGACCGGGTCGTCGGACTTGCGCGCCAGATCCTGGACGGTGTCCATCGCATCCTGGGAGGTCGCGGTCTCGTACTCGGCCTTCTTCAGGTTGTGGTAGCAGCCGTTGCACGGCGCCATCACGGTGTCCATGCCCATCTGTTCGGAGGCAATCGCCATGTTCCGCGCGGACAGATAGGTCTGCAGCATCGGGTGAATGTTCTTCACCTCCATCGCGCCGCAGCAGTTGTAGTCGCGCAGGTTTTCCATCTCGAGTCCCAGCGCCTTGACCAGCACGCGGGTGGAGCGGTCGTACGGACCACCAGAGCCCTCGAGCGCGCAACCCGGATAGTAAGCAACCTTAGCCATGAGCGGCCTCCTTCTGTTCGCGCACGTAATTCTTCAGCACGTCCCCGGTCTTGCCCCAGGACTTGGTGCGCGGCGTATGTACGGTGTTGATGCCCATCGCCATCAGATGCTTCACCGGCAGGTGCTTCATCATCCGGAAGATGAAGATCTTCATCCATTCCTGCACCAGAGGCTGGCCGGTCTTCTTGAAGAAGTTCTGCATCACCTTGGAGTCTTCGATGCGGCCAGTCTTGTAGATCTGATCGGCAAACTCTTCGTCGAAGATCGTGGACGGAGCCTTTTCGGTGATCCCTTCCTCTTCCATCCAGTGCGCCAGAGCCTTCATCACGCCTTCCGGCTTCACGTCCTTCGGGCAGATGTTCGTGCACTTGTTGCACGAGACGCACTGCCAGATGATGTCCTTGTCCTTGACCAGCTCTTCCTTCATGCCCAGGCGGGTGAGGTAGATCCAATAACGCGGATTGAACTGCACGTTCTGCGCATACATGGTGCACGAGTTGGTGCAGGACCCGCACTGCCAGCAACGATGGACGTTCTCGCCACCCGCAAAGCTCTGGATCTTCGTCTCGAAATCGTCGTCGTAATCGCGAACAGTGCGCGGGGCGATCATCGTGTTCCAGTGTCCGGACACGTCCACGCCGTCGACCACCAGCTCGTCGTGTTGCTGGAGGCGCTCGTCCTCGATTAGTGCCTTTTCATGTATTGCCATGACGTCTCTCCGAAAACCTGTGTAGCCAGGCTCAAGTTCGTTCCGTTATTTAATGCAGCGACGCATCGGTTCCTTTCAGGCGACCTTCCGGGGAGTCGATCCCCAGCATCTTCACCGCCAGTTCCAGCGGATCCTGCTTGGCGCCGAACTGGTTGTCGATCATCCCCAGACTCATCGAAAGCGCTCGGGCATAGTCGGAATAGGCTTGCACCCAGACCAGGTCCGTCACAAACGGCAGGTCTCGATAAAAGCCTTCCTCGGCCAGCGCATCGAAAAACCAGCGCCGCGCCCCCTCGATCGAGCCGACCGTATCCCCAATAGGGATCGACCGGAGCGTGTCATTGCCGCGGATGAACTCGCGCAACGCGCCCGTCGTGGTCGACGTATCCCACACCCAACGGCAGGCCAGAGGCACCGCGTCCGGATCCGCGAAGTGCAGGATCTCGGCGCCAAAATCCCAGATCGCCCGCCGAAGCTTCTTGTCGTCAGCCGCAAGATCCGCAAAGTTCGCGAGCCGCTCGTTCACCCCAACATCCGGGCGAACCAGAGTGCGCACACCGTCCACCAGGGCGCCCTGACGCTCGGCCATCAACGAGCCAAGCTTGCGCCGAACCGAGAAAACCAGACCGCCGAGGGTGCGAACATCCTCGGCATCGATCTCGTCCCCTTTCGCGACAATCGCGGCAAACACTTCGTGTTTCGACCGCAGGGCCTCGATGAAAGTCCCCAGCCCGTCGACACCACCCGCCTCGGCGATGGCCTCGTTCAGACTGTTCAGCTTCGTCGCAAGGATATCCTTGTCGAAGCTGACCTCCAGCGGCTCCGGGGCCAGCCCCGAAGCCGCTGCGTCGCTGACGACCTCAGCCGGCTTTCGAAACCAGCGCATGCAGGTCCGCAACCGCGCGGCCACCAGCAGCAGCACCCTGCGCGATCGAATCATCGATCGTCTCGGGGCCATAGGCCGCACCGCAGGAGTAAACGCCCTTGCGGGTGGTGCCACAGGTGTTGGTGTACTGCTCGGCCTTCTCGATAAAGCCGTGCTTCTCGAGACCGACACCGAAGACCTGGGAGATTTCCGGGTTGTCGGCGTTCGGATCCATGCCAATGGCGTGCACGACGATGTCGAACGGGATCACGATCGGACGCTTGACCAGGGTGTCCTCGCCCTTGACCAGCAGCCGGCCGTCGCCAGAGGCCGTCACTTCCGCGATACGGGCCTTGACGAACTTGGTTTTAAACTCTTCCTGGGACTTCCAGTAAAACTTGTCTTCGTACAGGCCGAAGGTGCGGATGTCCATGTAGTAGATGAACACGTCCGTTTCCGGCGACAGTTCCTTGATCTCCATGGCCAGGTTGGCGGAGACGGTACAGCAGATCTTGGAGCACCACTCACGACCGATCTGGCGATCACGCGAGCCCACGCAGAGCAGGATGCAGACCCGCTCCGGCACACGGCCGTCGGACGGGCAGGCGATCTTGCCGGAGGCGACCATCTGTTCCATCTGGGTGGTGGTCAGCACGTCTTCGTACGTGCCAAAGCCCCACTCCGGCTTGTTGATGGAATCGAAATGGGTAAAGCCCGTGGCCAGCACGACGGCACCGGCCTGGACCGATTCGCCGTTGGTCAGCGTGGCGGTGAAGTTACCGGCCTCGCCTTCCAGCTTCTCGACCTTGGCACCCTTGTGCACGGTCGAGTTGGAATCGTCTTCCACGCGCTTGACCATGCGGCCAATGGCGTCCTTGGCCCACTCGCCAGAGGGGACCAGCTTGGCGTAACCCGACAGGATCGGGGCACCGCCCAGGACGTCTTCCTTCTCGACCATCACGGCCTTGAAGCCGGCCGAGGTGACATTGGCGGCGGCGGCCAGCCCAGCCGGGCCACCACCCACTACTAGAACAGTATCTTGCTGCATCAGACTTTGCCCCCGTAAGCGAGCTCAGGATTGTAGAGGTATTCGATATTGCCGGCCTCGACTTCCTTCAGGTATTCCTGGAAGGTCTTCTTGGCCTCGTCCCAGGAGATTCCCATCTTCTCGACCAGGTCTTCGCAGGGCGATGCGTGCCACTGCAGCTGGACGATCTTGAACGGATCCGCGCCGCAGGCCAGGGCTGCGAACTGGACTTCCGCCATGATCGGAATCTGGAAGTTCTGGTTGTGGGCCTTGCCGATCCACTGGTTCTTGTCCATGGTCGTGACGCAACCGGTGTCGTTGGCCAGCATCACGTCGGCATTGGCTTCCTCGCGGGCCACGCGGATCTTGCGATCCATCGTGAACGAGCGGGTGAACTCGCGCTCGGAGATGATGTGGCGGAAGCCGAAGCCGCAGCAGTCGTACCAGGTGGAGTAGTCGATCACCTGCGCACCCAGGGCCTGCGCCGTGGAGGTGATGATCGCGGTACGGTTGCCCCCCAGCACGGACGGGTCGTAGACCGCGTCTTCGTGGACCATCTTGTAGTAATGGCAGGCCACGTGGGACGTGGTGCGGATATTCGAGACGTCGATGGTCTGGAGCTCGGAGGCGATACGGTTACGCATCACGTGCACCCACTCGGAGTAGTGGATGATCTCTTCCGGGATGACCAGCTTGCCGTCGACCAGGCGACCCAGCTTCCCAAGGATCTTGGTGACCTTCTCGCGCAGCTCGGCAGACTCGACCAGATACTTGCGGATCTCCTTGTAGTTACCGAAGGAGGTGCCACAGTGGACGAGCGGGAAGAAGTGGCCCAGCTCGTGGCCGTGCTGCTTGCCGGATACATAAGACTGGTGGAAGTTACGCAGGAACACCGCGGCCAGCGATTCGACGTTCCCGATACCGGAGCCGTGGTAGTTCCACGCGGTGCAGGAGGTCTGGTCGGTCTCGTCGAGGTAGTCCTTGCCCGGCTCGAAGCCGAACTTGTTCATGAACCACAGCAGCGAGGTCGGGTAGCCCGGGATGTTCCCGCACTGGCCACAGGACTTGTGGTGCCACAGCTGCTTGGTCGGGACCTTCTTCTCCCAGCCGAACAGGGTGTTCACCGAGATCGGCTCGTGTTGGTCCTCGATGCGGTGGATGATGATCTGGCCGTCTTTTTCGAGCTCGTACATGTGCTCGCGGACGTCATCCATGCGGTCACCGAGGTCGACCGTACGGCGGTCAACGTGCTTGCGCACCCAGTCGGTCGCCTTGATGGCGTCTTCCTTGGACAGGTCGGTCGCCTGGAAGAAGGAACCGTGACCGGCGATACCCTGACCGTCGGTATTGTGGAAGCCGGGCTTCATGGTGCCAGCACCGGCACCTTCGCCGTTCTGGTTGTGATTGCCTGGGGTCTGTTCACTCATAACGCTTCTCCTGATGTCCTGGAGTGGAGTCGGAAACGGGACGACTTATTCGTCGTCTTCCTCTTCCTGCTCCTCGAGCCAGTCTTCGTAGTCCTCGCGCTTCTCGTCGATGAAGTCTTCGATCACGTCGAAGAGGTTCTCGTCCATCAGCTCGAGGGACTTCAGCACCCCGGTCATTTCCCAGATGGTGTACATCTCGACCGAAGTCTTCAGGGACACTTCCCAGGCGGTCTCGACCGTCTGCAGCGTCTTCACCGGAATCGCCTTGCGCAGGATGCGCAGGTCACCTTCCACCTTCTGGATATTGGGGCCCCAGTCGGGGAAGTGGTCGGGCTGGATCATGTCGGGCGACAGCTGGTTACCCGTGGTGATCAGCTTCAGCATCACGCGACCGAACGGGCGGAGCACGTCCTTCGCGGATTGCATTTCGTGCTTGATGGCCACTTCGCGCATGATCGCGACCAGGCCACCAGGGGAATTCTTGAACGGACAGCGAGCGGCGCAGGTCATGCACTGAGCGCAGGCCCAGATCTTTTCCTGCATCGCGTCGTAGATCTGCTCGACGTTTTCGGTCCACAGCAGCTGGACGATCTCGCGCGGGGAGTAGTCATAGAACTGAGCAGAGGGGCACGTCGCCGTGCAGATGCCGCAGTTCAGACAGCCGTTGAGTTCGTGGTCGTAGCGAAAATCTCCGCGGATGTCGTCGAAGATTTGCTGCATCTCAGCGTATGTCGCCATATGTCACCTCTTCGCTGTTGGCGAGGCAGGTTTCTTTGAGAACCTTGCTCAGCCAGCCTAGACCTCGTCCAGGCACCTATCCAGTTACCGCATGGCAACCGTCGTTTTTCAGGAATCGGGGCGGTCGATCCTTGCGGATCGCCGCCCCGTTTCAGGCACTTAGAGACGCCTTAGGACTTCTTCACGAGGAAGTAGAACTTGCCACCTTCTTCCTTGTGTTCCATCAGCTCGTTGCCGGTCTGCTTGGCGAAGGCCTGGAAGTCCTTCACGGCACCCGGATCGGTGGCGATGATGTGCAGAACCTGACCGGATTCCATGGCCGCCAGGGCCTTCTTGGCGCGCAGGATGGGCAGCGGGCAGTTCAGGCCGGAAGCGTCGAGTTCTTGGTCAAAGTTGGCCATGGTGTGTCTCCTTTAGTGCGTTACCAAAATCAGTTGGGTGCTGAGGTACCAATCGTGGCGGTTCGGGGACCACGACGATCGAACCCTTGCCAGCCGAATTCACCCTTATAGGGGAAACGGGATCGGAATACAACCGAATTCTAATCCGGGGTGACGACCGACTTGCCGGCCTGAGCCCACGCCACGATACCGCCACGCAGGCTGTTTGCGGTCTCCAGCCCTTGCTGCGCAAGAAACGCGCAAGCCTGGGCGGAACGAGCGCCACTCTGGCAGTACAGGACCAGCGGCGTGTCGCCTCCCAGAAACTCGTCCTTGCGCAATGGCAGAACCGTCAGCGGCACCAGCTCGGCGCCAGGAATCACGCCGCGGGACGTCTCGCCAGGGGAGCGTACATCGACGAGCCGAAAGGACTTGCCTTCCGTTCGCCACTGCTCGAGTTCGTCGGCCGTAATCTCCGAGAATCCGTACATGCGTCCCACTCCAAGTGTGCTGAACCGCATCTGCCTGCCTCGCTCGCGGGCCTCGACAGATGGCACCGGTCACGAAGGATGGGCGCGGAGAATAGCGAAACGGACCACAAATGCAAACTTGTCCGACGGTCGGCAGGTGGTTTGTTCTCTCGCGCACAGAAGTCGTGCTATCGTTCCGAGTTGAAGGAAAGACTGATGGACGCACCCGACTCTCGGGCGGGCTCGTCCAGACGATCAACCCCCTGATTCATTCGCGGAGGACTTTGCGGTGGACAAGAGCGAATTCCAGGTCAACGGCCACTACGCCGTGACCATGAAGGACGAAAACGGCAAGCTGCGCCCGGCCAACATCTACGTGCACAGCATGGAAGACGAATACATGATCGTGCGCCGCACCTCCGGCGGTGACGTGGGTCTCCTGTTCAAGCTGAAGTACGACGACGTGGTCAAGATCGTGCGCACCCACAAGGTGCTGGACCGCAAGAAGTTCATGATTCCGGAAGCGATGCTCAAGCCGAAGCTCTGGGAAACCCGTGACAGCATGCGCACCTACTCTTCGGCTCCGGGCCTCGGCAAGTAACCGACCCCGCGATGCCAAGACCCTTCGGAGGCCGGCCCCAACGGCCGGCCTCCGTCGTATGAAGACACGGCTTCTCACGCTACTTTCGACCCTGCTCCTGGTACTCACGCTGGGGGCTCCAACGGTTTCGGCCTCCGGGACCGCCCTGCCCGATCTGGGCGAGGCCTCCGGTGGCGTACTGACCCCCGCGGAAGAGCGCGAGCTCGGCCGCTCACTGCTTCGAGAGATCCGACGGTCCCTGCCACTGGTGACCGATCCGGAAGTTTCCTTCTACGTCGACTCCCTTGGCCGGCAGCTGCTCGCCAATGCCCCTGACGCAGATGGCCCGTTCTACTTCCTGACGATCGACAACGGTCAGGTCAACGCCTTTGCGATGCCCGGCGGAATCATCGGGGTGCACTCCGGACTGATGCTCGAGGTGCGCGACGAGGCCGAACTGGCCGCCGTCATGGCCCACGAAATTGCACACGTCACCCAACGCCACCTGGCCCGAATGTTCGCGCGCGGGCGCGAGGTCAACTTCACCACCGGCCTGGCCATCCTCGCCGGGGTCCTGGCATCGATGGCGGATCCCACCTTGGGCTCGGCCATCATCACCGGCGGTGTCGCGGGCGGTATCCAGCAACAGATCAACTTCACCCGCGCCAACGAGGCCGAGGCCGACCGCGCCGGCATGCGCATACTGGCCAGCGCCGACTTCGACCCGAACGCGATGGCGGATTTCTTCGAGCGTCTACAGGAACTCTCGCGCGGCGTTGGCGACGCGGTGCCCGAGTACCTGCGCACCCACCCGGTCACGCTCGACCGCATCACCGACGCCCGCAATCGCGCGGCCGGCCTGCCGGCGGTCGATACGCGCAACCGCGGCCCCGAGTTCCAGTGGATGCAGGCCCGCACCCGGGCCCTGAAGGACCCGCGCCGTGCGATCGAGATCCATCGCGGGGCCTCGGACCCGGCCCCGCACCAGATCTACGGCGCAATGGTGGCTCACCTGGAGCGCGGCGAACTGGACCGCGCCGCCGAACGGCTGGAGGAAATCCCGGTCGAGGAGGCCCCCGGGATGACGCTGGAGCTGGCGCGCGTCGCACTGGAGCGCGAACGCGGCAACCACGAAGCGGCGCTCGAGATCCTGAATGACCTGGACGCGGTCTACCCCGGGCACCCGGTCATCCGCGAAGTGCTGGCCCGCGTGCACCGAGATCTCGACAACCCCGACCGCGCCATCCGCATCGTCAACGAGATGATCCGCAATGAACGCGCGCCCAACCCCGAGTTGCTGCGACTGAAGGCAGACATCGCGGATGGGGCCGGCTATATTGCGGTCAGCCGCGAGGCCATGGCGGAATATTTCTTCCACCGCGCGCAATACGAAGAGTCAGTACGCCAGTTCGAGGCCGCCATCGACGCACGCGATGCCAGCGAGCGCGATATCCAGCGGATCGAGGACAAGCGCGACACGGCCAAGGAAACCGCGCGGCAGGCGCGCGAACAGCGCCGCTAGGGTGACGCCGCCCCCCACGAAGATTCGGGGCTCGGTCAAGGGCAGACATCAGCATCCGTCACGGCCAGAAACCGGGGAATCCGGTTCTTGAGGCGCTGCGGGCTGACTACGGCTTCATACCAGCCGGGCGTCGCGCCGGTCGGCAAGGAAGCTCCATACCCAGGGAATGTTCCACAAAGAAATAGCGTCTAGATTGCTGCTTCGAGAAACCCAAAAATCACAATAAACTACTGTAGAGAGAGGTAGGACCCTCATGCATATCTCACGCCGCGAATTCATGCAGCTGCTGGCCGCCGCCAGCGTGGCCGGCTTCCCCCTGGCGGGCTGCGCCAAGGCCACCAATGGCAAGTACGGCACCTCGGGAGACCCGTACGACATGCTGGATCGCTTCGGCAATGTGCATCTGCTGCACTACACCGACTGCCATGCGCAGCTCAAGCCGATCTATTTCCGCGAGCCCAACGTGAACCTGGGCGTAGCCGATATGCGCAACCGCCCGCCGCACATCGTCGGCGAGCACTTCCTCAAGCACTATGACGTCGAACGCGACAGCATCTTTGCCCACGCCTACACCAACCTGAACTTCATGGAGGCGGCCGAACAGTACGGTCGTGTCGGCGGCTTCCCGCAGCTGAAGACACTGGTCAAGAAGCTGCGCGACTCGCGCCCGAACTCGCTGTTGCTGGACGGTGGCGACACCTGGGGTGGCGGTTCGGGCACCGCGCTGTGGACCAATGCCCAGGACATGGTCGATGCACAGAAGCTGCTGGGTATCGACATCATGACCGGCCACTGGGAATTCACCTACGGAGCCGACCGTGTGGAAGAGGTCGTCAACGGCGATTTCGCCGATGCCGGGATCGACTTCGTCGCCCAGAACGTGCGCGACGTGGACTGGGGCGACCTGATCTTCAAGCCGTACGTGATCCGCGAGTTGAACGGTGTGAACGTCGCCGTGATCGGCCAGGCGTTCCCCTACACCCCGATCGCCAACCCGCGCTGGATGGTCGAGCAGTGGTCGTTCGGCATTCGTCCGGACGATATGCAGCGCCAGGTCAACGCCGCGCGCGAAGAAGGCGCCGAGATCGTGGTCGCGCTGTCGCACAACGGCATGGACGTGGACATCAAGATGGCCGGCATGGTCGAGGGTCTCGACGCGATCATGGGCGGTCACACGCACGATGCCGTCCCCCAGCCGCTGCCGGTGGAACGCCCCGACGGTGGCACCTGCCTGGTGACCAACGCCGGCTCCAATGCCAAGTTCGTTGGCGTGCTGGACTTCGATTTCCGCGACGGCGAGATCAAGGACTGGGAATACCGCCTGGTCCCGGTGTTCGCCAACCTCCTGGACGAAGATCCGGAGATGGCCGAGTTCGTCGACAGCATGCGCAGCCAGGAAGTCACCTACGACGGCGACACCTTCAACATGGAAGAGAAGCTCTCCGAAGAGCTGGCCGTGGCCGAGGACCTGCTGTTCCGCCGCGGCAACTTCAACGGCACCTTCGACCAGCTGATCTGTGATGCGCTGATGGAGGTCCACGATGCCCAGATCGCGTTCTCTCCGGGCTTCCGCTGGGGCACCACCGTACTCCCGGGCATGCCGATCACCTTCGAGCACATCATGGACCAGACCGGCCTGACCTATCCGGAGACGACCCGCAACGCCATGACCGGCGCGCAGATCAAGGACATCCTGGAAGACGTCGCCGACAACCTGTTCAACGCCGACCCGTTCTACCAGCAGGGTGGCGACATGGTCCGCGTGGGCGGCCTGCGCTATGCGATCGATCCGGAAGCCGAGATCGGTAGCCGCATCTCCGAGATGGAGCTGGGCGGCGAGAAGATCGATCCGGACAAGGAATACGTCGTCGCCGGCTGGGCCAGCGTCCAGCAGGAGCCGGCGGGCGGTACCGGCACGATGATCTGGGACAACGTCGCCGAGTACCTGCGCAACCAGTCCGACGGTGTTCGCATCAGCAAACTCAACGAGCCGAAGGTCAAGGGCATCGGCGAGGACAACCTCGGCTATGTCCCGACGACCGAGGACATGTACCGTCCCTCCTGATCCTGCCGCAGGTCCAGGAACGAGAAAGCCCCGCGATCGCGGGGCTTTTTTGTGGGAGATTGCCGGTCTTACTGATTGACCCAGCGTCCCTGCGCATCCCTGCACGCCGTACCGTTCACCGTTTCCGGCTGTCCGTTCATCGTCGTCTGCACCTGGTACTCGCGGCAGTCCTGCCCGGACGCCTGATAGGTGCGCGTGGGGGTGGCCTGATACTGGTACCCGGTATTGGGGTTCTGCCAGGTGGATGCCCGATGATCCGGATTGTGTTCCAGGGCATGCGAGACCTGCTGGCGATCGACCTGGTCCATGGTGCGTCCAACGGAGCCGCCGATCGCTGCGCCGGCCAGCGTACCCGCGATGATCGCCGCGGTCCGCCCCCGACCACCGCCGATCTGGGAACCAATGACGCCGCCGGCCGCACCACCGATCACTGCACCGGTCTGCTGTTTGGTGGGCGGCGTCTGGCAACCGGCGAGCAGAAAGGTCACGCTCGCCACCGCCGCTAACAACACTGTCTTCTTCATCTCTGCCTCCGTTGCGCGGCCACCGGACCGCACTGCACAACTGCATCATTCAAGTTAGCGGCGAAGACCTGAACGCTGCGTGAAAATCCGGGCACGCAAAGCCGGCGGCTGAATGTGACCTCCAGGCCGCAAAACTTCCAAGCCGTTCAAAACACGTATGAGAAACCTCGTATTCATGTCTCAGAATCGCCCCCCTCCGCTGTCGCTTTCAGGCATCCCTTCCTAGACTGTCCTCCGGTAAAAGACACCCCCCGGTGAAGTGAGGAACGTGACCATGATCAAGAAGATATTCGCCACAGCCATTGTTGCCAGTGTGTTCGTAGCCGGCCCGGTGATGGCGCAGTCCGCCGGCGCGGGCGCCAGCGCCAGTGCCCCGCAGGGGAACCCCAGCTCGCCGGTCGCCGGTGGCACCCCCTCGGGTGGCATCTCCGCAGCCGCGCGTTCGGAACCGGGCGCGGTGTCGCGTATTGCGACCCGCTCCGGTCGCCTGGTGGGCCTGATTGCCTCCACCGGTACGACTCCGGGTACCGGTACCACCCCGGGCACGGGTACCACCCCCGCTACCGGCACTCGGTAACGAACACCCATGCGAACCAATTCGCACTTCCTTCGCGAAGGCCGCCTCCGGGCGGCTTTCGCATGTCTGGGCCTTGGAGTTTTCGTGAGCCTGGTCACGGGCTGCGGTAGCGGGGGGCCCACGCCGCTGGGGGCATCCCTGCAAGGCATGGTCACGGGCGGGCCGGATGTGAGCTCCCGGGCAGAGGAGATTCCCTATGCGTCGCTCGCGGTTCGCACCGAACACCATCAGGGGTTGCTGATCCTTGGGGCCCTCTCCGACGAACACACCTTCTGGCCGAGTGCCGAGGGCCTTTCGCTGCAGCTGCGCGACGGGGGGCTGTTTGCCACGTCCGGTCTCGAACAGGACCTTCTGGGAACCCACCACCCCGATGCCGATGCCCCCCCCTGGCGCCAGGCAAGCCCCGCCACCTACCAGGTCGAACGGCATGTCCGCGCACCCTCCGGCGCCATTGTCCGCCATGTCGGCGAGGGCACCCTGGACTGCGGGACTCGCACATCGCGGGACCTCCCCCTCGTGACTCTGGAACTCGAGCGCTGCCGCGAGCGTATCGACTGGGAAGGTGCCGGAACGACTCGCGCCGATTTCTGGCGTGACCCCGAAACCCGCGATCTATGGGCATACGACGGCCAGGCCTGGCCGGATGGTCCCTCGATCGCCTGGCAGGTGGCTCGCCCCTGGTGGTAGCCCTCGCAGGAGGCATGATGCAACGCCATTTTCATCCCATGTGGCTGGCCGTGGGCTTGCTGGCCCTGGCCCCAACGGTGGGCTCGACCGACGACACGCCGGTCCCGCCCTCGCTCGCCGAAACCTGGGTGACCTGGCAGGAAGAACTGTCCGAACCCATCGACTGGGCCTACGGTTTCGCCCTGCGTAGCCGCGATGTACGCCCCATCGACCACGAACGCCGACGGCTCCTGGCCGAAATCGAACTGATCGGACAGACGATGGACATCGGCGGACGCCCCGAGGTGGCCCGGGCACTCGATTCCTGGAGCGAAACCGTCGAGGCGATGGAGGCGGCTCCCAATGTACGCAGTGCCGAGCGCCTCGACCTGCCCTGGCTCCTGGCCAATCTGCGCCACGCGCCCGACCCGTCCGGCATGGAGCACATTGGCTACTGCACCCCGCCCGACTGGGTGGAGCTGTGGTCCCTGGATGGTGTGGACCGCCATGAATGGACCCCGGGGATGACCCTGCAGGACCTGCTCGCCAAGCCCTCGCGCACGGCGCTGCGCGGCACGGACACGGCCGCCGTGGTTTCGCCGGTCGGCGAGGTCCACGTATTCGGCGCCGCGCCCTGGAACCGTGAGGACACCGCGATCGCCCCCGGGACCCGGGTGATGACGCACCTCCATGTCCGTGACCTGGGGGGGTCGGTAGAGGGTGACCTGCTCAACCAGCGCCTACCCCGCTTTCTTGCGACCCGTTTGCCGGGCGACAACTGCACACTTCGGAAACTGCCATGAACGCTACACCTTTGCGCATGCGCCGCCGCAGCCTGGTGGTCGCCGTGCTCCTCGGCCTGGGCCTGCCCACGGCACAGGCCGAGGAATTCGGACTCGGCCAGGGCCAGCGGGATACCGGCGGGATCGGTCTGATGCAGACCCCCACGGCCCGCACCGGTGATGCCGGTCACTTCGCCGCCGGCTGGAACCGCACCTACCCCTACCGTCGCTGGAGCGTGTTCGTACAGCCGCTCGACTGGATGGAACTCGGCTTTCGCTATATACAGGTCGAGAACCGACCATATCTGGCCGCCGGCGATGACGACCGTTACAACATCGACAAAGGCGCGGACATCAAACTCCGCCTGGTCGAGGAGAGCCGCTATATCCCGGAAGTGGCCGTCGGTTTTCAGGACCTGGGCGGCACGACCCTGTTCGGTGGCGAGTACCTGGTTGCCAACAAGCGCTGGAACAACTTCGACTTCTCCCTGGGGATTGGCTGGGGTTACCTGGGCAATCACGGCGATATCGAATCACCGCTTGGCTGGATTGACGACAGCTTTGACGAACGCCCACGGTCCGCCGGGGGTGGTCAAGGCGGCGAGGTCGCCACGCACCAGATGTTCCGTGGCCCGGCGGCCCTGTTCGGGGGGGTCGAGTACCAGACGCCCTGGGACCGCCTGCTGCTTCAAGTCGAATACGAGGGCAACACCTATCAGCAAGAACCTCAGGACAACGCCCAGGAACAGGATTCCCGCTTTAATTTCGGCGCGCGGCTGAAACTGACCAACAGCATTGAGCTGCATACCGGCTGGCAGCGCGGCAATACCGCGATGGTGGGCCTCCATTTCACGACCAACCTGGCGCGGCTCTCGCAGCCCAAGGCCGACGACCCGGCCCCAGTCGACCCCGCCCATGTGGAGCGCCGCGACTGGGATGCGGTGGCCACGGACCTCAATACCAATGCCGGGATCTACGTGACCGAGATCCGCCAGGTCGGCGACACCATCGAGGTCACGGGCGAACCCGCCCGTTACCGCAACCTGAAGCAGTCCGAAGGGCGGGCCAACCGTCTGCTTGAGGCGCAGGCCGATGCCGGCATCCACACCTTCCAGTACCGCTGGCAGACACTGGGGCTCGACCTGCGCGAGAGCCTGCACGACCGGGAGGCCTTTGGCCGCGCCCTGGCCTCCGCGGATCACGAGACCGACTACCGGCACAGCGTGCGGGTACGCGATATCGAACCTACGACGAACAATGATCGCGGCGAGGTCCTTTACGAGGCCGAACCCCGGCGCTTCGAATGGGGCGCAGGCCCCTCCCTGGAACAGAACTTTGGCGGCCCCGACGGCTATCTGTACCGGCTGTCCGCCTATCTCGATGCCAGCTATCACCTCGCCCAGGGCACCTGGATCTCGTCCATGCTCACGACAACCCTGGCCGACAACCTCGAGAACTACGAATACATCGCCGATTCCGAGTTGCCCCGCGTGCGCACCCACATCGGCGACTATCTCGCCGAGACCAGCGTAGGCATCTCCAACCTGCAGGCCACCCACACCAAGCGACTGGGCAAGAACTGGTACGCGATGGGCTACGGTGGCCTTCTGGAGATGATGTACGCGGGTGTCGGGGCCGAGGTCTTGTACCGGCCGTTCAACAGCCGCTGGGCCATCGGCGTCGATGCCAACTGGGTACGCCAGCGCGAGTTTAACCAGCAGTTCGGCCTGCGGGACTACGAGCAGGTGACTGGGCATGTGACCACCTACATCGACACCGGCGTGCAGGACATCCATGCACGGGTGAGCGTAGGCCGCTATCTGGCGGGCGACCTCGGGACCACCCTCGACTTCTCGCGCGAATTCGCCAATGGCGTGCGGGTCGGCGCCTGGTCGACCTTCACCGATGCTGGTGACGATTTCGGCGAAGGCAGCTTCGACAAGGGCCTGTACCTGTCGGTCCCCTACGACTCCTTCTTCTCCACCTCCAGCCGCAACCGGGCCAACATCGCCTGGCAGCCGCTGACCCGCGACGGTGGTGCGCGCCTGAACCGGCGTCATCAGCTGTTCGACATCACCGAAGAACGTCAGGTCGGCCGCTACTGGGACGAGCCCGACGCCACCTGGCGTTAATCCCCCGGTGTCCGGGGCGTCGCGCCCCGGACACCCCTTCCCTCCGATTGACGAGACGCCGAGTCAGGCGCGTGTGCGTTCGCACTCGCGCCCCCCGGCTTCCCTCCCCCTTGCCACCTCCGACGCAGTTGGGACAATCCCGGCACACCTGCGCATTCGCGCCGGGCGCGAATCCATGACAGGACAGCCCGGCACCAGCCGCACCTCCCAGGGAATGTCGATGGCGACATACTGGTTACGCCCTCTCGCCTCGGCGCTCCACCACGCTCCGCAGGCAGACGCATGCGTGTTGATCGTCCGACGACCCTCAGTCACACCCGCCTGTTCGGCCTCCTGCCAGGCGAGGCGCTGATTGAATCGCGCGTCCGCGCTCTACTCGCGTTTGCGTACGAACAAGCCACGGTGACGGCCGTACCGTCATTCTGCCCAAGGGAGCCGCAACGCCATGTCCGGGGGTACGCGCCTGCCTGGCCCAAACCTGACCGACAACCGGCACCATCACGTTCGCTGCACTAGCCCGCCGCGCCTGCGGCCATCGCGACCACGAACACTCATGGCTCGCGATCCACGCCGCATTCCCCGATGGGTGATGTGCCACAAACCAAAAAAAAGCCCCGGCAATCGCCGGGGCCACGAAGGAATCAATCGGGGCCGCCGCTTCGCGGCCCCGCGATCCGCTACTTGTAGGAGTAGTGGTAGTAGCCGTAGCCGTAGCTGGTCGAGGCCTTGTACTCGATCGAGTTCAGGATACAGCCACGCACATCGACCCCCGCCGCATCGAGACGGCGCCGTGCCGATTCGATCTCGCGCAGCGGGTTCAACTGGAAGCGCACCACCATCAAGGTGGTCGAGCACTGGCGTGCGACCACGGCCGCATCGGTGACCGCCAGGATCGGCGGCGTGTCGATCAGCACCAGGTCGTAATCCCGGCTGAGCTGTTCCAGCATGCGGCTGAAACGGTCGCTCATCAGCAACTCCGACGGGTTCGGCGGCGCGCTGCCACGGGCGATGTAGTCCAGCCCCTGGATATCCGTGCGGCGCAGCACCCCTTCCAGGGATTCCTGGCCCGCCAGAAACTCCGAGAGTCCCCCGTCGCTGCGCTGACCGAAGGCGTGGTGCACATGCCCCTTGCGCAGGTCGGCGTCAATGATCAGCACGCGCTGTCCCGCCTGCGCACAAACGGTCGCCAGGTTAACCGAGACAAAACTCTTGCCCACATTCGGGCTCGGACCGGTAATCACCAGCCGGTTGTCCTCGGCCTCCAGCATCGCGAAATGCAGGCTGCTGCGCAGGCCGCGCAGGGCCTCGATGGCGTCATCGGCCGGGTCGATCGAGGCCAGCACATCCCCTGGAACGTCATGCCCCCGCGACTGGTGGCGCCGTTTCACCCGGCGCAGCAGATTCTCCTGCGCCCTGGAACGCGGCACGCTGGCATACACCGGCAGGTCGATCCCCTCGATCTCCTCCTGTGATTCCACCCCGCGGTTGAACATCCCGCGCACCAGCACCAGCGCAATCGCCAGGCCACCGCCAAATACCGTGGACAGCATCACGATCATGTTGCGCTGTGGTTCGACCGGGGACAGCCCTGCCTGGGCATCGTCCAGGATACGGACGTTCCCCACCGTGCTGGCGCGGGCAATATCCATCTCCTGCATGCGATTGAGCAGCTGGACATAGATGTCCTGGTTGACCTCCACATCCCGGTTGAGACGCAGGATCTGCTGCTGGGTCTCCGGAAGCGCGCTGACCTCCTGGTTCAGCCGGTTGCGCTCCTCCTGCAGCTTCTGGCGTTTGTCGATCAGGGCCGCATAGGTCGGATGGCTGGCCGTGTACCGCCGGGAGATCTCGGCCTCCTCGAACTCCAGCTCGTTGAGCTGACGTTCCAGGTTGACCAGGCGGTCCAGCACGGCACGGGTCTCCTGCGAGAGGTCCACGCTGTCGCGCTCTGTGCGGTACTCGTTCAGCGCATCCTCGGCCGTTTGCAGCTGATCGCGCACATCCGGCACCTTCTCCTCCAGGAATTCGAGGCTCTTCTCGGCCTCGGCGGCCTTGCGCTGAACATTCTGCGTCAGATAGATCTGGCTGATGGTGTTCAGGATGCGCTGGGCCTGCTGCGGGTCCGGATCGGTCAGGGTCAGGCTGAACACGCCACTCTCGCGGCCCTGCTGCCCCGCTTCGAACTGGCCACGCAAGCTGTTGATCGCCGCCAGGCGCGAGCGCCGCTGGATATCAAAACGCGCCCCCGGCCCCGCATCCATTTCGGCCACACGCAGGCGCACATCACCCTCGAAGAACTCCACGTCCTCGCCAATACGCCCCTCGCCCAGTTCGTGATCCCCGTTGATCAGGCGATAACGATCGTCATCCAGAACCTCCAGCGTAAAGGTGCGCCCCTCGTAGGCTCGGGCCACCTGGAACTCGCCCACGTTGATCGACTCGCCCGCCCAGACACTGGACTGAGCAAAGGCGGGGCGCTCCATGCCCCGGCGAACGAGGTAATCGCCCACCACCGGCATACGGTGCGGGCGTACCACCAGATCCAGCGCCTCCTGATCGACCGTGCGCCCGAGGACCATGCGTGAACGCAGGATCTGCAGCTCGGCCTCGACGCGCGGCTCCTGCCCCAGCATCTCGCGCACACTGGACAACGGGCTGCTGAAGCGTCCCATATCCTCCACCTGTACCAGCGCATCCGCCCGGTAGATCGGGGTAGACAGCGTCGCGTATACCGCGCCCGCAATGGCAAACAGCGCCGTAATGAAAATGATCAGCCACTTGTGGTCCAGCAACTGGCCAAGCAGTCGGCCAATATCCAGTTCGCCTTCCGGCACCCCGGGGGAATGGTTCTTTGTCATCGGGATTTACCTGTGTCGGAGATCATCGGTTCAGCCGCCGCGCCCAGGCATCGGCAGCCTCCACGAGTAGGGCATGAGCCTGCGCAAAGACTTCGGGGCTCTTGCCATAGGGATCGGGAATGTCTCGGCCACGGCCGCCTTCCAGCCAGTGGCCAAATCGCATCGTCTTGCCGAGCACCTCGGGGTGGCGCCCGCCGACGGCCTGGCGCTGGCCCTCGCTCATGACCAGCACCAGATCGGCGTGATGCAGCAGATCGGGCTCGATCTGACGCGCCTTGTGCGCCGTGACGTCCAGACCCGCGGCCTCTGCCAGGCGCCGCGCCTCGGGGTGGACGCCCTCCCCGACCACGGCCCCGAGGCCGGCGGATTCCACCGAGCGATCGGGCAGACGCTCGCGCAGCAGTGCCTCGCCCACGGGACTGCGGCAGATATTGCCGGTACAAACCACCAGAATCCGGTTAAACATGGCTAGAAGTCATCCGACAGGCGGCGCACGTCGCGCGTGGTACGGGAGGATTGGTAGACAGCGCTTACCGTGGGCAGCAGCTGGCTGATCACGCGATTCCAGCGGCCCAGCGACGTTGTCGTCACATACACGATGTCCAACGGCTCCAGCTCGAACTCGGCCCCCAGCATCAGCGCTGCGGAATTGCGCGCATCCAGTTGATACACGGTCGCGAGCTTGTCGCTCTCCGGTGGTGCACGGCGGATCACGAAGATGCCGCTGGCGTCCGCCCGGTTCTCGTTAAACCCTCTGGCCTGGCTGAGCGCATCCATCAGCGTGAGCTGACCGCGGCCCAGGGGCAGCCGCTGCGGCTCCCCGACCTCGCCCATCACGTAGACCTGCTGGCCAGCGGTATCCGGGACGTGCAGCACATCGCCATCGCGCAGGAGCCGGTTCTGCGACATGTCGCCATAGCGCAGCATGTCGTAGAGCGAGATCACGATCTCTTCGCCTTCCCGCGTCAGGATCACCTCGTGCCAGTTGGCATCGTCGGAAAGCCCACCCGAGTGATGGATCGCATCCAGCACGGTCAGCGGGACATTGGTCACCGGCTGCACGCCGGGCTCGCGTACAGAGCCCGTCACCTGGACCTTCTGCGAATTGAAGGCCGCCACGCGTACCTCGACCTGGGGCTCGTTCACGAAGGTCGCGAGATCGCGCGCAATCCGGTCGCGCACCTGCGACACCGTGTACCCCTCGACTTCCACGCGCCCGATATAGGGGTAAAAGATCGTGCCGTCCGGGTGCACGGTATTCCCCGACTCCACGGCCGATCGCTCGCTCCCGGCGGGGATGGTCAACTCGGGGTGTTCGTACACGATGACAGCCAGCACGTCGCCGCGACCGATGCGGTAATCGTATTCAGCGACGTCCTGCGCCATCTCGTCGCTTACACGGCGAAGGTCCGGCGGGACCGAGCGCGTCTCCTGGGCCCGGATCAGACCAAAGGTTATGGGCTCGATATCGACCAGGTCCTCGACCGGGGCACTGGAGGTGCGTTCGGCAATGTGCCCGCCAGGGGCCCAGGCACACCCACCCAATATCACCAGCAGGCTCAGCAACAGGACCCAGCGTACGGGGGGGATCACGTTCATGGATCTTCCTCTTTTGCGCATGGCCGCAGCGCCCTGGCGCCCACGGCTGCGTCGTCACCTTGCGATTCATCCTGGCGAGCCCCACCGGGTCCGCCTCAAGCGGGCCGACCATGTCACGAATAGGTCGGATCGTCGTCGAACTGGCGCAAAATATCGGCAGCCAACCCCTTGCAGGCAATGCCGCGATCCGAAACTTACGGGGCGAGTCACAGCTTCGACGGATCGACCTCACGTTTCCCGGAACCGGCGTTGCGGGGCCATTCCGGCCGATGCTTGAATCCATCGCGTTCACCCCATGAACGAGTGACCCGGACCCTCGTCACAACGCCCCTGGGCAAGCGAAACGTCCGGACACGTCAGTCCCATCCATCTGACAAGGAAGAGGCGACATGAAAGTCTTGATCACCGGTGCGGCAGGATTTATCGGCTCCCATCTGGCCCTGCGCCTGCTGGAGCGTGGCGACACCGTGATCGGTGTCGACGACATGAACGACTACTACGACCCGAGCCTGAAGCGGGCCCGACTGGACCGCATCCGCGCCTTGCCGGCGTCCCGCCAGCGCTTCGTGTTTGAACACGAAGACATCGCCGACCGCGAGGCGATGGAGCGGGTGTTCCGCGAGCATCGCCCGGAGCGGGTGGTCAACCTGGCGGCTCAGGCCGGGGTGCGCTACTCGCTGGAGAACCCGGCGGCCTATGTCGACACCAACCTGGTCGGTTTCGGCAACATCCTGGAGGGCTGCCGGCACAACGGCGTGGAGCACCTGGTCTACGCCAGTTCCAGCTCCGTCTACGGCGCCAACACCACGATGCCGTTCTCGGTGCACGATAACGTCGACCACCCGCTGAGCCTCTACGCCGCGAGCAAGAAGGCCAACGAGCTGATGGCGCATACCTATGCGCATCTGTACCAGCTCCCGGTGACGGGCCTGCGCTTCTTTACCGTCTACGGCCCCTGGGGCCGGCCGGACATGGCGCTGTTCCTGTTCACCCGGAAGATCCTGGCGGGCGAGCCGATCGACGTCTTCAACTACGGCCACCACCGCCGCGACTTCACCTACATCGACGACATCGTCGAGGGCGTGATCCGTACGCTGGATCGTCCGGCTCAGCCCAACCTCGACTGGACCGGCGCCGAGCCCGACTCGGCGACCAGTGCAGCCCCCTATCGGCTGTACAACATCGGGGCCCATCGTCCGGTGGAGTTGATGCACTACATCGAGGTGCTGGAAGACTGCCTGGGCTGCAAGGCGGAGAAGAATCTCCTGCCGCTACAGCCGGGCGATGTGCCGGACACCTACGCCGACGTCGAGGCGCTGCGCGCAGACACCGGCTACGAACCGACCACATCGGTCGAGGAGGGCGTCGCCCGCTTCGTCGAGTGGTATCTGGGGTATTACCGGGCAGCCGCCTGATGGGGGTCTACCGCAAAACGCTGCAGTTGCTCACCCCGGCGGAGAAGCGCCGGGGTGCGCTCGTGCTGGGGCTGATGATGATCATGGCGGTACTGGAGACCGCCGGGGTCGCATCGATCATGCCGTTCCTGTCCGTGCTGGGTAACCCGGAACTGGTCAACACCAACCCGGTACTGAACCAGCTCTACACGGGGCTCGGCTTCAACTCGGTGGATCAGTTCATCTTTGCCCTGGGTGCGGCGGCCTTCGCGCTGATCCTGTTCTCGGCGGTATTTCGCACACTCACGCACTACGCGATGAACCGCTTCATCGAGATGCGCCGTCACAGCCTCGGCAAGCGCCTGCTGGAGACCTACCTGCGCCAGCCGTATGCGTTCTTCCTGAACCGTCATAGCGGCGACATGGCGAAGAGCATCCTGTCCGAGGTCGACCAGTTGGTGCTGAATGTCTTCCGTCCCGGGATCACGATGATCGCCTACCTGGTCGTAACCATCGCCATCGTGGCACTGCTGATCTTTGTCGATCCGTGGCTCGCGCTGGGGGTCGCGGTCGTAATTGGCGGGGTATATGGCACGATCTTCTTGTTCGTGCGCGGCCTGCTCGGGCGCATCGGCCGTGATCGCTCGCTCGCCAACAAGGAACGCTTCACGGCCGCCGGCGAGGCCCTCGGCGGCATCAAGGACATCAAGCTGCTGGGTCGCGAGCATGCGTACCTGTCGCGCTTCGATGCCCCCTCCAAGCGCCAGGCCCGGCACCAGGCGACCAACCAGACCATCTCTCAGGTACCCAAATTCCTGATCGAGGCGATCGGCTTCGGCGGCATCATCGGGCTCACCCTGATCCTGCTGCATACCCAGGGCGGCACCGGTACGGATGCGCTGGGCGAGATCCTGCCGATCCTCGGGCTGTACGCCTTTGCCGGCTACCGCCTGCTGCCCGCCGCGCAGCACATCTACGCGGGCCTTGCGAAGCTTCGCTTCGGCGCCGCCGCCGTGGAGAGCGTGACCGAGGACCTGCGCGAACGCGAGGCCCTGGCGGAGCTGCATCGCCAGGCCCCCCAGCCGCTGGTCCCGCAGAAGACCATCGCTCTCGAGGGCATCGAGTTCACCTATCCAGGCAGCCACCGCCCCGCGCTGCAGTCCATCAACCTGGAGATCCCGGTCGGCACATCGGTCGGGATCATCGGCACCACCGGCTCCGGCAAGACCACGCTGGTCGACGTCCTGCTGGGCCTGTTGCGCCCGACCGAGGGCGCCATCCTGGTGGATGGCCAGCCGGTCACGGATGCCAACCTGCGCGCCTGGCAGCAGTCCCTGGGCTACGTCCCCCAGGACATCTTCCTGACCGACTCGACCGTGGCCGAAAACATCGCGCTGGGGATTCCCGCCGCGCAGATCGACCACGATCGCGTCGAGCGCTGCGCGCGCATGGCACAGGTGCATGACTTCATCGTTCAGGACATGCCGGAGCAGTACGCCACGATGGTAGGCGAGCGTGGCGTGCGCCTGTCCGGGGGCCAGCGCCAGCGCATCGGGATCGCCCGCGCCCTCTACCACGACCCCGACGTCCTGGTGTTCGACGAGGCCACCAGTGCCCTGGACACCGCAACCGAACGCGCCGTGATGGAGGCGATCGAGTCCCTGTCACGCAGCAAGACCATCATCCTGATCGCGCACCGCCTGAGTACCGTGCGCGCCTGCGATCAGGTCGCCCACCTGGAACGGGGATCGTTCGCCTCCGTTGGCCGCTTCGACGAGCTGGTCACTCACACCGAGGCAGATAACCCCCAGGTCCAGTCCGTCCCCGGCCCTGCGGCCTCCGGCACCCATGGCTGAACCCGCCGTGTCGACACCACACGAGGAGTTGCCCGTGACGCACGTTCAATCCCAGCCGCTGCAGATCAAGAACAGCGGCCGCATCGCCCGCACCATTGCGCGCGCGGTCCATCTGCGCCACCTGCAAAAGTCGCGCAAGATCGCCATCCAGTGGCGCGAGAAGCTGATCCGCGCCCACGGCGAGTCTGCGGTCACGCGCCCGGTCCTGCAGCGGATCAAGCGCTATGCGACCGACACCTACGGGAGCGAGTCCTGGTGGCCATGGCTGGCCGCCTACACCGAGGTGCGGCGCGAGTTCGTCGAGGGGTGGATCGGCGACGATTACTACACCGAACACCTGAACCCGCTCTGGAACCGGCAGGACATCCGCCGCCTGAGCGGACTCAAGACCATGGATTCGCGCCTGTTCCCGGACAGCGTCGTGCCCCCGGTCTTCGTGCGCGTGGGTGGCCAGTACCTGGATGCCCAGGGGACGCCAGAGCCGCTGGAAACCGCCCTCTCCCGGCTCGAGGCCGGCAAGACCTATGTGATCAAGCCCGACGAGGGACGCCAGGGCCTCGGCGTGACCTTCACGACTACCGAGCAGGTGGCCGAAGAACTCGGCAAGGTCCCCGGAAACTGTATCGTGCAGCCCCTGATCGAGCAGCATCCCGATATCGCGCGGATCAACGCCAGCTCGGTCAATACGCTGCGGGTTCTGACCTTCCTCGATCCGGAATCCGGGGAACTGCGCATCCTGAACCATTTCCTCCGCCTGGGCCGCGAGGGGCAGCGCACCGACAACGTCTCCACCGGTGGCTACTTCGTCGGTGTCGATGGTGAGGGCTGGCTGGACGGCCACCTGCGCGACCCGGTCTGCGTCAGCATCGGCTCGGTCCACCCCGACAGCGGCGTGGACGTAAAGGACTGCCGGATCCCCAACTTCGGCGCGGTACGCGAGCTGTGCCTGAATGCCCATCGCCGCATCCCCTATCTGCGCTTCATTGGCTGGGACGTCTGCATTCAGGCCAGCGGCGAGCCCGTAATCCTCGAGTGGAATGCGGAGCAGGTGGCCTGGTCGCGCAACGAGTCCTGCTTCGGACCCTTGCTGCCCTCGGTCCCGCGCGGCTATCCGCGCTGATCCGCCACTGCCATCAGGAGAACGACATGAACACGATCAAACTGCTGTGGACCGGTGGCTGGGACTCCAGCTACCGCCTGCTGGACTTGGCGCTTTATCGCAACCGCAAGGTACAGCCGATCTACGTGCTGGACCCGCGCCGGAAATCCTATGTGTACGAGTTGCGGGCCATGGCCAACATCCGTGCGGGCATCGAGGCGCGGGCGGAGGCCCGCGGGCGCGTGGCGCCGGTTCGTGTCTATCTGCGCAGCGACATCCTCGAGGACCCGAACATCACCGAGCTCTACCAGCGCCTGGCGAGCGAGGTGCATGTGGGTACCCAGTACGACTGGCTCGCCCGCCTGTGCGAACAGGAAGGCCTGCGCGACCTGGAACTGTCGCTCACCGGCCACGAGGCCGGCACCGAGTTGCAGGAACGTCTGTTCCGCAACCCGCAGTACGGCGATTTTCGCTTCCGCGAGGACGACTTCGCCTGGGAGCTGTTCCAGTACTACCGCTTCCCGTTGCTGTCGGTGACGAAGGAGGCGATGAAGTACGACGCCGAGGCCAAGGGCTTCCTGCCGCTGCTGGAGCAGTCGTGGTTCTGCCACTCGCCGATCCTCGGCCAGCCCTGCGGTCACTGTCAGCCCTGCCGCTTCTCGCGCGAGTCGCGGCGCACGATCCAGTATTCGCGTCTGGGTCCGTTCCTGGAGCTGGCCCGCCGGGCGCGGTCCAGCCTGCGCTCGACGCGCACCGCCAGCGCCTGAGGCACAACCGTCATGTCCCTGGCCTTTGGTGCCCTCCTCCCCTGGCTCTCCGGCCCACGCGAATATGCCGCGCTGCGCCGGGCGGAGCGGCTGCCCCTGCCCGCCCTGCAGCGCCTGCAGGCCGAGCGGCTCGCGCGCCTACTGGTACAGGCACGCGACGACGTGCCGTACTACCGGGAAATCCTGCCAGATGCGGACACCATCGCCGCCGATCCGCTGGCCACCCTGCTGTCGCTGCCCATCCTCGACAAGGACACCATCCGTCGCGAGGGCGAGCGCCTGTGCGCACAGCGGCCCCGACCCGGGCTGCGGCGCAACACCTCGGGGGGATCCACCGGCGAGCCGGCCACGTTCTACCAGGACACCGCCTATCGCCGCTGGGGCCGCGCCACCAAGGCCCTGTTCGACGGCTGGACCGGCTACCGCCCGGGGCAGCCCAAGGCCGTGCTGTGGGCGGCTTCACGCGACCTGACGGCACCCCGGGGCACCCGCCGCCTCGCCGAACGCCTGAAGAATCGCACCCTGCTGAACGCCTACCGCATGGACCCGGAGACGATGGATGCGCACCTCGAGCAGTTGCGCGCCGCGCCGCCCAGCCAGTTGCAGATCTACGCGGAGAGTGGCCACGAACTCGCCCGGCATGCCCTGCGCCGGGGAGTCCGTGTGCCGGGTATCGGCAGTGTGCTGAGTTCGGCCGGCACCCTCTTTCCCGACATGCGCGAGACCATCGAGAAGGCCTTCGATGCCCCCGTGTTCAACCGCTACGGCTCGCGCGAGGTGGGTGACATCGCCTGCGAATGCGAGCGCCACCGCGGGCTGCACGTCAACCCGCTGACCCAGTACCTGGAGATCCTCGACGACGACGGCCGTCCGACGCCACCCGGCATCCCCGGACGGGTCGTGGTCACCTCGCTGACGAACTACAGCATGCCCCTGCTGCGCTATGCGATCGGCGACCTGGCCAGCTGGTCCGGCGAGGCCTGCGACTGCGGGCGGGAATGGCCGCTGCTGGAGGGGGTATGGGGACGCGTGACCGACCATATCCGCGGCACCAGCGGTGCCGTGGTATTCGGCGGGTGGCTGCGCCAGTTGCTGTACCCGGAAGACTGGATCGGACAGTACCAGTGGGTCCAGCACGCGGAAGATCATATCCGCCTGCGCCTGATCCCCATCGATCGTGCCCCGCAGGGCGAGCGAGAACAGCGTCTGCAGGCGCGCCTGGAGCCCGAGATCCGCGAACAACTCGGCGCGGGCACACGCCTGGATATCGATCGCGTGGACGCGATCCCGCCGTCGCCCAGCGGCAAGCACCTGCATGTGATCAGCGAGTTGCAGGAGAACCGACGGTGAAGATCCTGCACGTGATCAACGGGCTCGGCCAGGGCGGCGCGGAGCGCCAGCTGGGCAACCTGCTGCGCGCGGCACCGGACGCCGGTGCCGTGTTCGCGCTCAAGGAACCCGGGGTGATGGCCGGCGACATCCGGGCGCAGGGTATCCCGGTCTATACCGGGCGACTGCGCAACCCGCTCTCCACGGGATGGATCGCCGCCCTGCGCCGCGCGCTGGCCGCCTATCAACCCGATGGCGTGATGGGCTGGATGTACCACGGCAACCTGGCGGCCTCGCTGACCCAACGCCTCGGGCATCAGGGCCCGGTGTTCTGGAACGTGCGCCACTCGTTGCATGACCTGGCGCACGAGAAACGCGGGACCCGCTGGGTGATCCGCACCGGCGCCTGGCTGTCGCGGTATCCGGCCCGCATCGTCTACAACAGCGCCACCGCCGCCGCGCAGCACGAGGCGCTGGGATTCTCCGCGGATCGTCGCGTGGTCCTGCCCAACGGCTTTGACCTGGCGCGTTTCCATCCGGCGCCGGACGCCGCCCCCGGGCTGCGCACCCAACTGGGTATCGGGGCGGATACCTGGCTGCTGGGCATGGTCGGGCGCGCCCACGCAATGAAGAACCATGCCGGACTGGTGGCCGCCCTGGCGCACCTGGTCCGGGGTGGAGCCGACGTGCACTGTGTAATGGTGGGCACCGGGGTGTCCGCAGATGACAACCCGCTGGCCCAGGCCATCCGCGAACACGGGATGGACCGGCATGTCACGCTGCTGCCGCCCACCCCCGAACCCGAGGCCCTCTACCCGGGCCTGGACCTGCTGGTGCTGCCCTCGCGCTGGGGCGAGGGCTTCCCCAATGTCGTGGGCGAGGCCATGGCCTGCGGCAGACCGGCCGTGGTCACGGATATCGGCGATGCCGCCCGCGTGGTCGGGTCCACCGGCTTTGTCGCCGCCAGCCCCGAGCCGCAGGATCTGGCGGACGCCATTGCCCGGGCCATCGGCCAGGGCCGTGAGCGCCTGCACGCGCTGGGTGGCGAGGCCCGTGCACGCATGGAATCGCATTACGCCCTCGAGGCCGTGGCCGCGCGCTACCAGACCGTGTTCCGGGATGCGATGGCCGATACCGCGCCCGTCTCGCCATGAGCTATACATCGATCCCGTTTACGACGATGGAGCTGCTGCTGTCGGCCAGCTTCCTGATGGTGGTGCTGGTCGCCGTGCTGTGGACCGGGGCCAGACGCGAGGGCTATCTGTGGCCCCTGCTGGCGGCCCTGCTGGCCCGCATCGGGGCGGCGCTGGTACAGCGCTTCCTGTTTCCCCTGCCTCAGGGTGGCGCCGATGCGATCAGCTTCGAGCGCCGGGCCTGGTTCTGGGCCCAGAACGGCTGCGGCAATCTCGGCGACCACTTCAGCATGGGCAGCTCGTACCTGCACAGCTGGCTGATCGCGAACGTCTACGCATGTGCCGACCGCGCCCCCCTGGCCTTCCAGGCCGTGAACATCGCCCTGGGCATGCTGACGGTCTATCTGATTGCGCGCATCGCCGAGCAGCTCTGGGATCGCCAGGCCGCCGTGCGTGCAGCCTGGATCGCCGCATTGTTCCCGATCCTGATCGTGAACGCGGCCGTGCCACTGCGCGAGGTCTGGTTCACCGCCTTCTTCCTGCTGGGCGTGCTCTGGCTGGTGCGCTGGGTTCAGAGTCAGCGCACCGGTTTCCTGGTGGCCGCCGTCGGGGTCCTGCTGGGTGCGGCGGTCGTGCATGGCGCGGCGGTGTTTGCGATCGCGGGCATCGCGGTCGTGCTGGTCGGCTGGTCGATCAAGGAATTCCTGCGCGGCTCGGATCTGGGCCACCTGCGCCCCGGCCTGCTGCTCGGCGGCATGCTGCTCGGCACAGCCGGGGTCCTCGGATTCGTGGTGATGGACGAGATGCGCTTCTCGTCGATCGGGCAGCTGGGCGACGTGATGGAACAGACCGAGACGCTGGACCAGCGGGCCGAGCGCAGCGCCCGCGGCGGGGCGGCCTACCCGTCCTTTTTGATCCCGTCCAATGACCTACAGGCACTGCTCCTGACCCCGGTCCGGGTGGGCTATTTGCTGTTCGGCCCTCCGCTGTGGGAGGTGCGCTCGCCCGTCCATCTGATCGGCATGGCAGAGGGTCTGTTCTATCTGGCGCTGGTCCTGCTGCTGGCGGTGTATCGCCGGCACTGGTGGCATCGCTCGGACTTCCGCGTGCTGGTCGTGGTGTTCATCGTGCTGGCCATCATCTTCGCCTGGGGCACCAGCAACTTCGGGACCGCTGCCCGCCATCGCGCCAAGTTCCTCGGGATCCTGATCGCCCTGGCGGCGGGCCTGGCCGGGCGCCGCCTGTGGCGCTGGGAACGACTGCGACGCCTTGGCGCCAGTCGCTCGTCAGGCCCGAACAGCACCACGGACCCACCGGAGACTTCCGGCGCGGAGTTGCCGCAACCGCGGCGTGCCGCGCCCTGATCGGCCGCGCGCGACGCGCGCGCACCTGCCCCGTTCCCGGGGCCATTACCAACATTCACACAGGAGATTGGAAGATGGCGGAATTTGCGGCACCGGACGCCCCGCGTCTGGCCATAATTGGTCTGGGTTATGTCGGCCTGCCTCTGGCAGCCGAGTTCGGACGGGTCCTGCCCACGCTGGGCTTCGATATCGATACGGGCCGCGTCGAGGAACTGCGCGGGGGACACGACCGCACACGCGAGGTCTCCCGCGAGGAACTCGCCGACGCCGAGCACCTGGAACTGACCGCCGATCTGGAGCGACTGCAGGACTGCAACGTGTTCATCGTGACGGTCCCCACACCGATCGATGCCCACCGGCGCCCGGACCTGGGCCCGCTGCTGGCGGCCAGCCGCACGGTGGGTCGTGCCCTGAAGCCAGGGGACGTGGTGATCTACGAGTCCACCGTCTACCCCGGCGCGACCGAGGAAGACTGCGCCCCGGTGCTGGCCCGCGAATCCGGCCTGGAACTGAACCAGGATTTCTTCCTCGGCTACAGCCCGGAGCGGGTCAACCCCGGCGACAAGGAACATCGCATCCCCGATATCGTCAAGGTCACCTCGGGCTCGACCCCCGAGGTCGCGACCTTCGTCAACGCGCTGTACGCCCGCATCATCCGTGCCGGCACCCATCCGGCCCCCAGCATTCGCGTGGCCGAGGCGGCCAAGGTGATCGAGAACACCCAGCGCGACGTGAATATCGCGCTGATCAACGAACTCGCGATGCTGTTCGAACGACTCGACCTCGATACCGAGGCCGTGCTGGCCGCAGCCGGGACCAAGTGGAACTTCCTGCCGTTTCGACCCGGCCTGGTGGGCGGGCACTGCATCGGCGTCGACCCGTACTACCTGACGCACAAGGCACAGGCCGCCAACTACCACCCGGAGATGATCCTTGCCGGACGCCGCACCAACGACGGCATGGGCGGCTACATCGCGGACCGCACGATCAAGGCGATGATCCGCAAGGGATTCCCGGTCGTGGGATCGCGCGTCCTGGTGATGGGACTGGCGTTCAAGGAGAATTGCCCGGATCTGCGCAATACGCGCGTCGTGGACATCATCCATGACCTGCACGGCTACAACGCCGAAGTCGATGTCTGGGACCCCTGGGTGGATACCGCCGAGGCCCGTCACGAGTATGGCCTGGACCTGCTGAGCGAGTCGCCGAAGCAGGGCGAGTACGACGCCATCATCCTTGCGGTCCCGCACCACGAGTTCGTCGAACTCGGGGCCCAGGGCCTGCAGAAGTTCGGGCGCGAGCGCGCGGTCATCTTCGACGTGAAATCCGTCCTCCCACCCGAGGCGAGTGACCTGCGTCTATAAACCGGCCATCCCCCTTGAGCCGGTCTGCCTTTTCGGGGTGTCTCGCACACTTTGAGCACCCCGAAACATAGCGATAAATCATTGTCCTGTTTACCTTTTGTACCCATGCACAAGGACTTCCGAGAGACCTCTCCAGCGTAGGCGGAGACCACCCGGCACCTCTTGGGAACAGGAGCAACAGACATGCAGAACACCGAGCACCGCAGGGTGGCCACCACCCTGCGCGAGGATGCCACCAGCACGGCACAGGCCGACCGGGAAAGCGAGTCGCGGGAACACAGCGGGATCGATCTCCTGATCGTGGCGGCCAATGCCCGATCGCTGATCGCCAACCGCGGGGACCTGATCCGCGAGATCCGCCGCCGCGGCCAAACGGTGGCCGCCGCCGTCCCGCGCAAGGACTACCTGCCCGAGGTCGAGGAGCTGGGCATCCCGATCTACCCGTTCGACCTGGGCCGTACCGGTGTCAACCCGATTGAAGACCTGCGCACGACCTTCGCCCTGACCCAGCTGATGCGGCGCCTGCGACCGGAGGCCGTGTTCAGCTATACCGTGAAGCCCGTGGTGTACGGTTCTCTGGCCGCCCGCTGGGCCGGGGTCCCGCGGGTCTACGCGATGATTACCGGTCTCGGGCATGCCTTTACCACCGAGTCCTGGCGCACGCGCATCCTGCGCACGATCAGTTCCGGCCTGTATCGCCAGGCGCTGGCCCGCTGCGATCGAGTGTTCTTCCAGAACCCGGATGACCTCCAGGATTTTCTCGATCGGGGTGTGCTGCCGGATACCGAGCGAGTCGTTCGCATTAACGGATCCGGGGTGGACGTGGACCGCTTCGCCCAGCATCCCCTTCCCGAAGGCGACCCGCTGTTCCTGTTTGTCGGCCGTCTGCTCACCGAGAAAGGCATCCTCGAGTTCGTGGAGGCCGCGCGCCAGGTTCACGCGCAACACCCCAATGCCCGCTTCGTGGTGGTCGGCCCCCATAACCCGGACCTGCCGCACACGATCTCGGCGGAGCAGGTCGAGGCCTGGAAGCGCGAGGGCATTGTCGAGTTCGTCGGTGGTGTGGCCGATGTTCGACCCTGGCTTCAGAAGGCCTCCGTGTTCGTCCTGCCCTCCTACCGCGAAGGCACCCCGCGTTCGGTGCTGGAGGCGATGAGCGTGGGCCGCCCGATTATCACCACAGATGCCCCGGGCTGCCGCGAGACCGTCGTCGACGGCGAGAACGGCCTCCTCGTCCCGCCCCGGACCTCCGCGCCCCTGGCGGACGCCATGCAGCGGCTCCTCGACCATCCGGAACTGTTGCCCCGCATGGCCCGGGCCTCGCGCGAGCGGGTCGAGGCGAAGTACGAGGTGGGGCAGGTCAACCGCGTCATTCTTCGAACGATGGAGCTCGCATGAACGCCACCCTCAAACGCCTGTTCGACATCCTGTCCAGCATGGCGGCGCTGCTCGTGCTGGCCCCGTTGCTGCTGCTGATCGCCATTGCGATTCGCCTCGACAGCCCCGGGTCGATCCTCTTCCGCCAGCGACGCATTGGCTTCAACGGCCAGCCGTTCCGGGTACTGAAGTTCCGCACCATGGTGGATCGCGACCCGGACGCGATCGACCAGCACCAGGAACAGGTGGTCAGCACCGGGGTCGACCCGCGCATTACCCGCGTGGGTCGCTGGCTGCGTGCGACCAGTCTCGACGAGCTGCCGCAGCTGTGGAACATCCTTCGCGGCGACATGAGCGTGGTCGGTCCCCGCCCGATCCTGCCGGAACAGGTAGAGGTCGTGCCCCCCTCCTACGCCTCCCGGTTTTCGGTGCGTCCCGGCCTGACCGGACTGGCCCAGGTCCGTGGTCGCCGCACGCTGGGCTGGATCCAGCAGCTCGAGGCCGACACCGAATATGCCGCGCAGCACAACCTGCTGTACGACCTGGGGCTGATTCTGAAGACGGTTTACGTCGTCCTGACCGGCCAGGGGGTCTACGGCGAGGCCGGGATCAACTGGCGTACCTATCGCGATTCGTTGCGTAACCGACAGCAAGGGGACATGGAATGACTTCGACCCTGAAACACATGTTCATCACGCCCTCCGCCGATGTGGCCCGGCAGGCCGAGGCAGCGGGGATCGCACGGATCTTTGTCGACATGGAGACCCGCGGGAAGGCCGAACGCCAGGGCCATCTGGACACCCACAAGGCGCGTCACACGCTCGACGATGTCCGCCGCATCTCCAACGTGCTCACGAGCGCAGAGCTGATGGTGCGCATCAATCCGCCGGCTCCGCAAACGCCCTCCGAGGTCCGTCAGGCGATCGACGCCGGCGCCGACCGGCTGATGCTGCCGATGTTCACCCGCATCGACGAGGTGCAGCATTTTCTCGACGCCGTCGGCGGACAGGTGCCGGTGACCCTGCTGGTCGAGACCCCGCAGGCCCTGATCCGACTGCCGTCCTACCTGCCCCTGCTCGGGCCAAAGGACCAGATTCATATCGGCCTGAATGATCTCAGCCTGGCGTCCGGGCTCGATTTCCTGTTCGAACCGCTGGCCGGCGGCATGCTGGAGGCGCCGGCCGCCCTGTGCCGCGAGGCGGGCGTCGCGTTCGGGTTCGGGGGCGTCGGCGCGGTGGGCAAGGGCGAGGTCCCGGCCGAGTCCATCCTGGGCGAACATGTCCGCCTTGGGTCCGAATGGGTGATCCTTTCGCGCGCCTTCCGCGAGGTCGTCAGTCAGGAAGACCCGGCCACCGGGACGGCGCGCCTGCGCGGCGAGCTGGAGCGGCTGCAGGCCGCGGAACAGCAGTTTCGCGCAGCCCCCCCGGAAGCACTGCTGGAGAACCGCGACGAGGTCCGCAGCCGCATCTTCCGGCTGGCGGCCCGCATGCACAACCGGAGCCGTGCATGCGCCTGAGCCACACCCTGTTCCTGCAGAAACCGGAGGTCCTGGAAAAGCAGCAGGATACGATCGAGGCCCACCTGCAGCAGGCGTTGCCCGGCACCACGCTGACCTTCGCCGGTCAGCCCGAGGCCATCCCCGAGGGGCTTGAGGTCGATGCGGTGATCGCCCCCACCCTGCCCTGGCTGCCCGATGCCCTGGGCCGCCTGTCGCGCTATGGCTGGGTGCACTTTCTGTCCGCCGGGGTCGAGAAGATCTGGGACATGCCATTCCCCAAGGATGGCCTGCTGATGACCAAGAGCGGTGGCGTCCACGGCGCCCCGATGAGCGAGTATGCGATCGGGGCCATGCTCTATTTCGCCAAGCACTTCGACCGCTTCAACGCGCAAAGCCGCGAGAAGCGCTGGGAACGCTGCTGGCTCGGGGAGCTGACCGGGCGCACCGCCATGGTGCTCGGCATGGGGCATATCGGCACCCAGGTGGCGCGCCGGGCCCGGGCGTTCGACATGCGCGTGATCGGTGTCCAGCGCAACCCGCGCCCCCATGAATGCGCCGACGAGGTCATTGCCCTGGATAGCGTGGAGGACCGCCTGCCGGAGGTGGACGACCTGATCGTATGCCTGCCGCTTACCCGGGACACCCGGCACCGGATCGGCGAAGCCCAGTTCCAGCGGCTCCAGCCGGGCGCCGTGCTGGTGGACATCTCCCGCGGCGGCGTTGTGGATCAGCAGGCGCTGATCCGGGCGCTGGATGCCGGACGCCTGCGCGGCGCGGCGGTGGATGTCTTCGAGCAGCAGCCCCTGCCCGCCCAGTCGCCGCTGTGGGACCGGGAGAACGTCCTCGTCACGCCCCATGTCTCGGGCACCTCTCCACACTATATGGAACGTGCGCTGGAGATCTTCATCCGCAATGCCCGCGCGATGGCGCAGGGCGAGCCCCCGGTGACCCCGGTCGACCCGATCGCCGGTTACTAGGTCGGCGAGCACCAGGTCGGCGCTTCCTGGCTCGACGCTTACCAGCCAAGCGCTGGAGTCCCACCTCTCCTTCCCCCACAATGCGCGGCATCCGGCCTGGGGCGGCAGTGATCCGATTGCCTGCCCGGGGCCGCCAGCCGGGACCCATGGGGGATGCCTTACGTGATCGAGACCATCGGATTGCTGACCGCCTTCGTGCTGGTGGTGGTGATCACGGGCTGGATTCGCCGCTACGCCCTGGCGCGGCAACTGGTCGACATCCCCGGCGCACGCAGCTCTCATCAGACCCCCACACCACGCGGTGCCGGCCTGGCACTGGTACTGGTCTTTCTGCTCGGAACCCTGCTCTCCGCCGGGATCGGCTGGGCCGACCTGCCGACCGCCGCCGCCCTGATCGGGGCGGCCGGCGCCGTCGCCTGGGTCGGCTGGCTGGACGACCACGGTCACCTGGCCGCACGCTGGCGACTGCTGGTGCATTTTCTCGCGGCCGCCTGGGGCCTGGCCTGGCTGGGCGGGCTGCCACCCGTGGCGATTGTCGGCGTCCAGATCGATGCCGGATGGATCGGCCATGTACTCGCGCTTTTCTACGTCGTCTGGCTGCTGAACCTCTACAACTTCATGGACGGCATCGACGGTCTGGCCGGCATTCAGGCGGTCACGGCCTGTCTGGCCATGGCCGGCCTGCTCATTGGGTGGGGGGATGCGCACGCCTGGTGGTTGCCGGCACTGCTGGCCGCGGCAAGCACGGGATTCCTCGTCTGGAATTTTCCGCGGGCGCGGATTTTCATGGGTGATGTCGGGAGTGGCACGCTCGGATTGCTGCTGGGTCTTCTGTCGATGCAGGCAGCGGGGCTGGACACGAACTTCCTGGCCGCCTGGCTGATCCTGCTGGGCGTGTTCATTGTCGACGCGACCACAACGCTGGCGGTCCGCCTGTTTCGGGGGATGCGGGTCTACGAGGCCCATCGCAGCCATGCCTACCAGCATGCCGCCCACCGGTTCGGGTCGCATATCCCGGTGGCCCTGGGTGTCGCCGCGATCAACCTGCTCTGGTTACTCCCCATTGCAGTCCTGGTCGTTGCCAACCATTTACCGGGTGCCGCCGGTGTCGTGATCGGCTACCTGCCCCTGCTCCTGCTGGCCATCGCCCTGCGCGCCGGACGCGACTGATCCGGGTTTCGCCGAGGAAACCCGGATCATCCGACACCCCTCCAGAGGGCTTCGTTGGTCCTAGCGTGGAACCGAATCGGCCACCCGTGCATAGGCGACTGCCGCCGGACGCACGGTCGGGGCAGGAGCCGGACGGGGCCGACCGACCGGTGCGGGGGCACTGTGGGTGGCCTCTTCGTCGCGGCCCGGCTCGTACCCATCGACGACCTCGCGCAGCACCTCGAACGCGGCCTGGGCATTGCGCTCGCGGTCGGCCTTCTCCAGCGTGCGCAGGGCCCGGGCGAGAACCGCCGGCTCCGCACAGGTTTCGCGTGCACGCATGATCTTGCTGTGCGGGGTCTCTTCCACGTTATCCCCGATCAGCAATTCCTCGTAGAGCTTCTCGCCGGGACGCAGGCCGGTACAGGTGATGGCGATGCCTTCCCCTTCGGCCTCGTCCTCCCGGACCTGATGACCGTGCAGACGGATCATGCGCCGGGCCAGGTCGATGATGCGCACCGGTTCGCCCATGTCGAGCACATAGACCTCGCCCCCCTGCGCCATCGCCCCGGCCTGAATCACCAGCTCGGCGGCCTCCGGGATCGACATGAAGTAGCGGGTGATCTCCGGGTGGGTCACCGTGACCGGCCCGCCTTCGCGAATCTGGCGATGGAACAGGGGTACAACGGACCCGGAAGAACCCAGGACGTTGCCGAACCGCACCATGCTGAACACCGTTGCGTTCTGACGGCGCGCGCGGTCCTGCAGCACCATCTCCGCCAGGCGCTTGCTCGCGCCCATCACGTTCGTGGGGCGCACGGCCTTGTCCGTGCTCACCAGGATAAAGCGCTCGACACCGGCCGCGATCGCCGCGTCGGCCACCACGGCGGTGCCCAGGCTGTTGTTGCGAAGGCCTTCCAGCAGATTGCCCTCGACCAGCGGCACATGCTTGTAGGCCGCCGCGTGGTAGAGCGTCTGCACGCCATACTGGTGCAGGACCTCTTCGACGCGCGCCTGGTTGGCGACCGAGCCCAGCACCGCGTGCACCTCGACGCCCGACTGCATAGACGAACGACGCTGCATGATCTCCTGTTCGATCCGGTAGAGCGCGAACTCGTTACGCTCGAACAGCACCAAGGCGGCCGGCTCCAGACTGAGGATGCGGCGGCAAAGCTCGGAACCGATAGACCCCCCGGCCCCGGTGACCATCACCACGCGCCCGCGGATGCTCCGCGCCAGCAGGGCCTCGTTGGGCGGCACTGGATCGCGGCCCAGCAGGTCGGCAACATCCAGGTCCTCCAGCTGATCCAGCGGGGCACGGCCCGAGACGACCGCCTCCAGCGAGGGCACCGACTGCACATGCAGCGGATAGGGCTCCAGCCATTCGAGGATGCGCCGGCGGTCGGCCCGACTCGCCGACGGCACCGCCAGCAATACCCGGCGCACGCCACACTGCTCCACCAGGGTGCCCAGGGCCTCGCGGCCACAGACCGGGATGTCGTCAATCGAACGCCCCTGGACCGCCGGATCCTCGTCGATGAAGGCCATCACCCGGAAGCGGCCGCTGGACTGCAGGCCGGAGGCCAGCTGAACCCCTGCCTCGCCGGCGCCAAAGATGACCACGCGCTCGCTGCCGGTACGCGCATCGGACACAGCCTGGTACCAACTGCGCACCACAAATCGTCCCGCCGCTACCAGGGCAAAGGCCAGCAGGGCGAAGTTCACCGCGACCGCCCCGAAGAAACCGGGCGTCTGTGTCAGTTCGGCCGAGGCCCAGATCATCAGCGCCAGCGCCGAGACCCCGACGATCACCGCACGCACCGCGCGCGCCCCCATGAAACGCACGACGGTTCGATAAAGGCCAAGGCGCGCAAACACCAGTGCGCCGACCGTCGGGACCAGGGCAAACAGCCACCAGGCCTCTACCATCATGGGCGGCAACGGCTGCCCCGTGCGAATCACAAAGGCCAGCCACAGCGCCAGCGGCAGCATCACGATGTCCGCCAGCACCATCAATCCCTGTTTTTTGCCGCGCGGCAGTCGCAGCAAGTTCTCCAGACTACGATCCAGTACCGCCATGATTAGGGCCTCCAATGTGTCAGCAACCGGGCACGGTGTGCTTGCCGAACCTGTCGGCTTGCCTTGCACCGCAAACGTGTGGGGAGGCTAGCACCTGAATGGCAGACTAATTGGGGGGGAAATCACGCTGTCAGACGAACGACTGAGGGCACCATCACGCTGTCGGTAGATCGCTGCGAGATCAGGAGTAAAAGGTTGACCGAATACCGCTCGATACACCCGACATTCGAGCACAGGTCAGCACCGCCAGGCACAGCCAGACCGAACAGGCGAGGCCACTCGAAGGAAGCAAAATGCGGATCAGACGCGGAAGATCAGGCTTGGAGATGGTGGGCCGTGTAGGAATCGAACCTACAACCAATGGATTAAGAGTCCACTGCTCTACCAATTGAGCTAACGGCCCCCAAGAAAAAGGGGATGGGGTGACCGATGGGACTCGAACCCACGACAACCGGAGTCACAATCCGGGACTCTACCAACTGAGCTACGGTCACCACCGTGTCACTGTCCAGGCAACTGCCACAGGGCGGCTCTGGCGCGCCCGGCAGGACTCGAACCTGCAACCGTCGGCTTAGAAGGCCGATGCTCTATCCGGTTGAGCTACGAGCGCGTTACCGCCGAACGTCGAGGTGCCACGCCTGATCTCGAGCCTGCCTGCAAACCATTGGCCGGGAGGGGTGGTCGGGGTAGAGGGATTCGAACCCCCGACATCCTGCTCCCAAAGCAGGCGCGCTACCAGACTGCGCTATACCCCGTCGAGCCGTCCCCGCAAAAGGGCCTACACAGCGAGCGCAGGATGGTAGCGCTACCACCGCCAGCGGTCAAGGTACAAGGGGTTAGAAACGTTGTTCTTTCATGCACGTTTCCGTGGTACGTTGCAGGTACGCAAATCGGGATTGCGTGCGGGGGACAGGGAGATGCTCAACTGGATCGCCAACGGGGCCATCGTGCTGGGTGCAGCGGGCCTGATCTATGCCCAGTGGAATCTGGCCCGCCTGCTGCGCGAGCTGCCGGAGAGCCGCGTGCGCACCGGCTGGCTGCTGATGTTCCTCCTGATCCCGATTTTCACCTTGGGATATCTCGGCTTCATCCCGCTGAACTGGGGCCTGTACCACTCGATCCCCGATCTTCTGGTGCCGATCATCTTCCTGCTGGGCGGCTGTTTCGTCTGCACCGTTGTACGCCTGACCTACAGCTCGGTGGAGAGCATCCGCCGCATCACCCGGCTGGAACACGAGTCAATCACCGATCCGCTGACCGGCCTGTTCAACCGTCGCCACATGAATCGCCGCCTGGACGAGGAGGCCGCCCGTGCACGCCGCTATGGGCAGGCGCTGTCGGTGGTCATGCTGGACATCGACCAGTTCAAGGGGATCAACGATCGCCTGGGACACCTGGCGGGTGACTATATCCTCGAATCGATCGCCCAGCGCCTGCGGCAGAATCTGCGCCGCGTGGACCTGGCGGCGCGTTTTGGTGGCGAGGAGTTCGTGGTCATCACCCCGCATACCGACCAGGATGCCGCCATGCAGCTGGCCGAAAAACTGCGCACCGAAATCGCCCAGACGCCCATTATCCTCAAGGGTCACGAGCACGTACCGCCCTGCGCGCCGGATGAACTCTACGTGACGGTATCGGTCGGCGTCGCCAGCCTCGACATCGAGCCCGACTCGCGCGACAACGCGGATTTCCTGATCCAGCGGGCGGATGACGCCCTCTATCGCGCCAAGGCCGGCGGCCGCAATCGCTGCGAGGCCGGACCCAGTCGCGCCAGCCTGGTCGCGGCGATCTGACACGCCCACGAGCATACTGGCTTGAGGCGCTCCCGCGCGCGTGGGATGATCGCGGCCAGTTTCCGAGACAGAGCCTCCCATGACCGCCCAGCTCATCGACGGCCGCGCGATTGCCCAGACCCATCGCGCCCGCATCGCCACCGAGATCGAATCCATGACCGCCCGCGACCTGCGTCCACCGGGTCTGGCGGTGGTGCTGGTCGGGTCCGACCCCGCCTCCCAGGTCTACGTGCGCAACAAACGCAAGGCCTGCGAACAGGTGGGGGTGGTCTCGCACTCATACGACCTGCCCTCGGGCACGCCGCAGACGGACCTGCTGGCCCTGATCGACCAGCTCAATGCCGACCGCACCATCGACGGCATCCTGGTGCAGCTCCCCCTGCCCAGCCATATCGATCCGGAGACGGTGATCGAGCGCATCTCGCCCGCCAAGGACGTTGACGGGTTCCACCCCTACAACGTCGGCCGGCTCGTCGCCCGCATTCCGCGCCTGCGCCCCTGTACCCCCTGGGGCGTGATCCAGCTGCTGCGCCACCTGGACGAACCGTTCAAGGGCCGCACCGCCTGCGTGATCGGCGCCTCCAACATCGTGGGCCGCCCGATGGCCCTGGAACTCCTGCTGGCCGGGGCCACCCCGACCATCTGCCACCGCTTTACGCCGGATACCGCGGGTATCGCGCGCCAGTCCGACATCCTGATCGCGGCGGCCGGCAAGCCGGGCCTGGTCAAGGGCGACTGGGTCAAACCCGGCGCCACGGTGATCGACATCGGCATCAACCGCCGCGAAGACGGCACCCTGTGCGGTGATGTGGAGTTCGATGCGGCTGCGGAAAAGGCTGACTGGATTACGCCGGTCCCCGGCGGGGTCGGCCCGATGACCGTGGCGATGCTGCTGGACAACACCCTGCGCGCCCGCGCCTTCGGCACCCACGAGGCGAGCTAGGCAACCGCCAGATGGACGAGCGTTACTGCACGTAGCGCGAGACCCGGGGCACCGCGTCCAGCAGGTGCCGGGTGTAGTCGGCACGCGGATTGGCCAGCACCTCGGCCGTGTTGCCGATCTCCTCCATGCGGCCGTCGTGCATCACCAGCATGCGGTCGGAGAAATACTCGACCACGCCCATGTCGTGAGTGATGAAGATCAGCGCCAGGCGGCGCTCGACCCGCAGTCGGCCGAGGATCTGCAGGACCTCCGCCTGCACCGAGACATCCAGCGCGCTGGTCACCTCGTCGCAGATGATCACGTCCGGGTCCAGCACCAGGGCCCGGGCGATGCCGATGCGCTGACGCTGGCCGCCCGAGAACTCGTGCGGATAGCGCCACAGCGTATCCGGCGGCAGCGCGACCTGGTCCAGGGTCGCCCGGGCGCGTTCGATGCGATCTTCCTGATCCTCGCCGATCCCGTGGACGGCCATCGGTTCGGTCAGCAGGGTCATCACGTTCAGGCGCGGGTTCAGCGACGAGGCCGGGTCCTGGAATACCACCTGCAGGTGACGACGCAGACGCCGCAAAGGCTTGCGCGGCATCCCGGTCAGCGGCTGGTCGCGATAGCGGATCTCGCCGCCGGTGGGTTCGATCAGGCGCAGTATCGCGCGGCCCAGCGTCGTCTTGCCACAGCCGGACTCCCCCACGACCGCCAGCACCTCACCGTTTTCGAGTTGGAACGACACACCGTCCACTGCACGCACGACATCCACCTGGCGACGCATCAAGCCCTTCAGCACCGGGAAGTGGACCTGCAGGTCGCGCACGTCCAGCAGCGTCTCGCGCCCGGCTCCCGGCACGGAGGGCAAGGCCGGCAGGTTCTCCGGCAGGGCCCCGATCAGCTTGCGTGTGTAGGCATCCTGTGGATCGCGTAACAAGGGATGACACTCGCCCTGCTCCACCAGCCGGCCCTTGTGCATCACCGCCACGCGATCCGCCACCGAGGCGACCACCCCAAAATCATGCGTGATCAGCAGCACGGCCATCCCGTTCTTTTCGCGCAGCTGATCAATCAGCTTCAGGATCTCGGCCTGGATGGTCACATCCAGCGCGGTGGTCGGCTCGTCGGCAATCAGCAGATCCGGCTCCGCCACCAGCGCCATCGCGATCATCACGCGCTGACGTTGCCCCCCGGAAAGCTTGTGCGGATAGTCGTGACGCCGCTGTTCCGGGTTCGGCAGCTGGACCTCGCGCAGCACCTCGAGCACCCGCACCTCGCGCTCGGCCGGGGTCATCTGCGGGCGATGCAGGCGCAGGACCTCGTCGATCTGGTCGCCCACAGTCAGCACCGGGTTCAGCGAGGTCATCGGTTCCTGGAAGATCATGCCCACTCGATCCCCGCGCACCTGCTGCATCACGCGGTCCGGCAGGCCCAGCAGTTCCTGCCGGGTCCCGTGCTCGGCCAGCCAGACCTCACCCGTGGAGGGCTCGAAGCCCCCGTCCAGCAGCCGCATGATCGCCAGCGCCGTGATCGACTTGCCGGACCCGGACTCGCCCACCAGCGCGAACAGCTCGCCTGCGCGGATCGAGAAGCTGATGTCCTCGACCAGCGGCGCCTCGCTGTCGCGATGGCGAATGCGGAGGTTGCGCACCTCGAGCATGGCCTAGCGCACCCCCCCGCTGGTGGCACCCGAGGCGGCCGGGCGGGCCGGCGCGGCATGGCTGGCCGCCTTCGCGGCCGAGCGCGAGTGCGGGTCCACCGCATCGCGCAGGGCCTCGCCAATCAGGTTGTAGGCGAACACAGTCAGGAAGATCGCGCCCCCCGGGAAGGCCGCCATCCACCAATTGAAGGTGGAACTCTGCACCGCCTGGTTCAGCATCTGCCCCCAGGAGGGCTCGTCCACCAGCCCCAGGCCCAGGAACGACAGCGTGGCCTCGGCGAGGATCGCGGAGGCCACGCCAAAGCTGGCCGCCACCAGGATCGGCGCGATCCCGTTGGGCAGCATATGGCGGAACAGGATCGAGGGCAGCGACAGCCCGGAGGCGATCGCCCCCTGCACGAAGTCCTGCTGGCGCAGGCGCAGGAACTCGGCGCGCACATAACGCGCATAGCCGGACCACGACGTCAGGCCGATGATCAGCATCATCAGGTACAGCGAGCGCCCGAAGAAGGCGACGAAGGTCAGCAGCAGGAACAGCGTCGGGATGGCCTCGAAGATCTCTACCAGGCGCATACCGATGATGTCCACGATCCCCGAGAAATAGCCCATCAACCCGCCCAGTATCACCCCGATCCCAAGTGCGATCCCGGTGGCGATGAAGCCGATGGACAGGGCGATGCGCGAGGCATGGATCATGCGCGAGAGCGCGTCCGCGCCGTTGTCGTCGGTACCGAACCAGTGCACGCGATCGGGGGACTCGCGCGGGGCCTCGAGCCCGGTGTCCGCGTAATCCCGCAGGTAGTCGCGCGGCGAATACGGGATCGGCGCTCGGATCACGGTCTGGTATTCGCCCTGCGCCTCGGCCTCGCGGTACTGCTCGTAGATCACCAGCGAGGGGGCCGAGACCGTCTGCCAGGCGACCGCCCCCAGAATCGCGCTCAGCACTCCCCAGAGTACAAAGCGCCGCCAGGGCCGGCCGGGCAGCAGCCAGAACACGCCCGCCAGCACCAGCATCCCGAACAGCGTGACATCCGCCGCGGTCAGGTAGCGCAGAAACGGCATGGACCAGCCGTCCGCCGTCTGCACCAGCAGCGGGTGCGAGCTGGCCAGCACGGGCGCCAGGATCGCGACCAGCGTCAGCAGCGCGATCCAGCCGATCCCCAGCCGCGCCCCCCAGCGCAACAGCACCTCTCCGACCACACGACGTGCCCAGGAGCGGCTGCGACGGCCCTCGACCTGCTGTACCGACTCAGTCATAGCTCACCCGCGGGTCGACAATGGCATAGGCCAGGTCCGCCAGTAGATAGCCAACCAGGGTCAGCACGCCGGAGATCAGGGTGATCGACAGCACCAGTTCACGGTCGCGGGTCTGCACCGCCTCCACCGCGAGCTTGCCCATCCCGTCGATCGAGAAGATTGCCTCCACGATCACCGAGCCGGCCAGCAGCGACGGCAGCAGGGTGGCCGAGACGGTGATCAGCGGTAACAGACTGTTGCGGAACACATGCCGCCACAGCACCTCGTGCTCGGGCACGCCCTTGGCACGCGCGGTGCGGGCATAGTCCGAGTTCAGGTTCTCCAGCACGGACGAACGCGAGAGTTTGGCCAGGAAGGCGAGCCCTCCATAGGACAGGCACAACACCGGCAGCACCAGGTGCCAGGCGCGATCGAGCAGGAAACCCGGGACCATGCTGCCCGGCGCCAGGCCCAGCGCTATCGCGAACCCCGCGGCCAGGCCCACCGTGCCCAGGTAGAAGCCACGCAGCACGCCCCAGTCACTGTGCGCCATCAGCCAGCCCAGCACCACACCGGTCGCCATGGCAACCGTCGTACTGATCCAGCCCGCCGGGGCCAGGTCACTGAACATCAGCCAGCCGCAGAAGGCCCCGACAGCCGCACCGAGCCCGCCCCGGATCAGCGCCGGCAGGTAGCGCGCCAGATAAATACCGAGCGCCGCCCCCAGAAACGGCAGCACCAGCAGCAGCGGTATGGCCCAGGCCACCTCCACCGTCGGCAGGAAAGTCATGTCCAGCGCCGCCCGCTGGCTCAAGCCCCCGGTCGGAAACCATTGCCAGAACTGATCGGAGGCAAAGAAACCGATCAGCAGCACGCCCGCCAGCATTGTGGGCACCGACCAAAGGGCCAGCAGCACCACCCCGGACTGGGAATCGAAGGCCTGCCCCTGCTGGGTGGCTGCCCGCACCCCGACGGCCACCGCCACGATGTAGATCAGTGGTATGGACAGCACATTCAACAGCAGGGTGATCGGCAGGCGTTCGGCAATCAGATCGGAAACCGGGCGGCCAAAGCGGAAACTGGTCCCGAGATTGGGGGCCTTCAGCTTCGGCCAGCCGGTCAGCGAGCCGTCCTCGTCCTGGGCAAAGCCCACCGGCGAGATGTTGTTCAACCAGCGCCCGTACTGCACCGGCGGCGGCTGGTCCAGGCCATAGAGGCGGTTGTAGTACTCCTCCATCGCCTTTTGCGCCTGCGGCTCCAGCCCCTGCCCCTCGATCAGGGTCAGTGCGCTGATGCCACCGGGCGCGGCCGCCATCACGGCAAAGACCACGATCGTGATGCCGAACAGCGTCGGCACCATCAGCATCAGGCGGCGCAGGATGTAGGTCAGCATGGCGTGCGCGGGTTCTCTGGCACTCCGGCCCCGGTTGGCATGCGGCTACTGCCCGTACCGCTGCTGGTCAAACGGGACGTAGATCTCCACCGGCACGAACCCGAGGTTCAGGCCGAGTGCCGTCTGTTCCAGGTTCTGGATACGCCGGTCGATGAAGGCAAGGGTCTGGCGCCGCATCAGGAAGGTATACGGCTGATCCTCCACCAGGATCCGCTCGGCCTCGCGCCAGTGCTCCATGCGCTTGTCTTCGTCCACCTCGCCGCGCGCGGCCTCGATCACGGCATCCAGCTCGGGGTTTTCGTAGTTGATGAAATTGTCACCACCAGAGACCGTCTGGCTGGAGTGGAACATCTGGTAGATGTCCACCTCCACGCCGCTGGTCCAGCCCAGGGTAATGGCATCGAAGTCCTGGCGGCTGAGCTTCTCCAGCATCACCGACCACTCGGTTGGCTGCGGCCGCATATGAACCCCGGCGCGGGCATACAGATCGCGCAGGAACAAGGCGATACGGCGGGTGTCCTCGTTGTCCTGGAAGTACACCAGGTCGAACGAGAACGGCTCGCCGTCCTCATTGATCAGCACCCCGTCGCGGTTCTTCTCGGAGTAGCCGGCCTCGGCCAGCAGCTCCAGCGCGCGTTCGACATCAAAGGGGATGTGTTCGAGGTCGGGGTTGTGCTGGTCGCTGCGTGGGCTGAACGGGCTGATCGCGCGCTCGGCATAGCCCAGCATCACCTGCTCGATCAGGCGATCGACATCCGTCAGATAGCTCATCGCCCGGCGCACGCGGGGATCGGCAAAGCGGGTCGGCTCGCCATCGCGCTTCTGGTTCCAGCCGATATAGGAATAGCCCGCGGTCGGGCTCATGTATTCGTGGGTATCCGCGCGTTCACGCAGGGCCTCGTCATCGCGCAGCCGGGCGTATTCGCGCGGCCGGGCCCCGTAGACGTCGATGTCGCGGTTGCGGAAGGTCGTCAGGCGCGCGCTGTCATTCTGGATCACGCGCCAGACGAGCCGGTCAAACGAGGGCTCCACCGGCCCCCAGTAGCGCGGATTGCGCTCCAGTTCGATCCGCCCGGCATCCGGCGTCCAGCCGGTCGGGTCCTCGAGCCGGTAGGGGCCGGATCCCAGCAGAATCCCGCGCGACTCGTTGAACGTCTCGGGCTCGTCGAGGTAGCGCTCGTAGAAATGCTTTGGCAGGACGTTCAGCCCACCGGCGACCCGCAAGGCGTCAAAATACGGCTCCTCGAAGGTGAACACGACGGTACGCTCGTCCACCGCCTCCACCTTCTCGACCTTCTCCAGGAAGGCCCGCGCGCGCGGCACCGCGATCGCATCGGTCATCAGGAAGTTGAAGGTGAACTCCACGTCCTCCGCGGTCAGCGGCTCGCCGTCGGAGAACTGCAGGCCAGGACGCAGCTGGAAGGTCAGCTCCTGACCGGATTCATCGAAGTCCCAGGACGCGGCCAGCAAGCCCTGCCAGTCCAGGGTCTCCGGATGGCGCTGCACCAGCGATTCCAGCACGTAGTTCTGTACGTCAGCGGCATAGGCGTCGCTGGAGACATAGGGTGTGATCGTCGCCAGCCCCGTACCGAAGGCCTGCACCAGCCAGTCGCCCTCGGCATAATCATCACGCCCCGCCGCCTCGGCCGCCCGCTCGAATGCCGAGGGGACCTCCGCGACCCGAGGTGCGCGCTCGCCGTCCCCAGTGGTGAAACGCCCCGAGGCCAGATCGGACTCGAGACTCTGCAGACTGCGGCGCAGTGCCCGCAGGTCGCGCGCCTGCTCGCTCATCATGTTCTGCATGGCGGCCATGCGCTGCCACTGGCGATCCACCTGCACCATGACCAGCAACAACAGGATGCCCAGCACGATCAGGGTGACAATCCAACCAAAATGACGACTCACAAGGCCTCCGCTCTTGAGTGGCACCGACGTCCGCGCTCCCCAGGGACAAACGATGCAGACCGCACTTCGCGCACTATAGCAATCCCGCCCGCCGCTCTCACCGGGTGCAGGGGAACACTGACCAATGTACACACTCGCGTTGGCACCCCTGTGCAGAATGACTGCACGGCAGTCACCGCGCCTCGTTCACACACAAAGGCGACTCGAGCGCGAGCGTGTACATTGGTCAGTGTTCCCCTAGCTGGCCCGACCCGCGGCACATCGGTATGATCCCGAGACAGTCGCGTCGGCACTGGGTTCCCGCCCGGTCCGGCCGCCACGGGGCGGCCCCTTTCAAGGGCGCCGACACGAACCAGATTCAAGGAGATTCACATGGGTTTTCTGAAGGGCAAGCGCGCGCTGATTGTCGGCGTGGCCAGTAACCGCTCCATCGCCTACGGCATTGCCTCGGCCATGCATCGCGAGGGCGCCGAGCTCGCGTTCACCTATCAGAACGAACGGTTGCGCGACCGTGTGGAGAAGCTGGTCGCCGATTTCGACTCCGACATCCTCGTGCCCTGCAACGTCGAGGACGACCGCGAGATCGAGCAGGTCTTCGAGCGTCTGGACGATTACTGGGACGGCGTCGATATCCTGGTGCACTCGGTCGCCTTCGCCCCGAAGGAGCAACTGGACGGCGATTTTCTCGACAACATGACCCGCGACGGCTTCCGCATCGCCCACGATGTCAGCTCCTACAGCCTGGCGGCCCTGGCCAAGGCCGGTCGCGGCATGATGAAGGACCGCGACGCCTCCATCCTGACCCTGAGCTACCTCGGCGCCGAACGCTCCATGCCGAACTACAACGTGATGGGTCTGGCCAAGGCCAGTCTCGAGGCCAATGTCCGCTATCTCGCCTACACCCTGGGCCCGGAAACCACTCGCGTGAATGCGATCTCCGCCGGTCCGATCCGCACGCTGGCCGCCTCGGGCATCGGCGAGTTCAAGCGCATCCTCGACCACGTCGAGGCGAACGCGCCGCTGCGCCGCAACGTGACCACCGAACAGGTCGGCAATGCCGGGGCCTTCCTCTGCTCCGACCTGGCCTCCGGGATCACTGGCGAGGTGATGTACGTCGACTCGGGCTACAACACCGTCGGCCTGGGCGCTGCCGAGATTGGGCTCGACAAGGATAGTTAAGCTCCCCTAGCCGGGTACGCGACCCACGAAAAAGGCCCGGTCCGCGAAAGCGGGCCGGGCCTTTTTACGTTCGGCGGTTCCGGTGAACCGCCCGTTGGGCGCGACTAGTCCAGGTTCTCCGGATAACGCTTGATATCCGCCTCGGATTCCAGCCAGGCCAGATAGGCACGGAACTCGGCGCTGGCATAGGCATTGCGCATCAGTTCGCGGGCCTGCTGGCGCATCGCCGCATCCGCCTCCTGCTCGTCGAGCCGCACTTCGTGCAGGATCGCGACGGCGAAGTCGCCAGTCCCCAGCCGAGTGCCGCTGATCTCGACGGCGTCCTCGCCCGGGGCCGACAGGCGGAACAGGTGCTGCTGCAAGCCACCGGGCACGCCGTTATCGCCATCTACCGGCGAATCCCGGCGCACCTCGCGCTCCATCTGCCAGGCGTCGTCATCCTCGATGGCACCCGCCCAGTCGTCGGCGTCACGCAGCCGCGCGATCAACTCCTCACCCGCTTCGCGGGCGGCTTCGGCGGCAGCCTCGCGCCGCAGACGCTCGCGGATCTCGTCCTCGACCTCGGCCAGCGGACGGACCTCGGACGGCTCGTGCTCCTCGATTCGCAGCACGACAGTCGAGCCATCCTGCAGGTCGATCGCCTCGCTGTTGTGACCATCCTCCAGCACGCGTGGATCGAAGGCCGCATTGCGGATCGAACGGTGCTGGGCGATGCCGTCGCCGGAGCCGCGGGTAAACCAGTCGCTGGTCTGGATCTCCAGACGGGTAGCCTCGGAAGCCGGCTCCAGGCTGTCCGGGTATTCGGCGGCCTGCCCCATCAGGTCATCCAGGGCGTCGATCTGCATCTGTTCGGCGCTGCGGTCGCGCAGATCGCGTTCAACCTCGTCCCGCACGTCCTCGAACGGTTGCGGGCGGGCCTCCTGGATAGACGTCACCTCGAGGATGAACCAGCCCCGGTCAGTACGCACCGGGCGGCTGATCAGCCCCTCCGGCAGCGTGAAGATGATGGTCTCGAGCGTGCGATCCAGGTCGCCGCGGGCGATCTCGCCGAGGCTGCCGCCACGGTCGGCACTGAGGCTGTCCTCGGAATACGCTTCGGCCAGCTCGGCAAAGTCCTCGCCGTCGTCCAGGCGATCGCGCAGTTCGTTGATCTTCGCCTCGCCTTCCTCGCCGGTATCCTGAATCCGGATCTGGCGCACTTCGCGCAGCTCCGGTTCTTCGTAGCGGCTGCGGTTCACCTCGTAGTGCTGGCGAATATCGTCCTCGGACACATCCACCGCGTCTTCCAGTGCCTCGGGGTCGAGCTGCAGGTAGGCGATACGCACCCGCTCTTCGGTGGTGAAATCGTCCTGATTGGCCTCGTAATAGGCCTCGATCGCCTCGTCGTCGACCACGTCCGGCTGGTCGAAATCATCGACCGGGAAGATGCGCCAGCTGGCGACACGCGTCTGGTTGCGCAGGCGGCTGAAGTCATCCACCACTGCATCCGCCGGGAAGCCCGTGGCCTGGATGCCGCCCTGGAGCTGCGACAGGGTGATCGACCGGCCGATGTCGCGCTCGAAGTCCGACGGGCTCAGACGCTGCGCATTGAGCAACTGCGCATAGCGCTCGCGACTGAACTGGCCACCTTCCTGGAATACGGGCATCCCGCGGATCTCGCGCGAGATGCTGTCCCCTGCGGCCTTGAAGCCCGCCGAGTCGGCTGCCTGGCGCAGCAGTTCCTGGCGAATCAGGGTCTCCAGCGCCTGCATGCGAATGCCCTCCTCGTCGAGCAGGTCATCCGGGATCTGGCCACCAAACATGCGGGCCATCTGGTCCCGCTGTGCGCGCGCCTCGTTGTGCACGTCGCGCACCTGGATATCGGTCCCGTTGACCTCGGCCGCGACGAGCGGGCCGGAGCCACCGAAATATTCCCCGAGCCCCCAGACAGCAAAGGGGATGGTAATCAGGCCGATAATCACATAGGCGAGCCAGCCGCTCGCCCGGTCGCGAATTGCTTGCAGCATGGTGGTCTCTGCGTGCTCCGGGGTCGCCCCGGCGCTTGGTGCCGGGGGTTTCAGAATCAATCAGCGATGGTAGCAGGAGCGGCGCCCCGCGTCTGCGCCAGCCCCCGGCCGAAGCCGGGAAATTCGCTCACCAGGGAGACACTGATCGAATCGCACGTTAGCGCGCAAGTCGCTTTTGCGCGCGATTCGATCAGTGGCTCCCTAGACGCGGGTACGCCCCGACAGCAGGGCATCCACTCGGTCGAGGTCCTCCGGGGTATCGACACCCGGCGGATGCGCCTCGCCGCGACGGCCGACCTGGATCCAGGCACCCATGGCCAGGGCCCGCAGCTGCTCGAGCTGCTCCAGCTGTTCCAGGGCGGCGGGTGGCTCGGCACTCATGCGACGCAGAAAGCCGGCACGGTAGGCATAGACGCCAAGATGCCGGGTCGCCTGATCCAGCGCCGGGGCACGGCCTTCCCGATGGGCCTCGCGATCCCAGGGGATCGGGGCACGCGAGAAATACAGGGCGCGCCCCGACGCATCGGTGACCAGCTTCACCTGGTTCGGGTCGGCCAGGTCCTCTGGGCGGCGGATCGGGACGCCGAAGGTCGCCATGTCCGCTTCCGACGCGTCGGCCAGCAGGCGGGCCAGGTCATCCAGCAGCGGCCCCGGGGTCAGCGGCTCGTCACCCTGCAGATTGACCACGATGGACTCGTCGCCCCAGCCCTCGGCGGCAGCCACCGCCGCGATGCGGTCGGTACCGGAGGGCAGGTTGGGATCGGTGGCAAAGGCCTCGACCCCGCACTGGTGCGCGACATCGAGGATACGCTCGTCGTCCGCCGCGACGATCACGCGCGAGGCCCGGCTCTCCTTCGCCCGGGCGATCACATGCGCGATTAGCGGGCGCCCGGCGACAGCCGCCAGCGGCTTGCCCGGCAGCCGACTGGAAGCCATCCGGGCCGGGATCACGACATGGAAGGCGGCCATGGAACGCTCAGGCGTCGCGCCAGCGCTCCTTTTCCTCGTCCGACAGGGCGCGGGCCTCGTCCTCCAGCATCACCGGGATTTCGTCGCGGATCGGATAGGCGAGACCGGCGGAGACGGAGATCAGTTCCTGGTTCTCGCGGTCGTACTTGAGCGGGCCCTTGGTCACCGGGCAGACGAGAATATCGAGCAGACGCTTGTCCATTTAATACCCCAATAGTAGTTGCGACGCGGTCAGATCAGCGTCTTCTTGATTCGGGCGACCGTCTCCAGACGGGCCAGCAAAGCCGACTCGAAGGCGGACGGCACGCGGGCCGCAATCGGCCAGTACCAGTGATTCTCCTGCGCGAACGCCCGGCATTTTACGGCATCCTTCTCGGTCATCAGAACCGGCAGCCCGTCACCGAAGCGGATCTGGTGCGGACGAAAGCGGTGATGATCCGGAAACGGGTGGCGGATGATGTCGATCTGGGCCGCCTCGAGCATGCGAAAGAAGCGCTCCGGGTCGGCGATGCCGGCGACCGCATGGGCATCGCGACGGGCAAAGCGATGCGGCTTGTAACCCTCGCCATGCCCATCCACGCGCTGCAGACGGCTGGACGGCACCAGCTCCATCGCGAACTCGCCGGGGCCGGGCTCGCCCCCGGTCACCAGCACGAAGTCCGCCCGCTCCCGCGCGGTCTTCGGCTCGCGCAACGGCCCGGACGGCAGACACAGGCCATTCCCCAGCCGGCGCTTGCCGTCGATCATCAGGATGGTGATGTCACGCGGCAGGCGGTGATGCTGCATCCCGTCGTCGGCAATCACCACATCCACGCCCTGGTCCGTCAGCGCCCGCGCCCCGCGCACACGATCGCGGTCGACCTGCACCGGGACCCCGGTGCGCTGTGCAATCAGCAGGGGTTCGTCCCCGACCACCACGGGGTCGGACAGCGGGGTCACTCGAATCCCCGCGACATCCCCACGCCCGCCGTAGCCCCGGCTGACGATACCCGGACGATACCCGGCATCCGCCAGGCGCTTCGCCAGCCAGATGGTCATCGGGGTCTTGCCGCTGCCACCCACCGTCAGGTTGCCGACCACGATCACCGCCTTGGCCGGGATCGTGATGCCCCGCCGGGCCTGCTCCAGACGATGGCGATTCCACTCCACCGCCCCGGCATAGGCCAGCGACAGCGGGTACATCGCCGCCGCGAACGGCCCGCGCTGACACCACTGATCCCAGATTCGGGCGCCCAGCCACGCCTTGAACCGGCCCATGGCTACCAGTCCCAGACCCGCCGCAGCACGGCATCGAAGTTGGCATCCACCTGCCGGCGCTCCTCCCAGAAGCGCCGCCGGGCCGCATCGCCCTGCTGGCGCCGGGTGGCGGGGTCGTCCCGCAGGCGCGCCCAGGCCTCCAGCACGGCGGCGGAGTCCTCCAGCACCGGGCATGGCACCTCGGTGGCCGGCGCCTCCCCCAGACTCACGGCCGCGCCCCCCGCCAGCCCCTGCCAGAGGGCCTGACGGTCGGGCGCGGCCAGGTGTACCGCATGCGCGGCGCTGGCGGCGGCCGCAAACCAGCGCCGGTCATCCAGATGCAGGATGCCCCCCGGCGCCAGCGCCGAGCGATCCCAGTCCGAGACCCGCAGCCCGGCCCCCGGGAGATCGCGCGCAGTCGCCGCCGCCCCGCCCCGGCGACTGGCCAGCAGGATATCGGTCGCCCCCATGCCGGAAGCCTCCCAGGCCGCACGCCACGCCGACCACTGGTCGTCACGTCCATGCCACCACCACAGCCGCTGCACCTCCCCGCCCACCAGGGCGCGCAGGACCACGTCCGCCTGGGCCTCGACGAAGCGCGCCTGGGGATCGGCGACCGGCAGTGTGTCGGCCACAGCATCCTTGGCCCAGCTCGTGGATGTGTTCAGGGGCCAATACTGGTCCACTGGCCGCGCGGGTTTCCACGTGGGGGTACGGGTATTGACCACCACCACCGGGCATCGGGCCTGCGCCAGCAGGCTGCGCGGGGCATCGCCCCCGGCCAGGAGGATGCCGTGGGGCTGGAAGCGATCCAGGACACGGCGCACCACGCGCGGGCGATCGCAGGGGCCATAGCCCACTCCGACCTTCTTGAAAGGCTGCATGTGGCGCTCGAACAGCTCGGGGTAATCCTGCTCGAAGGTCAACACGATACGCACGTCCTGACGCTTGTCGCGCACCGCCCCCAGCAGCTCGATGCCCAGACGTACATCCTCGGGAGTGCCGCCAGCCTTGATCCAGACGAGACGCCCGCGCTCGGCAGGCGGGCTCAGAAAACCGCGGCGCGCCCGAGCCCGGGCCCCGTTGCCCTGGCGATAGTCGCGCCAGACGGCACGCCAGACCGGCAGCGGGCGGTCGCCGTAGCCCGCCGCCTCATCCCCCATGCGCAGCCCCGAAGGCGGCATCTTCTCGCGCGCCATCAGTCATCGTCGTCGCGCGCGCCCAGGGTCGCGATCGAGACAGAGGTAATGCCCAGGCGCCCGACCACGTCCAGCGCGCGCACCACCGACTGGTGCGAGGTATTGGCATCGGCGCGGATCAGCACGGGATCGTCCTCGCGGCCCTCGCGCGCCTCGGACAGCACGCGTTCCAGGGTCTCGGCGCGGCGGTTGACCAGCTCCTGGCCGTTGACGAAGTAGTTGCCGTTGGCATCCACCACGATATCCAGCCAGGCCCGTTCGACCACCTCCGCCTCGCGGTCGGCCGACGGCAGGGTCAGCTCGATGTCGGCATGCTGATCGAAGGTGGTCGAGACCATGAAGAAGATCAGTAGCAGAAACACCACATCGATCAGCGGCGTCAGATTGACGCCCGGCTCGTCATGGTGCGGCCTGCGAAAGTTCACGCGGTGACTCCGCCTTCCGGAGTGGCGGCGGTTGCATCCCGCTCGCCGTGGATGACTTCGACCAGCTTGGTCGCCTCCTGCTCCATCTCCAGCACCAGCTCGTCGATGCGGCCCCGGAAGTAGCGGTGGAAGGCCAGCGCCGGGATCGCCACGCCGATGCCGGCGGCGGTGGTAATCAGGGCCTGGGAGATGCCCCCGGCCAGATCGCGCGGGCTGCCCACGCCGATCTCGGTGATCACGGTGAACACCTCGATCATCCCGACCACGGTGCCGAGCAGGCCCAGCAGCGGGGTAATCATCGCGATGGTGCCGAGCGTATTCATGTAGCGCTCGAGTTCGTGGGCCACCCGACGGCCAGCCTCCTCGATGCTCTCCTGGGTGATCTGGCGCGCGCGGTCATGGGTCGCCAGGCCGGCGGCCAGCACGGCGCCCAGGGGCGAACCGGCCCGGATGCGCTGGATGTCCTCCAGGGTCAGCCCCTTCATGCGCATCTGTTCCCAGATCGTGCCGAGCAGGCGTGGCGGGACCACGCGCGAACGCCGCAGCGTCCACAGGCGTTCCAGAACGATGGCCACCGCGAGTACGGAACACAGCAGGATCGGCAGCATCAGCCAGCCGCCCGCCTGTACGATCTCCAGCATTCGGTCTCTCCCTCTTGGCTCGTCGGGCCGGCGCGTCAGTCGCGCCGGAACACGGCCATGGATTCCACATGGGCGGTATGCGGGAACATGTCCATGATCCCGGCCCGCTCCAGGCGATAGCCATGATGATGCACCAGGCGCTCGGCGTCACGGGCGAGCGTGGCCGGGTTGCAGGAAACATAGACCATGCGCTCGATGCGCTGCGGCGCCAGTGCCTCGATCACCGCGGCCGCGCCGGTACGCGGCGGGTCCAGCAGTACGCGGTTGTAGCGTTCGGCCAGCCATGCGGCGTTCTTCAGGGCCTCGACGTCATCCAGATCGGCGCGTTCGTAGCGGGTGTTGGCGATGCCCTGGTCGCGGGCATTGGCGCGCGCCCGTGCCAGCATCGCGTCGTCCACCTCGACACCGACCACCTCGCCCTCGGGCACCGTGCGCGCCAGCGGCAGGGTGAAGTTGCCCAGCCCGCAGAACAGATCCAGCACCCGCTGGCCCGGCTGCAGGTCCAGCGCGGCCAGCGCCTGCGGGACCATCTTGCGGTTGATGCCGGCATGCACCTGGATGAAGTCCGTGGGCATGAACGGGACCGACACGCCGTAGTCCGGGTGGCGATAGACCAGTGGCTCGATCGGCCCGGCCAGCGGTTCCACCGTCTCCGGGCCGCCAGGCTGCAGGTACACCTGAATGCCCTCGGCCTCCGCCCAGGCCGACAGGCGCGCGCTGTCCGCCTCGGACAGCGGATCGAGGTTGCGGAAGATCAGCGCCACGCGCTCGTCGTCATCCACCGCCACCTCGATCTGCGGCAGGCGGTCGCGCGCCTCGAGGCCGCCGATCAGCTCGCGCAGGGCCCGAATGCGCTGCCCCACGGCCGGGTGCAGCACCTCGCAGTGGTCCATCTCGGCCAGATACGGGCTGCCGCGCTCGCGAAAGCCAACCAGCACCCCGCCCTTCTTCGGCACGTACTTCGCCCCCAGCCGCGCGGTGCGGCGGTAGCCGAGGGTGGTGTCGGTCAGCGGCTCGAAACGGGCCTCCGGGGTCACGTGGCCGATACGCTCCAGGGCATCGAACAGGGCCTGCTCCTTGATCGCACGCTGGTTCTCGATGGAGGCATGCTGCAGCTTGCAGCCGCCGCACAGGCCGAAAAACTCGCAGGGCGGTTCGACCCGGCCCGGGGCCGGCTCCAGCACCTCGACCACCTCGGCGCTGTCGAAGCGGCGCTTGCGCCCGGTCTGCTGGGCCATCACCCGCTCGCCCTTCAGCGCCCCGTGGATGAAGCAGGCCTTGCCATCGCGGCGGATCACGCCCTGGCCATCCAGCGTGACCTCCTCGATGGTGGCCTCGAAGGGGGTCTTGTCGATGCGTGCCATCAGTCCGCGCGTCCGGCCGGCTGCCAGGCGTCGAGGAATTCCCGGTGGTGGGCCGCGCCGCTGGCCTCCAGGTACTCGGCCAGCTGCTGCTGCCGGCTGGCCAGGGCCGCGTCGGTCAGATTGCCGCGCATGTACTCGAAGCGCAGCCAGACCAGATAGGTGTTCAGCACGTCGTGCTCCACGTAGTCGTGGATCTCGCGGGCGCGGCCGTCGCGCCAGGCCGGCCAGACCTTCGAGCCATCCATGCCCAGCTTGCCGGGGAAGCCCAGCAGGCTCGCCATCATGTCGAGGCTGGTGACTGCACGGCCCTGGAAGCCGGCCAGCACGTCCATCAGGTCCACATGGCGCCAGTGGAAGCGCGACAGGTAGTTGTTGTAGCGAAACTCGCGGTCGTCGTCGCCCTGCTCCCAGTAGCGCGGGGCCTGCACACCGTTGACCAGCGCGCGGTAGTGCAGCACCGGCAGGTCGAAGCCGCCGCCGTTCCAGCTGACCAGCTGCGGCGTGCGCTTGTCGATTACATCGAAGAACTGGCGCAGGAGCTCGGCCTCGGTCGGTGCCTGGCCATCCTCGCCCTCGCGCCCGAAGGCGGAGAGTTTCAGCGCGTCGCCCCCCTGGTAGAGCACGCCGATGGAGACGATACGGTGCAGCGGGTGCTTCAGGAACTCCGTGCCGGCTTGCGCGCGGCGCAGGGCGAACAGCGCCTCGGCCACCTCGTGATCGCTCAGGCCCTCGAAGTCGTGCAGGCGCCGGGCGCCGTCGATGTCGGGGACGGTCTCGAGATCGAAGATCAGGACCGGGGCACTCATGACGGGAACACGCCGGTGGAGATGTAGCGGTCGCCGCGGTCACAGATGATCGCGACGAAGGTCCCGCCCTCGGTCGCGGCCGCAAGCTTCAGGGCTGCGGCCACGGAACCCCCGGACGAGACCCCGGCGAAGATGCCCTCCTCGGCGGCCAGCCGGCGCATGGTGTCCTCGGCCTCCTCCTGGGTCACGTCCACGGTCTGGTCCACCCGCGAGGCCTCGAAGATGGTGGGCAGGTACGCCTCCGGCCAGCGCCGGATACCGGGGATGGACGATCCCTCGGTGGGCTGCACGCCGACGATCTGCACCTCCGGGTCGCGCTCCTTCAGATAGCGCGACACGCCCATGATGGTGCCGGTGGTCCCCATCGCCGAGACGAAGTGGGTCACCGTACCCTCGGTGTCGCGCCAGATCTCCGGGCCGGTGCCGATGTAGTGGGCCTCGGGGTTGTCCGGGTTGCCGAACTGGTTCAGCACCCGGCCCTTGCCCTCGGCCTCCATGCGGTCGGCCAGGTCGCGCGCGCCCTCCATACTCTCCTCGCGCGAGACCAGCACCAGTTCGGCGCCAAAGGCCTTCATCGAGGCGCGGCGCTCGGCGGACATGTTGTCCGGCATCACCAGGATCATGCGATAGCCCTTCATCGCCGCGACCATCGCCAGCGCGATGCCGGTATTGCCGCTGGTCGCCTCGATCAGGGTATCGCCGGGCTGGATGTCGCCGCGGCGCTCGGCCGCCTGGATCATGTTCAGTGCGGGCCGGTCCTTGACCGAACCGGCGGGATTGTTGCCCTCGAGCTTCACCAGCACGGTGGACGGCAGATCCGCCGCCATGCGCTGCAGGCGCACCAGCGGCGTATTGCCGACAAAATGCTCGAGGGTCGGGAAGGATTCAGGGTGCAGGCGTTTCTTCATGCGCGCAGAGTATAACGACCGGGCCCTGTCCCTGCCCATGCACGCGACGGTCCGGCGTCGGGGCTTCCCATGGAGATTGCTTCGTCGCGCTGCTCCTCGCAATGACGCGAAGGGGGCACCGTCATCGCGAGATTCCGCCGGGGGCGCGGCAACTTCCGTCCGGAACCACCGGAACCGAATTTCGGGCGCCCCGCAAGCGTCAGGCGATTGCTTCGTCGCTTGGCTCCTCGCAATGACACCAAAAGGGCACCGTCATCGCGAGGCGCGCAGTGCCGTGGCGATCGGTGTGATCAGGCCGCCTGCGCAAGCTTATCTCGCAACCTTCCGGCTTCCGGCCTAAGATCCAGTCATGCTCGTACTGCTGGAATACCTCGTCGTCACCTTCCTGGCGGTGTTCGTGATCGTGAACCCGCTGACCACCGCGTTCATCTTCATGGCGATGCTGCCACGCGCCTCGGAGGAGAAGCGCCGGGCGATCGCGCTGCGCTCGGTGAAGGTCGCCACCTCCCTGCTGTTCGCCTTCGCCCTGCTGGGCGGGGTGATCTTCCAGCTGTTCGGGATCACCCTGGCGGCGTTTCGTATCGCCGGCGGGATCATCCTGTTCGGCATCGCGATCGGCATGATCCGGCAGAAGGGGGCGACCGAGAAGGAGACCGCCGAAGAGGTGAAGGCCGACAAGGGGCACGTGACCGAGGACATCTCGGTGATCCCGCTGGCGATCCCGTTCATGAGCGGCCCGGGTGCGATCGCCACGGTGATGATCCTGACCAGCGAGGCCCCGACCGTCTACCACACGGGACTCGTGTTCCTCGGCGTGCTGGCCTGCATGGTCGCCTGCTACTACGCGATGGTCTACTCGCGCTATATCGTCCAGTACCTGGGCGACACCGGGAAGGACATCCTCACCAAGGTCTTCGGCCTGATCCTCGCGGTGCTGGCCGTGCAGTTCGTGATCAACGGCATCAGCGACGCCGCGATCGGGTTCATGCTGGATACGCAGATGCTGGACGAGAACGAGGTGGAGGACCCGCGCGTGCCGGCGCGCGATCACGATTAGGGCACCGCAACGGCCCTCCGGGTCAGGCCGTATCGGGCTCGCGGTTGCGCCGAGCGAGATGCACCGGAATCGACGCCAGCAGGGCGGCCACGAACAGGAACAGGCAGAACAGGATGGCGTTGGCCAGGCCCAGCCAGGCCTGCAGCAGGCCAATCCCGACCAGGCCAAAGATCGCGGCCGCCCGCGCCGACAGCGCCCAGAAGCCAAACCAGCGCCCCGCCTCGCGGACCGGCACCATCATGCCCACCAGCGCGCGCCCGGCCGACTGCGCGGCCCCCAGACACAGCCCGGCAATGATCCCGACCCCGAGAAACACCATCTGCGCCTCAACGGGCTGGCCCAGCAACGCGCTCAGCCACTGTGCAATGGCCGAGGTACCGAAGATCGCCAGCACCGCCAGCGCCCACAGCGCCAGGGTGATGCGGTAGATACGCACCGGCCCGACGCGGTCCATCAGGAAGCCAAACCCGATCGCCCCGATGATCGCCGTGACCTGGGTGATCACGAACATCGCGATGCGCACGGACTCCTCCCACTGGATCACCTGCGAGCCGTAGATGAAGGTGAAGGAGATGATGATGTAGATCCCGGCCATCATGAAGAAGATGGACACATACAGCGCACGCAGCTCGCGGCGCTGAGCCAGGGTGACCAGCGCCTCGCGCACGCGGCGCCAGCCCAACCCCAGTTGCAACCGCCGACGCATCCGCCGGCGCGTGCCGCGCTCTTTCAGGAACAGGAAGGTCGGGATCGCGGAAATCAGGAAGAAGGCCGCGGCGAACGGCCCCACCCAGCGGATGCGCTCGAAGTTCTCCTCGCTGACATCGCCCAGCAGACCCAGGGCAAAGGCGGTGGCAATCAGCCCGCCGACATAGCCCATGCCCCAGCCGAGCCCGGAGATCCAGCCGAGCTTCTCCGGCGGCCCGAGGCTCGGCAGGAAGCTGGCGATAAAGGATTCGCCAATCGCATAGCCAAAGTTGGAGGCGATGATTAGCGCCATGCCGAAGACCACCAGCCCCGGCTCGACGAAGTAGAGCATCGCTGTGGCAACCACGGTCAGCATCCAGGAGGCCATCAGGAAGCGCTTGCGCGAGGCCGTGGCATCCATGATCGCACCGGCGAATGGGGCGGCGATCACCACCATCCCGTAGCTGATCGCCAGGGCCAGGCTCCACAGCAGATTGCCCAGCCGGTAGTCCGGCCCGTCGCCGACGATGATGCGGGTGAACAGATCGCCGAAGATCACCGTGATGATCAGCAGCGTGTAGGCCTGGTTGGCAAAATCGAACATCGCCCAGCCGAAGATCTCGCGGCGCGGGGCGGGGGCATCGACGGGGTGACGCCGGATCAGCGGCATAGGGAGATCAGCAGTGGTGGACTTGCGGCATCCTAACGCGAATCCGCCCGGCAGTTTTTGAGCTTACGGCCGGATGGTGTAGGCCCCGCCGTCGAACTCGACCTCGAAGGCATCCAGGAACGCCTGGCCCAGACGCGAGCGCGGCAGGTCCTCGTCCGTCAGGACAATCACCGGGACGTCATCGCGGGCCAGATGCCCCAGTTGCAGGCGGTCAACGCGCAACGAACGCCCCTCTACCCTTCCACGGGCGCGTTCGACACGGACCGACTCCCCGCGATCCGGATCGAGACCCGCGCGCCGGGCATCGCGTTCGCGCAGCAACACCCACTCGGCCTCGGGATCAACCACGAAGGTCACCGCGTGGCCGTTGACCCCGCCGGTGACCGCGTGCTCGCCCGCCGAATCCCGATGCACGGTAACCCCGGCGCCACGCCGGTCGGCCTGGGGGGCACCGGCGCCGCGGGGGCGTCTTTCCACCCGAAGTTCACGACGCTCGCCGGCGCGCTCGACCACCGCGCCACTGCCGGAGATGCGCAGCACCCGCACCCCGCCCGGTCCGGTCTCGCCCTCGCCGACCAGCGCGCGCTCGCCGTCGACCGACAATACGACCTGATTGCCGAACACGGCATGCAGCTGCCAGTCCTCCGCCGCTACCGGCGCGGCGAACAGACAAAGCAGGATGATCACGGCGGTGCGTGGCATGCCCCGGTTATACCCTGACCACCTGAACCGTACCAGAACGGCTTCTCCCTGCATCGCGCGACGCCTGCGCTTGCTACCATCGGGAGACATCCCTTGCGGAGTCATGCATGTCCGCCACTGCCCTCGCCGCCGCGGTGCCCACCCGGGCGCCGGCCAACGCCGCCCGCCAGCTGTTCACGCTGGTGCTCCTGCTGATGGGGCTGTGGCTGCTCCACCTGAACCTGCGCGTGGCGCCCGAGGCGGTAATCCTGGCCCTGTGGATCGGGGCGACCCTGCTGATCGGCTACGGCGGCTTTCGCCGCCACCGTCTGCGCCGGGCCGCCTTCCTGCGCGGCTACCTGGATGCGGAAAGCCCGTGGAGCGAACGCCTGCGCGGCGGCCCGCTGATGGCGTTGCACCACCTGCTCGTGGGCGCCCTGCTGGGCGGGCTGCTGGTGCTGGCGCTGGCCCGCATCCAGACTCCGGCGGTGTGGGCGATCCTGGTCGCGGGCGCGCTGGCACTGGTCCTGCTGGAGGCCGCCTTTGCCCGTCTGATCGCCGGTCATGCGCACCCGCGGCTGGCCCCGGAGCTGGCCCGGCGCGGCGCCTTGTGGATCACCGGCGGCGGGCTGACGCTGGCGTTGCTGGTTCTGGCCCTGCGTGGCTGGTATCCGGACCTTTCGGGCGCCTCGCTGGAACAGGTGATCTGGTTCATGGTGGAGCACGAAGGGGCCCGCAGCGCGGTGCTGGAGATCGGGCTGCAACTGGCCGCGGCCCAGGACGGGCTACGCCTGTGGCTTGGCCAGCAGTGGCTGCCGCCTGGGGCCCAGCCTCTGCCGGTGCTGGTGGCCTGGTCGCTGCTGCTGATCGAACAGGCATTCCTGGCCGCCGGCTTCCTGCTGCTGGCCAACGGGCTGTTCCCGCCGCGTGATCCCGGCGATGACCCCGCGCAACCGTAGACTCCTGCGGACCTTGGTCTGGTTCGCGCTGACCGCCCTTGCGGCGGCCGCGTTCCTGGCCCAGGTCGATCGCCACGAGCCGCGTCAGTGGGACGACCAGGCGCATGTCGAGCTGGAGTTCGAGGGCGAGCGCTATCGGCTCGACGGCGACCGGCTGAGCCGCCTGGAGCGCTTCTCGCTGGAGTGGCTGGAGGCCGGTGACGAACAGGTCCGAGCCCAGTGGCAAACCCGTATTGATCACAAGCTGGACCAGCATTTCCAGATCCTGCACGACCGCGTGCCCGAGGTCGCGGACTGGTACTTCTCGCTGGGTGCGGAATATCAGCGCCTGTTGCTCCGCGGCGCCCAGTGGCTGGGCACAGCCGAAGACGACGCGGCCACGCGGGCCCTGCGCGACCGGCTCCTGCCGGCAGACCTCTGGGACGGCCCCCTGCAGACGCTGGCCGAACGGGCGCAATGGGGTCTGGACGAGGATCAGCGCAAGGTCCGCGATGCCTGGCGCATCGCCCTGACACGCGAGATGGCCGACGCCCGTGTACCCGCCACGCCGGCGGCCCTGCAGTCGCCGATCGAACAGCACGCGCGCATCGAGCGGGCCCAGCAACTGGCCAGCGCAATGGACGCGGATCTCGCCCGGCTGGAACAGCGCGCGGGCCTGGCGGCCACTGCCGCCGCCGGAACGGGACTGGCCACCCCGCTGATCGCCCGTGCGGTCCAGGCCCGGCTGGCGGCCCAGGTGGCGCGCAGTGGCGGTGCGGCACTGACCCGGGCCGGGCGCGCGGGGGCCCTGGGCGCAGGCGTCTGCGCCTGGAGCGGTCCGGTCTCGCTCGGCTGCGGAATCGTGGCCGCCGGCGCGGCCTGGGTCGGGACCGACTGGGTGCTGCTGCGCATCGACGAGGCGCGCCACCGCGAGGATCTCGAGGCCGCCCTGCACGAGGCCCTGGACGCCCTGCATACCGAGACCCGCCTGACCTGGCAGCAGGCCATTGCCGAGCATGTCGAGGCACGCCACTCGGCCAGCCGTGAGGCGATCGACCGGACCTTTCAGCCGTGGAAGGCGGCCCTGAATCCGTGAACCGCGGCACCCGTTGCAGCCCCGGCAACCCCTGCGCGCCTGCGGCGTCTCGGCAGCGAGCGGGGCCTGCGTTACACTCCGCGCACCGAATTGACGCGCCCGCTGCCTCGACATGAACACGACCTCCACCCGCCGCAAGACTGTCCCCGTTCGCATCGGCCCTGTCACCGTCGGTGGTGATTCCCCGGTGATGGTGCAGTCGATGACCAACACCGATACCGCCGATGCGCTGCGCACCGCCGTGCAGGTGGCGGAGCTGGCGCGCGCCGGCTCCGAGGTCGTGCGCATTACGGTCAACTCCGAGGACGCGGCGAAGGCGGTGCCGGAGATCCGCGAACGGCTGGAGGCCATGGGGCTGGAGGTGCCGCTGGTCGGGGACTTCCACTTCAACGGGCACAAGCTGCTGACCAAGTACCCGGAGTGTGCCGAGGCGCTGGCCAAGCTGCGCATCAATCCCGGGAATGTCGGCCGTGGTTCGAAGCGCGACGCCCAGTACGCCGCGATGATCGAGACCGCGATCCGCTACGACAAGCCGGTGCGGATCGGCGTGAACTGGGGCAGTCTGGACCAGGCCCTGCTCGCACGCATGATGGACGAGAACAGCCAGCGCGCCGAGCCGGCCGCACCCGAGGCGGTGATGCAGGAGGCGCTGATCGCCTCGGCACTGGAGAGCGCGGCCGAGGCCGAACGCATCGGTCTGGCCCATGACCGCATCATCCTCTCGGCCAAGGTCAGTGGCGTGCAGCCGCTGATCAGCGTCTACCAGGACCTGGCCGCGCGCTGCGACTACCCATTGCACCTCGGGCTGACCGAGGCCGGCATGGGCACGAAGGGCATCGTCGCCTCCACCGCCGCCCTGGCCGTGCTGCTGCAGCAGGGCATCGGCGACACCATCCGTATTTCGCTGACCCCGGAGCCCGGCGGCGACCGAACCAAGGAGGTCCTGGTCGCCCAGGAGATCCTGCAGAGCATGGGGCTGCGCAGCTTCCTGCCGTCGGTGGTGGCCTGCCCCGGCTGCGGCCGCACCTCCAGCGAGTATTTCCAGCACCTGGCACAGGACATCCAGTCCTACATCCGCCAGCAGATGCCCAACTGGAAGCAACAGTACCCGGGCGTGGAGGAGATGACCGTCGCGGTAATGGGCTGCGTGGTCAACGGCCCCGGCGAGAGCAAGCACGCCAACATCGGCATCTCCCTCCCCGGCACCGGCGAGCAACCCGTGGCCCCGGTCTACGAGGACGGCGAGAAGACCGTGACGCTCAAGGGCGAACGCATCGCCGAGGAATTCCAGGCCCGCGTCGAGGCCTACATCGAACGCCGCTACGGCCAGACCGCCTGACGCACCACTATCTCGAGGCGCTACAGGAACGCCGTTTCGTTGAAGGAACGCAGCTTGCGACTGTGGATTTCCTCGATGGGCATGTCGCGCAGCGACTCCATTGCGCGAATCCCGATCTGCAGGTGGCGCGACACCTGTGTTCGGTAGAAGCTCGACGCCATGCCTGGCAGTTTCAGTTCACCGTGAAGCGGCTTGTCGGATACGCACAGCAGCGTCCCGTAGGGGACGCGAAAGCGGAACCCATTGGCCGCGATGGTTGCGCTTTCCATATCCAGGGCGATCGCCCGAGACTGGCTGAGGCGCTGCACCGGCCCGGACTGCTCCCGCAACTCCCAGTTCCGATTGTCGATGGTGGCTACCGTGCCGGTGCGCATGATCTGCTTCAGGTCGTAGCCTTCGAGCTGCGTGATCTCCGCCACGGCATCCTGAAGCGCGATCTGAATCTCGGCCAAAGCCGGAATCGGCACCCATACGGGCAGATCGGCATCGAGCACGTGGTCTTCGCGCAGGTAGGCATGGGCGAGAACGAAATCCCCCAGCGCCTGAGAGCTTCGCAGCCCGGCGCAATGACCCACCATCAGCCAGGCACGCGGGCGCAGCACGGCGATATGGTCGGTGGCAGTTTTCGCATTCGATGGCCCCACACCGATATTGACCAGCGTCACCCCCGCCCCGCCCGGACGCTGCAGGTGGAAGGCCGGCATCTGCGGCAAGCGGGGCCGTGCGGGGATCGGCGCGTCAGGGTCGGTGATCACGACATCCCCCGGCGCCACGAGCGCGGTGTAGCCGCTGCCGGGATCGCTTAGCTGTGCACGGGCGAAGGCCTCGAACTCGTCCATGTAGAACTGGTAATTGGTGAACAGGACGTGGTTCTGGAAATGCTCGGGCGCAGTGCCCGTGTAATGCGCAATCCGCGCCAGCGAGTAATCCACCCGCTGCGCGCTGAACAGGGCCAGCGGCAGGGAGCCGTCCTCGCGCGCCACGGCGTCACCATTGGCGGCCTCGTCATTCATGGTGGCCAGATCCGGCACATCGAAATGGTCGCGCAGCGAGCGCTCCTGCCCGTCATGCTCCAGCGGCTTCACCTCACCCCTGCCGGCCATGGCAAATTGCAGGGGTATCGGCGTTGTGGAGGGACCCACGCTGACCGGGACGCCATGGTTCTGCATTAGCAACGTGATCTGCTGATGCAGGTAATCCCGGAACAGGTCCGGGCGGGTCACCGTTGTCGTATACGTTCCCGGCTCCGTTACGTGGCCGAAGCTCAGGCGCGAATCGATCGGATCGAAGCGCGAGGTGGAAAAACGGATTTCCGGATAGCAAGCCCTGAAACGGGCCGCCGGCAGCTCACCTCTGGAAACACCATCAAACGCTTCGACAAGAAATCGTGTTGCGGTCGCGTAGAGCTCTTCCAGGCAGGCGACCGCCTGGTCGGCATCCGTAAAAGAGCGAAACTCGGGCACCGCAGGGGCCTGAATTGGAGGCAAGCTGTTCGGCGTCATCCGGATTCTCCTTTCTGTTTGGCCAGTGCCTCGGTGCCTGAATCGCATCAGCTCGGTAACAAGCATACTTACGTGTCCAGCGCCTCGACCTCCGGTTCGTTGCGGCAGTAGACGTACGCGACACCGCTCAGACGGCGATTGAGCTGCTGGAAGTCATCGAGGATCTCCCAGACCGGGTACGGCAGGCCGATCTGCGTGCGCTTCGCCTGGATCAGCCAGCGGCTGTTCTCCTGCTTGCGTTCCAGGATCTTGCGCCCGAACTCGGGGCGCTCGCGCATCAGCATCCGCGCCACGGTGTTCATCTGCTGCGAGAGCCGCGTCGCGGCCTCGGCCAACACCGGGCGCGCGGCGTCCAGCGCGTTGGGATGTGTCCGCACGAGGCGCTCGACATCCTCGTAGAGGTTCGGACCCAGCGTGCGCACGATGACCGGCAGTTCGCGCATGAAGTCGTCCAGAGTCTCCTTCAGGACCTGGTCGTCCTCATCCAGCGCGTCGTCGGGGATGCCGTCCAGGAACTCCACCAGTTCGTCGCGAACCTCCAGGATCTGCCAGCGCCGATGATCCATCTCCGTCTTGAGCCCGGGCGGAAGCGCACCCTCGGACAGCGCGAGCATCGCCCGCTCGCGGATCAGGTGCAGCTGATCGAACACCTTCAGTGTCTCACGCAGCACGGCGTTCAGGGCCAGGGCTGGATTCTGCAGGAGCAGCGGGTCGAGACTGGTCGCCGCGGAGGGCTCGGCGGCGGGCTTGGGAACCAGGACACGGACCCAGCGCCCGAGCAGAGGCGCGAACAGGATCGCCGCACAGGCAGCCAGATTGAACAGGGTATGGCCCCAGGCCGCCTGCTGCGGGAGGGTACCGGGCAGCGACTCCAGCGATGCCAGCGGAACGGTCAGCAACACGGCGGTGAGCGCGACCACCAGCGGCCCCTTGACCAGAAAATTGGCCAGACCGAGCCGGCGCCCCTGGCGATCGCCCCAGCCGGCAACCAACACCGTCAGCACCAGACCGATGTTCGCGCCCAGTACCCACAGCAGAAGCATCGTCAGGTCCACCTGCCCGCTTGCGACCAGCGCAAGCGCGAGCGCAATCGACGCCGTGGCGCTCTGCATCAGCAGCGTCAGCAGCGCAGCGCCGATCAGAAACAGCAGGGGGAGCTGCCCCAGCGCGGCGAAGAGATTGACCACGGCGGGATCATTGCCCAGCGAGCGAGCGGCCTCGCCCAGCAGCCCCATCCCCAGCAGCATGAAACCGAACGCCAGCAGCGCCTGCCCGATTCCCCGCGGCCGTGGGGCCTCGACGTACAGGAACAACGCCGCGCCCAGGGCGACGAACAGGCCCGCGAATGCCTGCAGGTCGAAGGACAACACCTGGATCAGCGCCGTCGTGCCCAGTTGCGCCCCCAGCAGAACCGCGAGCACGTTTTCCCAGGCGACATTCCCGCGGCGGGTCATCTGCACCGAGAGCAGGGCCGCGGCCGTCGACGAGGGCATTACGACCCCGCCCGCGACACCACCGACCCATGCGCGGGGGCGAGTGCGGGTAAAGCCCTGCAGCCAGTCGATCAGGTCACCGCCCATCGCCCGCGCGAAGCCCTTGCGCAGGAAGCGCAGGCCGAACAGGATCAGCAGGACGCCTGCTACGAGATTGATCATTTCCATCGCGGCACCTGTGCAGCGGTTCGCGCTCAGTTTGTGTACTTGCAGGCTCCGGGGCCCTGTCCCGGAGCTTCGGTTTTGGGAAACGGGTCTGCTCACCGCTGCCAGGCGGCTGGTTATCTGCCAGCCGTTCGGGCAGCAGGGAACGCTGCGCAATCTGAACGGCAGCTACGGGCCCGCCCTGGCAGTCACAACGCTCCTTTCCGGACTCGGATCCTGCAAAAGAAAACGGGCCGCCTCCCGGCTCGGAGTCCCGGAAGACGGCCCGCTGGTCAGTGTCCGGAGCGGACGCGTCAGAAGCTCAGAGTGTAGCCGGCCACGAAGAGGTCCTGAGCACCGCTCTCGTCGCGCGAGGCGTAGGTGAGCGAGAAGGTGCCGAAGTCGGTCGCGTGCGCCGCGCCCAGTTCCCAGAACTTCGCGCCGTTGTCATCGGCCGGATCGTCATAGCCGAGCCCGCCGAAGAGCTCGGTACGCGGGGCCACCTCGTGCCCGGCCCCGACGAACCAGACGCGGCTGCCCTCGGCATCGCGATCGTCGGCGTGGGCGACATACGCCACCTCGGCGAACAGCGGCCCCCAATCGGCGCCCAGGAACAGCTCACCCTCGTCTTCGTCATCCAGGCTGGAGTAATGGGAGTACTCGTAGCCGAATTCGATGCCGATCGGGCCAGCGTCGAAGCCATAGCCGACGAACGGGACGATCTCGGTGCCACGGCCACTGCCCAGGCTGGAGGCCTGCACACCGGTGAACACGCCGGTGGGGAAGCCCAGCTCGAAGCCGCCCTGCACCACCGGGTCGTTGTCGGACTTGGACGCACCGTCGTCGATGTAGTCGGTGAACACGCCGATGTTGAATTCGGCCTCGGTGGCCTGGGCCGCCGAGATGCCGAAGGCGAATACACTGGCTGCGGCCAGCACGCCGCGATGGAAGTTTCGATGGTTCATGTCAATTCCTCTTCTATCAAACGTTCGTTACGGGCGTGTTGCCGGATTCTGTCTCCGGCAACACGGTTCGGATTCCCCGGCATTCAGGCCGGCATGTGCGCACTCAGCAGCCAGGCGGCCATGCCGAAGTACACGGCCAGCCCGGTGAAATCCTTGATGGTCGTGATGAACGGGTCCGCGCCTGGCGCATGGTCCACACCGATCTTCAGCAGTACCCACGGAAGCAGGAAGCCCAGGATCGACGCGGTAAACACCGAGACAAACAGTGCCACGCCAACCACGATGCCCAGCTCCGGGATGCCGTTCGGCGCACCCTGCCAGAAGTGGGCGATGGTACCGGCGATGACGGCCATCACAACCCCCATGGCCAGGCCTACGCCCCCCTCTCGGACCAGATGCGCGCGGAAGAAGCGGCCCAGGTTGATATGCCCCAGGGCGAGCCCGCGGGCGAAGATCGTGGTCGACTGCGTGCCAACGTTGCCGCCCATGTCCATCACCAGCGGGATGAAGATGGCCAGCGCGACCACCGCCGCCAGGGTGTCCTCGAAGAAGTCGATCACCCCGCCTACGGCCAGACCACCCGCCAGCGTCACCATCAGGAAGGCCATGCGCACCTTGACCGCATAGCCGATCCCGCCGGAGGTCAGCTTCTCCGAGCGCACGACATCCTTCTGGTGCAGCAGGTCGCCGATCCCGGCCTTCTTGTAGAAGTCCTCCGAGGTGTCTTCCTCGAGCACGTCCATCGCGTCGTCGATGCGCAGCACCCCCACCAGCACGCCGTCGGCATCCACCACCGGCAGATACGGCAGATCCGTGCGCTGCAGCAGGCGGGCGGCCTCGACCTTGTCGCCGTCGGGCGTGGTGCAGAAGTCCTCCAGTTCGATCAGATCCCCAACCGTCTGGCCGGACTCCGCGCGGAACATCCGGCCCAGGCGCACCAGCCCCTTGTAGTGGTGGTCGCGATCGGTAATCAGCAGTGCGGCCCCGACATCGTCCGGCATATTGCGATCGTCGCGCAGGCGGGCGGTGACCTCGCTGACGGTCTCTTCCGGGGTCACCCAGAACACCGGGCGACGCATCACACGAGCCACGGTGTCCTCGTCCTGACGCCACAGGGCGCGCACCTTGTCGCGCTTGGCCCCGGGGAGGGCATCCAGGAGTTCGTCCGCCAGGGACTTGTCCACCAGCGTCAGAGACCGCGCCAGGGTGTAGGCCGGCAGGCTCTGGACCAGCTCGCGGGCCTCCGGCTCGGGCATGTGCTCGAACAGGATCGCCTGCTCTTCGTCATCCATCGCCAGGAAGATGGCGCGACGTTCGTTGGTATCCACGCCCTCCAGGATCACCCAGCGCGAACGCGGGTCCAGCTCGGACAGGCGGTTGGCGGTAATGGCCGGGACCGGATGGATCACCTCGTCGCGGGCAGCACCCACGTCACCGGCATGAATCATTTCCAGAATCTTGTCGTTCATTGCAATGCTCCTTGTGCTTAAAAAATAAAAAACGCACGCGGGGCATTACAAAAGACAAAAGAATCCCGTGACCGCTGGTGGCGGTCTCTTACAAAACCCCCATCAGCGAGACGAACACACTTTTACTTTTCTCACTGCCCCGCAGTGATGTTCCGGGTCTAGACCCGGGGTCGTCGTCTTCAGGCGCTGGCATGGCGGCCTCCTGCTGGTTATTCATGGATACAGTCCAATCCGTTACGCGCACGGCAACGTGCGCATCGGCCCGGAATCCGGGCAGAGGCGGAATATCATCGAATGGCATGGGGCAGCGCGCCACGCGCAAGGGCGGGCGCAATACGGGCTGAGGGGCTGGGGGGGCACCCGCGAGGGGCGCAAGGGGAAAGGCTTTCTGCCACCCCCCGGAGTCACGCATATCGCTGACACCGGGGGACACCACCGCACTACCGGGTGGCGGGACCCCGCTGGCAACGATATGCATGCTCGTACCGGCTACCGGCCCGACGCTCATGCATCCATCGACAACAGTCCATTGACAGACCTCTGCTACTCAAGATGGGCGCGATTGTAGTGACGACCATTCACTTTCGCAACCCCGAAAATAAAATTCTTATACGGCCTTTTGTTCAAAACGCTGGATCAGCGCCTTGAGTTCGGCGGCCTCGGCCAGCATGCGCGCGCTGGCGTCGCGCGCATGTGCGGAGACCGAACCGGTTTCGCTGGCGACATCGCGGATGGAGGTCACGTTGCGGTTGATCTCCTCGGAGACCGCGCTTTGTTCCTCGACCGCCGTGGCGATCTGGGTGTTCATCTCGGTGATCTGGGCGACGGCCTCGCGGATGGTAGTCAACGAATCCCCCGCCGCACGGGCCTTTTCAACCCCGTCGGCCGCCTGTTCCTGGCTGGCGCGCATGGCGGACATCGCCTCGCGGGCACCGTTTTGCAGGCTCTCGATCATGTTGCGGATGGTCACCGTGGACTCGTCGGTGCGCTGCGACAGTGAGCGCACCTCGTCGGCCACCACCGCAAAGCCGCGGCCGTGCTCGCCCGCGCGCGCGGCCTCGATCGCGGCGTTCAGCGCCAGCAGGTTGGTCTGTTCGGCAATCTCGCGGATCACACCCAGGATCTTGTCGATCTCCTCGGTGCTCGCCTCCAGCTTGCCCAGCTTCTCGGCAGTCGATTCGACCTCGGCCGCCATGCGGTTGATCACGGCAACCGTGTCGTTCACGACCTCCTGCCCGGCCCCGGTCTCCTGCTCGGCGTGGTTCGCGGCCTCGGCCGCGCGCGCGGAATTGCCGGCCATCTCCTGGATAGTCGAGCTCATCTCGTTCATCGCAGTGGCGACCTGGTCGATCTCGTTTTGCTGGCGCTCCACGCCCGAGGCCGTCTGATCGACGCTGCTGGCCATCGCCTGCGCGTCACCGGCCACCGCATCGGCCTTGTCCTCGATACGGCCCAGCACCGTGCGCAGCTTCGCCTCGTTGAAATGCTGGATCAACTCCAGCGACGCGCTGTCGTCGCGACGCCCGGTATAGATCGCCTCCATCACGGGGTTGTCGAACTGTTCGCGGGCGCGGTTAACCGCCTGCCGGATACCCGAGGTCAACGCCAGCGACACCACCCCACCGGCGACGAAGACCAGCGCCAGCAGGCCGGCCAGGACCAGTGGCGGGGGTGCCAGGGACACAGCGGCCAGCGCCAGCAGAAAGCCCGCGATCCACGTCCCCGCAAGACGGCAGGTGAGGCCGTGATACCAGCGCCGCGCAAAACTCCGGCCCCGGTTGAGCGCGGCATAAACCTGCTCCGCGCGGGCGACATGCTCGCGCTCCGGGATGGCCCGCACCGACTCGTAACCGGTCTTGCGGCCGTGCTCGTAGGCAGGTGTTACAAAGGCATCCACCCAGTAGTGGTCACCGTCCTTGCGCCGGTTTTTGACGATACCCATCCACGGGTGGTCCGCCTTCAGGGTCTCCCACATGTTCGCGTAGGCGGCCTCCGGCATGTCCGGGTGGCGCACGATGTTGTGCGGCGAATGCTCCAGCTCTTCACAGTCGAAACCACTGACCGTCACGAAGTCATCGTTGGCATAGCGGATCCGGCCCTTCTCGTCGGTGGCCGAGATCAGGTCTCCGTGGGCCTCCAGGGAATACTCGGTCTGAGTAACGGGAAGGTTCTTGCGCATAAGGGACGATGTCCTGTTGTTCCAGTGTCAGGGTGGAGCCGAAGCGGCAGACAGATGGCCTCGCCTTCATGCGGGACCATATATGCACCACCCGATATAACGGCCAGGGCCGTCGTAGCTTGAGGCACGGGCCAATTGATCGTGTGCGAGAAAAGACTAACCGGCGCTCGAGGCTGCCTGCACCACGCGGCAAAAACCCTTGAACGCGCGGTCATCGAGGGCATGCTGGCGACTGCGGCGATCGGCATACACCAGACCGACCACCTGGCCCTGGTCCCGCACCGGCGCATAAAAGGCATCGACCCCTCCTGTCAGGGCCTGGACCGCCTCCGGCAGCGCCACGCCCGGGTAGTGGCGCCCCCACCAGGTCGGCATGTCATCCTCCAGCACGGCCTCCAGCGGGCCCAGGGCCGAACGATGGATCACGAAGTGACTAAATTCCGGCTCGTGCAGTGTGCCGACCATGTGCTCGGCTCGCAGTGATTCGCCATCACGCGCAAGCCGGGCGAACACCACCCGGTTCAGTCCCAGCCCGAACTGCATCACGCGCAATATGCGCCGCAGCCGCGACACGCGGTTGGTGTCCTGTTGTAGTCGCGCCAGCCCCTCCTCCAGCACATCCGCACGTGGGCAAAGCGCGAGGCGCGTGCGGTGGCGCACGCCGAGCCAGACCGACCCGGGTGTCGCGGGATTCAGGGGCTCGATGTGATACAGGTCGACGTCGTCATTGAAGCGATCGATGATCTCCGACAGCCGGTCCGCGACGACCTTCTCGTTGACTCCGGTCAGGCCGGCCAACAGGCGCAGATCGCGATCGCCCCGCACCGTGTCCATCCCGCGCATGATCTGCCAGGCCACCGCACTGGCGACCATGACCTCAAAGGCGCGCGGATGCGCGGCGTTGACCGCGCGCTGAGTCCCCACGACCAGTTCGGGCAGCTCCATCGCCTCGGTCATCGCACGCGACAGGTCGTCGGTCGCGTAGCCCAGCGCGGTATAGCTGGCCTCGTCGGGAAGGGCGTTGAGCTCCAGCATGGCAAGCAGGCGGCCCAGGCGTGGCTCACCAGCCACCAGGAGACCGAGCAGGCCCAGCTGATTCAGCAGGGCGGCCAGACCGACTTCCGCCGGCTCGGAGTCGCGTCGACGCTGGGCCACGTCGGCCGCGATCATCGCCGCCAGCCGCGACTGGGCCGCCACCTGCCGATATCGCTGCGGTTCACGCACGACCTCACCAACCGGCGGGGCCGTGCGGACTTCATCGCAGACGTTCTGCAGACCGAGCATGGCGATGGCATCGGGCACCGAATGCACCTCCTGGCGCATACCGCGGCGCGAGCCGTTCGCCCGCAGGACCAGACGCAGTGCAAGGCCGGGGTCGCGCTCCGCCCACTGGCCCAAATCCCGCAAGGAGCGCTGCACCAGCGCATCCGGCTGGGAAAAGGCGACTGCACTGGCTTCCAGAATCGGCCAGTCGAGTCCAGCCAGGCGACGTGCCTGGTCGCTATAGGGCGCGCCCTCATCCTTGGCCATGCTGTACCTCGCGCGGGGGAGTCGTTATCGTTATGGCCGTCACTATATCAACAGCGAAAGCGTGACCGGCGTCACTTTCGCCCATCGACCAGCTCGGGGTTCCCGTTTCGTGAAGTATTTTCTTGGCATCGTCGTCGTATTCTCGTCGGTCTTCGGGGGGTACTACTTTCATGGCGGCGACCTTCGGGTCATGTGGCAGCCATACGAATACTGGATCATCGGGGGTGCAGCGCTGGGCGCATTCCTGATCGCCAATCCGCCTCGAGTCGTCATCACCGTCTTCAAGTCCATCCCCAGCCTGATGAAGGGTAGCAAGTACAAGTCGGACGACTACCTCGACCTGCTCGCACTGATGTACAAGCTCTTCACCAAGGCCCGCAAGGAAGGGCTGATGGGGGTGGAGAATGACATCGAGGAGCCGGAGAACAGCGAGATCTTTCAGGCCCACCCGCGGATCCTGCAGGATCACCACGCGATGGAGTTCATTACCGATTACATGCGCCTGATCATCTCCGGCAGCATGAACCCGCATGAACTCGATGCCCTGATGGATCTGGACCTCGAGACCCATCACGAGGAATCGCACAAGCCCGCCCACGCCGTGCACCGCGTTGCGGAGGCCCTGCCCGGCTTCGGGATCGTCGCCGCGGTGCTGGGGATCGTAATGACCATGGGCAGGCTCGACGGCTCGATCGAGGAGATCGGCTCGAGCGTGGCGGCCGCGCTGGTCGGCTCATTCCTCGGGATCCTGCTGGCTTACGGCTTTGCCGGACCGACCTCGACGGCGCTCGAGACCCGCGCCCAGGAAGAAGCCAAGTTCCTGCAGTGCATCAAGGCCTGCATCCTGGCCAATGTCCAGGGCTACAGCCCGCAGGTCGCCGTCGAGTTTGGCCGCAAGACCATGGAAGGCGCCATGCGCCCGAGCTTTACCGAGCTCGAGGAGCACGTGAAGGGGGCCTGACCGCCTCCGGATCAGCCACATGGGCGTCGAGGACAAGACCCAGCCGATCATCGTCAAAAAGAAGGTGGTCAAGGGCGGCCACCACGGTGGCGCGTGGAAGATCGCGTTTGCCGACTTCACCCTCGCGATGATGGGTTTCTTCCTGGTGTTATGGCTGCTCGTGGCGCTGGACGACGAACAACGCGCCGGCATATCCGAGTACTTCCAGAACCCTTCCGCATTCGTCGGCGAGGCCGCCGCGCCCGGCCAGGCACCGGGCGATGGGACCGGGGTCGATCCATCGCTGATCGACTTCGAGGGCATGCCCGAGCTGATCCAGGACCCCGAGGCCATGGAGGCACCCATGGGGCTGGATGGAGAGGCGTTGGACGAGCTGGCCGAAGCCCGCGACCGCGAGGCCCTGGAGGCACTTCAGGAAGCCTTGGAGGAAGCCCTGGGCCAGAGCCAGGCCCTGGCGCCCTACAAGGACCAGTTGCTGCTGGATATCACTCCCGAGGGACTGCGCATCCAGATCATCGACCGCGAGAATCGCCCGATGTTCGACACCGCCAGCTCCACTCCTCTTCCGCACGCCGACGCGATCCTGCGCGAGCTCGCAAGCCTGATCAATCAGGTGCCGAATCGCATCTCGATCACCGGCCACACCGATGCCCGCCCCTTGCTGCGTCCGGACTATTCCAACTGGGAGCTTTCGACCGACCGCGCCAATGCCGCACGCCGTGCGCTGATTGCGGGCGGAGCCGAATCGGGACAGGTCGCGCGGGTCGTGGGCCTGGCCGACAGCGTACCGTTCACCCGCGACGACCCGGAGGCGGCCATCAACCGACGCATCTCCATCATCGTGCTCAACCAGGAGGCCGAAGAAGCGATGCGCAAGAGCCTTGAGGGCGAGACCTACGCACCAGAATCCACCTCCTCCCCTGAGAGCGAGAACGGCCCGGGCACACCGATCGATCCCCAAGCGCCCATCGACGAAACTCGCCCAAGCGACACCTGAGCGCTACGGCTCCCTCTCGCGCGCGCCCCAAGGTGCGCTCGCAGCAACCAGCGCCGACCGCGTACCGAGCTCAAGCCAGGCCGTATGCGCCGCGGCAGCCCCTCTTTCCCGTGCACCAAAAGACAAAGGGTCGCTTCTCGCGAACGGGTTGGGGGGGCGGCCTGGGCTGTACGACAGGCAAAGAAAAAGGCGCCCGAAGGCGCCTTTCTCAGATATGGCGGAGCGGACGGGACTCGAACCCGCGACCCCCGGCGTGACAGGCCGGTATTCTAACCAACTGAACTACCGCTCCAAATTTTCTTCATGCAGCCAGTCAGGCTGCATGGTGGGTGCTGACGGGTTCGAACCGCCGACATTCGCCTTGTAAGGGCGACGCTCTACCAACTGAGCTAAGCACCCGATAAAGCGCACTAGTTTACGCGATCCTTGAGCGCTTTACCAGCCTTGAAAGAAGGCGTTTTGGAGGCAGCGATCTGGATGGACTGGCCAGTACGCGGGTTACGGCCGGTGCGGGCTTCGCGCTCGCGGACGAGGAAGGTGCCAAAGCCCACCAGGGAGACCTGGTCGCCCTTGGCCAGAGTATCGCCCACCACGGTCACCATGGCGTCCAGCATGCGGCCGGCCTGGGCCTTCGGGACATCGGCTTCTGCGGCGATCGCGTCGATCAGTTCGGATTTATTCATGAAGCGCTTCCTTATCTCAGTGGTGACTCAGGCTTACGGCCCGATGAAGGCCAAGCTTACACCAGCGCGGGGAGGGTTCTCCATCCTGTCGCGGGCTTGCCCAGCCGGGAATCAAATAATGCGATTGGGGTTATATCAAGGGGCTCGAAAAAGTGTCAAACAAGCGTTACACAACCCCTGCGGTTCACTGTACGCCACGGCGCAAAAAAACCGCGGCCGAAGCCGCGGTTTTGATTGCAAATCCGTTGCTTAGTGGTGCCGGACCCGGCGTCGGCCCGATTCCTTGGCCGGCTTCACAGCCTCCTCGACCTTGGCCGGTGTCTCGCCGCCCTTGGCCTCCGGCAGGTGCGTGAGCGCCACCTCGAACACCTCGTCGATCCAGCGTACCGGGCGGATATCGAGCTTGTTCTTGATGTTCTTCGGGATGTCCACCAGGTCCTTTTCGTTCTCCTCGGGGATCAGCACCGTGCGGATCCCGCCACGATGGGCCGCCAGCAGCTTCTCCTTGAGCCCGCCGATCGGCAGCACCTGACCCCGCAGGGTGATCTCGCCGGTCATCGCCACGTCGGCACGTACCGGGATGCCGGTCAGCGCCGAGACGATGGCCGTGCACATCGCGATACCGGCCGAGGGGCCGTCCTTGGGCGTGGCGCCCTCGGGGACATGGATGTGCAGGTCTTTCTTCTCGTGGAAGTTCTCCTCGACCCCCAGGGACTCGGCACGCGAGCGCACGACGGTCAGGGCCGCATGGATCGACTCCTGCATCACGTCGCCGAGCTTGCCGGTCTGCTGGGTCTTGCCCTTGCCCGGGACGACCGTCGCCTCGATGGTCAACAGTTCGCCACCGACCTCGGTCCACGCCAGGCCAGTCACCTGGCCGATCTGATCGTTCTCCTCGGCCAGGCCGAAGCGGAAGCGCCGCACACCCAGGTACTTGTCCAGGGTCTTCGGGGTGACCGACGTGGTGCGGTCACGCTCCTTGCCCTTGGCCAGGAGACGCTGCTTGACCACCTTGCGGCAGATCTTGGCGATCTCGCGCTCCAGGGCGCGCACACCCGCCTCGCGGGTGTAGTAGCGCACGACGTCGCGCACCGCGGCATCGGAGATATTGATCTCGTCCGGCTTCAGGCCGTTGGTCTTGATCTGCTTCGGTACCAGGTAGGTATGGGCGATGTTGACCTTCTCGTCCTCGGTGTAGCCGGACAAGCGGATGACCTCCATACGATCCAGCAGCGGACCGGGGATGTTCATCGAATTGGCCGTGGCCACGAACATCACGTCGGAGAGGTCGTAATCGACCTCCAGGTAGTGGTCGCTGAAGGTATGGTTCTGCTCCGGGTCCAGGACCTCGAGCATCGCCGAGGCCGGATCGCCGCGGAAATCCATCGCCATCTTGTCGATCTCGTCGAGCAAAAACAGCGGGTTGCGCACCCCGACCTTGGACAGGTTCTGGACAATCTTGCCCGGGAGGGAGCCGATATAGGTCCGGCGGTGACCGCGGATCTCGGCTTCGTCACGGACACCGCCAAGGGCCATGCGCGAGAACTTGCGGTTGGTTGCGCGCGCGATGGACTGGCCCAGCGAGGTTTTGCCGACCCCCGGGGGACCGACCAGGCAGAGGATCGGGCCCTTCAGCTTGCGCACACGCGACTGCACGGCGAGGTATTCAAGGATGCGCTCCTTGACCTCTTCCAGGCCGTAGTGGTCCTCGTTGAGGATCTTCTCGGCACGGGCCAAGTCCTTGCTGACCCGGGTCTTCTTCTTCCACGGGACATTGACCAGCCAGTCGATGTAGCTGCGCACGACGGTGGCCTCGGCCGACATCGGCGACATCATCTTCAGCTTGTTCAGCTCGGCGGTGGCCTTCTTCTTGGCCTCCGCCGGCATGCCGGCCTGCTCGATCTTCTCGGCCAGGTCTTCCTGTTCGTTTGGCGCATCCTCGAGATCGCCCAGCTCCTTCTGAATGGCCTTCATCTGCTCATTCAGGTAGTACTCGCGCTGGGACTTCTCCATCTGCTGCTTCACGCGGCCGCGGATCTTCTTCTCGATCTGCAGCACGTCCATCTCGCCCTCGATCTTGGCGACCAGGTGCTCCAGACGCGCACGCACGTTGGCGATCTCGAGGACCTGCTGCTTCTCCTCGAGCTTCAGCGACATGTGCGCAGCAATGGTGTCAGCCAGACGCGAGGTGTCGTCGATCCCGGCCAGCGAGGTCAGGATCTCCGGCGGGACCTTCTTGTTCAGCTTGATGTACTGCTCGAACTGATTGAGCGCGGAGCGGCCGAGGACCTCGAGTTCCTTCTCCTCGGTGTCGTACTCCTCCTCGATCATGCGGATATCGGCGGTGAAGTAGTCCTCTTCCTTCTCGGCATTGCCGGTCGTGGAGACATCCATCACGCGCGCGCGCTGGGCGCCCTCGACCAGCACCTTGATCGTGCCATCGGGCAGGCGCAGCAATTGCAGGATGTTGCCGAGGGTACCGATCTCGTGCAGATCGCCGGCCTCGGGCTCGTCCACCTCGGCGCTCTTCTGCGCCACCAGCAGGACCTGCTTGTTCTGGGCCATGGCGGAATCCAGCGCGCGGATCGACTTCTCGCGACCCACAAACAGCGGGATGACCATGTGCGGATACACCACGACATCGCGCAGCGGCAGGACCGCGACGCGCTTCACGGGGGAATCCACCTCGTTCTGGGAGGAGTGTTGGTCGGTCATGTGGCCCCCTCAGGGCTTGACGAATGTACGGGAGAGATGGGGGCGCCCTGACCGTTTTTCAAGCCGGGGCCAGCCCCATGCCCGCCCCCTGTGCATGACCGCGAAGCTTCAGGAATCGGCAGCGGCCTGCTTGGAGAACGATGCGTTCTCGTAGATGAGGTAGGGCTCGGCGTCTCCGCGGATCACGGCTTCGTCGATCACCACCTTGCTGACGCCCTCCATCGAGGGCAGCTCGTACATGGTGTCGAGCAGGATGTTCTCCATGATGGTGCGCAGGCCCCGGGCGCCGGTCTTGCGCTCCATCGCCTTGTGGGCGATCGCGGCCAGGGCATCGTCCCGGAACTCGAGCTCCACGCCTTCCATATCGAACAGACGGGCGTATTGCTTGACCAGCGCGTTCTTCGGCTGGGTCAGGATGGTGATCAGCGCATCCTCGTCCAGTTCGTCCAGCGTCGCCTGCACCGGCAGACGACCGACGAACTCGGGGATCAGGCCATAGCGCACCAGGTCGTCGGCCTCCAGCTGTTTCAGCCATTGGCCGCCGCTCTTGCTCTCGTCCTTGGAGCTGACCTCGGCAGAGAAACCGATACCACCCTTCTCCGCGCGCTGCTGGATGATTTTCTCCAGGCCGGAGAAGGCACCGCCGCAGATGAACAGGATGTTGCGGGTATCGACCTGCAGGAACTCCTGCTGTGGATGCTTGCGCCCGCCCTGCGGCGGCACGGAGGCCGTGGTGCCCTCGATCAGCTTCAGCAGGGCCTGCTGCACACCCTCGCCCGAGACATCGCGGGTGATCGAGGGATTGTCCGATTTGCGCGAGACCTTGTCGATCTCGTCGATGTAGACGATGCCGTTTTCGGCCTTCTCCACATCGTAGTCGCACTTCTGCAGCAGCTTCTGGATGATGTTCTCGACGTCCTCGCCCACGTAACCGGCCTCGGTCAGCGTGGTCGCGTCGGCGATGGTGAACGGGACGTTGAGCACCCGCGCCAGCGTCTCGGCCAGCAGCGTCTTGCCGGAACCGGTCGGGCCGATCAGCATGATGTTGGACTTGGACAACTCGACGTCGTCCTTGCCGGCTCGGGCCTCGAGGCGCTTGTAGTGGTTGTACACCGCGACCGAGAGGATCTTCTTCGCGGAGTTCTGCCCGATCACGTAGTCGTCGAGGATCTCGCGGATCTCGCGCGGCTTGGGCAGCGAATCGCGCTCGGTATGCCCCGCCTCCTGCATCTCCTCGCGAATGATGTCGTTGCAAAGCTCGACACACTCGTCGCAGATAAACACGGAGGGACCCGCGATCAGCTTGCGCACTTCGTGCTGACTCTTCCCGCAGAAAGAGCAGTACAGAAGCTTGCCGTCGGCGGAGGGGGTCTTGTCGTCGCTCATCCGTATGCCTCGGTTGCGCTATCAGGGTTTCTCAGAACATGCCCCGTTTGCAGCCACGTTGCAAACGGACCGGGCGCGAGTCCGGTATATCCCGCTCGCACCCAGCCTGGCTTCGATCAGGACTTGTCCTTCTTGCCGGCTTCCTTGTCGCCGGTGTCCGGCGCGCCGCGGCTGGAGAGGACGTTGTCCACCAGGCCGTAGTCCTTAGCCTCCACTGCGGTCATGAAACGGTCACGATCCGTGTCCTGCTCCACCTGCTCCACGGTCTGCCCGGTGTGGTGAGCGAGTACGCGGTTGAGCTCCTCGCGGATCTTCAGGATCTCGCGGGCGTGGATGTCGATATCCGATGCCTGCCCCTGGAACCCGCCCAGCGGCTGGTGGATCATGACCCGCGAGTGCGGCAGGGAGTAACGCTTGCCCGGGGCACCACCCGCCAACAGCACCGCGCCCATGCTCGCGGCCTGGCCGACACACAGGGTGCTCACCTGGGGCTTGATGAACTGCATGGTGTCGTAGATCGCCATGCCCGCGGTCACGGCCCCGCCCGGGGAGTTGATGTACAGGCTGATCTCCTTGTCCGGGTTTTCCGATTCGAGGAACAACAGCTGGGCCACGATCACGTTGGCCATGTAGTCCTCGACCGGACCCACACAGAAGATGACCCGGTCCTTCAGCAACCGGGAGTAGATGTCATAGGCGCGCTCGCCGCGGGCGGTCTGCTCGACCACCATCGGGACCAGATTCAGCCCCTGGGCATGCTGCGCCCCCTGACCGGCCATGTCGTGGCTCATTCAGTCGACTCCTTATTCGGATTCATGACGTCCTGGAAGCTGGTCTTTTTCTCGGTGACCTTGGCCTGATCGACGATCCAGTCGACCACCTGGTCCTCGAGCACCAGCGACTCCAGGTTGCTCTTCGCCTGCGGGTTGGAGCGGTAGTACTGCTTGACCTCTTCCGGGTCCTCGTAGGTGGCCGCCATGTCTTCCAGGTCACGCTCGACCCGCTCCGCGTCCACCTCGAACCCCTTCTGGTCGATGATGGCGCGCAGGGACAGACCCAGGCGCACGCGGCGCTTGGCCTCCTCCTCGAACAGACTGTCGGGGAGCGGCTGGGTCTGCTGGGCACCACCGAAGCGCTTCTCGGCCTCCTCGCGCAGGCGATTGATCTCGGACTTCACCAGGGCATCCGGCAGGTCGAACCCATGGCGCTCGATAATCAGCTCCATGACCTGATTCTTGACCTTGCCTTTCAGCGCCTGGTTCAACTCGCGCTCCATATTGGACCGCACGTCGGCGCGAAGTTTCTCGACCGAGCCGTCTTCGATGCCGAATTTCTTCGCGAACTCTTCGTCCACCTCAGGCAGCTTGGGCCCCTCGACCTTCTTGATGGTCAGGGCGAACTGCGCGGTCTTGCCCTTCAGGTTCTCGGCCGGGTAGTCATCGGGGAAGGTGACGTCGATGGTCGGCTCTTCGCCGGTCTTCACGCCCTTGAGCTGCTTCTCGAAGTCTTCGATCAGACGGCCGGCACCCACTTCCACCTGGAAGTCTTCGGCCTTACCACCCTCGAACTCCTCGCCATCGATGCTGCCGACGAAGTCCAGCGTGATGCGATCGCCCTTCTTCGCCTTGCGCTTGACCTCGGCCCATTCCTTGTTCTGCTCGCGCAGGGAGTCGATCACGCGATCGATGTCCTCGTCGCCAATCTCGGCCACCGGGCGTTCGATCTCGGCATCGGAGAAATCGGCCACCTCGACCTCGGGAAAGACCTGAAAGCTCGCAACGAACTCGATCGGCTGCCCGCTTTCCACACTCTGCGGCTCGATACTCGGGTTCCCCGCAGGCTCCAGCCCTTCCTGCTGCACGGCCTCGCGGTAACTCTCCTGCAGGACTTCGCTCAGCACCTCCTGATAGACCCCGGCGCCGTAACGCTGGCGCACGACCTTCAGCGGGACCTTGCCCGGGCGAAAGCCGTCGAGCCGGACGCGCTTGGCCAGCGATTTCAGACGGTTGTCGACTTCGGTCTCGACGCGCTCGGGGGGGACCTGGATGGTCATCTTGCGTTCCAGGTTGCCGGTGGCTTCAACGGAAACTTGCATGAAGGGCCTCGCAATAGTTCAAAAATCGGTCATCCCTGCCGACCGCAGCACTCGCCGGCTGCCTGCCTGGGCGTTCACGGGACATTGGTGCGAAAGGAGAGACTCGAACTCTCACGGGTTTTACCCCACTGGGACCTAAACCCAGCGCGTCTACCAGTTCCGCCACTTTCGCGTGTGCATTCAATGGTTCGATAAAGGCGCGCATTCTAGCCTGTTCGCGTCCCATAAACACAAAAAGCCCGCGTAGGCGGGCCCTTGTGCCGGCCGCGCTCGCACGCGCCCGGGAATAATGGTGGGTCGTGTAGGATTCGAACCTACGACCAATTGGTTAAAAGCCAACTGCTCTACCAACTGAGCTAACGACCCATGTCTGAGGCCCGCATGGCACCCCCGCAGGGGTCCGCCGGCCTTGTCATTACGCGGCAGCACCTGAATCACCGCGCCGCGTAGTTTACGGCCCGCCGGGGAAAACGCAAGGCTCCCCCGGCGGCCGGCGATCAGATGGCCTCGAGCTTGCGCATGCCACCCGGCAGCAGCTTCATGTCCACCAGCGAGGTGACCAGGGCCTTGCCGAAGGTCGCCTCGTCTTCATAGACCATCTTGTAGTACTGGATCTTCATGGTCAGCGCGGACCCGAACACGATGAACGCAAAGGTAAAGAAGCCACCCAGCGCCAGCGTGGAAATCCCGGTGACCGCCTGACCGATGGTGCAACCCAGCGCCAGGATGCCGCCGACACCCATCAGGATGCCGCCGATGAAGTGGTTGACGAAGTCACGGAAGGACGAGAACCACTCGATTCGGAAGCTGCGCGACACCAGAGCCCAGAAGAACGAACCCAGGATCACGCCGGCCAGCGCCAGCACACCGAAGTACAGCATGGTGCGGTCAAAGCCGCTGGACACGTAGCCCACGCTCTGGCCCATCGGGTTGATAAAGGTAAACGACTGGTTGGCCCAGGGACCGGACAGCGCCGGACGCTCGCCATCGTCGTCATCGGCGACGAAATCCCATTCCTGGATGTATTCCTGGGCGCTGTACACGCCGCCCATGCCGTCGTCGATCTGGATGTTGCTGGTCAGCCACCAGGCCCCGATCACCACCAGGCCGATCACCAGACCGCCCAGGATGTTGTCGAAACTCTTGCGGAAATCCGCGGCCTTGAAGATCAGGGCCAGCAGCAGCACACCGATCACCAGACCCATCACCAGGCGGGCGCCCAGGGCGTTCTCGCCAGCGATAATGGAGCCAAGATCCTGGCCGCCTTCCATCTGGATGGACACCGCGTCCATCCAGCCAAACAGCAGCTGGAACAGCGTCTGGCCGGTGCCGAAGACAGTGGCGCGGCTGGTCAGCCAGAAGGCGATCACACCGATGATGATCATCACCATCACCGACTTGATGTTGCCGCCACCCACACGCACCAGCGTCTTGTTACCGCAGCCGGACGCATAGGTCATGCCGATGCCGAACAGGAAGCCACCCAGGACGTGCCCGAGCCAGTTGAAGTTTTCGCCGCGGTAGGGAGGGAAGGAACCCTCGGCGCTCAGCACCCCGAAGAATTCGAGCGCCGCCACACCCAGCATCGCCACGGCAATCGCCAGCAGCCAGGAGCGCATGCGCCCGGTATCACCCATGTTCACCCAGTCGGAGACGGCTCCCATGGTGCAGAAGTTGGTCTTGTTCGCGACCGCACCCATGATGAAGGCGAGGACGAACGTGCCGCCCAGGAACATCATTGCGGCGGTTGAAAAGCTGGAGAATTCCATCAACGTATCCTCTCACTGATCGGTTGTCGGGCACGCCTGCACCCATGGGGTGCGCAGCATACATCGGACGCAAGACGAGATCGACCCCCAATTCATTCCGGACCCGGGGCTGTCTGACGAGGGCGAACCGTCCGCCGTCAGGCCGTCCGGTAGAGAGTCGGGTCGGGGACACCAGCGGCCGCAAAACCCTCGCGACGGATACGGCAGCTATCGCATCGTCCGCAGGCCCGGCCCTCGGGGTCGGCCTGATAGCAACTCACCGTCTGGGCGTAATCGACCCCCAGGCGCGCGCCGGCACGGATGATCTCGGCCTTGCTCATGTGCATCAAGGGTGCACGCACCTCCCAGCGTACGCCCTCCACCCCGGCACGGGTAGCGACCTGCGCAAGGTCGCGGAAGGCGTCGATAAAGGCCGGTCGACAATCCGGGTACCCGGAGTAGTCGACCGCATTCGCACCGACATAGAGCAGCCGGGCATCAAGCGTTTCGGCCAGCCCCAGCGCCAGAGACAGGAACACCGTATTACGGGCGGGCACATAGGTCACCGGGATGCCTTCGCTCGACTCGGTGGGGACCGCGATCGCGTCATCGGTGAGCGCGGAGCCGCCGATCGCGGTCAGGTCGACCCGGACCACTCGGTGGTCCTGCACGCCCTGGGCGGCAGCCACGCGGCGCGCCGCGTCGAGCTCGGTACGGTGTCGCTGGCCATAGTCGATCGACAGGGCATGACAGTCGAGCCCGTCGGCCAGCGCCATTGCCAGGCAGGTTGCAGAATCCAGCCCGCCCGATAGCAACACCACCGCCTTATCCGGTTGCGACATCGACTAACGACCTGGTTGATCGCCCCACAGGAGCTTGTGGAGCTGAAGCTGAAACCGCACGGGCAGCCGTTCGGCCACGATCCAGTCGGCCAGCTCGCGCGGGGCGAGCTCGCCGAATACCGGCGAGAACAGGACCTCGACCTCGGGCGCAAGATCCAGGCGCCCGAGTTCCGCGCGGGCCCAATCGAAATCCGCTCGGTTCGCGAGTACGAACTTCAGCTGATCGCCGGCAGCAAGGTGAGGGATATTGGCCTCCAGGTTGCGGTCCTGCTCGTCGGAGCCCGGCGCCTTCCAGTCCATCACGACCGTGACGCGCGAATCGAGCCCGCCGATGTCGAGGGCGCCGCTGGTTTCCAACGACACCCGATAGCCTGCATCACACAGCCGCGCCAGCAGGTCGCGACAACCGGGCTGGGCCAGTGGCTCCCCACCCGTGACACAGACATGACGGACGCCCGTCTGACCGACCCACGCGAGGATCGAGTCCAGCGCGCGTGCCTCGCCACCCTCGAAGGCGTAAGCACTGTCGCACCAGCGACAACGCAGCGGGCACCCGGTCAGCCGCACAAATGCGGTGGGCCAGCCGGAATCCGCCGCCTCGCCCTGCAGCGAAACGAACATCTCGGTGATACGGACCTGGGTCGGGCCATGCGAATCGCCCGTGGTCGGTGCGCGCCGGGCACGCACGGGGATCTCGGTCATTGCCCGTCGAGCCGCCGCAACCGCTCGCGTGCCAGGCGGTCCAGCGTCGTGCCGCCGTAATCGGCGCGCACCGCCTCCAGCGCCTCGCGGGCCTCGTCCTCGTTGCCCAGCTCGTAATGCGCATAGCCGATCTTGAGCAGGGCATCCCCGGACTTGTCGCTCTCCGGGTACTGCTCGCGCAAATGCTCGAAATCCTCCAGGGCCGCCTCGAAGTCGCCACTGGCATACTTGGCCTCGGCCAGCCAGTACCAGGCATTGGCGGAATAGTCGCTGTCGGGATAGCTCTCGATGAAGCGTTCAAGGCCGCTCATCGCGGCGTTGTAGTCACCCGCCATCAACTGCTCGAAGGCCTCCTGGTAGGCCGCCTGCTCGTCCGCCTCGGGAAGGTCGAACTCAATGACCTCGTCCGCCGGGGCAGCGGTATCCGCGGGCGCGGCCGCGCCGGTCTCGAACGTGGCCACACGCTCGTCCAGGTTACGGAACTGATCGCGCTGACGGGCGTTCAGACGCTCCAGCTCGTGGCGCAGCGTCTCCACTTCGCCCCGCAGCTCGCGCATCTCCCGGTTCATGGTTTCCGCACCCCGCAGGAGTTCCTGCATGGCGCTGGAGTCCAGCGTCCGCTCGATGCGGTCCAGCCTCCGCGAGAGGTCGCGGATCTGCGACTGGGTCGCGAACACGTCGTCCTGGGCGACGGCTTCGCTGGCAAGCGGGCCCCACGACCCCATCGCCAGGACCAACACCCCGGCGGCGACCGCCACACCCACCCGTGGAAAGAGAAATGCCCCCGGGGGGGCATTTCGGTTACTGCTACCTGTCAAACGCCGCATGGCGCCTCCCGTCGTCTAGCGCCGGGATTCGTAGACCAATTCGACCCGGCGATTCTTGGCCCAAGCCTCCTCGTTCTGCTCAAAGGCGACCGGCATTTCTTCACCATAACTGATGACCTCGATCTGGTCATCCGAGGCCCCGTTCAGGGTCAGGATACGGCGCACCGACTGTGCGCGGCGCTCGCCCAGCCCCAGGTTGTACTCGCGAGTACCTCGCTCGTCGGTATGGCCCTCCAGCCGCAGGCGGGCCCCGGAGTTCTGCGACAGATAGGCCGCATGCGCCTCGAGCATATCCATGTACTGCGACTGCACCTCGTCACGGTCGAACTCGAAATAGACCAGGCGCTCGGCCAGCGGGCTGTCCGGATCATCCAGCGCATCGGCATCGAACTGCCGATCGCGGCCCAGCGCGCGGGCCTCGGCCTCGCGGGCCTCGGCTTCGGCGCGTTCGCGCTCCGCTTGCTCGGCCGCAGCCCGCTCGGCCTCGCGTTCGGCATCCTCGGCATCACGCGTCGGCGTCGCACACGCCGACAGCGCCCCAATCACCATGGCCACAAAAAACCAGCGAAAGATCGTGCTCATCACGTCATTATCCTCGAAAAGCGGTTGTTATTAGGAAGATCAATTCAAGGGTGACCAGGCCGGCTCACGGACCTCGCCCTCCCTGGCAGCGAGACGCTGATGGACCTGCCCATCCTGGCTCACCGAGCCCAGCACGCCACGCCCGCCATCTGTCATCGCATAGATAATCATGCTGCCATTCGGGGCAAAGCTTGGCGATTCCGCATCCCGCCCATCCGTGAGGCGGGTCACACGGCGGTCGTTCAAATCGAGACGGGCCAGTTGAAATCCGCCATCACCACCGTGCACGTAGACCAGATAACGCCCATCCGGGGACACCGTCGCCGCGGCCGCATAGCCGCTCTCGAATGTCAGACGCCGGGGGCTGCCCCCCTCTCGCGGCAGCGCATAGATCTGCGGCGCGCCTGCGCGGTCGGACGTAAAGTAGAGGGTTTCGCCATCGGGCGACCAGACCGGCTCGGTCTCGATCGAGCTGGTCTGGGTCATCTGGCGCATCTCGCCCGTCTCCAGCTCCATCAGGTAGATATTCGGCGCCCCATCGCGTGACAGGCTCAGCGCGAGATAGCGGCCATCGGGCGACCAGGCGGGCGCGCTGTTGATACCCGTGAAGCTGGCCACCCGTTCCCGACTGCCGGTCTCGACATTCTGGCGATAGACCTCGGAACGGCGGTTCTCGAACGAGACGTACACCAGTTCGCGTCCATCCGGCGACCAGTCCGGCGACATGATCGGCTTCGCGGAACGAAACAGGGTGCGCGGATTGGCCCCGTCGGAATCGGCGACCTCAAGGGCAAAGCGGCGCTCGTCGCCGTTACGCTCCACGCTCACGAACGCGATGCGCGCACTGAATGCCCCCGGGTCACCCGTGATCTGTTCGTAGATGATGTCCGAGATACGATGCGCCCCGCGCCGGAGCATGTCGCCGGGCACCGGAATGCGCCAGCCGCCCAGGCGTTCCTCGGACAGCACATCGAATACGTGAAACTCCACGAGGACGTCATCGCCATCGCGGCGCTGATTGCCCACGACCAGGTACTCGACCCCGGTGTCGGCCCAGGGCTCGGCAAGAAAGTCGGCCGGTCCGGACGGGGCCGCAGGCAGATCGTCCTGTTCGACATTGAACAGCCCGCTACGGGCCAGGTTGGCCGCGACGATCTGGGAGATGTCCTCGTCGAGCTCACCCTCCCCCTCGTAGGTAAACGGCGCAACGGCCACCGGTATTGCCCCGGTGACCCCCTCGGTGACCGTGACTTCCAGCACGGCCTGTGCCTGCGCTACCCACAGCAGCAGCATGGCCGGCAGCATCCAGTGAATCAGTCGTCGCATGAGCTCCTCGTCAGGCGGGCGTGGCCCGCGAATCAGTCCGGTTCAAATCGGATCCGCACCCCGCCACGCACCGCGCTCGCATCCGGCGGGCGCGGCAGCGAACTCAGACGGTCCATGGTCTGGCGCACGGAGTCGCAGAACCGGCTGTCGCCGGAACAGCTTTCGATATCGAAGTCGATGATACGCCCGGTCTCGTTTACACGCACGAGAACAATGGCACGATCCGAGGAGTCGATATCCGACGGCTGGCGCCAGCGTCGCTGGACCACCGACTGCACCTGGGCCCGCCATTCGTCCACCTCGCGGTCCATCTGCGCCTGGCGCTCCGCGGCCTCGCGCCGTTCGCGCGCTTCCGCCAGGCGCTCCTGCTCGCGTTCCATCGACTCGCGGCGGCGCTGCTCCTCAAGTTCGCGCGCCTGTTCGGCCCGGCGTTCGGCCTCTTCCTGCTCACGACGCTCGGCTTCTTCCTGCTCGCGGCGCTCCTGCTCCTCGCGGGCCTGGCGTTCAGCCTCTTCACGCTCGCGCCGCTCGGCCTCTTCGCGCTCGCGGGCCTCCTCGGCCTCCTGTCGTTCACGCTCCGCCGCCTCGCGTTCGGCGCGGATCCGTTCACGCTCGGCCTCGGCCTCTTCCTGTGCGCGTTGGCGCTCCTCTTCGGCCTCTCGGCGTGCCTGCTCGGCTTCCTCGATCGCCTGCTGCCGCGCCCGTTCTTCCTCTTCCTGGCGGCGTTGCTCTTCGGCCTGTCGGCGCTCTTCCTCGCGGCGGGCCTCTTCTTCGGCGCGCCGTTGCTCCTCTTCCTCGCGCAGCTGCTCGGCGACTTCTTCCTGGCGAGCGACCTCGCGTTGGTGCTCGACCTGATCGAACGCCTCGGCATCCACGGCCACCGCGTCGATCACCTCAATATCCTCCTGCACCGAGATCTCCACCGCGGCCTGCGAGGAGGTGGGGGATATCAGGCTGATATTGAACATCAACGCCGCAAACAGCGCCCCGTGCAACAGGAGCACGAGGAGGAAGCTGACAGGGTGGCGGCGGACAAGCTCGAACACGGCAGCGTGCGTCAGTCGCCGGTTTCGCGCGGCGGCTCGGTGATTAGCCCGACACGCCCGCCGCCCGCGCGCTGCAGGGCGATCATAGCGTCGATCACACGCCCGTAGTCCACATTACGGTCGCCACGCACGAAGGTCTGGGTGCCCGGATGCTCCGCCAGGAACTCGCGCACGATCTCGGTCATCTCCTGAGGCGCCAGCGGCTCATCGATGATTGGCCCCTGGTTCAGGCTCATGGCCCCACTGGCGTCCACGGTCACCACCAGCGGCTCGGCCGCCTGTTCGTCCCGGTCCAGGGCCTCGGCGTCCGCCTCCGGCAGGTCGACTTCCACACCCTGCTGCAGCATGGGCGCGGTGATCATGAAGATGATCAAAAGCACCAGCATCACGTCGATAAACGGCACGACGTTGATCTGGGACATGGGCCGCCGCAGGCGGCGACTGTTGCGGCGCTGCTCGGACATGGGTCAGGCCGTGGCCTCGGAGGCCGTATCCGTGGACTTGGCGTGAACCTGCCGGTTGAGCAGAGCCACGAACTCGTCATTGAAGTTCTCCAGGCGCACGGCCACGCGGTCGACATCCCCCGCAAAGCGGTTGTAGGCGATCACGGCCGGGATCGCGGCAAACAGACCCAGCGCGGTCGCGATCAGGGCCTCGGCGATCCCGGGAGCGACCATCGCCAGGGTCGCCTGCTGCACCCCAGACAGCCCCAGGAAGGCATGCATGATGCCCCAGACCGTGCCGAACAGGCCGATATACGGGCTGGTTGACCCCACCGTGGCGAGGAACTGCAGATAACGCTCCATCTCGTCAATCTCGCGCGCGATCGCCACACGCATGGCACGCTGGGCGGGCTCACCGGCCGGGATGCCATGCTGGCGCGCACGCAGAAATTCCTTGAACCCAGAGGAGAAGACGTGCTCCATGCCCGTCATTTCCTGCTTGCGCCGCACCCCTTCGTAGAGATGGGAAAGGTCGGCCCCCGACCAGAAGCGCTCCTCGAAATCGTCGCAGGCGCGGTGCGCCGCATTCAGGGACCTGGCCTTGACGACGATCGCCAACCAGGAGAGTACGGAGGCGAGCACCAGAATCACCATCACCAGCTGGACCACCAGGGTCGCCTCCATCACCAGCTGGTACATTGAAAAGTCGACTGCCACTTGTCCGTCTCCCGTTACAGCGTTACTTGGTTCCGGCTACGCGGTCAGCCGGCCCATGATCATGATGTCGGCGCAGGGCCTCCAGTACCGGACCGGGGATCGCGGCGGGCGCCTGGCGCGCCACCTCGACGCAGGCAATCCCCACCTCGCCGCTGGCCAGGGTCTCGCCGTCGCGCTCCACACCCTGATGGAACTCCAGGCTCGCCCGGCGCAACGAGTGCAGCCGGCAGGTCACCGTCAGGGCATCGTTGAAGCGCGCCGGGCGCCGCATATCCAGACAGCAGCGGCGCACCGCAAAAACGATCCCGTATTCCTCGCGCAATGCATCCTGCTCGAACCCCAGCGCGCGCAACCACTCGGTGCGCGCGCGCTCCATGAACTTGAGGTAGTTCGCGTGGTAGACCACGCCGCCGGCGTCAGTGTCTTCGTAATAGACTCGCACCGGCCACTCGAACGGGGCGTCGCCTTCCGTCACGGACGGCCTCCGCCCTGGCTGTCGACCGGCGCCAGCAGGTCGGGTTCCACCGACCCGGTCAGGCCGAACATCGCCAGCGTCCGCCGCGTGGCCTGACGCCCGCGCGGGGTTCGCTGCAGGTACCCCTGCTGGATCAGAAACGGCTCGACCACATCCTCCAGGGTACCGCGATCCTCGTTCAGCGCCGTCGCCAGGCTTTCCACGCCGACCGGCCCGCCGTCGAATTTCTCGACCAGCACCTCCAGCAACCGGCGGTCCTGGGCATCCAGGCCCGAGGCATCGATCGCCAGCAGGTCCAGCGCCTGACCCGCGACCTCGGCGGTAATCACGCCGGAGGCACGGACCTCGGCATAGTCGCGAACCCGCCGCAGCAGGCGATTCGCCAGGCGCGGCGTGCCCCGCCCGCGGCGCGCGATCTCCGCCGCCCCTTCAGGCTCGATCCCGACACCCAGCAATCCGGCGGCGCGCCCGACAATATGGGCGAGGTCTGTGACAGTGTAATGATCGAGTCGCTGAACGATGCCGAACCGGTCACGCAACGGCGCCGAAAGCAGGCCCGCGCGCGTAGTCGCGCCCACTAGTGTGAACGGGGGCAAGTCCACCTTGATCGAGCGCGCCGCCGGTCCCTCGCCAATCACGATGTCGAGCTGACCGTCTTCCAGCGCCGGATACAGGATCTCCTCGACCACGGTCGGCAGGCGGTGGATCTCGTCAACGAACAGGACGTCCTGGGGCTCCAGCGCGGTCAGGATCGCGGCCAGGTCGCCAGCGCGCTCCAGTACCGGGCCCGAGGTCTGGCGCAGCCCCACCCCGAGTTCGTTCGCCACGATATGGGCCAGGGTCGTCTTGCCCAGCCCCGGGGGGCCGGCCACCAGCGTATGGTCCAGGGCCTCCCCGCGCCCGCGCGCCGCCTCGATAAACAGGCCCAGTTGTTCAACCACCCGGGGCTGTCCGGTGTAGTCGTCCAGCCGCTTGGGACGCAGGCTGACCTCCACCCGCGTGTCCTCCGACTGACTCTGCATATCGACCAGGCGTGATTCCATGACCCCGCAGTATGCATCCGTCGCGATGGCGTTTATAGACCCCCGTACAACTTTAAAGGAAGCGTCTCAAAAGCTCCCGATTCAACCCGTATCAAAGCCTGCGGGCAACGGCTCCGGCGGGCTCACAACCTCCCTATCCAGTTCCTCCACGTGCGCCATGCGGGGTCCCTCCCAAAGCCATGCCTCCAGCCGCTCCAGGGCATCCGGGTCGCCGACCGCCAGCACCTCCACGCGGCCGTCCGGCAGGTTGCGCGCATACCCCGTCAGCCCGAGCGCCTGCGCCTGTTCCCGGGTCGAGGCGCGAAAGAACACGCCCTGCACACGCCCCCTGACATGCCAGCGGCGGGCATGGGTATCATGGGCCTTTGCCATCGATGACCTCCGGAGTCGATTCATGTCCGATGCCCCTACGCTGTATCACAACCCGCGCTGCAGCAAGTCGCGCGCGACCCTCGCCCTGCTGCGGGAGCAAGGTGTAGAGCCCGAGATCGTGGAGTATCTGAAGACGCCACCGGATGCCGCGACGTTGAAGGGCGTGATCGAGAAGCTGGGCATCCGCCCCCGCGACCTGCTGCGCACCGGCGAGGCGGAGTACCGCGAGCTGGGCCTGAAAGACGCGGAGATGGATGACGAGGCGCTGATCCAGACCATGGTCCAGCACCCGAAACTGATCGAGCGACCGATCCTGATCGTCGGGGGCGCGGCCCGCATCGGGCGGCCGCCGGAACAGGTGCTGGAGATCGTGTCGTGAGCACGGCACCGGAGATCCTGGTGCTGTACTACAGCCGCTACGGGGCGACCGCCGAGCTGGCCCGCCAGGTCGCAACCGGCGTCGAAAAGGCTGGCGCCACCGCGCGGGTGCGCACCGTACCCCCAGTCTCCACGAATATCGACGAGGACCGCCCGGCAGTACCCGAGGACGGGCCACCCTATGCCGAACTGCGCGATCTCGAGGAATGCGCGGGGCTGGTCATGGGTTCGCCGACCCGCTTCGGCAACATGGCCGCGCCGCTGAAATACTTCCTCGACGGCACCAGCGGGCTGTGGGCCAGCGGCGGGCTGGTGGACCGGCCCTTCGGCGTCTTCACCAGCACGGCCACCCAGCATGGCGGGCAGGAGACCACCCTGCTCAGCATGGCCCTGCCGCTGATCCATCAGGGCATGCTGTGGGTCGGCGTGCCCTATACCGTGCCGGAGCTGAACAGCACCACCAGCGGCGGCACGCCCTACGGCGCCAGCCATGTGGCCGGCACCCAGGGCGAGCAGGCGGTCACCCGCGACGAACAGCGCATCGCAGCAGCCCTTGGGGAACGCGTCGCGCGCATCGCCTTGCGCCTCGAAGCAGCACCTGGCGCCCCGGCATGATCGCGCTGTCCCGTGCCCTGGCTCTGGCCGGCTTTCTTGGACTGCTGCTGCTAATCCTGGTCTGGACCACCTGGATCGCCCCGCCGGAGATCGTCCCGGTCTGGCTGGCGTTGATCGTACTGGTCATGCCGCTGCTGTTTCCGCTGCGCGGGATGCTGCACGGAAGGCGCTACACCCACGCCTGGTCCAGCCTGCTGGCGCTCGCCTACATCACGCTCGGGATCACCATCGGCGCGGCCGCGGAGGACCGGCTCTATGGCCTCCTGATGACCGGAGCCAGCCTCGCCTGGTTCGCGGGCAGCCTGCTGTTCGTGAAACTGGACGCCCGGCGGGCCCGCGCGGCGGCCGAGTAACCTCAAGCAACCCCGGGTTCAGCCCATACGGGCCAGCTGTTCGCGCACGAACGGGATGGTCAGGCGCCGCTGCTGGGCTAGCGCAGCCAGATCCAGGCGGTCCAGCAGCGCCAGCAGCGTGGACAGGTCACGCGAGCAGCGGCGCAGCAGGTAATCCGCCACCGGCTCCGGCAGCTCCAGCCCGCGCAGGGCCGCACGCTGTGCCAGGATCTCCTTGCAGGCCGCATCATCCGGCCGCTGCATGCGGAACACCGGGCCCCAGGCCAGGCGCGAGGCCAGATCCGGCAACTGGACCGGTAGCCCCTCGGGCGGTGCCGCGGCCGCCAGCAGCACGCGGCAGCCGGCATCACGCAGCCGGTTGATCAGCCCGAACAGGGCCTCGTCCCAGTCCCCGCGGCCCACCACGGCCTCCAGATCATCCAGCGCCACCAGACGCGAGCGCTCCAGACCATCGAGCACGGCCATCGGTGGCGCATCACGTACCTCGCCAAGCGGCAGGTAGCTGACCGGTTCCCCGCGCTCGTGTCCCTGGTGACAGGCAGCCTGCAGCAGGTGCGTCTTGCCGGAGCCGGGCGGCCCGTGCAGCAGGATCTGCGGCTCCTGTATCCCGGCCCCGACACTCAAGGCCCGCACGGCATCCCGCGCCAGGGCATTGCCTGCCGCGCAAAAACCGGAGAAACGCGAGGCGTCGCGCAGGCGCAGGTCCAGCGGCATCTGGCGCTCCAGCGGGCTGTTGCCTTCGGGTCTCACGGGGTATCGGCCCCGGCTGCGTTCATGTCCCGATAGCGCGCCATTGCCTGACGCGCCGCAACTGCGAGCACCGCCGCCACCGGCAACGCAAGCAGGACCCCGAAGAACCCGAACAGCTGACCGCCGGCGAGCACGGCAAAGATCACCGCCACCGGATGCAGCCCGGTCCGGTCCCCCACCAGCCACGGGGTCAGCACCACCGACTCCAGCACCTGGGCCACCGCGAAGATCACCAGCACCACCAGCAACAGCGTCCAGCCATCGCCCTGGAACAGCACGGCCGCCGTGGCCAGCACGATGCCCACGATCACGCCGACATAGGGGATAAAGCTCACCAGACCCGCGATCAGGCCAATGGCCAGGCCCATCTGCACGCCCGCCACGCTGAGCGTGATCGCGTAGAACAGCCCCAGCGCCAGCATCACCAGCAGCTGGCCGCGCAGGAATGCCCCCAGGGTATGGTCCGCTTCCACCGCGAAACGGCTGACCGGGTCGCGCCAGGCGCGCGGCAGCAGGTCATGCAGCCCCGCGACCAGCCGCGGCCAGTCCCGCAGCAGATAGAAACTGACCACCGGGATCAGCACCAGATTGAGCACGCCCAGGACCAGGGCGCCGGTCGAGCTGCCCAGCCAGTGCAGCAACCCGCCCGCCAGACCGCCGGCCTCGCGCCAGTGCTCGGCCAGCAGTTCCTGCAGTGCCGCCGGCTCCAGGGCCGGCAGGCGATCGCCCGCCTGCTGCTCGATCCAGGGACGAACCCGCTCGTCGAACCAGGCGATTACCTCGGGCAACAGCAGCATCAGGCGTTCGAACTGGGCCATGGCCAGCGGGATCAGGACCAGCACCAGCCCCGCCATTCCCAGCATCACCAGCACGAAGATCACCAGCGTGGCCAAGGTGCGCGAACCGCCCATGCGTACCGCCAGGCGCGTCACCAAGGGGTTGAACAGGTAGCCGATCAGCAGCGCGATCAGAAACGGCGTAAGAATCGGCGCCAGCAGATAGAGCGCCACGCCCAGGACCACCAGCCCGACCAGGGCCGCCAGCGTGGCAGCGGAGAATGGCGCCAGCGGGTTCACTCGCGGCGCAGCCAGGCCTTCGCCTCGGAGTCACCGCGCGGATCCTCCGCCGCGCCATAGCCGCTGGCGTGCAGCAGGTCTACCAGGTCATCCGGGGCCAAACCCGTGCGCACCTCGAGGGTCACCGCGTTACCACCCAGCGAATCCAGCCTTGCGCTCTCAATAGCCTCGATCTGCGCCAGCTCCCGCCGCAACGCCTCGAACGCGGGAAAGCCCTCGACCCCGACAAAGCCCAGCTTCACCCACTCGGGCTCAGCGGCGACGCGCGCCAGCGGTGCCACGACCTGGTCAAGGCCATCCTCGACCGCCGCGCGCGCCGCGGCGGCCGGAGATTCACCGCGGCCCTCACTACGGTACTCGCGCCCACCATGCACGGTAATGGCACGCGCCTCGGCGCCACCCCCAACCGAGCGTACATGCAGCGCCACGATACCCGTCGGCCCGTAGCGCCCGGCCGCTTCCTGCAGCGGCTCGGTCACGCCACCAATCACATCCCCCGCCTGCGCGGCCCGGCGATCCTCCAGATCCCCCAGTGGCAGCACGAAAGGCATCCCGCGATCGCGCCCCAGCGCGTCAATCCCGGCCAGCACATCGGCCTCGTCCTGGGTGGAGCCCAGCAGGTGGCGGCGCCCGTCCGCCTCGTATACCGCCCAGACCAGCAGTTGCGGGCGCGCGCCCAGCACCACGGGCACCTCGGCGGCATTTAGAGCGTTGCGCAGGCGGCCCCGATCGAACTCCAGGCGATATTCGCCGTTATCCACCTCCTGCCGCCGACGCAGGGCCTCAATACGCCCCTCCTCGTCCAGTTCCAGCAACAGGAGCTGCGCCAGTTCGCTCAGCTCCGGCGAACGCTGCCCGGCCACGCGCACCAGCGCCTGTTCCAGGCCCTGCGCCAGCGCGGTCGTTTCGTCCTCCGCATGGACGTTCACCACCACGGCATCATCCGCCAGCAATGGAGAGACCAACAACAGCAGACACAGGAGTAGGCACGCAGCCAGGGCGCGGGACGGGCGAAAGAGGCGCAGCATAGGGTTGAATGGCGTTTTCGACAGGCGCCCAAAATACCACAGCGCCCCGCCCTGCAGCGCCCGGCTTTTTGCACGCCCCCCGGCGCCTCGCTACCATGCCGGATTCCGCGAGCGCCGCCGGATACCGGATGCGGCCATCAACCACCCAGGGTACCCATGTCCGAAACCCGTTCAGGCCTGACCTACCGCGAGGCAGGTGTCGACATCGAGGCCGGCGCCGAGCTGGTCGAACGCATCAAACCGCATGCCGCCCGCACGCAGCGCCCTGGCGTCATGGCCGGGCTGGGCGGCTTTGGTGCCCTGTTTGAGCTCCCGATGGACCGCTACAAGCAGCCTGTGCTGGTCTCCGGCACCGACGGCGTAGGCACCAAGCTGCGCCTGGCCCAGGAGACGGGGCGCCATGACAGCATCGGCATCGATCTGGTGGCGATGTGCGTGAATGACATCGTGGTGCAGGGAGCCGAGCCGCTGTTCTTCCTCGACTACTACGCCACCGGACACCTGGACGTCGATATCGCCGCGGATGTCGTCACCGGTATCGCCACCGGCTGCGAACAGGCCGGCTGCGCCCTGATCGGGGGCGAAACGGCCGAGATGCCGGGCATGTACCAGGGCGAGGACTACGACGTCGCGGGCTTCGCGGTCGGCATTGCCGAAAAGGAGGCCCTGATCGACGGCACCCGGGTCAGCGCGGGCGATGTCGTGCTCGGGCTGGCCGCCAGCGGCCCGCACTCCAATGGCTATTCTCTAATCCGGCGCGTCCTGGAACACTCCGGCGCGGCCCTGGATGCCCCGCTTCCCGGAGCCGACGGCACCACATTGGGCGACGCCCTGATGGCCCCGACCACGATCTACGTGCGCCCGCTGCTGGATCTGATGCAGCAGTTTCCGGTACACGCGGCGGCCCACATCACCGGTGGCGGCCTGACCGAAAACCTCCCGCGAGTGCTGCCGGAGCAGCTGTGCGCCCGCATTGATCCGCAGGCCTGGCAATGGCCACCCGTGTTCGACTGGCTGCAACAGGCCGGCGACATCGCGCCTGAAGAGATGCTGCGCACCTTCAACTGCGGGATCGGCATGACCGTGATCCTGCCCGAAGACCGTGTCGAGGCCGCCAGCTCGGCACTGGCCCGGGCGGGCATCCCGAGCTGGCCGATCGGCGTGATCGAGAACTGCGAAGACACGGCCCCCGGGGTGGTCTACGCCGCACGATGAGCAGCAACGCCGGCCCCTCCAGCCCGGATTCCCTGCCACGCCTGGTCGTCCTGATCTCGGGGCGCGGCAGCAATCTGGGCGCCATGATCGAGGCCTGCAACACTGGCCACATCCCGGCCCGGATCGTCGGCATCATCAGCAATCGCCCCGATGCAGGGGGGCTGGCCTACGCGGAAGAGCACGCGATCCCCGCACGTGTTCTGAACCACCGCGACTACCCCTCGCGCGAGGCCTTCGATGCAGATCTGGCCGAGGCGATCGAGGCCTTTGACCCCGATCTCGTGATCCTGGCCGGCTTCATGCGCATCCTGACCCCCGGTTTCGTCGATCGCTTCACGGGAAGGCTGTTGAACATTCACCCCTCCCTGTTGCCGAAGTACCGTGGGCTGGACACACATGCCCGCGCGCTGGCCGACGGGGAGGACGAACACGGCGCCAGCGTGCATTTTGTCACCCCCGAACTGGACGGCGGCCCGGTGATCATGCAGGCCCGCGTGCCGGTCCTGCCCGATGACACGCCCGAGAGCCTCGCCACCCGCGTCCAGCGCGCCGAACACCGGCTGTATCCCGAGGTCGTGCGGCGCCTGTGTTCAGGGGAAATTCAGTGGCGCGACCGCATCGTGACCGGGGACAACACCCCGTTGACGGTCCCGCTGCAGCTCGAAACCAATGAGGTAGTACCCGATGTTGAAGCTCCCGAGGAACGGAGCCCTGTGCCGCGCGACGCGGACTAGCCTGCTGACCGCCCTGCTCCTGCTGGGACAGGTCCTGCTGGCGTCCGCTGCCGCCAATGAGCCCCAGGAGGGTCCGCGCCTGCCGCCATTCACGGCCAGCTACGAGGCCCAGGCCATGGGCAACACCCTGAATGCCAGGATCACCCTGAACCACGAAGACGTACAAACACGCATGGCCATGGATGCCCATGTATCCGGCTTCCTGCGGATCCTCGGGCGCTTCGAGCTGAGCCGCGAGGCGCTGATGAACGCCAACGACGTCGGACTGCAGCTGGTCACCTCGCGCAGCCGCGAGGTGACACCCCGCCGCGAACGCAAGGTCGAGACGCGCTTCGACTGGGAAGAAGACCGTGCGATCGGACACGTAGACAACGAGCGATTCGATATCGAGGTTCCCCCGCATACCCTCGACTTTCTCGGCTCGCTGTACTTCATGATGCAGCGCCTGGAAGCGGGCGACCTCGCCAGAGAGGGCGACGGCGAAACGGTACAGACCCTGGAACGCGACCGCCTGCGCGAGTATCGCTTCGAGTACGCCGATACGGAGACGATCGAATCCCCGATGGGGCGTATCGAGACGGTGCGCGTCGTGCGCAAGAGCCGGGACAGTGACATCGAACTCTCTGCCTGGTTCGCCCCCGACCTCAGCCACCTGCCGGTAAGGTTCGATTACGAGGCCGACGGCCGCGTGTTCGAACTGAAGCTGACCCGGCTGGAGTGGCACGACCCGATCATTGACCTGACCGAGTAGACACCATGAGCGAGACCTTTGACCTGGCCATCATCGGAAGTGGCCCCGGGGGCTATCGTGCCGCCGTTCTGGGCGCCCTGCGCGGGCTCAACGTCGTCATCGTCGAAAAGGGCGACTGGGGCGGCTGCTGCCTGAACCGCGGCTGCGTGCCGAAAAAGGACTGGTACCACACCGCACGCACCGTCGCCGCGCAGCGCCACTTCGAGGGCCGCGGCATCAGCGGCAGCCTCACGGCCGACATGGACCGCGCCTGGGACCACCAGAAGGACGTGGTCACCGAGGTCCGCAACTCCTACCTCGGCTACATGAAGCACCTGAAGATCCAGTACCGTCACGGCACTGCCCGCTTCCGCGATGCCGAGACCCTCGAGGTCGCGACGGAGGATGGAACCGAGACCATCCAGGCCCGCCATACCATTATCGCCACCGGCGCCACCGCTACTGTCCCGGCCCCGTTCACGACCGAACCCGGGCGCGTACTGACCACCGACATGCTGTTCGACGACAAGCCGCCGGCGGGCGAGCGCGTCGCGATCATCGGCTCCGGCGTGGTCGCCACCGAGTTCGCCTGGATCTTCCATCACCTCGGCAAGAAGGTAACCTGGCTGTCGCGCTCCAAGCCGCTGTCCACCCAGAAGTTCAGCCCGCAGGCGCTGGGCACGCTGAAGGAGCAGCTGGCCGCGGACGGCATCGAGCCGGTGCGGGTCAAGGGCTACGATAGCGTCGAGACCTCGGATGACGGCGTCACCATCACCGACAGCGAGGGCAGCACCTTCGAGGTCGACTGGGTCCTGCTTGGCACCGGGCGCACCCCGCATACCGAGGGCCTGAACCTCGACGAAATCGGGGTGAAGACCGACGCCCGCGGCTTCGTGAAACGCCGCCCCACCCTGCAGACCGATGTCGACAACATCTACGCCATCGGCGATGTCGCGAGCGAATGGCAGACCGCGAACCACGCGCTGGCCGACGCCACCATCGCGGTGGAAAACATCCAGAACGGCAATTCCCGCGAGCAGGACGAGCGCTTCGTGCCGATCGCGATCTACTCCGCGGTGGAGATGGCGCGCCTGGGGATGGACGAGGACGACGCCGAGGACGATGAGCTGGAGCCGGCGGTCGGCTTCGCCGCGTTCGAGACCTCCCCGCGCGCGCTGGGCCAGGACGAGCCGGAGGGCTTCGTACGCCTGATCGGCGACATGGACACCGGCGCCCTGCTGGGCGGCGAGGTCATCGGCAGCGACGCCGGCGAACTGATTCACATCCTTTCGCTGGCCCCCGACCGCGACACCGCACTGGCCTGGCTCGCCCGCGGCCAGTGGAACCACCCGGCCCGCGCCGAGGAATTCCTCAACGCAACGGAAACCCTCGCCTCGAAGTGGAACCTGAAGTCCGAGATCTTCGGGCTTTAGTGGACGCGGGCGGCACAAGGATGTGCCCCCATAGCCGCCTTAGCCGGGAACGGGATCAACGCAGAAACAGCGAGTAGGCCGGGTTGGCCGTCTCCTCGTGCCAGGGGTAGCCAACTTCCTTCAGGAAATCGCGAAAGCGCGCGCGATCCTCGGCCGGAATCTGCATCCCCACCAGCACGCGCCCGTAGGCGGCCCCGTGGTTGCGGTAGTGGAACAGGCTGATGTTCCAGGTCTGGCCCATGTGGGTCAGGAAGTTCAGCAACGCCCCGGGGCGCTCGGGAAACTCGAAGCGGTACAGGCGTTCGTTGCGGACCTCGCCGCCATGACCACCGACCATGTGCCGCAGGTGCAGTTTGGCGACCTCGTTCTCGGTCATGTCCATGACCTCGTAGCCCTGCGCCTCCAGCGTCTCGCGGATCGCCTGACGTTCGCTGTCGCCGCCTTCCAGCTTGATGCCGGCAAACACGTGCGCACGCTCGTCGTCCGCGTAGCGGTAGTTGAACTCCGTGATGCCCCGCTTGCCGATGGCCTGGCAGAACTGGCGAAAGCTCCCCGGGCGCTCGGGGATGGTCACCGCGAACAGGGCCTCGCGGTGCTCGCCGATCTCGGCGCGCTCGGCCACGTGGCGCAGACGGTCGAAATTGATGTTGGCACCGCTCAGCACGGCGGCGAAGTCGCCCCCCGTGATCCCTTCGCGCGCGATGTACTGCTTCATCCCGGCCACCGCCAGCGCGCCCGCCGGCTCCGCCAGTACGCGGGTGTCGTCGAACACATCCTTGATCGCGGCGCAGATCGAGTCGGTATCCACCAGCAGGACCTCGTCGACCAGCTCGCGCACCAGGCGAAAGGTCTCCTTGCCCACCTGGCGCACGGCGGCGCCGTCGGCAAAGATCCCGACCTGCTTCAGCGTGACGCGACGATTCTGCTGCAGCGCCTTGTACATGGACGGGGCGTCGTCCGGCTCGACCCCGATTACCTTGATCTCCGGACGCAGGCGCTTGATATAAGCGGCCATGCCCGCCGCCAGACCTCCGCCACCGATGCAGACGAACACCGCATCCAGCGGCGCGGAGTGCTGGCGCAACAGTTCCATCGCCACGGTACCCTGGCCGGCGATTACGTCCGGATCGTCGAACGGGTGGATAAACGTATAGCCGTGCTTTTCCTGCAAGGTCCGCGCATGCGCGGCCGCCTCGTCGAAAGAATCGCCGTGCAATACCGCCTTCCCGCCATAACGGCGCACGGCCGCGATCTTGATCGACGGCGTGGTCACCGGCATCACGATCACCGCCTTGATCCCCAGATGGGCCGCGCCCAACGCCACCCCCTGGGCATGGTTACCTGCGGAGGCGGCAATCACGCCTTTCTTGCGCTGCTCGGGCGTAAGCTGCGCGATCTTGTTGTAGGCCCCGCGCAGCTTGAACGAGAACACCGGCTGCAGGTCCTCGCGCTTGAGCCAGATGCTGGACCCCAGGCGCTGCGACAGCGTCGGCATCGGCTCCAGCGGCGTCTCGCGCGCGACATCGTAGACACGCGCCGTGAGGATCTTCTCGAGGTAGGGGACTGTCATGGCCGGAACGATAGCACGGCGCGAATCATGCTTGTCTCGCTTGCGCGCCAGTCGGTATCCTCGGCGGGTTATAGACATCAAAGACGAGACAGCGTAATGACTCAGGACGAAATGAAGAAGGCGGTCGCCGAGGCCGCGCTCGAGCGCATCGAAAGTGGCTGGATCGTGGGGGTCGGCACCGGCTCGACCGCGAATTACTTCATCGATGCCCTGGCCGGTATCAAGGGCAAAATTGACGGCGCTGTAGCCTCCAGCGAGGCCAGTGCAGAGCGCCTGCGCGGCCACGGGATCGAGGTCCTGGATCTGAACTCCGCCGGCCCGCTGCCCATCTACGTCGACGGGGCCGACGAGGCGACGCGCCACCTGCACCTGACCAAGGGTGGGGGCGGCGCGCTGACCCGCGAGAAGATCGTCGCGGCGGCCTCGAAGACCTTCGTCTGCGTCGTCGACGAGACGAAGGTCGTGGATTACCTCGGCGCATTCCCGCTGCCGGTCGAGGTGATTCCGATGGCGCGCAGCCACGTGGCCCGTGCGCTTTCGAAGCTGGGCGGCAATCCGGAGCTGCGCGAGGGCTTCAAGACCGATAACGGCAACGTCATCCTGGACGTGCACAACCTGCGCATCATGAACCCGGTGGAACTGGAGTCCGAGCTGGACCACATCGCCGGCGTGGTCACCAACGGCCTGTTCGCCCGCCGCCCGGCGGACGTGATGCTGGTCGGCTCGCCCTCTGGCGTCGAGGAAATGACCGCCTAGTGAGCGAAACCGGCAAGTGGCTGATCGTCATCGGCGGGCTGATCGTTCTGATCGGCCTGCTGTGGCCCTGGCTGGGCAAGGTCCCCTGGGGTCGTCTGCCGGGCGACATCGTGATCGAACGCGAAAATGCCCGCTTCTATTTCCCGATCACGACGATGATCATCGTAAGCGTGGTGATCTCGATTATTCTCGCACTGTTTCGGCGTTAGCCACGCAACAAAAAGGCCGGGGATGTCCCCGGCCTTTTTGTTTGTGAGAGCCATGCAAAGCGGCTCTCGGCCACAGTCGCTAGCGCGCCATGACCTCGTCGTAGAAGCGCTGCAGGCCGCCTTCCAGGAAGTAGTAGTCATCCACCCCGCGTTCTTCCAGGTGGTACTGCAGCCAGCGAGCCTGCTGCCCGTACTGGTCGAAGATCAGCAGGGTCTGCTCGTTGCGCCGGGCCTGGTCCACGATACGGTCCAGGGCGCTGATGTCCGACAAGGGCGCGCCGACCTCGCGGCCACCAAACAGCGAGATCTCGTCGCGTTCGCCGCGGCTGCGGATATCCACGACCACGACATCCTCACCCTGGCGGGCGCGCCGGGAGAAGGCGTCGGCCGCCAGCACGCGGGCCTCGAAGTCGTCCCCGCTGATCAGTTCGTCCTCGGCCTCGTTGGCCGGCTCACCACGGAAACGAGCCAGCCCTGGGTAGCGCTCGACCCAGTCCTGCATCCCGGCGTCATAGGCCTGGGCCGAAGCCACGCCGAGCTCGTTGGCGCGCGCGGCGGCGCGATAGCCGGCGTAGCTCTGGCGTCCGTTGCAGTAGAACACCAGTGGGCTGCCATGTTCCTCTTCCAGCGCCAGGATCTGCTGATCGAAGTCTTCGCTGTCGAGATCGACGTGATGAGCGCCCTCGATATGCAGGATGTCGTATTCCAGCCGGGGGCGAACGTCGACCAAGGTGGAGCCCGACAACTGGCCGCGCAGGTCGAACAGATCCACCGCCTCGACCCCAAAGCGCTCATAGAGCGGGCGGCCAGGGAATTCCACAAAAGGTTGCTGGGCCGAGGCCACGATGGGCGCTCCGGCCAGACTCAGGCACAGGGCCACCAGGGCCACTCGGGGGCGAGCGAAACGAACGATCATGCGAACTCCCTTGGTTGACGATGGGCGTCCGCGAACTGCGGCCCACGAATCGCCCCTTTAGCCCTCCGGGTCCCGACCCGGAACGCACATCGCACGATGCACGTTTTGGCAGGGTACCCGGTTGCCCCGATTGTAGCCAACCATACGCGGCTTTCCAGGCGCGGGCCTTGCCGCCCGTCCTGGCGCCGCAGCGTCGCCCCTACAGGAGAACCTTCTCGATGCCGCCCTCGCGCGCCCGGTCGATGAAGTCCTTCTGCCAGCCGTCGCCCATCAGGCGATTGGCCATCTCGACCACGATGTAGTCGGTATCCATGCCGGTGTCCTCGCGGTAGCGCGACAGGCCCTGCTGGCAGGCCGGGCAGGAGGTCAGCAGCTTCACGTTGCCGTTTTCGGCCTTGTCCTCGCCGGTAAGCTGGCGAATCCCCTTGTGCAGTTCTTCCTGCTTGCGGAAGCGTACCTGGGTCGCGATATCCGGACGGCTGACCGCGAACGTGCCCGCCTCGCCGCAGCAGCGGTTGGACTGCAGCACCTCCTGCCCCAGCAGCTTGGCGGCCACATCGGTCGGCTTGTGCGACTTCATCGGCGAGTGGCAGGGGTCGTGGTACATGTACTGCACCCCGTTGAGCCCCTCCAGCTTCACGCCCTTCTCCATCAGGTACTCGTGGATGTCGAGCAGTCGGCAGCCCGGGAAGATGCGCTCGAACTCGTACTTGAGCAGCTGATCCATGCAGGTCCCGCAGGAGACCACCACGGTCTTGATGTCCAGGTAGTTCAGCGTAGTCGCCACGCGGTGGAACAACACCCGGTTCTCGGTGGTGATCTGCGAGCCCTTGTCGAAGTCGCCATTGGAGTTCTGCGGATAGCCGCAGCACAGGTAGCCCGGCGGCAGCACCGTCTGCGCCCCGACGTCATAGAGCATGGCCAGGGTCGCCAGCCCGACCTGACTGAACAGGCGCTCGGAGCCACAGCCGGGGAAATAGAACACCGCGTCCGAGTCGAGATCGGTCTTCACCGGGTCGCGCAGGATTGGCACATAGCGCGAATCCTCGAGCCCGAGCATCTGGCGGGTGGTCTGGCTCGGCAGACCGGCCGGCATCGGCTTTTTCACGAAGTGCACGACCTGTTCGTGCATCGGGGCCTTGCCGGTGGTCGAGCGCGGGCGCTTGCCCTCGCCGGTCAGGTTGAGCTTCTTGAACGCGTAGTGGCCGAGGCGCTGGGCGGCATAGCCCATCTGGATCGCCCCCTTGCGGATGCCCTTGATCTTGGACGGATCCTTGGTGTTCAGGAAGGCCATGGACATCATCGTCGCCGGCGTGGCCTTGCGCTTGCCCTTCTTCTTCAGGATCGAGCGCATGTGCATGGTCACGTCGCCGAAGTCGATGTCGACCGGGCACGGATTCAGGCACTTGTGGCAGATCGTGCAGTGGTCGGCCACATCGTTCATCTCGTCGAAGTGGTGCAGCGACAGCCCGCGCCGGGTCTGCTCCTCGTAGAGGAAGGCCTCGACGATCAGCCCGGTGGCCAGGATCTTGTTGCGCGGCGAGTAGAGCAGGTTCGCGCGCGGGACATGCGTGTTGCACTCCGGCTTGCACTTGCCGCAGCGCAGGCAGTCCTTGATCTCGTCGTTGAGATCGCCCAGCTCGCTCTGCTCCAGGATCAGTGCCTCCTGCTTCACCAGGCGCAGGGACGGCGTATAGGCGTTGGACAGCCCGGAGCCCTCGAGCAGCTTGCCGGCGTTGAACACGCCATTGGGGTCGACCTGCTTTTTGTACTTCGCGAACGACTCGATGCGTTCGGGCTCGAGATACTGCATTTTGGTCAGCCCGATCCCGTGCTCGCCGGAGATCACGCCATTCAGCTCGCGCGCCAGGCGCATCACGTCATCCACCAGACGCTCGGCCTGGTGCATCATCTGGTAGTCGTTGGAGTTGACCGGGATGTTGGTGTGCACGTTGCCATCCCCGGCGTGCATGTGCAGGGCGATGAACAACCGGCTGGTCAGCACGCGGTCGTGGATCGCGCCCAGGCGCTTGCGCACCGACTCCATCTGGTGACCGTCGAAGATCTCGAACAGCGGGCGCTCCACCTCCGCACGATAGGAGATGCGCAGGCTGCGTCGCAGTAGCAGGTTGATCAGCTTGTCGTGGTCACGGCGATCGGCGCGGGCGGGTTCGTCCAGCAGCTCGTCGCACTCGGAGGCCAGCGTAAAGTAGTTGTCCGCGATCGCCTTCCAGCGCTTCTGCACCGCCTCGAGCTTCTCGACCGCGCGTTCGCGCTTGGCCTCGAACCACTGCTGCCCTTCGCCACCGGTGTCCTCCAGTAGCTCGCGCAGCTCGGGGTGGTCGCCGCGCATGCACTCCAGCACCTCGTCGATCATCGCCAGCTTGTTCTTCAGCGATTCGCGCACGTTCAGGGTCTCGATCCCCTCGGTGTACTCGGCGAGCCGCTCCAGCGGGATCACCACGTCCTCGTTGATCTTGAACGCGTTGGTGTGGTGGGCGATCGCGGCAGTGCGCGCGCGATCGGCCCAGAAACGCTTGCGTGCCTCCGGGCTCACGGCGATGAAGCCCTCGCCGTTGCGGGCGTTGGCCGCGCGCACCATCTTGGCGGCGAGCTTGCCCAGGGCATCCTCGTTGTCGGAGACGATGTCGGCGATCAGCACCATCTTCGGCTGCTCGCCACGGGCACCCTTGGGGGTGTACTTGACGGCGCGCACGTAGCGCTCGTCCAGGTGTTCCAGACCCGCCAGCAGGACGTCGTCCTCGGCATCCACCGCATCCTTGATCTCGACGATCGCCGGAACCGCCTGATGCAGGTCGGTCCCGTAGAACTCCAGGCATACGGTGCGGATGTTGTCCGGCATCCGGTGCAGGATGAACTCGGCCGAGGTAATCAGGCCGTCACAACCCTCCTTCTGGATGCCCGGCACGCCCATCAGGGTCTTGTCGGTCACGTCCTTGCCCAGACCGAGCTTTCGGAAGCGTGCACCCGGCATCTCCAGCGTCTCGGGTTCGCCCTTGGGGGTGCGACCGTCGGGGCCAAAACGTGTAATGCGAAAGCGCACGGTCTCGGCATCATGGATCTTGCCGAGGTTGTGGTCCAGGCGCTCGACCCGCATCCAGTCGGCCTCGGGGGTGACCATCGTCCAGGAGGCGAGGTTGTCCAGCGCGGTCCCCCAGAGCACGGCCTTCTTGCCCCCCGCGTTCATGGCGACGTTGCCGCCGATGGTGGAGGCGTCCTGCGAAGTGGGATCCACCGCGAACACGAGTCCATTCTCGGCGGCCAGCTCGGAGACGCGCTTGGTCACCACGCCGGCCTCCACACGCACGACAGCCACGTCCTGATCGACACCCGGGAGCGGACGTCGCTCGACCGGACCGATCCCTTCGAGCTTTTCGGTATTGATCACGGCGGAACGCTTGGACAGCGGCACCGCACTGCCGGTATAGCCGGTACCACCACCACGCGGGATCACGGTCAGGCCGAGTTCGATACAGGCGGCGACCAGCGGCCCCATCTCTTCCTCGGAATCCGGCGTCAGCACGACGAACGGCAGTTCCACGCGCCAGTCGGTGGCGTCGGTGACGTGGGAGACGCGGGCCAGACCACCGAACTGGATGTTGTCCTTGTGCGTCAGGCCCTTCAGGCGTTTGCGCACACGCTCGCGCAGCTCCAGCGTCTGCTGGAACTCGTCGGCAAATGCGGTGACCGCGGCCTGGGCACGGCGCGCCAGCGTCAGCGCCTTCTCGTTGCCGTCGGCACGCTTGCGAATCTGGTCCAGGCGATGCTGCATCGCATCGATCAGCGACTTGCGGCGCTTCTTGTCGTCCAGCAGGTCGTCCTGGATATACGGGTTGCGGGCGACCACCCACATGTCGCCGAGCACCTCGAACAGCATGCGCGCAGAGACACCCGTCTGGCGTTCCCCACGCAGTTCGTTGAGGAGGTCCCAGGTATCGGAACCCAGGAAGCGGATGACAATTTCGCGGTCGGAGAATGAAGTGTAGTTATAGGGTATTTCTCGAACGCGTTCGGCGGTCATTGAGGCTTGGCCCCCCGATCAGAATGAGCGCAAAGAGTAACGGCTCCGTGCGGGATGCGCACGAAGTCGCACTCTTCGTCCATGCTTTTGGGCACCAAAGTACCTGCCGATCCCCGCGCCGTTCGGTACCCGGCTTCTGGTTACCCGGCGTTACAGGTAGGTCAGCAGCCCCACCGCACCGATTACGATCAGGTAGATTGCCACGATATAGTTCAGCAGCCGGGGCCAGACCAGAATCAGGATGCCCGCACCCAGCGAGAGGATGGCCGTCAGCAGGCCAGGATCGATATGCAGCGTCATGCGGGTACTCCTTTGCCGGGCGCTACGGCCCGGCATACCGCGAGTGATCGAGATCAGAAGAGTTTTTCTTCCATCTCCAGATAAACGGCATTGGCGTTGCTGCGATTGGTCTGCTCGAAGGCCGGCAGGTCCTCATAGTCGGACCAGTCCATCGCCGCATAGGCCTCGTCGAAGGAATCCATATTCTCGACTGCCGCGCCCATGTGTTCACGCAGATACGCGATATAGTCACGGGTGAACTTCACCGCGCGAGCTGCCTCGTCGGTGGCGTCGCCATGCCCCGGGACCAGGAACTTCAGGTCCATCTCCATCAGTTCTTCCAGACGTTTGACCCAGTTTTCCGAGTCCAGCGCGTCATCACCCATGAACGGGATGCGGCCGTCGAACACGATATCGCCGGCAAAGACCACGCCGGTCTCCTCCACCACCATGATGATGTCATCCGGCGAATGGGCCGGGCCTGCGTGCACGCAACGAAACGTCTTGCCGCCCAGCTTGATCACGTACTCGTCATCGAAGAACTCGTCCGGCGGGATGATCTGGGTGTCCTCGTCGACCCAGGGGGCCAGCACACCTCGGCGCTGCTCGAGCCGTGCGGAGGCCCCGGGGCTGTCAAGATAGTCCTGCGCGCGCGACTGGCCGATGATCTTCGCGTCCGTGTGATCGGCGAAGGCCTGCAGGCCATAGATGTGATCCGCGTGGTAATGCCCGGCAATCACGTACTTGATCGGCTGATCCGTCACCTCCTTGATCCGCCGGATCATCTCGAACCCGAGCGGCGGCGTCCCCAGGGCGTCGTAGACCACCACACCCTCGTCCGTCACCACAAAGCCGGCGTTCGAGGTATGCCCCTCGTTGTCCGGGTCGGGGATTCCGGATATCCCGATCATGTACCAGGTATCCGCGCCCTCGACCTCGTGGGCGGTGGTATCGACGCTGACCGGCTCGTAGGGGTTGTCAGGTACCGACATGGACTCTCTCCTCTCCTGTTTTTTGGTTTTGTCTGGCGCACATCGAGTCGACATTCGCGCCATTCCTGAAGGGTTCGACGCAGAGGGGCCGCAAGAATTCCCGCTGGCTGCGGGTGGCGAGGCGTCGATCAGGGAGTGTAGCGAGTTTGGGACGCGGGGAGGGAAAGCCAGCGGCAGAGATCGCCGCATCGCCATGCTCGACCCGCAAGGGCCGATAGCGGCTCCAGGCGGGGATGGCTGGGGGACCAGGATGATTCGGCGGCTACGCCGCCTCACCCCTTCGGGGCTGCACGCGCAGCGCGCGTGCAGTGCTCCGCCTCGCTGCGCCGAACCTTCCAGGTTCGAACCCCGGGCTCGCTCAAATATCCATAGAAAAGGGCCCCGCGAGGGGGCCCTTCCCTGAAGTAACGACCAGTCCAAAGCAAATGGCGGTGAGCCCCGTCGAGGGGCACACCGCCATGGCTGGGGGACCAGGATGATTCGGCGGCTACGCCGCCTCACCCCTTCGGGGCTGCACGCGCAGCGCGCGTGCAGTGCTCCGCTTCGCTGCGCCGAACCTTCCAGGTTCGAACCCCGGACTCGCTCAAATATCCATAGAAAAGGGCCCCGCGAGGGGGCCCTTCTCTATGGATGGCTGGGGGACCAGGATTCGAACCTGGGTTGACGGAGTCAGAGTCCGTAGTCCTACCGCTAGACGATCCCCCAGTAAACCGGGTGCCGTACGCGCCGGCACTCGAGCGCGGTTTAGCGCTTCGAGTACTGGGTCGCGCGGCGAGCCTTGCGCAGGCCGACCTTCTTGCGCTCGACCTCGCGGGCGTCACGGGTCAGATGACCCCCACGACGCAGCGACGGGCGCATCTCTTCGTTGTACTGCACCAGCGCACGAGCGATGCCCAGACGAATGGCGCCGGCCTGGCCGTTGCCACCCCCGCCTTCCACGGTCGCGATCACGTCGAAGTTCTCGGTGGACTCGGTGGCCTCCAGCGGCTGACGCACGACCATGCGCGAGGTCTGACGGCCGAAGAACTCGTCCAGCGGCTTGTCGTTGACCGTGATGTTGCCCGTACCCGGGCGCAGGAACACGCGGGCCGAGGAGGTCTTGCGACGGCCAGTGCCGTAGTATTGATTGGTAGCCATACGGATCGATTTCCCTTGCTGTTGAGCCGTCAGATGTCGAGCGGCTGCGGCTGCTGCGCGGTGTGGCGATGCTCGGTACCGGAGTACACCTTGAGCTTCTTGAACATGGCGCGGCCCAGCGGGTTGCGCGGCAGCATGCCCTTCACGGCGAGCTCGAGCACCTTCTCCGGATGACGGTCAATCATCTGGTTGAAATTGGCTTCCTTGATACCACCCGGGTAGCCGGTATGGCGGAAGTACATTTTGTCGCTGGCCTTGTTGCCGGACACGCGAATTTTTTCCGCGTTGATCACGACGATGTAATCGCCAGTGTCCACGTGCGGCGTGTAGACGGGCTTGTGCTTCCCGCGCAGGCGACGCGCGATTTCCGTGGCGAGGCGGCCGAGGGTCTTGTCCGCGGCGTCGACCAGGAACCAGTCGCGTTCGACTTCAGCCGGCTTGGCGCTGATGGTGCTCATGTCTTGATGCTCCGATGTCGGGGCGATTCAGAAAGCGCGCAAGAATAGCGCTTCCCGGCGTCTGATTCAAGCGGCGCGCGGATTAATCTGCACGCCCCACGAGAACCTGTGCGCGATCACACCCATGAGATATCCCGTAATAGAAAACAATAAAAAGGCCGGCACGAAGGCCGGCCCTTTCTGGACCCGGGCACGAGGCCCGGGGTCCGGAGCGGGGATGGATTACATCTCCGCTTCGGCGCGCTCCTGGACTTCCTGCATCAACTCGGGATCGTTCTGCAGAGCCATGGCCACTTCGTTGTATTCCTCGACGGACATGCCGGCGTCTTCAACAGCGCTGACCATTTCGTCCTGGGCTTCCTGCTGCATGGACTGGGCCTCGGTTTCATCCTCGGCTTCCTGCAGGCGGTTGGCGAAGTCTTCGCGCACTTCCTGGACGGCCACAAAGGCACCTACGAACGTGTCGATATCTTCTTCGCTCAGGTCCACTTCAGGGGCCTGCTGAGCGGGCGGCGCACCAGCAGCACCACCTTCCGGCGGAGCGCCACCTTCAGGCGGCTGACCACCCTGGGCACCACCTTCCGGCGGCTGGCCACCCTGCGGCGGAGCACCACCTTCGGCACCACCCTGCGGCGGGGCACCTTCGGCGCCACCCTGGGCACCACCACCCATGTCGCCGGTCTGCGCGGTCGCCACGCCACCGATCGCGAACATGGAAGTCAAAGCAAATGCGAGTGCGGTCTTGCGAAAGCTCATAATGTCTACCTCTTCCTCTGGGTGAAAAAACTCGAGGCTCCTGCCTCAGAGATGGGGGCCGGGCAGACGAACACTGCCCGGCTTGCCCGTTAGCCCCTTACCAATCCGGGGCGTCGTCTTCGTCGTCGTCATCATCGCCAGCCGGGGCTTCAGCGCCGCCCGCCTGGGCCATCTGCGGCATACCGCCTTCGCGGTCGTCATCATCATCGTCCGCGGGCGGGGCAGCCGGCTCACCAGCCTGAGTCATCTGCGGAGGCATACCGCCGTTGCCCTCGTCTTCGTCGTCATCCGCGGGCGGAGCAGCCGGTTCACCGGCCTGGGCCATTTGCGGAGGCATGCCACCGCCGTCCCGATCCTCGTCGTCATCATCGGCCGGCGGCGCGGCAGGCTCACCCGCCTGGACCATCATCTGGGGCGGCATACCACCCTGTTCTTCCTGCGCCTCTTCTTCATCCGGCGCCTCGGCACCTTCGCCCATGGCTTGGGCGGCGCTCAGACCACCGAGGGCAAAAAGGGAACTCATCGCGATTGCTAGAGCAGATTTACGAAAAGTCGACATTGTGCTTCTCTCCTTCATTTAAGGTTTCAGCACAGTCAACGGAACGGCTCGATTGGCTTTCGGTTGACTGCACCCAAGGAATTAGCAGAAGCCGTGCCAAAAACGACCAAAAGAGAACAAAACTATAACCTTCAATGCTTTACGAATACCCAAAGGGCCTGCAGGTGGGCCTGGGTCACAATGAGATGCGGGTCAAAACGACACATGGGTCAGGGCGACCCGGGTCAGTACGGCCCATCAGGGGCTGAGAGGGGTGAAATGGGTCACGATAGAGCCGACCGTGAACGGTGGAGAGGCGCCGAGCAGAGGGACTCGGGAAACACTGATTAATGTACACACTCGCGTTGGCACCCCAGGTTTTCCGAGACCAGGCGCGGTGCGCAGCAGATAACGCCGGTCAGGAATCCGACTCGCTCTCGCCCAGCTTGCGATAAAGCGTCTTGCGGCCGATCCCCAGGATACGCGCGGCGCGCTGCTTGTTGCCCTCGACATGCTCCAGGACCCGATGCAGATAGGCCTGCTCCACCTCGGCGAGGCTGGGCCAGTGGCTGTCATCACCGGTGCCGGGTATCGGCAGGTCGGCTCCAGAGACATTCCCGGACGATTCACCCGAGCCGCTAGCGGCCCCGGACTGGCGCACACGCTCGGGCAGATCGCGTAGCTCGATCACCTCCCCGGATGCGAGCGTCGCCGCGCGTTCCATCAGGCTGGCCAGTTCGCGGACGTTCCCGGGGAAGCCGTAGCGCAGCAGGGCACGCATGGCCTCCGGGCTGAGTTCGCGCACGGGCAGCCCGCGCGCCAGCGCCTGCTCGCGCAGGAACTGCTGCGCCAGGCGCTCGATGTCATCACCGCGATCGCGCAGGGGCGGGATCTCGATACGAAAGGTCTCGAGACGGTAATAGAGGTCCTCGCGGAACTGCTCGTGACGAATACGCTCCTGCAGATCCTGGTGGGTGGCGGCCACAATGCGCACGTCCGTCTCGATCTCCTCGTTGGAACCCACCGGCCGGACACGCCCGTCCTGCAGCAAACGCAGCAGCTTGCTCTGCATGGCCACCGGCATCTCGGCGATCTCGTCGAGGAACAGTGTGCCGCCGTCGGCCTCGGTAAACAGGCCACGCCGCGCGCCCTTGGCGCCACTGAACGCCCCGGCGACATGCCCCAACAACTCCGACTCCAGCAAGGTCTCCGGGATGCCCGCACAGTTCAGCGCGATGAATGGGCCATCGGCGCGGGCACTCTCCGCATGCAGCGCGCGGGCCACCAGCTCCTTGCCCGTCCCCGATTCGCCGGTGATGAGTACGCTGCCATCGGCCGCGGCGATCCGACGGATCAGGTCATGCAGCTTGAGCATCGCCGGGCTCTTGCCCTGCATGCCATGAAAGCTCTCGTCGCCCGCAAGGACCTCGCGATACTGGCGTACCTCGGCCCGAAGGCGGCGGGCCTCGGCCACCCGTTCGGCCGCCAGACGCAGATGCTCCAGATCGACGGGCTTGGTCAGGAAGTCGTCCGCACCCGCCTTCAGCGCCGTCACGGCCTGATCGATCGTGCCGAAGCCCGTGAGCATGATGAACCCGGGCACCGGCACCGTGTCGCGCGCCACCTCCAGCACATGGAAGCCATCGGCACCGGGCAGTCGCAGATCGCTGACCACCAGGGAAACCGTTTGCTGCCGCAGGACCTGCTCGGCCTCCTCGGCCGTCTCCACCGCAGTGACCGCGTAGCCCACTTCGGCCAGTTCTTCGGCCAGGAGCTCGCGATGGCCCCGGTCGTCTTCGACGACCAGCACGCGATTGTTCAGCTCGTCACCCCGGGCCATGCTCATTCCGCTCCTCCACCTGTTGCGTGCCCGTCCTGGACCGACTCCGCCCCAGACGGTTCCGATTGCCTGTCGCGACAGGCGCCGGACGCGAGCGGGAGCGTGACCACAAAACGCGTGAGCTGCGGATCGTTGCGATCCAGCCTTACCTGGCCACCATGGTCCTCCAGCGCCACTTGTGCGACCGCCAGCCCCAGGCCGGTCCCCTCGCCCGTCGGCTTGGTCGTAAAAAAGGGCTCGAACAAGCGGTCAGCCTGCTCATCGGAGATTCCGCGCCCCGCGCGCGGGGCATCGTCCGCAATCACACATTCGAGCGTGTCGCCCTGGCAGCGCCAACTCACCCGCACACATTCGGCAGCAGCCTGCGCAGCGTTGTCGATCAGATTCTCCAGCGCCTGCCCCAGACGCAACCGGTCCGCCGCCACCGTCAACGCCCCGCCATCCAGATCAAAGCGCACCTGTTCGCGCCCTTTGCCACGTTCCTGTACGCGCGCCACGATCTCGCGGACCAGGCCCTGCAGCTCCAGCGGGCGCTGCTGCAACGGATTCCGGCGCGCGAAATCCAGGAGCTGGCGGACGATGGTCTCCACGCGCTCGAGCTCCGCCTGCAGCTCCTTCATCTCCTTGTGCGCGGGGTCGTCCGCGGGCAAGCGCCGCGCGGCACGCTGGGCCCGGCCGGCGATAATACCCAGAGGCGTCCCCAGCTCATGCGCGACCCCGGCCGCCAGTTGACCAATGGCAGCCAGCTTTTCCGAGTGGCGCAGCTTTTCCTCGAGCCGTGCCTGCTCCTCGCGCTGCGCCTGCAATGCCGCCTCTGAGGCCTCGCGGCGCTCCAGCATCCCGTTCATCGTGATCGCCAGACGGCGCAGTTCCCAGGGTCCCTTCTCCGGGGCGCGCAGCCCCCGCTGCCCGTCGCCAATATCTCGCATGGCACCGATCAGGCGCGCCACATGACGCCCGACCGCTCGATGGTGACCAATCAGGACCACCAGCAAGAACAGCACGCTGACCGCCAGCATCACCATGCCCCCCTGCCAGCGCAGCTGCGACACATAGGCCCGGAACGGCGAGACGTCACGCGTCACCTGCAACAGGCCGACGATCCGCCCGGCGGAATCCGACAGTGGCAGGAAGAACGAGAAGACCTCGCGCCCCTGATGTTCGTCGAAGGCGCCAAGGCTGCCCGTCTCGCTGATCGCCTGGGCCTCGCCCGGGTGGCGAATGGTGGGGCTGGGCGGCCCGCTGGTGGCGACCATGTCGCCCTGGGCGTCGTAGACGTAGACGCCGAACACCTGATCGATCTGGAACAACGAGTCCAGCGACTGCTGCACCGTGGTCACGTCCTGGTCAATCATCGCGGTGGCCACAGGCAGGCGAATGGAACGCGCAACCAGCTCGATATCGGCCTGCATGCGATTTTCCATCTGCGTCTGGAACTCCTGCAGCCCGAGCGTCACCGTGCCGCCGACCACCAGCAACAGGGGCAGCAGGACAAACAGCAACACCGCATTGCGCAAACTGTTCAGACGTGTGGGCATCAGGCGTTCGGGGATCCGGACATCGCCGTCATGTTAGGCAGGGCTTTGTCGGGATGCGAATTCCGGGCAAAAAAAAGCGCGGGTCGAAGCCCGCGCCAAGAAAACCACCAAAGGAGGATGGAGGAGTCTGCTGACGCTACCAGGGGGGGCAGCAATCAGCATATGCAAATCTTCTAATACAGCGATCTTCTTGTCAAGCAGCCTCGTACGCAGGGGGTCGTACTCTTGGGCTGCTCCGCTCGACCGCTTTTTCTAAAGATCTGCACACCCTTTAAGACGCAGGCGCGCGCGTTCTATTCCCGAATTCCCGTCTCGAATCAAAAACGGGCACAATCCGCGTTCTCGTCACCGATCTTCACAGCCCATATGCTCCAGCACCTGAGCCACCCCGTTACCGCACTCGCGCAGAACGCCACCTTGATCTGGTGCGACCAGATCCGCGCCGCCGCCTGGGTAGACCCCGGCGCCGAGGCCGACACGCTGATCGAGATCGCACGACGGCAGGATGTCCGGCTGGACTGCATCCTGCTGACCCATGGCCACCTCGATCATGTCGGGGCCGCCGCCGAGATGGCGCGCCGCTGCAATATCCCGATCCTGGGCCCTCAGGTTGAAGATGCCTTCTGGCTCGATCAGCTGCCGATGCAGTGCCAGATGTTCGGTTTTCCCGAGATGCCTGCGCTGGTTCCGGATCGCTGGCTGCACGACGGCGAGAATCTGCGGCTGGGCGAGGTCACGCTCGAGGTGCTGCACTGCCCGGGGCACACCCCGGGTCATATCGTGTTCTTCGACCGCGAGAGCCGCCTCGCCCTGGTGGGCGATGTCCTGTTCCATGGCGCCATCGGCCGCAGCGACTTCCCGCGCGGCAACGGGCCGCAACTGATCGAATCCATCACCCGGCGCCTCTGGCCGCTGGGCGACGATGTGCGCTTTGTGCCCGGCCACGGCCCGGAGTCAACGTTCGGGGAAGAGCGCCGCAGCAACCCTTTTGTGGGCGATGCCGCTCTCGCTGCTGGCGGTCAGCCCGGGCGCGGACGCTATTATTGATGCGTCTCGCTGCGCTCAACGCATCCTACGAGTAACCAGCCTCCCAACGAAGAAGGCCGCCCTGTCGGCGGCCTTCCGCGTTCCTGCCCCTGGTGCTGGAGGTGAATCAGCTGTTCGCACGCAGCGACGCGATGCGCTCCTCGATCGGCGGGTGGCTCATGAACAGCTTCTTCAGCCCCTGGGCCATGCCCCCGCGAATGCCAAAGGCCGCCATCTGATCGGGCATGTCCACCTGGCGCCCGGAGGCGCGCGCCAGCGACTCCAGTGCACCGATCATTTTTTCGCGTCCGGCCAGCTTCGCTCCCGCCTCGTCGGCCCGGAACTCGCGCTGGCGCGAGAACCACATGACGATGATCGAGGCCAGGATCGCCAGGATGATCTCCGTCACGATGGTGGTAATCCAGAACGCCGGGCCATGACCGGACTCGTTCTTGAAAACCACGCGGTCGACGAAATGCCCAGCCACACGCGCCAGGAAGATCACGAAGGTATTCACCACGCCCTGGATCAGCGCCAGCGTGACCATGTCGCCGTTGGCCACGTGCCCGACCTCGTGGCCCAGCACCGCCTCGACCTCGCCTTGACCCATGCTTTGCATCAGCCCGGTGCTGACCGCAACCAGCGCATTGTTCTTGCTCATGCCAGTGGCGAAGGCATTCGGGTCCGGCGAGTCATAGATGCCCACCTCCGGCATGCCGATCCCGGCCTCACGGGCCTGGCGCTGAACGGTCTCCAGCAACCACTGCTCGGTGGCATTGCGCGGCTTGTCGATGACGTGGACCTTCATGGTCTTCTTGGCCATCCACTTGGAGATGGCCAGCGAGATAAAGGACCCGCCAAAGCCGAACACCGCGGCAAAGATCAGAAGCGCATTGAGGTCGAGGTGGACCCCCTCCTCGTCGAGAATGCGCTCCACACCCAGCAGGCGCAGGGTGATACTGAGCACGATGATGATGGCGAAGTTTGTCGCCAGAAACAGCGCAATACGTTTCATGAAGCCTTCCTGTACCCCATCAGCCGGAATCGGTGGATGCGTATTAAATGGTTGCCACGCGCCGGAATTCAAGGCTCGCCGGCGGTATTTCATCACCACCGGCGGGATACCGCGCCGCTTTAAGGAAACACTGATGAATATACACGCTCGCGTTGGTACCCCAGGTTTTCCGAGACAAGGCGCGTCGTGCAGCGGGTAGTGGTTCTACCCGCCCGCTTTTGATTGATTCGGGGCGCAACGCAGGATCGGGGAACCTGGGGTGCCAACCCCGAAGCGTGGGAACAGCGGCGTTGCGCCTCCTTTGTGCAGAATGACTGCACGGCAGTCACCGCGCCTTGTTCGCACGCAAAAGCGACGAAGCAGCGAGCGTGTATATTCATCAGTATTTCCTTAAGGACCACATTCCGGCGCTGCGGTTCCCAGCCCCCAACCCTGCCGGCCCCCTCCCATCAACGCCATTCTTCCCGCATACTGCCAGGCCATTCCTACGGTCCCGGCCGATGCCCTCCGCACCCTTGCCCGAAAACGAGCAGGCACGTCTGGAGGCAGTGCACCGCCTGCCCCTGGAAACCAGCGACCACGACCTGTTTCGGCCGCTGACGCGGCTCGTCGCGCGCCACTTCGACGTCCCCATGGCCACGGTCACGCTGGTCGACGAGCAATGCCAGTGCTTCATCGCGCCACAGGGTCCGCTCGGGGCCGGCACGGAGCGCAGCATCTCCTTTTGTGCACACGCTCTGGCCCGGCCGGATGAACTCCTGATCATCGAGGATGCCACCGCAGACCCGCGTTTTACCGACAACCCGCTGGTCCTCGACGAGCCCGGCATCCGCTTCTACGCCGGGATCCCGCTGACACCCGAGCCCGGGCTTGCAGTCGGCAATCTGTGCATCATCGACACGCAACCACGCCGCTTCCGTTCAGAGGAGGCGACGGATCTGCGCGAATTCGGCGAAATCGCCACCTCGTTGCTGCGCGAGTACCTCGCGCGCCGCGACCTGGGGCACAGCCGCAGCGCACTGGATGCCCAGGGCCAGCGTCTCGCCGCCGTACTCGAAACGGCCGCGGCCGGCATCATCCAGATCGACCACACTGGCCATATCGAGCAGTTCAATTCGGCGGCCGAACGACTGTTCGATTACCCGGCGGATCAAGTCCTCGGGCACAACGTATCCATGCTGATGCCGTCACGCTGGGCCCACGAACACGACGACTACCTGCGTCACTACCGCGAAACGGGGCAAGCGCGGGTGATCGGCAGCGGGCGCGAGGTCGAAGGGCTGCGCCGCGACGGTTCCACCTTTCCGATGCAGCTCGCGGTCAGCGAGGTTCGAATCGAAGAGCAGCCCCACTACATCGGTATCGTCACGGACCTCACCGACCTGCGCGAGAGCCAGCGCCGCGAACTGGCGGAGGCCGAACGGGCCAATCGTGCCAAGTCCGAGTTTCTCTCAAACATGTCCCACGAGCTGCGCACCCCACTGAACTCCATCCTGGGGTTCTCCCAGCTGATGCGGGCCGACCGGGCCCACCCACTGCCCGAGCGCCAGCAGCGCCAGGTCGAGCACATCGAGCGCAGCGGACACCACCTTCTGGCCCTGATCAATGACATCCTGGACCTGTCCCGCATCGAGGCAGGGCAAATCGCGTTGTCACTGGAGCCTACGGATCCCGCCATGACCCTCGCGGAGTGCCGCGGCATGATCGAGGGCGCGGCCAGCGAACGGGGCATCCAGCTGGACTTTCCGCCTCCGGAACCCGCCCTGCCCGCCGTACAGGCCGACCGCACACGGCTCAAGCAGGTACTGCTGAACCTGTTCAGCAATGCGATCAAGTACAACCGCGACGAGGGCATCGTGCGCGTCCACGTGACCCCCATGCCCGACGGACGCGTGGAATTCCGTGTCCGGGACACCGGCCTGGGGATCCCCGAAGACCGCCGTGCCGAACTGTTCCGGCCCTTCAGCCGCCTCGGGCACGAGACCGGCGCCATCCAGGGCTCCGGAATCGGACTGGTCATCACTCGGGAGCTGGTGCGACACATGGGTGGCGAACTCGAATACCGAAGCCAGGAGGGCGAAGGCACGGAATTCTTCTTCACCCTGCCCATGACCAGCGCCGCCGAGCGTCCAGCGACCCAGGAACACACAACCCGGTCGCTCGACGATGCACCGAGAACGGACTTGTGCCGGCGGGTGCTGTATGTCGAGGACAATCCAGCCAATGTCAGCCTGATGCAAGAGATCCTGGCGCTTCGCGACGGGATCGAACTACAGACGGCGGGAAGCGCTGAGGAGGGCCTGATGCTCGCCCGGGAGAACCCCCCGGATCTGGTGATTATGGACATCCACCTGCCCGGGATGAGCGGGACCGCGGCCGCCCGCCTCCTGCGCGCGCGTCCGGAGACCCGGGAGGTCCCGATCATCGCCCTGAGTGCCGATGCCACGCGTGAGGCCGTCGATGACGGGAACCAAAACCCAGATTTTGTGACTTACTTCACGAAACCCTTGGATATAGCGCGGTTCCTCGCGGCCCTCGACCCACTGCTCGAACCTCGCGCGGATCGCACGGACGCCGATGATTACACCCGCTGACAGCCCCCGCGATGCCCGCATTCTGATCGTGGACGACAACCGGATGAACGTGGATCTGCTTGGGGCCATCCTCGAGGGGGCCGGGTTCCGGGATATCGCCAGCGAAACCAGCGGGGAACGCGCGGTGGAGCGCTGGCGCGAAGAACCCTTCGACCTGTTGCTGCTGGACATCCGCATGCCCGGCATCGACGGCCACGAGGTGATGCGCCAACTGAACGGCGACCTGGCGGAGGGCGACTGGCTGCCGGTCATCGTCCTGACCGCGCAGATCGACCCCCAGACCCGGGAACAGGCCCTCGCCGCCGGGGCGCTGGATTTCATTACCAAGCCGTTCAACACCACCGAGGTGGTGCAGCGGATCGACAATCTCCTGCGGGTCCGGGCGCTGCACAACGCCGCCCACGATCGCGCCGAAGACCTGTCGCGCAGCCTGGCCGACCGTGTGCGCACCCTGCAACGCACCGAACAGGACCTCGAACACCTGGCCCACCACGACCCGGCTACCGGCCTGCCAAACCGGCATTCACTGCTGCGTTTCATTGACGGGACCATCGAGACCGGCAGCGCCCTGGACCTGGTCATGGTGCACGTCCGTGGTCACGAGGCAGTGGAACGTCTTGAGGGCTATGCCGCGGCCGACCTGATGCTGCGCGAGATCGGCCAGCGGCTGCGCCTGGCCCTGGAAGATCAGACCCCGGGGCGAGTACTGTGCGGCATCTGGGGCAGTTCCACATTGCTGCTCGCCGTGGCCAGCAGCGAGAGCATTGCCACCAGCACCCTGCAGGACTGCCTGGATGCCTCGATGGCGCACCTGCGCCTGGGGCGCTACGAGATCACCCCCAGTGCCTCCGCCGGACACGTCCGGGCCCCCGATCATGGTCGCGACACTGAGGAACTGATCCGCCGGGTCTCGCTGACCCTGGCCAAGGGCGAACGCCGCGGGAGCGAGTGGCTCAGCTTCGACCCCGTACTGGAGCAGGCTGCACGCCGACGCCACCAACTGGAATACGGTCTGACGGTCGCCCGCGAGCAAGACCAGTTCCACCTGCTTTACCAGCCCAAGATCGAGCTCGCCAGCCGCTGCCTGGTCGGGTTCGAGGCCCTGATGCGCTGGGAGCATCCGCGTCTTGGGCTCATCTCGCCGGCGGAGTTCATCCCGCTGGCGGAGAACACCGGGCGTATCGCCGAGCTGGGAGAATGGGCCCTGCACGAGGCACTGGCCGCCGCCCGCCGCTGGCGCGAGGCCAGCGGGCACTGCCCGCCGATCGCGGTCAATGTCTCCACCCAGCAATTCGCCGCCCTGACCCGATCCGGCAGATCGCTGGTGGATGCAGTGGAAAGCGCGCTGAAGGCCAACGGCCTGAACGGCAGCGCACTGGAGATCGAGATTACCGAGACTGCGGTAATGCACGACGTGGACGCGGCAGTAGAGGAACTTCGGGCCCTTAGGGCCCTCGGGGTATCGATCGCGATTGATGACTTCGGTACCGGCTACTCATCGCTGGCGTACCTGCGTCGCCTGCCGGTTACGGCCATCAAGATCGACCGCAGCCTGATAGACGGCGTATCCGCGAACCCGAGCATGGACACTCTGGCCCGCGCCATCCTGTCGGTGGGGCGCGGGTTCGGCCTGACCACCGTCGCCGAGGGCATCGAGACCGAGGCCGACGCACGACACCTGGCGAAGCTCGGATGCCCGATTGGCCAAGGATACCTCTACCACCGCCCGCTCGCCGAGACGGACGCAAGCGGTCTGCTGGGCCGAGCCTGCGCCTGACATCCAGCCGCTCCCCCGCGCTTGGCGGTAGACGGCCACGCTTGTCAATCAGGCGCTGCGCACTTCCAGGCGATCGGCGTTCTGGTAGCCGCGCGGCAGCTGGCGCCCGCGCCGGGCGCGCTCGCCCACGTACTCCGCCCACTCCGTCGGGGCCAGCGCCTTGAAGCGCTTGCCGGCATGCACGACCAGGGTGTCCTGCGGGCCCAGCACGGCCACGCCGAGCACCCGCTCGGAGCCGTCCTTGAGGGCGGCGGAAGGGATGCCAATCAGCTTGTTGCCCTTGCCGCGCGCCAGTTCCGGCAGCTCGGTGGCCGGGAACAGCAGCAGGTAGCCACGCGTGGTGACGACGGCGATGTGATCCTCGTGCGGGTTGCGCACCGAGGCCGGCTGCAGCACAGCGGCCCCGTCAGGCACGGTCAGCACGTTCTTGCCCGCCTTCTGCCGGCCCAGCAGATCACCCAGCTTCGCGACGAAGCCGTAGCCGTGATCCGAACCCAGCAGCCAGCGATCTTCCTCCGCCCCGGTGGCCAGGCCGACAAAGCGCGCGCCCTCCGGCGGGTTCACACGGCCGGACAGCGGCTCGCCCCGCCCGCGCGCGGACGGCAGGGTGTGAGCGGGGATGGTATAGGTGCGGCCGGTGGAGTCGATGAACGCGACCGGCTGGTTGCTGCGCCCGGTGACCGCGGCCTGGAAGGCATCCCCGGCCTTGTAGCTGAGCCCCTGGGCATCCACGTCGTGACCCTTGGCCGCGCGTGCCCAGCCCTTCTCCGACAGCACAATGGTCAGCGGCTCGGTGGGCACCAGCGCGGACTCGTCCAGTGCCTGCGCGGCAGCGCGCTGGACCAGCGGCGAGCGGCGCTCGTCGCCGTAGTCCGCGGCGTCCTTCTCGATCTCGCGGCGCACCTGGGTGCGCAGGCGACGCTCGGACCCAAGGGTCTTCTCCAGCTGATCGCGCTCCTTGGCCAGTTCGTCCTGCTCGCCGCGGATCTTCATCTCCTCGAGCTTGGCCAGGTGGCGCAGCTTCAGCTCCAGGATCGCCTCGGCCTGGATGTCGGACAGGCCAAAGCGGCTCATCAGCTCGGGCTTCGGCTGGTCGTACTCGCGGATGATCGCGATCACCTCGTCGATATTGAGATAGGCGATCAGCAGGCCTTCCAGCACATGCAGCCGCGCCTGCACCTTTTCCAGGCGCCATTGCAGGCGCCGGCGCACGGTCTCGATGCGGAAGGTCAGCCATTCGCCCAGCAGCCCGGCCAGGTCGCGCACCTGCGGACGGCCGTCGAGGCCGATCACATTCATGTTCACGCGGTAGGTCTTTTCCAGGTCCGTGGTCGCGAACAGATGCGCCATCAGCGCCTCGACATCGACGCGGTTCGAGCGCGGGGTAATCACCAGGCGGGTCGGGTGCTCGTGGTCGGACTCGTCGCGCAGGTCCTCGACCATCGGCAGCTTCTTCGCGCGGATCTGGCTGGCGATCTGCTCCAGCAGCTTGGCCCCGGAGACCTGATGCGGCAGCGCGGTGACCACGATGTCGTCACCTTCGCGTTCATAGCGCGCCCGCGCGCGGATCGAGCCCTGGCCGGTCTCGTAGACCCGGCTCAGTTCGGCGGGCGGGGAGATGATCTCGGCCTCGGTGGGAAAGTCCGGCGCCGGCAGATGCTCGCACAGCTCCGCGACAGTCGCCTTCGGGTGCTCCAGCAGGTGCACGCAGGCCGCGGCCACCTCGCGCAGGTTGTGCGGCGGGATGTCGGTGGCCATGCCCACGGCGATCCCGGAGCCACCGTTCAGCAGCACGTTCGGCAGCCGGGCTGGCAGCACCTTCGGCTCGTCCAGCGCGCCGTCGAAGTTCGGCACCCAGTCCACCGTGCCCTGCCCCAGCTCCGAGAGCAGCAGCTGCGCATAGCGCGACAGGCGCGATTCGGTGTAACGCATCGCGGCGAAGGACTTGGGATCGTCCGGCGAGCCCCAGTTGCCCTGCCCGTCGACGAACGGGTAGCGGTAGGAGAAGGGCTGCGCCATCAGCACCATCGCCTCGTAGCATGCCGAGTCGCCGTGCGGATGGAACTTGCCGAGGACGTCACCGACGGTGCGCGCGGACTTCTTGTATTTGGCCGTGGCCGAGAGCCCCAGCTCGCTCATCGCGTAGATGATGCGGCGCTGCACGGGCTTGAGCCCATCGCCGATGTGCGGTAGCGCACGGTCCAGGATCACGTACATGGAGTAGTCCAGGTACGCCTTCTCGGTGAAGTCCTTCAGCGGCAGCTGCTCGCCACTGTTGGCGAACAGGCTGGGGGTCTCGATATCGGTCATCGGCTCTCTCGAAGGGCGAATGGATCACCATGGCGGCCTTTTACCGCTCGCCCGGCCCGCGTACTGTAGCGATCACACCGCCACCATTCCATTCCCGGGGAGAATGCCGTGCTGGGTACCGGCTGGATTGCCAGTATCACTGCCGTCGCCGCCTTTGCACTGGCCGCCGCCAGTGTGATGCACGCATTGCTCCAGCGCCGCGAGACCGGGACCGTGATCGCCTGGGTCGGGCTGATCGTACTGCTGCCGGTGGGGGGCTCGATCCTGTACTGGATGTTCGGAGTCAACCGCATCCGCCGCCGCGCCCACGCCCTGCGCGAGGGCCATCTGCTGGTCGACCCCGCGGCGCGCGACGCCGACGGCCCGGGCATTCCGCCCCGCTGGAGTCGCCTGCTGGGCTGTGGCGACCGGCTCGCGCCGTTTCGCGCCAGCGCCGGCAATTCGGTCCGACCGCTGACCGATGGGGACCAGGCCTATGCGGCGATGCTCGAGGCAATCGACCGCGCGTCCCGCAGCATCACCCTGGCGACCTATATCTTTGACTACGACGTGGTCGGGCAGCGATTCGTGCGCCACCTGAAGGCCGCCCACGACCGCGGCGTCGAGGTGCGCGTCCTGATCGATGGGATCGGCGCCCGCTACAGCCGCCGCAACACCCTGCGCTTCCTCAAGCGGGCCGGCATCCCGGCCGCCGCCTTCATGCCCGTACACCACCTGCCGCGGACGCTTGCGGCGTTCAATCTGCGCAATCACCGCAAGATGCTGCTGGTGGATGGCGAGCACGGCTTTACCGGAGGCATGAATATCCGTCGCGGCCACAGCGCGAGCGACCCGGGCCCACACCCGATTCAGGACCTGCACTTCGAGGTCCGCGGTCCGATCTGCCTGCAGTTGCAGCGGGTGTTCGCGGAAGACTGGCAGTTCAGCACGCAGGAGGCGCTGGAGGGCCCGCCCTGGTTCCCGGAGGAGACGCGCCTGGCAGGTGCCCAGTTGTGCCGCGCCCTGCCGGACGGCCCCGATGAAGACTTCGAGGTGCTCAAGTTCACCCTGCTGGCCGCGATCGCGGAGGCGCGCGAGCACGTTACCGTGGTCACGCCCTACTTCCTGCCCGACCTGGAACTGCTGGGGGCGCTCAAGGCCGCGGCCCTGCGCGGCATCGAGGTCGATCTACTGCTGCCGGAACGCAACAACCTGCGCCTGGTCGAGTGGGCCGCCCGTCCGCTGCACGGCGAACTCCTGACCCGCGGCTGCCGCATCTGGTTGACGCCGCCCCCGTTCAATCACTCCAAGCTGATGCTCGTCGACGGGGAATGGGCCCTGGTGGGATCGGCCAACTGGGACCCGCGCAGCCTGCGCCTCAACTTCGAGTGCAACCTGGAATGCGTGGACCGCGACCTGGGGCAACAGCTGGCCGACTGGGCCGAGGATCTGCGCTCGCGCTCCCATCGACTGACCCTGGAGGATGTCCACGCCCGCCCCTTGCCCGCTCGTCTGCGCGACGGGGCCGCGCGGCTGCTGACGCCGTACCTCTAGATGCCCCAGCGCGCGCAACCCGACGCTGCTTGTGCTTAACTCGAAAACAGAGAAAGGGATTTCCGCCATTTCAGGGGGTCGATGGTGAATGGTCCATTGATCGCAGCGCTCTATCTGCTCGCCGGGCTGTGTGTCTACGCCACAGCCAGCCACCTGTTGTATGCCGCCCATAGCCTGAGGCGCACGGAACATCTGTTGTTCGCCGCCATGTGCCTGCTGATAACGGGCGCCGCGATCAGCATTGCCCTTTCCTATCAGGCACCGTCCCTTGAGGCCTATACCGGTCCCATCAAGGCGTACTACGCCCTGATCGCCCCCGTCTATGTGCTGTTCGCGGCGTTCATCGCCCGCTATACCCAAACCCCCGCCCGGGGCCTGCTCGCGGCACTGGCGATATTGACGGTTGCCATGTGGGTTGCCAACGCGCAGCAACCGCACGGGCTGCAACTGGGCGAGGTCGCCGAACTACGCACGGTGACCCTCCCCTGGGGCGAGACGCTGGCACTCGCGACGGGAACCCCCAGCCCATGGTTTCTGCTGGGCCTGGCCGGACTGCTACTGGTGTTCGGCTTCGCGATTTGGGCCCTGCTACGCCAGTGGCGTCGCGAAGGTGGCAGCGGCCCGCTGGTCCTTTTCGCCGCCATGGCGGTCTTCCTCGCAGCCACCGCCCAGGGCGCACTGGTGCGCCTCGGCGTGCTCGACTCGGTCCCACTGTCGGTATTCGGTTATCTGGGCATGATCCTGGTGATGAGCCTGGTACTGCACCGGGAAACCCAGGAGCGCACCCGCGAGTCCGAACACCGCTTTCGTGATCTGGTGCAACAGGCCCCGATGGCCGTGGCGGTTCTCACGCCCGAGAGCCGGGTGCGCCAGGTGAACGCCGCCTGGGAAACTCTTCATGGACGTGACGGCGAGCGCGTGCGCGATTCCAGCGTGCTGCACCGTCCCGACCCCATCGATGGGCGCATCACCGATGCCATCCGGGCGGCTGCACAGGGCCAGCGTCAGTTGATCGAACCCTTCGCCTGCTACATGGGGGCCGATTCCGCGACGAAGCAGGCGGGCAGCCGCTGGCTGAAGGGGTGCGTGTATCCCCTGAAGAATCACCGGGGTGAGGTACAGGACATCGTGGTGATGCAGGAAGACATCACACTGGCGCGCCGCAGCGAAGACGCACTGCGCGTGATCGCTCAGGGTTTTCGCGCCCACGACCGGGAGAGCTTCTTCCAGAACCTTGTGCTTCGGCTAAGCGAGGTCTTTCGCGCCAACTATGCCCTGGTGGGCATCAACATGGCGGACAGGCCCGGTTACGTCGAAACCGTCGCGCTTTCCCAAGATGGAGAACTCGGGCAGAACATCCACTATGCCCTGGCCAACACCCCTTGCGATGAAACACTAACGAGCGGTCTGTGCGTCTACCCGGATGGCGTTCAGGAACTGTTCCCACACGACCACCTCCTCGTCGAGATGGAGGCACGCAGCTATCTCGGGGCCCCCATGCTCGACAGTCAGGGACGCGAACTCGGACACATCGCGGTCCTGAACCGCTACCCGCTGGACGAAACCGAACAGGCAGCGGGCATCCTCGAGATCTTTGCCGACCGGGCAGCGGCCGAACTCGAGCGACTGGAAGGTGAGGAGCACATCCGGCGGCTCGCCTATCACGATCCGCTGACCGGACTGGCCAATCGGATCCAGTTGCACGACGCCCTAACCCAGGATCTGGACCTGGCACATTACGGGGGCCAGCATGGCGGGCTCATCCTGATCGATCTGGACCATTTCAAGACGATCAACGATGCCCTGGGGCACGCGGTCGGTGACACCGTGCTGGCCGCGGTCGCCGACCGCCTGCGACAGAACGCGCCCGCACAGGCCCTGGTGGTGCGCCTGGGCGGGGACGAGTTCGCCACCCTGATCCATCCCCGGCGCGCATCGCGCCAGGCGATCGAGGCGACGGTCAACGACGCGGCCCAACGGCTGCTGGATGCCCTGCAGCACCCGATCGTGGTGGGAGAGCGCACCTTCAGTGTCGGCGCCAGCCTGGGCTGCGTGCTGTTCCCGGACGCGGGGCAGACCTCATCGGATGCCTTGCGCCATGCCGACATCGCGCTGTACCAGGCGAAACGGGCCGGACGCGGCGGGGTGCAGTTCTACCGCCATGCGCTGCAGGACGAGGCCCGTGCACGGCTGCAGATCGAGGAGGGGCTGCGCCAGGCCCTGGCGAATCACGAGATGCACCTGAGTTACCAGCCGCAGTTCGATGCCCAGGAGAACATGATCGGTGCCGAGGCGCTGCTGCGCTGGACACACCCCGAGCTGGGCTCGGTCGGGCCGGCGCTGTTCATCCCGATCGCCGAGGAGACCGGGCTGATCCACCCTATCGGGACCTGGGTGGTCGAACATGTACTGGAAAATCTGCGGGACTGGCGCGCGCGGGGTCTGCCGCTTCCGCCCCACGTGGCCATCAATATCTCGCCCTGGCAGCTGGCCCGCCCCGATTTCGTCGAGCAGCTCAGGGAGCGCGTGCAGGCCGCCGACCTGGAACCCAGCCGCATCACCCTGGAAGTGACCGAGTCGGGACTGCTGCGTGACCTGTCCGATGCCATTGGGAAACTTCGGGTGCTGCGCGAGTTCGGCGTCCAGGTGGCACTGGATGACTTCGGCACGGGGTATTCGTCTCTGGCCTACCTGCGCGATCTGCCACTGGACGAACTCAAGATCGACAAGTCGTTCATCGATGAACTCGTGGACAAGGGCGAGCAGATGCTCATCGAGAACATCCTCGATATCGGCCACAACATGGGCCTGCGCGTGATCGCCGAGGGCGTGGCCCAACAGACCCAGCGCCAGCGGCTCCTGGCACTGGGTTGCACGCATTTCCAGGGATTTCTCTACGGCCAGCCGATCGCGGAAGACGAGTTCCCGGCCTGGCTGGAACGAAACGCCAGCCCGGCAGCGCAACGCCAGAGCTGACCCAGCGCTGACTACGGGGCTTCCAGCCCAAGACCGCAGCCCAGCGGCCCGCGCCGCCGATGCCGTGTGTTCGACCGGCTGGCGAGGCTGGTATCGACCTGCTCGTACAACACGATCCCGCCGCCCCCGGCCTCCTTGGCCGCATACATCGCACGATCCGCCTGCAGCAGCAGACCTTCCGCGTCGGCACTGTCATGCGGGTACAGAGCTGCTCCCATGCTCAAGCCCACCTGCACGGCCTCGTGGTTGACCTCGATGGGCTCGGCAAAGCGTTCGATCAGCTTCAGACCGACCCCGAGCAAGGCATCCGGGGCATCCATGTTTTCCAGCAGAATCACGAACTCGTCTCCCCCCATGCGGGCGACCACATCGCACTCGCGCACCCCCTCGCGCAGACGCCCGGCCACCGTCACCAGCACCACATCGCCCGCGTCATGGCCAAGCCGGTCATTGATTGGCTTGAACCCGTCCAGATCGCAGACCACCAGGGCCAGCCCCGTGTTGTTGCGCTGGGCACGGCGCAGCGCATGGCACAGGTGCTCGTTAAAGAGACTGCGATTGGCCAGCCCGGTCAGCGAGTCATGATGGGCCTGATGCCACAGGCGCTCCTCCGAGGCCTTTTCCAGGGTGACATCCCGCACCATCCCCAGGACCTGCAGGGGGCGGCCGGTGTCGTCACGGGCGATCTCGCCTTCCACGCGCACATGGCGCACCCCGCCATCCGGCCGCACGACCCGGTGATCGACACGATAGACCGCTTCGCTGGCAAGGGCCTGGTTGATGGTCCGGCGCACGCGGGTGCGGTCATCCGGGTGCACGGCGTGGATGTAGGACTCGAAACCCGCCTCGTCCAACCCGGGGTCCAGCCCGAACAGCTCGAACACATGAGCGGACCAGTTCAGCTGCCCATTGCGTATGTCCCAGTCCCAGAACCCTGCGCCCGCACTGCGCTGCGCCTCCTCCAGGCGCGCCGTGGTCTCCTCGAGCTCCGCCGTTCGACGCGCCACGGCGGCCTCGAGACCCCCCTGGGTCTCGCGCAGGCGCGCCTCCACTCGTTCGCGCTCGCGCAACTCGTCCTGTAGTGCCTGGTGATTGCGCTGCAGGCGGTGGCGTACGCGAGCCCCCAGCAGCATGATCAGCAACGCCGCCAGACCGGTGGCCCACAGCATCCATTCCTGGCTTTGTTCATGGCGTTGCGCCATGACCTCGATCGCACGCGTATTGTCCCGGTGGAAAGCCTCCAGTATGCGCTCCATCTGACCCAGGACTTCTTCCTGCACCGGCATCAAGTCGGCATACAGCATGCCCAGGGCCTCGTTACGGTCCCCGACCAGGGCGAGATCGACGATGTCTTCCAGAAGCGGGGCGCCGATGGAAGTCAGCTCGCGCAATTCCTGCATGCGCTGGCGCTCCGCGGTCTCGGTGGTCTGGGCCTCCGCCGCCGCCAGTGTCTCCACGAACTGGGGCGCGAGGTCGCGAAACTCCCGGTGATAGCGCTCCTGCAGGGCGGTGTCCTCCGCGCTCACCACCAGCGATGCGCGCAGCACACGCTCGCGCACCAGGCTGCGCATGCGGTGGACATGATCAACCCTCTGGATGTGTTCTTCGGTGAGGGTCTGGATATCCTGCTGCAGGTGTTGCACCCGCAGCCAACTGAACACCGCGATCGCCGCGACCAGCAGAATCACCAGCGCAAACACGCTGGTGATTCCCGGGACACGCGGGCGATCGACGGACACGATCAGCCCACCGACCTTCCGGCTGCCAGTGCCTTCGCCCGCGTGATCGTCGGATCGTCACCGACCGTCCGGCAGGTCTGAGTCCAGTCCTTGACGCGCATGCTGTCTCCCTGTGTGATCGTGAGTCCGCACGACCACACGCGAGAGTGCCCCGGGATGGCGCCAAACTCAAGAGGGGACGGGACACCCATCGATAACCCCGAGACCCGGGCGGCGCTGTCCCGGGCCTACACTGCCACGCACTATTGCATCGAGGCCCCCGGGCAGACGTTGCTCCTGCGCATCGGTCAGCGCGATCCGCGTCTCGAGGCCGCCGTGCAGGCACAGGGGGTGAAGCAGGCCAGCTTGCTGACCGCATGGAACCCGCGCAGCGACCCCCTGCCGGAACCGGAGAACCGCGCACGCCAGGCCCGTCTCGAGCGCGAGCTGGCGCAGGCCGGCTGGCGCTGCTGGCCCACGGTCCACCGGGACCCGGCCGGCCGCTGGCCCGACGAACCCGGCTGCTGTGTGCTGGGGATGGGCGCCGCCGAGCTGGATACCTGGATGGTCGGGTTCGACCAGAACGCGGCTGTGGTAATCGAACCTCCCGGCACGCCGCGTCTGGTCTGGCACCCGGCCCTGCGATCGGCCGGCTGAGCCCCGGCCGCTCCCGACTGCCCGACCGGCAATGACCCTACTGCGGCATCAGCGGACCACCGGAGGCCACGATGATGGTGACCAGCCCGATCAGGGTGTTGATACCCACCAGCCGGCGGATCTGGCCCAGACGGCGCAGGCCTTCCGCGGTGTCACTGGCCGCGATCGCCTGGCGCATACGGCGGTACGGGGCGAATACCACATGGGCGAAGATCGCCATCATGATGAGGCCCAGCGCCAGCATCGTGTGCACACTGGGATGCACGCTGTCCATGCCGCCAAACACCAGGAAGATCATGTGGAAGCCGGTGATCAGCAGCGCCACGACCGCCGCCCACACCCAGGGAAAGAAGCGCTGGAACACCTCTTCCCACAGGCGCAGCCGCGCCATGTCGTCGAGCTGCCGTGCCGCCGTCGGCCGCAGGAACATCCAGGCGAAGAACATCCCGCCAACCCAGATCACGACCGCCAGCACGTGCACCACGGTGGCCAGTGCATACCCTTCCATATTCCGCTCCTTGTCCGTTTCGGATGATTCCGTGGCGCAGTGTAGCCGGGCACAGCGGACTCTGCCGACCCCTGTCTCGCCAGTCACCATCCGGCGCTGCCCTCGCGGACTCTTGCAGCGGCGACGTCCCAAGACGACGATCGACCAATGATCGCCGCGATCCTGAGCGCTACGCTGGAACTCGCCCTGACGGCCGCCCCGTGGCTGCTACTGGGCCTGGCCGCGGCCGGACTGGTCAAGGCCTTCCTGCCAGAGGTGGCGCTGCAGCGCTGGCTGGGCGGCACGGGTCTGGCACCGACCGCCCGCGCCGCCATTGCCGGGGCACCCTTGCCGCTTTGCTCCTGCGGGGCGATCCCGACCGCCCTGGCACTGCACCGGGGCGGCGCCGGACGGGGCCCGACCACGGCGTTCCTGATCGGTACCCCGGGCGTGGGCGTCGACTCGGTGGCGATCAGCTATGCCCTGCTCGGCCCCCTGATGACCGTCGCCCGGGTCGCCGGCGCCGTGGTGACGGCCATCGCCACGGGCCTGCTGGTCGGGCGCACGCGCGCTCCCGCGGCGCATGCGGACAATACGCGGACGTCACAAGACTGCTGCACCGCGGCTTCCTGCGATGGAGGGGGCTCACCATCCGCCACGGCGCCGGGCCCATGGACGCGCCTGCTGGAGGGCCAGCGCTACGCATTCGGCGACGTGCTGGATGACATCCGTCTCTGGCTGGTGATCGGACTGTTCGTTGCCGGGGCGCTGCTGGCCCTGGTGCCACCGGCCGCACTGGCGGAATATGGCAGCGGGCTGCCGGCAATGCTGCTGCTCGCCGTGATCGGCATCCCGATGTACCTGTGTGCGACCGCGGCCACCCCCATCGCGGTCGCCCTGCTGGCGGCTGGAGTTTCTCCTGGCGCCGTGCTGGTGTTCCTGCTGGCCGCCCCGATCACCAGCCTGGCGACCCTGGGGGTGTTCCGGCGGGAACTGGGCAACGCGGCCCTGAGTCTTTATCTATTGGGTATCGGCGCCAGCACCGTGGCACTCGGGCTGGCACTGGATGCCGGACTGGGCATGAGCGGGTTGAGCCCCGCGATCACCCCGGGCAAGGCCACCGAATGGATACCGCCCACCGTCGAATGGGTGGCGCTGGCCGTGCTGGTGGTGCTCGCCCTGCATCCGCTACGCTGGCGCCTGCCTGCCCATGCCTAAGGAGCCGTGATGTCCAACCGTTCAATCGGGCTCGATGACCGCCTTCAGGCCTATGTACTGGATCGCTCGCTGCGCGAGTCCAGCCTGCTTGCGGAGCTGCGCGCCGAGACCGCGGGGCTGCCGGAGCACAACATGCAGATCGCCCCCGAACAGGGACAGTTCATGGCCCTGCTGGCGCGCCTGGTCGGGGCCCGGCGCTACCTGGAAGTCGGCACCTTTACCGGCTACAGCGCGCTGGCGGTGGGGCAAGCCCTCCCCGACGACGGCGAGGTGATCTGCCTGGATCACAGCGAGACCTGGACCGCGATCGCCAGGCGCTACTGGGACCGGGCCGGTCTGGCCGCGCGCATGGACCTGCGCCTGGGCGATGCGCGCGCCAGCCTGCGCCAGCTGGAGGCTGAAGGACAGAGCGATCGCTTCGATCTTGCGTTCATCGACGCCGACAAGACCGGTTACCCGGAGTACTTCGAGGCCTGCCTGCGCCTGGTCCGCCCGGGCGGACTGATCATGGTGGACAACACCCTCTGGCATGGCCAGGTGGCGGACCGGCACTGCGATGACGAGGACACCCGGGCCATCCGCGACTTCAACCAGGCGCTGCATCGCGACGAGCGCATCGACCTCTCGCTGGTGCCGATCGGCGACGGCCTGTCCCTGGCGCGTCGCCGCTGATCGTCAGGCCGCGCGCGAATCAGGCGATCAGCGACAAAGCCCGTCGCCAGACAACCCCCGGCGACAGATCACGCGCCGCTCCACCCCGGTCACCGCCCAGCCATCGTCGCGTTCACGAAGTGTCAGCCGGTATTCATGGTCGCGCACGGCGTCATCGCGCAGGTTCTTGACGAAGACCTCGGCCCGCTCGCGGCGCTGATGGTGGATCTCCAGACTGGAGTAGTCCGTACCCAGGCCCTCGCGCCAGCCGCTGGCCTCCACCCAGTCCATCACCGCGCCCCCCGGCGTGGCGGCCGGTTCGAGCTCCGGGATCTCGAGCGTCTTGCGCTCGGTCGGCTGCGGCTGGAACACGTCCGTCGCTCGCTTTTGCTCAGAGGGGAATGGCGCACAACCCGCCAGCAGCCCGCCCAGCAGAAGCGCCCCGATTAGTCGTCTGTCTATCATGGCTGGTACCCCATCACGTGTCTCGCGTCGCAAATCCATCATCCACTGCAACAAATTCCACCGCACGAACGTCTTATCATCACATGACCACAAGCCCATTCCCACGGGGGATACGATGATGGACCACATCCGCACGACAGGACTCGCCCTGGTGGCCGCGGCCGCGCTGGCACTCAGTGCGCCGCTCGTGCTGGCCGAGGAGCAGGCCGCCGAGGACGAAACCGCAACCGAAATGGAAGAGCTGCGCGACGACTGGGCGCAGACCCGCGAAGAAATCCAGGCCGATGCCGAACGCGACGACGAAGCAACCCGCTCGCGCACCCGCGAAACCCTGGATGCAATGGACCAGCAGCTCACCACCCTGCGCGAACGCACGCGCGAGGGCTGGGATGACCTGAGCGATGCCACCCGCGAGCGCCGAGAACGGGCCTACGACGGACTGGTACGCGAACGCGACAACCTGGCCGAATGGTCCGCCGAGACCCGCGAACGTTCCTCCGGTGCCTGGCAGGGTGTGCGCGAAGGCGCCCGCGATGCCTGGGGTGGCGTTCGCGATGGCTCGCGCAAGGCCTGGGGCTCCGTTCGTGATGCCGTCCGCGGGGATCGCCCGCCGGCCGAGCAAGGCGAACCGGGCACGCAGGAAAATCCCGCGGACCCGGACGACCCGGCGATGCAGACGGATTGAACCAACGGACGGACTGAAATGGTACTCGTCACAATGAGGGTTGAATGAAGCCAAGCCGACACGGACGCCGGCCCGTCATGTTCCTTCCGGCCCTGGCCGCGCTGCTCGCCGGCGCGGTCCTGGTCGGTTGCGACGGTCTGCCAGGCCTGGACGCGACCCCGGAACACCACCAGCGCGACTGGGACAACGAGACCCTGCAATACGGCGAACGGCTGTACATGCAGAACTGCGCGGTATGCCACGGCGAGAATCGCGAGGGCGCGGAGAACTGGCGCCAGCGCGACGCGGACGGCTACATGCCGCCCCCGCCCCTGGATGGCCGCGCCCACACCTGGCACCACCCCTACTGGCAGCTCAAGGACATGATCCGCTACGGCGCCGAAGCGCGCGGCGGGGCCATGCCCAGTTTCGAGGACACCCTGTCCTACGACGACGTAGAAGCGATTATCGCCTTCATACAGGCGCAGTGGCCCGACGAGATCTTCGAGGCATGGATCCGCTACGACCAGAACCACCCGACCCAGGAGGCCTGGGAGGAAGAGATGGGCGAGCCCTGGGTCACTCACGTATCCGATCCGCGCAACCCTTCGACCGGGCACGAACATCACTAAACAGTGCTCAACCGGGACCTCACGCAAGCCACACCGCCCCCAGGAATTACGCTCACTCGGGAATAGCCGCTAGCGCCACGGCGTCTGCCGAGATAGCAAGCCTCAAACGGGTTATGATCCGCCGCGTTCACACCCAGGGTATGGAAGACCGGGGAAGCCCATGCATGACGCAGCCAGTGGTCGCCGCGAACACGGAAACCACCAATGAATCGCCGCCGTAGCGACGTCCTCCCGGACGAGGAGCGCGCGCGCCTCGAGGGCCTGATTCGCGAGGAACGCGAGGCCCGACGACATGCAGAATCCCTGGCCGACACCCGCCTGCAGGACCTCTACGCGAAGCAGCAGCAGATCGAACTGCTCAACACGATTGCCTTCGCAGCCAATCAGTCCGACTCCATCGCCGAAGTCCTGCGCACGGCCCTGAATGCCATCGGGGAGTTTCTCGACTGGCCGGTCGGCCATGCCTACCTTGCGCGCAAGAGTTCAGATGGCGAACTGGAGCTGGGCCCGACGGGCATCTGGCACCTGCGGACACTCGACCCGGTCGAGGCCTTTCGTGAATGCACGGAAGACACGATCTTCCGTTCCGGCCAGGGCCTGCCCGGCCGCGTTCTCGAACAGCGTGCCCCGGTGTGGATCGAGCACCTGGATCAGGACCCCCATTTCCCCCGGCGCGCGGCGGCGGCCTTGAGCGGCCTGCGCTCGGGCTTCGCCTTCCCGGTCATGGTCGGGCACGAGGTCGCCTGCGTACTGGAGTTCTTCGCCGCCGAGACCACTCCGCAGCAGCCGGAGGTACTGGCCCTGCTGGCACAGGCCGGTGTGCAACTGGGGCGCGTGGTCGAGCGCAACCGCCACGCCGAACGGCTGATCCACCACGCCTCCCATGATCCGCTGACGGGCCTGCCGAACCGGCGGCTCTTTCACGACCGTCTGGAGCACGCGATCGCGCGCTATGCGCGCGAGCCGGAGTCACTGTTCGCCGTGCTGTTCGTCGATCTCGACCGCTTCAAGCTCGTCAACGACAGCCTCGGCCACACGGCCGGGGACGAGCTGCTGGCCCAGGTCGGCCAGCGTCTGCTGACGACGCTACGCCAGAACGACACGGTTTCTCGTCCCGGCGTTGACCACAATGCGCGACCAGACGACACCCTCGCCCGACTGGGCGGTGACGAATTCACGATCCTGCTGGAGGGCCTGCACGAACCGGTGGATGCGCTGCGCGTCGCCGAGCGCCTGCAGGCCGTCCTGCACGAGCCCTTCGCGGTCGCCGGCCAGACGGTGTATGTCACGGTCAGTATCGGCATCGCCACGCGCCCCGATGGCCAGGCCTGCCCAGTCGCCAGTGCCGATCAGGACGGCCCGAGCTGTGCCGAGGATCTGATGCGCGAGGCGGATATGGCGATGTATCGCGCCAAATCGCTCGGCAAGGCCCGCTGCGAGTTCTGCGACCCGGGCATGCAGACGCAGGCGCTCGAGAGCCTGCGTCTGGAGACCAGCCTGCGCGAGTCGGTGGAGCGCAATGCCTTTGTCGTGCATTACCAGCCGATCATGTCCCTGGCGGACAATCGCATTACCGGGTTCGAGGCCCTGGTGCGCTGGGAACGGGAAGGCGAACTCCTGCCCCCGGATCGCTTCATCCCGATCGCGGAGGATGCCGGGCTGGTCCACCTGATCGACATGCAGGTGCTGTATACCGCGTGCTGCCAGCTACAAGCCTGGAATGCACAACGCAGCGGCCCGCCGCTGACGATCAGCACCAACCTCTCCGCGCGGCAGCTCACCCGCCCCGAGCTGGTGGACGAGGTCGCCACGATCCTGTGCGGTACCGACACCCCGCCGGAACAACTGCGCCTGGAGATCACCGAGACCGCAACGCTGGGCAACCTCGAAGAACTGATCGCCACCCTCAAGGGACTGAAGGCCCTCGGCGTCAGTCTGGCGATGGATGACTTCGGCACGGGCTACTCGTCGCTCAGTTATCTTCACCGCCTGCCGCTGGATATCCTGAAGATCGATCGCGCCTTCGTGGCCGGGCTGGACCGCGACGAATACAGCCAGCGCCTGGTGCAGACCGTGATCAACATGGCGCGCAACCTCGGCCTGGAGGCGGTCGCCGAAGGCGTCGAGAGCAATACCCACGCGGCCACCTTGCGCGCACTGGGGTGCACCCGAGCCCAGGGGTACTACTACTCCCGCCCCGTACCCGCCGACCGGGCCGGCGACCTCCTGGTTGCCGATCAGCTCCCGCTGGTCACCACCTGAGCCCAGCGGCCGGCCTGGAGGCTACACCGCCGTCGGGGCAATTCCTCGACGGCGGGCCAGCACCTGGCGCACCACCAGCTTCTCCAGCTCCACGATCACGAACACCGCAAGGCCGAAGGCCAGGATGCGCAGCCAGTCGCCCAGGCCGATCGTGGTCGTGCCGAACAGGGTGTGCATCACCGGGGCATAGGTGAAGGCCAGTTGAAGCAGGATCAGGACCCCAATCGCGATCCACATGCTGTGCGAGCGAAACAGCTCGAATCCCGGCAGCACCGGCTGGTGGATCAGGCGCAGATTCAGGAGATAAAAGGCCTGCCCGGCCACCAGGGTATTGATCGCAATGGTACGCGCCAGCTCCTCGTTTACGCCGACCACCGTCTCCATGTAGACGAAATGCCCGAAGGTCCCCAGCCACAGCAGGACCGCGACAAACGGGATGCGCCACAACAGGAACCCGGACAGGAGCGGCTGATCCGGGGCACGCGGCGGACGCTGCATCACCCCCGGCTCGGCACGTTCGAAGGCCAGCGCCATCGCCAGGGTCACCGAGGTCACCATGTTCACCCACAGTACCTGCACCGGTGTCAGCGGCAGGGCCAGCCCCATCAGAATCGCCATCATGATAGTCAGCGACTGCCCGGCGTTGGTCGGCAGCATGTGCAGGATGGCCTTGCGGATGTTGTCGTAGACCGTGCGCCCCTCTTCGACCGCGTGGGCGATCGAGGCAAAGTTGTCGTCCGCGAGCACCATCTCCGAGGCCTCCTTGGCGGCCTCCGTGCCCTTGCCGCCCATCGCGACGCCGACATCCGCGCGCTTGAGTGCCGGGGCGTCGTTCACCCCGTCCCCGGTCATGGCAACGATCCGACCGCGGCCCTGCAGGGCCCGCACCAGACGCAGCTTGTGCTCGGGCGAGGTGCGTGCGAACACATCGGTGGCCTCGGCCATCTGCGCCAGGCGCTCGTCGTCTACATCATCCAGCTCGTGCCCCGCGTGCGCCTCGGCATCGCGCCCCAGCCCCAGCTGCTCGCCGATGGCCCGCGCGGTCGCCAGATGATCGCCGGTGATCATCTTCACGCGAATGCCCGCCTCCCGGCACTCTGCCACGGCCTGGATCGCCTCGTCCCGCGGCGGATCGATAATCCCCACCAGGGCGAGCAGGGCGAACCCGCCCTGCTCGACATGATCGAAATTCAGTTCGCGCTGATCAGGCTCCACCTCGCGGGTCGCAATGGCCAGCAGGCGCTGGCCGCGAGCCGCGATGGCTTCCAGCGACTGGAGCCAGGCTTCGCGGTCAAGGTCATCGGTATCCTCACCCGCACGCACCCGGTCGCACAGCTCCAGCACCCGCTCCGGGGCCCCCTTCAGAAAGATCTGCGCATGCCCGTCGTGATCATGGTGCAGGGTCGCCATGTAGCGATGATCGGACTCGAACGGGATCACATCGGCACGCGGAAGCCGCTCCGCCTCCAGGTGCGGGTCGAGCCCCGCCTTGCGCGCGGCCACCACCAGCGCCCCCTCGGTCGGGTCGCCCTCCATCACCCACTCGCCCTCGCGTTCGAACACCTGGGCGTCGTTGCACAAAAGGCCCGCGCGCAGCACCTCCAGCAGCGCCGGCTGCTCGTCGGCCTCCACTTCCTGCTGGCCCACGGAGAAATGCCCGTGCGGGGCATAGCCCACGCCGGAGACGCCGTACTCTTCGCCCGCCGTGCACACGGTCTGCACCGTCATCTCGTTGCGGGTCAGCGTGCCGGTCTTGTCGGAGCAGATCGTGGAGACCGAGCCCAGCGTCTCCACCGCCGGCAGGCGACGGATGATGGCATTGCGCCGCGCCATCTTCTGCACGCCGATCGCCAGGGCGATGGTCATGATCGCCGGCAGACCCTCGGGGATGGAGGAGACCGCCAGACTGGCCGCTGCCAGGAACATCTCGTCCAGCGGGTAACTGCGCACCCAGTAGCCAAAGGCGAACGTCGCAGCGGAGATAACCACGACGACGCCGGCCAGCCAGCGGCCGAACTGCTCCATCTGGCGTACCAGCGGCGTCTGCAGGCTTTCGACCTCGCCCAGCATCGAAGATATGCGACCGATCTCGGTGTGCTCGCCGGTGGCCACCACCACGCCGTGCCCGCGCCCGAAGGCGACCAGCGTGCCGGAAAAGGCCATGCCGGTGCGGTCCCCCAGGTCCGCCTCGCGGTCCACGGCTTCGGGGGATTTTTCCACCGCGACCGACTCCCCGGTCAGCACCGCCTCCTCGACCCGCAGGTTCTTGACCTCGAGCAGGCGTAGGTCCGCCGGCACACGGTCGCCCGCCTGCAGATAGACGATATCGCCCGGGACCAGCTCCTCGGCCGGAATCTCGCGCCGGTGCCCATCGCGCAGGGCCAGCGCGTGCGGCGAGAGCATCTTGCGGATCGCATCCAGCGCCTTTTCCGCCTTGCCCTCCTGGACAAAGCCGATCAGCGTGTTGATCAGGACCACGGCCAGGATCACGCCGGTGTCGACCCAGTGACCGAGCAGGGCCGTACCGGCCGCCGCGGCCAGCAGGATGTAAATCAGGATGTTGTGGAAGTGGCGAAAGAAACGCCGGATCAGGCCCACCTGCTCCGGCGGGCGCAGCTGGTTCCTGCCGTACTGGTCCAGGCGTTCCCGGGCCGCGTCAGTGGACAGCCCCTCGCGGCGACTGTCGCGCTCGCTCAGGGCGGCATCGGGATCAAGGGCATGCCAGGCGATGGTCTCGTCCCTGGGGGACTGCGCGTTTTGCGATTCGTCCATTCGGTATCGGTGCCGAGAGATGAACCCCCATCCTCGAACAAGACCCCGCGACCGGCAAGCCTCGGCGGGCAGGTCGCGGGGCCTGATTCAGCCCCGCCGTTCAGCCGGTGGTCGGCTAGAAATGCACGCCCAGCTTGGCCATCACCCGCAGATTGTCGACGTCCTCGCGACCGCGGCCGCTACGGAAGCGATCACTCTCCGTGAACTGATAGCGGGCCTCGACGCCAAGAAACATATTGTTGTCCATGGTGTACTTCAGGCTGCCGCCGAACTGAGCCGCCCACAGGCCGTTGGTGTCATCACCCAGTTCCGCACGCACATAGCCCAGGCCGGGACCGAAACCCAGCTCGAGGTTCGGTGCGGTCTCGAACATCCAGTGGGTATTCAGCTCGGTGCTGGTCATGCGCAGCGGGCTCTCGGAGTATCGGGAAACGCTCAGCTGGTGGCGCAGGACACCGGTGCGCGGCTGGAGCAGCTGGCAATTTGCACCCAGCTCGATGCCATAGCCCCAGTCCGTCGAGGCCCCCGACGCGTCCGGCGAGACCGAGCCGAGCATGACGGCGATACTGGGTTCCATGCCCACGCGTTCCTGCGCCTGGACCGTCGTTCCGGCCAGCGCAAGAGAACCAGCGGCCAACATAGCAAGGGACGTACGTAGCTTGAGCATGGGACACCTCCAGTGAGTCATTGACGGGGACCTGAAGCCCCGCTGGCGCGTCGTGCCGCCACCGCCAGCAGGAACTTCAGCACCTACTGATATTAGTTGATCCCCGAGCCCATAGAAACCGGGGCGGGCCACCAGGGAACGGAATTTTTTCGCCGCCCGATGCATCGAAGGGTGCGGAGCGTGTCTTTGAATCAGGCAGAAGTTGCCCACCACGGGAACATCTGGATATTCCCTCGCTCTAATCCAGCGATCCGTCCGGCATGCTTCAACCATGCCTCGGGTCAAATTAAGCGCTAAAAAATTCATATGATCTACGGAGGTCACTCCATGTCCGATCAACCGAACGCGAACCGCCGAGCCTTTCTCCGCCGCGCCTCCATGGCTGTGGCAGCCGTCCCGCTCGCAAGTCTGACCACCTTCGGCGTTGCCTATGCCAAGCCGAAGGCCGAAGACGGTCACGCCCATGACTACGTGAACGATGCGTCCGACGCATCCGGCCACGACGCCTACGAAGACGGTGCCGTGTGCGACAACTGCGCCTTCTGGGCGGGCGAAGAGGACAACGGCTGGGGTGGCTGCCACCACCAGGCCTTCCAGGACGTCCTGGTCAACGCCGACGGCTGGTGCGATGCCCATGTCCGTGGCGGCTGATCACCACACCGCCTGACGGCACCTGCGAACACCGCCTCCGGGCGGTGTTCGCGTTTATGGCCTCCGCAATTGAACGGTACGACTTGCGGACTGGGTCACAAACCGGTCACGCTTACGCCGCAGCGCCTCAAATTTTTGGCCTTCTGGACGTTATCGGACGATGAACCGCCCGTTTAAGGAGCTCCGCGTGCCCCACTCCCGTTCGAGCGCCTGCCCCGGCCCCGAGCAACATCGTTCTCCAATCAGAGCCCCCCTCTAGCCAGTGGGCCTGGACACCACGCCACTGTCGCTGCTGTACGCGCTCAACGGGCTCGCGTTCTTCACCCTAGGCATCGTGGCGCTGATGCTGCCGCGCCGCGAACGGTTTGTGCCTTTCGCCGCTCATGTCGGGTGGCTGGTGCCGTTCGGTCTGCTGCACGGGACCTATGGTTTCCTCAACGCGATCGGCCTGCATCACGAGCTGGGCGTACTCTCCGATCGCTGGTTCATGACGGCCTGGCTGGCGGTCTCCTATCTGCCCCTGCTGGAGTTTGGTCGACGCGCGCTACTCGACATACGCCCCGGCCTGCACCTGCCGGCCTGGGGCGTGTACGGGAGTCTCGCCATCGGCCTGAGCGCGATACTCCTGGTCACCGCTGACCCGGCAACCGGGCTCGCCAATGGTGCCCGCTACCTGATCGGATTCCCCGGCGCACTCCTCGCAGGGTTCGCATTCCTGCTGCACGTTCGTTCCCCCGGGGCACAGCCGGAGATGCAGCGGCATATCCCGGCGCTGGGGATCGCAGCCTTCGCGTTTCTGGCCTATGCCGTATTTCTGCCTTTCCCGGCGCAGGTAGATTTCGGCCTCCCCGCATGGCTGCCCACGCAGGGCGATTTCCTGGCCGCGACCGGGGTGCCGATCCAGGCCCTGCGCACCGGGACCGCGGTGCTCTTCACCCTGGCGCTGATCAGCCTAGCGCGCACCATCGGCGCGCAGCACAGCGACGACCTCCTACGGGTGCTGGAAACGGTCAATGGCTTTGTCTACCGTTGCCGCAACAACCCTCAGTGGGACGTGATCTTCATCGATGGCGGGGTCCGCGAATTGACCGGCTACAACGCCGCGGATTTCTATAGCGGGAAGATCACCCTGGCGAGCTGGGTCCACCCGGAGGATTCCGACTCCATATGGGAGGGCGTGCAGAAGGGACTTCAGCGCGACGGGACTTATCAAATCCAGTACCGCGCCATAGCCAGGGATCAATCCGTGCGCTGGGTCTTCGAACGCGGTGCCGGCGTCTACGACGCACATGGGCGGCTCATCTATCTTCAGGGTCACGTGATCGACGCCCACGAGCTGGTCACCACATCCCGCGAACTCGAACGCCGCAGCGAGGAGCTCGAGGCCTTTCGCAGCACGCTGGACCTGACGCTGGATGGTGTCTTCCTGTTTGACGTGGACAGCCTGCAGTTCATCTATGTCAACCAGGGCGCGATGGACCAGACCGGTCGTACTCGCAACGAATTGCTGCAGCTGCACCCGTACGACATCAAGCCGGAGTTCCCCGAGACCCGTTTTCGCAGCATGCTGGAGCCCCTGCGGCGAGGGGAGCGTGACCAGTTGCTGTTCGAGACCACGCACCAGCATGTCGACGGACACCTGATCCCTGTACACATCTCGCTGCAGCTAGTCGCCCCCCGGGGTGAACGCCCGCGCTATGTCGCCATCGTGCACGACATCAGCCAGCGCAAGCGCAATGAAGAAGCCCTGCTGGAGGCACTGGAGAGTCTGGAGACCTCGCGCGACGAGCAGGCGCGGCTGCTGGAACTCACGCGGCGCGAGCAGGGGCGCATGGCCTCGCTGCTGTCGGCCATGAGCATCGGCATCCTGTTCGAGGATCGCGAGGGGTACATCGAATACGTAAACCCGGCATTTCGGCGCATGTGGGCGATTGCCGACGAGATCGACCTGGTCGGGCAGCCCTCACGTGCCGTGCTGGAACATTCCACTCACCGCTTTGCCCGGCCCGACCATGCCTCGAGGCACGTGCTGCACGTCCTCGACACCCACGAGATCAGCGAACGCTTCGAGGTGGATCTCTACGACGGCCGGATCCTCACGCAGCTGTCCTATCCGGTACACGATGCCGACGAGCGCTCCATTGGTCGGCTGTGGCTGTACGAGGACGTCACCCACGAGCGCCAGACCGCCCAGCAGCTGGTCTATCTGGCCGAGCACGACCCGCTCACGGGCCTGTACAACCGCCACCGCTTCCAGCGCCAGCTGGAGCATGCGATCCACAACGCCCGCCGCCGCGAGACCCAGCTCGCGTTGATCTACTTCGACCTCGATGAGTTCAAGACCATCAACGACACCTTCGGCCACCGCGCCGGGGACACGGTCCTGGTACGCGCGGCGGGCGAGATCGCAAGCCTCGTACGCGAGGAGGAGATCTTTGCCCGCCTTGGCGGCGACGAGTTCGCGATCCTCGTCGACCAGGCATCCGAACGGGAACCTGAAGGGCTGGCTGAACGCGTGGCCCGCGCGATCTCCGCGATTCCGTTCCGCTTCCGCGGCCAAAACTACCGCCTGACCGCGAGCATCGGGATCGCGCGCTACCCCGAGCACGGTGACAATGTCGAAGACCTGGTGGCGCATGCCGATGCCGCGATGTACCAGGCCAAGGACTCGGGCAAAAACACCTGGGCGGTATTCGACGCCAGCCGCAACACCGCCGAACGCATGCTCGAGCGAATGAGCTGGAGCCAGCGCATTGGCAACGCGCTGGAGGGCGGGCAGTTCGAGCTGCATTTCCAGGGGATCTACCAGTTGGACAGCGGGGCGCTCAATCACATGGAGGCCCTGGTCCGCATGCGCGACCCGCTGGCGTCCGACGAGGTCGTGATGCCGGGGCAGTTCATCCCTGTGGCCGAGAAGACCGGGCAGATCCTCGATATCGACCGCTGGGTGATCCGCGAGAGCATCGCGCACCTGGCCGGCCACCCTGAACTCCCGGGGATCGCGATCAACATCTCCGGTCGCAGCTTCGACGAACCCGGGCTGCCGCAATACATCACCAACGAGCTGAGCCAGCAGGGTGTCAATCCCCGGCGGCTGATCATCGAACTGACCGAAACGGCAGCCGTCTCCGAGATGCAGGACGCCCAGCGCTTCATCGAGGCGTTGCAGCAGGCCGGCTGCCTCGTCTGCCTGGACGATTTTGGCTCCGGCTTCTCCACCTTTGCCTACCTCAAGTACCTGGGCGTCCAGGTGCTCAAAATCGACGGCATGTTCGTGCGAGATCTGCCGAACAACCGCGACAACCAGGCATTCATCCGCGCGATGGTCGACGTCGCTCGCGGACTGGAAAAATGGACCGTGGCCGAGTGCGTCGAAGACGGCGACACCCTTGCGATGCTGGCCGACCTGGGGGTCGACATGGTCCAGGGCTACCATCTGAATCGCCCCTCGCCAGACTTCCCGCCGGACCGGGCCCCGTAGGTGTGCAGCCCGCGGCACCCCGCATCCTGCTACTGTCCGCCTACCGTGCGGACAGCCATGCCGCCTGGGCCGACTGGCTGACCCGGCAATTCCCCGAGTTCGACTGGGATCGCCGGGAATTACCGGGGCGCCACTTCCGCTGGCGCATACGGGGCAACCCGCTCTCCTGGCTCCGCAGCCTCGGCGACGCCCAACCCGACGCCATCGTTGCGACCTCCATGGTCGATCTCGCCACACTGCGCGGCCTGCACCCGGCACTCGCGCAATCACCTGCGCTGTACTACTTCCACGAAAACCAGTTCGCCTACCCGACCAGCCCCGGCCAGAACCCCTCGGTGGATCCGCAGATGGTCCAGCTCTACGGCGCCCTGGCGGCCGACCGCATCGCGTTCAACTCGCACTACAACCGCGATACCTTTCTCGACGGCGTCGACCGCCTGCTTGCACGTATGCCAGACAAGGTACCCCCGGGTCTGCGCACGACGCTCGACGAGCGCAGCGAGACCCTGCCCGTTCCGATCCAGGCCATCACCACCACCGACCACGCAGAGCGCGACCCGAACCTGATTTTGTGGAATCACCGCTGGGAGTACGACAAGGCCCCGGACGACTTCGCGGAAGCCTTGCTGCAACTGGCCCGTGAGGGAATCGATTTCCGACTGGCCCTGCTAGGCCCTCGGCCCGCCAGGATTCCGGACGCCCTCACACGACTCCGCACGCATCTGGCTGACCGCATCATCGTGGACGCCAAGTGCTCGCGCGAGGAATACGAATACTGGCTGTGCCGGGCGGGGATCGTGGTCAGCACTGCCCGCCACGAGTTCCAGGGTCTTTCGCTGCTGGAGGCCACCCGCGCGGGCGTACTGCCACTGGTGCCGGATGCCCTGGTATACCCCGAGCAATACCCGGCCACCTGCCGTTACCCCGCCGGTGATACCCAAGCACTGGCCACGCGTCTCGGCGCATGGCTGACCGGCGCGCGACCGCCCGTCCCCGATATCGGCCAGTGGCACAGCAAGAGGGTGGAACCGCAATGGCGGCGTCAGATCGAAGAACTGCTGGAGACCCGGCGAGGCGCCGCCTGAGGGAAACGCTGAACGGGGCCGCTCAGGGAAGGAAGTCGCCGCGATCGAGGAAGTGCAGGGTCTCGCGGGCCACCGTGGCATCGAACAGCATCCCCGTATGCGAGATCGGCAGTGTCAGGTGGCGCGTGACATCCGGGCCGCGTGTCTCGTCGACGGCGACGAAGCCATCATGCGGGGGCGGCATCTGCGCGAACAGCGGTGCCGGACCCAGTGGGCGGCTGCCGGCGATCATCCCGATTTCGCGTCCGCGCAAGACGGGGCTGCCCCCCAGCAGACCGCGGTCCAGCGCGGCCCCCAACCACCAGCGGCCAAGCCGGTTGCGTGCCAGGCGCGCGGCCACCCGGCTGCCCGCCAGCGGCGAACCCAGCATCACGATCCGACCGGGGCGCTGGACCGGGGCCACGGTGAACAGATGGCGGACGATGATGCCGCCGAGGCTGTGGGCCACAAGGTGCACCAGGTCGCCGGGCACTGCCTCAATGAAGGCGGCCAGGGCGCGCGCCGCCTGTTCCGGGGTCTGGCGGCGCGAGGCATAGTGGAAGCGATGGACCTCCAGCCCGGCCGCACGCAGCCGGCGTTCCAGCAGCGCCAGCTCCAGGCCCGGCATATGCCAGCCATGGACCGTAACCACGCTGGCGCGCATGCCGGCCATGGTAAACGACCGGCCCGTTGCCTACCCGGCCTGTTGTGTGGCGCTGGCGCGCAGACGGATGCCCAGCTCGCGCAGCTGCTTCTCGCCGACCGGCGCCGGGGCATCGGTCAGCAGGCAGGCGGCCGTCTGGGTCTTGGGGAAGGCCATTACGTCGCGAATGGAGTGGGCGCCGCTCATCAGCATCACCAAGCGGTCCAGGCCGAAGGCCAGGCCGCCGTGCGGCGGGGCACCGAACTCCAGCGCATCCAGCAGGAAGCCGAATTTCTCGCGCGCCTCGTCCTCGCCGATACCCAGGGCCTCGAACGCAGCCTGCTGCATCTCGGGGTTGTGGATACGGATGGAGCCACCGCCCACTTCGGTACCGTTGAGCACCATGTCGTAGGCACGGGACAGGGCCTCGCGCGGGTTGTTGCGCAGCGCGTCCGGGCTGTCCACCGCCGGGGCAGTGAACGGGTGATGCAAGGCGTACAGGCGCTTGTCCTCGTCGTCGTACTCGAACATCGGGAAGTCGACGACCCACAGCGGCTGCCAGCCCGCCTCGACCAGCTCGAGGTCGTGGCCGAGCTTCACGCGCAACGCGCCGATCGCCTCGTTGACCACCGAGGCCTTGTCCGCACCGAAGAAGATCAGGTCGCCGGCGGCGGCCGCGGTCTTCTCCAGGATCTGCCGGGTCACATCCTCCGGCAGGAATTTCAGGATCGGCGACTGCAGCCCGCCCTCGAGGTCCGCCGGGTCGTTGACCTTGATGTAGGCCAGGCCCTTCGCGCCGTAGCGACCGACGTACTCGGTGTAGACGTCAATCTCCTTGCGCGTCAGTTTCGCCCCGCCCGGCACGCGCAGCGCGGCCACGCGGCCCTCGGGGTCGTTCGCCGGGCCGTTGAACACCTTGAACTCCACCGCCTGCATCACCTCGGTCAGCTCGGTGAACTCCAGCGGGATGCGCAGATCGGGCTTGTCCGACCCGAAGCGGGCCATCGCCTCGGCGTAGGCCATGCGCGGGAACGGATCGGGCAACTCGACACCCTGCACCTCGCGGAATAGGTGGCGGATCAGGCCCTCGGTCACGTCCATCACGTCGGCCTCGTCGACAAAGGCCATCTCCATATCCAGCTGGGTGAACTCCGGCTGGCGATCGGCGCGCAGGTCCTCGTCGCGGAAGCAGCGGGTGATCTGGTAGTAGCGGTCCATGCCGGACATCATCAGCAGCTGCTTGAACAACTGCGGCGACTGCGGCAGGGCAAAGAAGCTGCCCGGATGCGTACGGCTGGGCACCAGGTAGTCGCGCGCGCCCTCCGGTGTGGCCTTGGTCAGCATCGGGGTCTCGAGGTCGAGGAAATCGCGTTCCTCGAGGAAGCGGCGCATGGCCGCGGAGACCTTCGCGCGCAGGCGCAGGCGCTCCTGCATTACCGGGCGGCGCAGGTCCACGTAGCGATAGCGCAGGCGGGTGTCCTCGCCAACGTCCTCGTCGTCCAGCGGGAACGGCGGGGTCTTCGCGGCGTTCAGGACCTCCAGCTCCAGACCCAGGATCTCCACCGCGCCGGTGGACAGGTCGGGGTTCTCGGTGCCCTCGGGGCGGCGGCGCACGCGGCCGGTCATGCGGATCACGAACTCGCTGCGCAGCTGCTCGGCGCGGGCGAAGACGTCCTCGCGGTCGGGGTCGAACACCACCTGCACCCGCCCCGTGTGGTCGCGCAGGTCAACGAAGATCACGCCCCCGTGGTCACGCCGGCGATTCACCCAGCCGCAAAGGGTCACCTCCGAGTCGAGTTCGTTCTCGGTGACACGTCCACACAGATGAGTTCGCATTACGCTGTTCCAGCCGAAGGGCACGCCCGAAAGGGCCTGCACGGTTAGTCGGGAAAACGGGGCAAACGTCGCGCCTGCGCCCGCGAAAAGGCCGGAAATCTTACGATTTGCCCTGCTCTCGCGCAACCGGAGCCGGGGCCTCGGACGGGCTCGACAGCGGCGTGACCACGCCCATGGACATCACGAACTTGAGCCCGTCCTCCACCGTCATGTCGAGCTCGACCGCCTCGTCGCGCGGAACCAGCAGCACAAAGCCGGAGGTAGGGTTGGGGGTGGTGGGGACGAACACGGTAATCACCTCGCGCTCGGTACGCTCCTGCACCTCGCCGTAACCAACGCCGGTCATGAAACCGACCGACCACAGCCCGCGACGCGGGTACTCGATCATCACGACCTTGCGAAAGGCCTGGCCACCATCGGTCAGCACCGTCTCGGTGACCTTCTTCACCGCCCCGTAGATCGAGCTGACCAGCGGGATGCGGTGCACGATGGATTCGCCCACCGAGACCAGCTTGCGCCCGACAATATTGGCCACAATCACGCCGGTGACGAACACAACCACGATCGCGACCACGATCCCGGCACCGGGGATCGAAAAGCCAAGCAAGGCCTCCGGCCGCCAGGCCGGCGGCAGGAGGAGAATGGTGAAGTCCAGCAGATCGACCAGCAGCTTGATAACGAAGCCGGTGACGATCAGCGGCAGCCAGACCAGCAGCCCTGCAATCAGGTAGCGGCGCAGGGAGACCAGCATCGATCAGGTTCCGGTCGCTGCCGCTTTCGAGGTCGCCGTGGAATCGCTCTTGCCGGAACCGCTGCCAGCACCACCGCCATCCTTCAGATTGCGCTTGCCGTCTTTCTTGAAGTCAGTCTCGTACCAGCCGCCCCCCGCCAGGCGAAAGCCGGCAGCGGAGACCTGCTTGGTCAGGGCCTCGGCGCCACATTCGGGACAGGTGGTGGCCGGCGGATCGGAGATCTTCTGCAGGATCTCGGAAATCTCGCCACAGTCCTTGCACTGATACTCGTAAATGGGCATGCGTGTATTCCTCAGGCTTCGCGTCCGCGACAACGGCCGCAACAAAACGGTTCGAGGCGTATTATGCGGGCGTTTCCCGGGAATAAAAGGCTTTCCCCGGTGGCAATCCGTGTTTGCGCCGCGAGGCCGCAGCGCCGATCATTCGCCCCATACCCGAACGTACTGCCCGCAAGGACCCGTCATGGCCGAAAAGATCGTGATCATGCTGCTGAACCTGGACCTGGACCGCCCCGGCACGCTGGGGGCCCCGTTCTTCCAGGCGACCGTCGCCGCCGCGATGGATCTGGAAGTCGAGATGTACTTCGCCGCCGGCACCACGCGCCTGTTGCGCCAGGGCGTGGCGGACAAGATCTACCCCGGCGAGGCGAAGGAGAAATCGGTCTACAGCTTCATGCAGGATGCCCACGAGGCCGGCTGCCGCTTCTACGCCTGCGCCGGCGCAATGGACGAAAACGGCCTGACCCTGGACAACGCGATCCCCGAACTGGACGGCATGCGCGGCGGGGGCGCCTTTATCGGCGAGGTGGTCGAGGACGATGTGGCCACCCTGACCTACTGAGCCGCGACCGGTGAGCGAGTCCTGGCCCCGTGCCGTCCTGATTACCGGCTGCTCCAGCGGGATCGGACTGCACGCCGCCCGTGCGCTGCGCGAGCGCGGCTACCGCGTGTTCCCGACCGCCCGTCGCGGCGAGGATGTTGCGCGCCTGAAGAAGGAGGGCTTCGAGGCCCTGCAGCTGGATCTGGACGACTCCGCCAGCATCCACAGCGCGGTCACCGAGATCCTGCACCGCACCGACGGGCATCTCTACGGCCTGTTCAACAACGGCGCCTATGGCCAGCCCGGCGCGGTGGAGGACCTCTCGCGCGCCACCCTGCGCGCCCAGCTCGAGACCAACGTACTCGGCTGGCTGGAGCTGACCAATGCGGTACTGCCCGCGATGCGCCGTGCCGGGGAGGGACGAATCATCCAGAACTCCTCGGTGCTGGGCTTTGCCGCCCTGCGCCTGCGCGGGGCCTATGTGACGTCCAAGTTCGCGATCGAGGGCATGAGCGACACCCTGCGCCAGGAGCTGCACGGCACGGGCATCCATGTGAGCCTGGTCGAGCCCGGCCCGATCCGCAGTGCCTTCCGCGCCAACGCCCTGAAGGCCTTCCGCCGCCACATCCACCGCGAGCACAGCCCCTGGGCCGAGACCTACCGCGCGGCCGAGGCGCGCATGGCCAATGCCGAGTCCGATGCCCCGTTCACCCTCGGCCCGGAGGCCGTCACCCGCTGCGTGATGCATGCCCTGGAGGCCCGCCGCCCGCGGGTGCGCTACCGCATCACCTTCCCGACCAAGTTATTCGCCTTCCTGAAGTGGCTGCTGCCGGCGCGCGCGATGGACGCCGTGCTGCGCGGGGTATCGCGCGGGGAGAACCGCTGATGCGCGCGCGGCCAGGGGCGGGCGCCGCATGAATCTGATCTTTCTCGCGCTGATCGTGATCGCCGTGGCTACGGCCGCGATCCGCGAGTTCCAGTCCACCGACCCCGACGAACAGCCGATGCAGGCCCTGTCCGAGGGCGCGATCGATGCCGCCGGCTCGGCGGTCGAACTGGCGCTGGGGCTGGTCGGGGTAATGGCGCTGTTCCTCGGGCTGATGAAGATCGCCGAGGCCGGCGGCCTGCTGACCGTGCTCGCCCGCCTGCTGCGCCCGCTGATGACCCGCCTGTTTCCGTCGGTCCCGCCGGAGCACCCGGCGATGGGCGCGATGATCCTGAACTTCTCCGCCAACATCCTGGGGCTGGGCAACGCCGCGACCCCGTTCGGCATCCGCGCGATGCAGGAGCTGGAGAAGCTGAATCCGCACCCGGGCACCGCGACCAATGCGATGGCGCTGTTCCTGGCAATCAACACCTCCAGCATTACGCTGCTGCCCACCGGGGTGATCGCGCTGCGTGCCTCGCTCGGCTCCGAGGCCCCGGCGGCGATCCTGCCGACCACGCTGTTCGCCACGCTGTTCGCGACCATCGCCGGCATCACCAGCGCCCTGATCCTGCAGCGCTATTTCCGCAGCCCGGCCCCCACCCGCTCGATCGACGCGGATGCCTCCGCCGGCTCCGACGAACTGGAAGACACGATCCGGGAAGCGAGCCAGGACAGCACCGAACCGGCGAAGGCCGAGAATCGCGAGCAGGACAGCGCCCAGTCCGATCAGCAGCCGATGAACATCGAGGTCCCCACCGAGGGCTACCCGGCCTGGGTCTCGATCCTGGTCCTGCTGGGGGTGCTGGCGATCATCCCGCTGACGATCGTGTACGGCCAGGCAATCGCCCCCTGGATCATCCCCGGGCTGGTGGTGGGGTTCCTGTCCTACGGGGTGATCCGCGGGGTGCCGGTCTACGAGGTCTTCGTCGAGGGGGCCAAGGAGGGCTTCAACGTGGCCCTGCGCATCATCCCCTATCTGGTGGCGATCCTGGTCGCGGTGGGGATGCTGCGCGAGAGTGGTGCGCTGGGCATGTTCGTCGGGCTGGTCGGGCCACTGACGACCCCGTTCGGCCTGCCGGCCGAGGCCCTGCCGATGGCCCTGCTGCGTCCGCTGTCCGGCTCCGGCGCCTACGGCATCATGGCCGGCATCATGCAGGACCCGGCCACCGGCCCGGACACCCATGTCGGCATCCTGGTCTCCACCCTGCAGGGCTCGACCGAGACGACCTTCTACGTGCTCGCCGTGTACTTCGGCGCGATCGGCGTCAAGCGCGTACGCCACACCCTGGCCGCGGCGCTGAGCGCCGATGCGGTGGCCGTGATCGCGGCGGTCGCGATCGTCGGCTTCCTCTACCTCTGACAGATCGCGAGATCGTCCAGCAACGCGGCCAGATCGTCCGCCGACACCGGCCGGGTCAGCACGCGCCGGAAGGGTGCATGGCGGGCGCGTTCAGTCCTCTCTGAATCCTCGCCCCCCCCGACCGCAACTACAGGGATTGGCGCCAGGGCGGGGTCCGCCTGCAGCGCGCGCAGGACCTGGAAGCCATCCATCACCGGCAGGTCCAGTGCCAGCACCACCAGGGCCGGCACATGGCGCAGCGCCAGGTCCAGACCCTCCACCGCCGAGGTCGCGCACAACGGCTGCAGCCCCACCTGCCCCTCGAACATGGTCTGGAGCCTCGCGAGGTGTTCGGGGTCGGCCTCGATCAACAGGACATGCGGGTCCTTGTCCACGCCGGACTCGACGGTTGAGTCATCCATCACGTGGGGCTCCGCCCCGGCACGCGGCAGCCGGAACCAGAAGCGGCTGCCGACACCCGGCTCCGATTCCACCGCAAGCTCGCCCCCCATCATTTTGACCAGGCTGTTCGAGACCGCGAGTCCGACGCCCGCACCCTCGACGCGACCGCCATCGGCATGCAGCCGCTCAAAGGGTTCGAACAGCCGCGCCTGATCCTCCAGCGCGATCCCGGGTCCGCTATCGCTTACCGCGATCTCGACGACATCCCGCTGCGGCGTGACACCGACACGGACTTCGCCGCCGCGGCGGTTGTACTTGATCGCGTTGCCCACCAGGTTCAGCAGGACCTGCTTCAGGCGCAGGGGGTCCGCCTGCACCTGCACATCATCAGCCACTTCGGCCTCGCAGTGCACCGCATGTTCATCGACCAGGGCACGGGTCAGGGACAGGCAGTCGGTGACCACCGGCGCCACGAAGACCGGCTGCAGGTCGATCTTCAGCCGCCCGGCCTCGATCCGGGCCAGATCCAGGACCTCGTTGATCAGGTCCAGCAGGTGCGAGCCGGCGCGGCGGATCTCGGTCGCATGCGAATGCTGGCGCTCGCCCAGTCCGGGGTCGCGCTCCAGCAACTGGGCGAAGCCGAGCACGGCATTCATTGGCGTGCGCAGCTCGTGACTCATGCTGGACAGGAATTCCGACTTCGCCCGGTTCGCACGCTCTGAGGCATCACGCGCCTGACGGAGCTCTTCGCGCCGCCGCAACTCATCGGTGTAATCACTGAAGATATTGAAGCCATACTGCGGATCACCGTGCTCGTCGCGCACAACACTGATGGTGCTTGCGGTGACGAATACGGCCCCGTTGGCGCAGCGGTGAGGCAACAGCCCAGTCCATACCCCGCCCTCCGCCAGCACCCGATCGATCTCCTGAGCCTCCTCGCGCGCCTCCTCGGGGATAATGCCCATTGCGCGGAAGCTGCGGCCGACCATCTCATCCAGGCGATAACCGACCAGATCCAGCGCTGCCGGATTGACGTACACGAAACAACCTTCCCGGTCCACCACCGCAACGCCCTGTTCGGCTGATTCGATGATTCGCCCGAACAGGGTCAGCCGATCCTGAGCCTCGTGCAATTCGGTCAGATCCTGGAGCGTGCCCGAGAGGCGGACCACCTCACCGCCGTCGTCGAACGTAGCCGTAGCGATCTGATGAACGTAGCGGACCATGCCGTCCGGGAGCTGCACGCGATGGGTGATCTCGCCGTGTCCGGAGTCGGCCAGACCGGCCTCGAATGCCTGCACCCGCTCGCGGTCGTCCGGATGCACTAGGCGTTGATAGTCATCCCGGGCGAGATGGCCGTTCCCGGCGATCATCTCGAACATCTCGTAAATCACCTTCGACCAGGTCAGTCGGTCGCTGCGCACTTCGTATTCCCAGTGACCGAGCCGGGCCAGTCGCTGTGCCTCCAGCAACCGTGTCGACAGCTCCGACAGCGCCAGCTCGGAGTGCTTGCGTTTGGTGATGTCCTGCATCACGCCCAGCATGTACAGCACGCTGCCATCGGCGTCCCGAACGGCGTCGCCCCGTTGCAGCAGCCAGTGTTCGGAGCCGTCGGGCCACACCACCCGGTGCTCCAACTCGAAGTGGGCGCCCCGACGCAAGCTGCTCGAGATGGCCTTTCGCACCCGATCGCGATCCTCCGGATGGACGGCGTGCATGAAATTGGTAACCGTCGGTTCGACCGCAGCGTCCCGGTAACCCAGCAACGGTGGAATCCGCTCGGACCATTCGAGGCGCTCCTGGTCGGGCGTCCATTCCCAGGTGCCCATGTTGGCGAAAATCTGGCTCGAGCGCAGGCGCTGCTCCTGCCGCTTGACCGTGGTGATCTCGGTGCGGACGGACACGAACTGGTAAGGCACGCCCTCGGCATCCATGTACGGCACGATCGTGGTGTCGACCCAGTACAGCGAACCGTCGCGCGCCCGATTGCAGATCTCGCCCTGCCAGACCTGGCCCGCCACGATGGTCTCCCACATGCGGGTATAGAATTGCGCCGGATGCTGCCCCGATTTCACTACCCGATGGTTGCGCCCGAGCAGTTCCTCGACCGTATATCCACTGACCTCGGCGAATCGCCTATTGGCATAGATGATGTCGCCCCGGGCATCGGCGATGCTGACCAGGGCATGCTCGTTGACCGCGAGATGCTCCCGTTCACGCTCGTAGAGCGTTTCGCGGTAGGAGCGGCTGACGCTGTCCAACTCGCGCAGCTGCCGCGCCCGATTCGCTACCGCCGCCGCCACCCGACTGGCCTCCAGTGGCTTCAGGAACACACCACAAACGCCCGGATGAAGGTTCATCAGGCCATTGATCCGTGAGGCGTCGGCCGTCAGGATCAGCAATGGAATGCAGCCCCCGCGCTGCCGGGTCCGCAGCACCGCCGCCACCTCGTGCGCCGAGCAGTCCAGGGATTCGACATCGAGGATCGCCACCTCGGGATCGAGCGCATCCATGACCTCCACCAGGCGATCCGGTTCTTCCGCCCGCTCCACACGGTAGCCGACCTCGAGCAGGGCGCGCTCCACGCCATCCTGCTCGTCGCCGGCGATGAAGAGGACCCGGTAGTCGTTATCGGCAACGACACCTCCGATCTGCACCAACTGCTCGATCAGGGTGTCTCCATCAAGCGGGTAGTCCAGACAGCGCGCTACCCCCTGACGCACGGCATCCAGCCGTGCGCCGGGGTTCCATTCCCGCGCCACCGCCAGCACCGGCAGGCGCGCATGCCCCGGCGGCAGGAGCTCGGCAAAGCCACTCGTGATAACGGTGCCGGGCACCACCACACCGGCACAGATAACGACTGCGGTATAGGGGTCGTCGTCGGGGGCCTGCGGGGCCCGGCGACCACCGACCGGGATCCGGTCGGTCCGGAACCCGTGATCCTCGAGCATCAGGACGATCTCGCGCGCCAGGGCCTCATCGTCCGCGACCACTAGCACCCGCCCGTCCGCGCGGGCGCCGGACAAGGGCTGCACACGGCTGACAATGGCGGCGGCATCGCCCCTGACATGCTGGGCGGCGATTGCCACGAGCTGGTCCAGGGCCCTGTCCCATCGATCCTGTTCGACCAGGCCCGATTGTCCGGTGCAGGCCTCCAGCGCGTCGGCCAGGGTCGTCGCTGCCGCCCCGACCACCGGAATTCCGAAAACCTCCGCCGAATGCCGGAGATCGCTAACCCGCTGCTGCAGCACTTCGCGTGCCTGGGCCGGTGAAGCGGCATTCTCCAGGTTCCGGGCAAGTTCGCGCAGGCGGGTGACGTGTTCCGGAAGGGATTGCAAAAACTCGGCCTGCAGGCGCGCGCCGGTCGGGTGCTGCTCACGCAGGTTCATGGCGGCTGTCCTCGGTGGTCGGGTCACATACCCGGTTGACGGGAGGTCGGACGCCGGGCACAGCCACCGGCCGAATCACATCCCGTACCGAAACGGACGGGCATGGCGGTCACCTTCCCAGGGAAGCAGGTTCCCCTTGGGAAACACTGAAATCAGTGTTTCCCTAATTGGGCGGGCCGCCGGGATTGATGTCCTTGTCCTTCACGATGAAGTAGACCCCGATGGCCGCCAGTGCCATCCACAGGACCAGGGCCACCACGCCCAGGATCTCCCACAGGGTGACGAAGAAGAACAGCATCAGCGCGGCCGCGCCGAGGAAGATATTGCCGATTACGAAGTTCGAGGGACGGCGGGATCCGTTTTCGGGCATCGGGGGGCTCCGGGCCTGCGCGGCAGGCGATTACTGCTTCTTGTAGGGGGCGAAGTCGAACTGCCCGGCGGTCATGTCGTCCCACAGGTCGCTCTGCAGCACGGCCAGCAGCTTGAACAGCTTGCGCAGCTCCGGATCGTCCATGAAGCGCTGGTCCTCGCTGGCCTTCAGCACCTCGACCAGCGTTGCGCATTGCTCGCGGCTGATCCCGAGGACGTTCAGGCCCTCTTCTCCCATCTCGACATCCATCGGGTCACTCCAGTTCGGTCAAAGCCGGGATTGTAGCGGCTCGCGCGCCCGCAGCGAAAACGCCGGACCCGAGCTCGGGCATTGCCGTGCAGCAACGCGCCGAGACACAGCGCCCGTCCCGGCCGGCGTCATTGCGAGGAGCCGAAGGCGTCGCGGCAATCGGTTGACGCTGGCAGCGCGCTGGGGCCCGGAGTCCACCGTGGCAATTGCTTCGTCGCTACGCTCCTCGCAATGAAGGGGCCGGCCTACGCCGTCTGGGCGCGGATCAGATCGACCCGGTTGCGCACGTACAGGTAGTACAGCACCGGGATGATCACCAGCGTCAGCAGGGTCGAGACGAACACGCCGAAGATCAGCGAGATCGCCAGGCCCGAGAAGATCGGGTCGTCGAGGATAAACCCGGCGCCGACCATCGCCGCCAGCCCGGTCAGGATGATCGGCTTGGCGCGCACCGCACCCGCGTGCACCACCGCCTCGATCACCTCCACGCCACGGCGGATCTCGTCGTTGATGAAGTCCACCAGCAGGATCGAGTTGCGCACAATGATCCCGGCCAGCGCAATCATCCCGATCATCGAGGTCGCGGTGAACTTGGCGTCCATGAAGAAGGCATCCATGAACGCATGGCCCGGCATCACCCCGATCACCGTCAGCGGGATCGGCGCCATGATGATCAGCGGCACCATGTACGAACGGAACTGCGCGACCACCAGCAGGTAGATCAGGATCAGACCCACCGAGTAGGCGATACCCATGTCGCGGAAGGTCTCGTAGGTCACCTGCCACTCGCCATCCCACTTCAGCGAAAAGTTGTACGGGTTGTCCGGCTGGTTGATGAACAGCTGTTCCAGCGGCTCGTCGTAGGCCATCGGCGTGTCGCGCAGGCCGAAGAACATGTCGAACATGCCGTACAACGGGCTGTCCAGCCCGCCGGCCAGGTCGCCCATCACGTAGACCACCGGCAGCAGGTTCTTGTGGTGGATCGAGTGCTCGAGGGTCGAGTCCACCACGTTGACGACCTCGGACAGTGGCACCAGGGCGCCGTCGCGCGAGCGCACCTTGAGCCCCAGCACCGGGTCCAGGCTGCCCTTCTCGGCCTGCTCGAACTCGAGCCGCACGGGGACCGCGTACTTCACGTTGGAACCGTAGAGGTAGGTCACGTCCTCGCCGGACAGCGCGGTCTCGATCGCCTTGACCACCGCCTGCTGCGACACGCCCAGGCGTGCAGCCCGCTCGCGGTCCACCTGCAGGATCTTCTTCGGCCCCGGGTATTCCACCGAGTCGTCGATGTCGGTGATGCCCTCGGTGTTCTCGAATAACTCGCGCACCTTTTTGGCGACCTCGATCTGGCCCGCATAGTCCGGGCCGTAGATCTCGGCCACGATCGGCGACATCACCGGTGGCCCCGGCGGCACCTCGACCACCTTCACCGCCGCGTCGTGGCGGTCGGCGATCGCGTTGATCGCCTCGCGCACGCCGAGAGCAATGTCGTGGCTCTTGCGCGAGCGCTCGGACTCATGGGTCAGGTTCACCTGGATGTCCCCGACATGTGAACCCTCGCGCAGGTAGTACTGCCGCACCAGGCCGTTGAAGTTGATCGGTGCGGCCGTACCCGCATAGGTCTGCACGTTGTCGACCTCGGGCACGGTCTTGAGGTAGTCGGCCATCTCGGACAGCACCATGGAGGTGCGCTCCAGGCTGGTCCCTTCCGGCATGTCCAGCACCACCTGGAACTCCGACTTGTCGTCGAAGGGCAGCATCTTCATCACCACCAGCTGGAAGTACGCCAGCGAGACGGAGCCCAGGATCAGCACCAGCGTGCCGACCCACAGCGCGAGACGATTGGCCTTCTTGCGCCCACCGGTCCCCAGGAACGGCAGCAGCAGGGTGTTGAAGATCTTCATTAGCCCGGCGGAGGCGCTCTCGCCCTGCGCGGCGTGGCCGCCGGCGGCCGGGGCCGCGTGTTCATACTGCTCGGCCTGGCGCCGCAAGACCTTGTAGGTTAGCCACGGCGTGACCACATAAGCCACGGCCAGCGAGATGATCATCCCCATCGAGGCGTTGATCGGGATCGGGCTCATGTACGGCCCCATCAGACCGGTGACGAAGGCCATCGGCAACAGCGCCGCGATCACGGTGAAGGTGGCGAGGATCGTCGGCCCGCCCACCTCGTCGACCGCATGGGGGATCGCCTCGAGGAACTTCTTGCCGCCCTGGACCATGTGCCGGTGGATGTTCTCCACCACCACTATCGCGTCGTCCACGAGGATCCCGATGGAGAAGATCAGCGCGAACAGCGACACGCGGTTGAGCGTGAAGCCGTAGGCCCAGGAGGCGAACAGCGTGATCGCCAGCGTGATCACCACCGCCACGCCAACGATGAAGGCCTCGCGCCAGCCGAGCGCGATCCAGACCAGGATCACGACCGAGGCCGTCGCGAGGATCAGCTTCTGGATCAGGGTGTTCGCCTTGTCGTCGGCGGTCGCGCCATAGTTGCGGGTGATCGTGGTCTCGATGCCGTCGGGGATGTACGTCCCGCGCAGCTGCTCGAGCCGCTCGATCAGGGCATCGGCGATGTCCGGGGCGTTGGTGCCCGGCTGCTTGGCGATCGCCACGGTGACCGCCGGGTGGCTCTCGCCGACACGCGCGTGATCCCCGGCCGCCGCGCCATGGGCAAAGCGCACATGCTCGGTCGCATATGCCGGGCCCTGTATCACCTCGGCGACATCGGACAGGTAGACCGGGCGGTCGTCGTGCATCCCGACCACCAGGCCAGCGAAGGCCTCTGGTTCGGTGATGAAATCGCCGGCCTGGATCAGGATCTCCTGGTCGTCCTGGTAGAGCCGGCCGGCATCGCGCGAGAAATTCGAGGCCTGCAGGCTGTCGCGCAGGTCGTCCACCGACAGGTTGTAGGCCGCCAGCGTCTCCGGCTTGAAGCGTACGTGCACTACATGATCCGGACCACCGACGGTATAGATATCACGGGTCCCGGGGACGCGCTTGAGTTCCGATTCCAGCGCATGTGCCACGCGCAGCAGGTCATGACCGCCGCGATCCCCGTCCTCGGTCCACAGCGTCACGTTGACGATCGGCACGTCGTCGATGCCCATCGGCTTAATGATCGGCTCGCCGACCCCCAGCCCCTCGGGCAACCAGTCCTGGTTGGAGAACACCTGGTTGTACAGGCGCACGAGCGCCGCGGTGCGGTCCTCGCCGACCTCGAACTGGATGGTGACCTGCGCCATGTTCGGGCGCGAGGTGGAATAGATGTCGTCGATGCCCTCGATCTCCGAGAGCACCTGTTCGGCCGGTGTCGCCACCAGTTGCGCGACCTCCTCGGCGCTCGCTCCGGGGAACGGGATGAACACATCCGCCATGGTCACGTTGATCTGCGGCTCTTCCTCGCGTGGGGTCACGAGGATCGCGAACAGCCCCAGCAGCAGCCCCACCAGGGCCAGCAGCGGCGTGATCTGGGTGGTCAGAAAAGCCTTGGCGATACGCCCGGAGATCCCCATGCGGCCGGATGCCGCGTCCGTGCTGGCATCACTCATCGGCGCCCACCTGCTGATGTTCCTTCAGGTAGATCGCCGCGTGCACCGGGTCCAGCGCCACGCGCTCGCCCTCGCTCAGGCCACCGAGGATCTCAATGTATCCGTCATGCGTGCGCCCGACACGGACCTGACGGAAACGTACCCGGTCCTCGTCGTCGATCACGTACACAGCGGTGACCTCGCTGCGATAGACGACGGCCTCGCGCGGGACGGTCAGGCGCTCGACCTCGTCCAGGAAGAACGCCGTCTTCACGAACATGCCGGGGAACAGACCCAGGTCCTCCTGCTCCGGCAGATTCACGCGGATACGGAAGGTGGAGCTCGCTGGATCGGCATAGGGGAAGATGGTCAGGCTCTCGGCCGCCAGGCGACGGTCGTCATTCAGCAGCACCTCGGCCTCGCGGCGCTCGCGTACCGCGTGGATCAGCCGCTGAGGGATATCCACCTCTACGCGCAGACGGTCCAGACTAATCCCCGAGAGCAGCGGCGAGCCGGGGCTGACCGACTCCCCGAACTCCACGTGGCGCTCGGTAACGATTCCGGAAAACGGCGCGAACACCTCGGTGTAACCGAGCTGCTCGCGAGCCTCCTCGACGCGGGCCTCGGCCGAGCGCAAACGCGCCCGGGCCGATTCCAGCTCGGCCTCCGCGCGCTCGAACTCCGAACGCGATACCACGCCGCGATCGAATACGTCCTCGATACGATTGAACTCGGAGCGTGCTTCGCCAAAGCGGGCACGGGCCTCGGCCAGATCGCCCTCGGCCTGGCTCACACGCGCCTGCTGCTCGGAATCGCTAATGCGCAACAGCAGCTCGTCCGCCTCGACGAAGTCGTCTACGTCGACGTAGATCTCGCGCACCCGGCCGGAGGTCTGCGCCGAGATCGTGGAACGCTGAACGGCCTCGACTCGGCCATCCAGGATGCGCTCCTGCGCGAGCGTCTGTCGCTCCGCGGTCGCCGTGTCGAACGGAAAGTCCGCCTGGGCGGAAAATGGCAACAACAACAGCCCCCAGAGGGCCGGGCGCATCCACTTGAGTGTCATCGGCTTCGGTTCCTTGCGTGCTATCGAGCCCATTGGGTCGGGATAAAGCGGGCTCGACATATATTAGCGTTTTCTAATTTATACGCCGATTGCGCGCCGACGGCAACGCCGACGCCCGGAAATACCTTGCGATGAGTATAGCTATATCGTCAGCCAACGCACCCCGGACTGCACGGTCCGTCCGCTGGCCGTATCATGTGGCGCCGTAGCTAACCGATGGGGAACCGAGATGCCGCTGCTGCGAGTCGAGACCAACACCGTCCTGCCCGACGATCCTTCGGGGCTGTGCCAGCACCTGTCCGCACAGGTGGCCGACTGGCTGGGCAAGCCCGAGGGCTACGTGATGGTCACCTGCACGCACAACCCGGCGATGTGCTTCGCCGGCAGCACCGACCCACTCGCCTACTGCGAGTTGAAAAGCATCGACCTGCCCGAGGGGCTGACCCGCGAGCTGTCACGCAAACTCTGCGACGCCCTGCAAACCGAGCTGGGCCTGGACCCAGCCCGGGTCTATATCGAATTCTCCGACGCCCCGCGCCACTTCTGGGGCACCAACAGTACGACGTTCTGAATCATCGCGGCCCGGTGGGCCGTCACTTCTCTCACGCACTTGATAACGGACTGCCCCGATGCGCGTCTCGCAATTCCCGCTGAACACCCTGAAAGAAACCCCGGCCGACGCCGAGATCATCTCCCACCAGCTGATGCTGCGCGCCGGCTATGTCCGGCGCCTGGCCGCCGGGCTGTACACCTGGCTGCCGCTGGGGCTGCGTGTGCTGCGCCGGGTGGAAAACATCGTTCGCGAAGAGATGAACCGTGCCGGAGCGCTGGAGGTGCTGATGCCGGCAGTGCAGCCGGCCGAGTTGTGGCAGGAGTCCGGTCGCTGGGACTTCTACGGGGCCGAGCTGCTGCGCCTGAAGGATCGCCACGAACGCGACTTCTGCTTCGGCCCGACCCACGAGGAGGTCATCACGGATCTCGTGCGCCGCGAGATCCGGAGCTACCGCCAACTGCCGGTCAACTACTACCAGATCCAGACCAAATTCCGGGACGAGCGCCGCCCGCGCTTCGGCGTGATGCGCGCCCGCGAGTTCCTGATGAAGGATGCCTACTCCTTCCACCTGGATGCCGAGTCGCTGGGGCAGACCTACCAGCAAATGCACGACGCCTACTGCCGCATCTTCGAGCGCTGCGGCCTGGACTTCCGCGCGGTGGAGGCCGACACCGGCGCGATCGGCGGCAACGCCTCGCACGAATTCCACGTGCTCGCGAGCTCCGGCGAGGACGTGATCGCCTTCTCCCCCGGCGGCTATGCCGCCAATGTCGAGCTGGCCATGTGCCCGCAGCCGGCCCAGGCCCCGCCCCCCAGCGGTGACATGGAGAAGATCGCCACCCCCGGGGTGCATACCATCGAGGACCTGGCGAACTTCCTCGACATCCCGGCCGCACAGACCGTCAAGACCCTGGTCGTCGCCGCCTCCGACGCGATCGATGCCGATCTGGTCGCGCTGGTCCTGCGAGGCGACCATGAGCTCAATGCGGTAAAGGCCGAGAAACACCCGTGGGTCGCCGAACCGCTGCGCATGGCCGAGGCAGCCGAGATCCGTGCCGCGTTCGGCGCCGAGCCCGGCTCGCTGGGGCCGGTGGACAGCCCGATCCCCGTGCTGGCCGATCAGGCCGTGCTGGGCATGGCGGACATGGTGGTCGGGGCCAACGAGGACGGCCACCACCTGAAGCACGTGAACTGGGAACGCGACCTGCCGCAGCCGGAGAGCGCCGACCTGCGCAACATCACCGAGGGCGAACCGGCCCCGGACGGCTCCGGCCCGATCGAGATCCGCCGCGGTATCGAGGTCGGCCACATCTTCCAGCTCGGCGACAAGTATTCGCAGGCCCTGGGCGCCCGCGTGCTGGACGAGGACGGCCGCGAACAGGTGGTAACGATGGGCTGCTACGGCATTGGCGTCTCGCGCGTGGTCGCGGCCGCAATCGAGCAGAACTCCGACGAGCGCGGCATCTGCTGGCCCACGGCGATCGCCCCCTTCGACATCGCCCTGTGCCCGATCGGCGCAAAGAAGTCTCAGCGCGTGCGCGAGGCCGCGGAGAGACTGCACGACGAGCTGGAGGCCGCCGGCTTCCAGGTCCTGCTGGATGATCGCGAACAGCGCCCCGGCGTGATGTTCGCCGACATGGAGCTGATCGGCATCCCGCACCGACTGGTCATCGGCGAACGCGGCCTCGACGCCGGCGAACTCGAATACCAGGCGCGCACCTCCAGCGAAGCCGAACACCTCCCGATGGACGGCCTGCTCAACGCCCTGCGCGAGCGCTTGCTCGGCTGAACCCGGGCGACCACGATGGACGAGGTCGCCTTCACCCTGGAGATGGGGATCGTGTTCGGCCTGCTTGGCCTGACGATCCTGCTGTTCGTCACCGAGATCATCCGGATCGACCTGGCGGCGCTGAGCGTGCTGTTCCTGCTCGGCATGGTGGCGCTGGTACCGGGCGTGGCCCCGATCGTCGAGGGCGACGAACTGTTCTCGGGCTTTGCCTCGAACGCGGTGATCGCGATCATCGCGGTGATGATCATCGGCGCGGGCCTCGACCGTTCCGGCGTCATGAACCGCCTGGCGGACCTGATCCTGCGCTTTGGCGGTCAGACCGAACGCCGGGTGATGGCCACAACCTCCGGCGCGGTGGGGGTGATCACCAGCTTCATGCAGAACATCGGGGCCGCCGCCCTGTTCATGCCCGTGATTAACCGCATCGGCGCGGCCGCGCGCATCCCGCGCTCGCGGCTGCTGATGCCCATGGGCTTTGCCGCGATCGTCGGCGGCACCCTGACGCTGGTCGCCTCCAGCCCGCTGATCCTGCTCAATGACCTGATGCCCGGGCATCTGGACGACTTCGGGCTGTTCGACGTGACCCCGATCGGGCTGGCGCTGCTGGCCACCCTGATCCTCTACTTCGCGATTCTCGGGCACTGGGTCCTGCCGGCCCGCGATCCACAGGCCGAGGACCCGGACGAGAGCCGGGTGCAGACCACCTCGGCCTGGTTTCGTGATGTATACGGCATGGATTTCGGCGTGCGCGAGGCGCGCCTGGGCGAGGACAGCTCGCTGGCCGGTATGCGGGTGGGGGATTTCGAGGCGGCCTTCGGGGTGCATGTGGTGGGGGTGACCACCGGTGACGAGACGCGCATCGAACCGAACCGCGAGATCGAACTGGAACGCGGCGCGCATCTGGCGATCCTCGGTCCGGTCACCACCATCGAGAAGACCTGCGACGGCACCGGCACGATCCTCAAGGACGAACTGGACGTGTTCGCGCGTGCGATGTCGGCCCGTTACGGCGGGATTGCCGAGGTGATCATCCCACCCGGCTCCGACCTGATCGGCCAGACCGTGCGCGACAAGGGCATGCGCCGTACCTACGGGATCTCGGTGCTGCGTATCCAGCGCGGGGACGACCGCATCGTCGACGAGGTCCCGGAGACCCCACTCAAGGCCGGCGACACCCTGGTCGTGCACACCCCATGGGAGAACCTGCAGGCGCTGGAGGACGACCGCGACTTCGTGGTGGTCACCAGCCGCTACCCGCGCCGCCGGCGCGAGGAGCCCGCGACTCACCGGCCACTGGCGGCCCTCGGCTCGCTGGCGCTGGGCCTGGGGCTGGTGCTGTTCACCGATCTGCCACTGGCGCTGGCCTTGCTGGGGGGCGCGCTGGGGATGATCTTGACCGGCGTGATCGCGATGGACGAGGCTTACCGGGGCATCAGCTGGAAGACGGTGTTTCTGCTGGCCTCGCTGATCCCGCTGGGGCTCGCGGTGGAGAACTCCGGGGCCGGCGAGTGGATCGCGGCCAACGGCATGGCGCAGCTGGAGGGGATGCCGGTCTGGGTCCTGCAGGTCGCGGTGTTCCTGCTGACCACCTTCTTCACACTGGTGATGTCGAACGTGGGGGCCACCGTGCTGCTGGTGCCACTGGCCGTCAGCTTCGCGACCGTCGCCCAGGGCGTGGGCATCGACGCCGACCCGCGGGTATTCGCCCTGATCGTCGCGATTGCCGCGTCCAACTCGTTCCTGCTACCCACCCACCAGGTGAATGCCCTGATCATGGACCCGGGCGGCTACCGCGTAGCCGACTACCTGCGCGCCGGCGCGCTGATGACCCTGCTGTTCATGGTCGTCTCGCTGGTGGTGATCAATCTGGTCTTCTGACCGCGACCGGCCGTGCCGGAAGGCCAAAGGGAAACACTGATCAATGTACACGCTCGCGCTCGAGTCGCTTTTGCGTGCGAACAAGGCGAGGTGACTGCCGTGCAGTCATTCTGCACAAGGGAACCGCAACGCCGTGCGCGCGCAAAAGCGGCCGAGCCCCGTCTCTCAGTAGCTTGTAGGGGTTGGCACCCCAGGTTCCCCGATTCTGCGTTGCGCCGCTTGCGGGTAGAACCACTACCCGCTGCCCGACGCGCCTTGTCTCGGAAAACCTGGGGTGCCAACGCGAGTGTGTACATTGATCAGTGTTTCCCTACGTCAGGACGTCGTCGCGCGCCAGCGACAGGCCCCGCCCGCGGCCTCGTCCAGCGTGCGCAACAGGGTCTCGTGCGCGGCCTGTTCGTCGGCATTCGGTTCGATCACCGGCAGGGGCTTGCCGGAGCGCTGCGCGCGCACCGGGGCACCGGCCTCGGCACCGCCCTCGCCCTCGGCGTCCAGGCCCAGGGCAACCTGACCACCGGTCATCGCCAGATAGACATCCGCCAGCAGCTCGGCATCGAGCAGCGCGCCGTGCAGCGTGCGCCCGGAGGCATCGATCTCGTAGCGCTTGCACAGCGCGTCCAGCGAATTGCGTGTCCCCGGGTGCATGCGCCGCGCCATCACCAGCGAATCCAGCACGGTGCAGGCCTCCGCCAGCTCCGTCACCGGCGCGGCGGCACCCAGCAGACGCAACTCATGATTGATGAAGCCGACATCGAACGGGGCATTGTGGATGATCAGCTCGGCGCCGCGCACGAACTCGATGAATTGGCCGACCACATCGGCGAAACGCGGCTTGTCCGCGAGGAAATCGTTGGTAATTCCATGGACCTCGATCGCGCCGGCATCGATCTCGCGATCCGGCTGCAGGTACTCGTGCAGCTTGCGTCCGGTCGGCCGGCGGTTATCCAGCTCCAGGCAACCGATCTCGATGATGCGGTGCCCCTCGGCCGGCTCCAGGCCGGTGGTCTCGGTATCCAGCACGATCTGTCGCATTTCAGTTCTCCGTCAGCTCGCCCGCCAGCAGGGCGTCGATCCCCGCATTGGCCAGCTGGTCGGCGCGCTCGTTCTCCGGGTGACCGCTGTGCCCACGCACCCAGTACCACTCGATGTCGTGACGCGCGGCCTGGGCGTCCAGGGCCTCCCACAGGTCGCGGTTCTTCACCGGGGAGCCGCTGGCGGATTTCCAGTTACGCCGTTTCCAGCCGGGCAGCCAGTCGGTCACCCCCTGCTTGACGTATTTCGAATCCGTGACCAGTTCCACTTTGCAGGGGCGCTTGAGCGTCTCCAGGGCGCGGATTGCGGCGGTCATCTCCATGCGGTTATTGGTGGTCTCGGCCTCTGCCCCGTACAACTCCCGCTCAGTGCCCTGGTAACGCAGGATTGCGCCCCAGCCACCAGGGCCCGGGTTACCGCGACAGGCGCCGTCGGTATAGATGTACACGCGTTCGTCAGCCATGCGCTCGGCGGACTCCGGAATGAGGGGAGCGCGAGGATACCAGTCCGGGCCGCAGGCGGGGACCCGGGGTGGCGAAGCGATATTGCGGCGCCGGGCGCAAGGGCAGATCCACGCGCTTGTGGGCAACGGTCAGGATCACGCTGGCCAGCGGCGGCAGCCCCCGGCGGGTCCAGGCGTCCACCGGGGCCAACCTTTGCTGCCAGGCCTCGGACAGTCCGGGCGGCAGCAGGCTGAGGCTCCACTGCTCCAGCACCTCCAGGTCGGCCGATTCCATGAACTCGCGGTACTGGCGACGCCGGAGCCCCTCCGGCAGCGGAGACACGCGCACCCCACCCTGATCGCCCAGTTGCAGGCGGTTGCCCTCGAGCATGAAGACCATGCCCTCCGGCTCCAGCACGCGCGCGGCCTCGGCGACCACGGCGGCGGGCAGATCGCTGTAAGAGCAGGGATGGGCCAGCACGATGCGGCGCGCGCAATCCGACTCCAGTGGCCAGGATTCCGGCTCCATCAACAGGCCTGGACGCGAGGAGTCCATGCGCACGACTGGACCGCCCAGGGTGTCGGAATCTTCCAGCATCGGGACCGGGGAGAGCTCGATCGCGACCTCCCCCGGGCCGGGGGCGGCGTGCTGTCGAATCCGTTGCAAAAGCCGCTCGCGAACGCGCCGGCCCTGCGGCTTCTCGTACCAGTGAGAAAGCCAGCGCAAAAAAGGGTCTTGGTGATACTCCGAGTGTGGTTTATCCTTCAGCGCCATGATGATCCGACCCCGCTCCCGACTGCCGCTTGGCATTATCCTGGGCCTGGCGACCCTGCTGGCCTCTGCCTGTAGCCTACACGACTCCGAACGCGCACTGGATACCTCCCAGGTCGACAAGCCCGTGGTGGAGGGTCCGACCCAGGCCGACGTCCAGGCCGCCATGGAGCGGCAGGCCCTCGAGGCCGCCGACCAGGCCGCGGAGACCGACGACCTGTGGGAGCGCACCCGCTTGGGCTTCGGCTTTGAAGATGACCTGCACCACGAGCGCGTGGAGCAGTACATCGAGCACTACCGCGCCAACCCGCGCATCATCCAGCTCTCGACCGAGCGCGCCGAGCCGTTTGCGTACTTCATCCTCTCGGAGATCGAACAGCGCGACATGCCAACCGAGCTGCTGCTGCTGCCGATCGTGGAGAGTGGCTTTGCCGCCGAGGCGACCTCCAGCGGTCGTGCAGCCGGCATCTGGCAGTTCATCCCGGCGACTGGCGACCATTTCGACCTGACGCGCGACCACTGGTACGACGGGCGCCGCGATGTCTATCAGTCCACCCTCGCCGCGCTGGACTACCTGGAGGCGCTGTATCAGCGCTTCGATGACTGGTACCTGGCCCTGGCCGCCTACAACTTCGGCCAGGGCAACGTGACGCGGGCAATGGAACGCAACGCCGCTCGCGGGGAGCCGACCGACTACTGGAGCCTCGAACTCTCGGCCGAGGCGACCGCCTACGTGCCCCGTCTCCTGGCCCTGCGCGAGCTGTTTCTGAAGCCCGACGAACACGGGACACAGATCACCCCGATCGCCAACGAACCGGCGCTGGAGCGGATCGAGCCCGGTCGCCAGGCCGATCTCGCCCTGATCGCCGAGATGATCGGGCTCGAGGCGGATGACCTGAAGCGCCTGAACCCGGGGTATCAGCGCCACGCCACCCATCCGGCTCATGCCCAGCACCTGTTCATTCCGCACGATGCGGCCGAGACCCTGGAAGTCGCCCTGGCCGAACACGGCGACGACCCGCTGATCCGCTTCCGCGAATACACCGTGGCCAGTGGTGACAACCTCGGTTCCATCGCCCAGCGCGCCGGTACCCGCGTGGCCGTGCTGCGCGAAATGAATGGTCTCAACGGCGACAACATCCGCGCCGGACAGACGCTGAAACTGCCGGTAACCGGACAGGAAGACGCCGAGATCCAGGTCGCGGCCGCTGCCGAGGCGGGCGAGCTCGACACCTACGAGATCCAGGAAGGCGACAGCCTGTGGACCATCAGCGAACGTACGGGCATGACCATCAGCGAACTGCGCGCGGCGAACGAGCTGGAGCGCGACGCCATCCTGCGTCCGGGCGACACGTTGCAGGTCGCCCAAGCCAATGGGGGGAGCGCGTCGGATAACGGCCGCAGCGTGGCCTACGAAGTCCAGCCTGGGGATTCCCTGTCCAGCATTGCCCGTCAGTTCCAGGTCTCGGTAAGCGACCTGCGCCGCTGGAACTCGCTCAATGGCGACGGCATCCGCGCGGGGGAGACCCTGACGCTCTACGTGGCCGAGGCCGACGAAGAGGCCATTGCGCGAGCCCGCGACGCCTGACGCGCCGGCGCTCGCGGCCCCTGATGCCGCGCGCCCGTCCGGGTACCTACTGTCCCACCGCGGCCGATGAGGGCGCGTCGAATACGACCTCGATCTGCTCCGGATTCAGACCGGCATCGCGCACCAGTTGCTGGAAGCGCCGTTGCGGCAGACTCAAGCGCAGCTGGATCTGACCGTCCGCGGTGGTCTGCTCCGCCTCCACGGCCTTCTCCTCGTACAGCTGGGCGCGCAAACGGCCGGCACTGGCCGGCAGTTCCACCCAGCCCCGCATCATCGACTCGGTAAAGGTCTCGGCCAGGCGCTCTTCCAGCGTGGCGATCCCCTCGCCCGTATACGCGGACACCCAGAAGACGTCATCGCCGGAGCCGAAGCGGGCCTCGGCGGCATCCGGGGCCGACTCCAGTCGGTCGATCTTGTTGTAGACCCGCCAGCAGGGGACATCCTGCGCGCCGATCTCCTCCAGCACCGCATCGACCTGGCGGATGCGCGCCTCGCGTTCGGGATCGGCGGCGTCGATCACGTGCAGCAGCAGCGCGGCCTCGCGGGTCTCGGTCAGGGTCGCTTTAAAGGCCGCCACCAGTTCGTGCGGCAGGTCGCGCACGAACCCGACCGTGTCCGCCAGGATCAGCGACTGGTGCGGGGCCAGGTCCAGCCGCCGCAGGGTCGGGTCCAGGGTCGCGAACAGCTGATCCGCCTCGTACACATCCGAGTGCGTCAGGCGGTTAAACAGCGTGGACTTGCCGGCGTTGGTATAGCCCACCAGGGACACGGTCGGGATCTCGTTGCGCAGGCGCGCCTGACGCCCCTGCTCGCGGGTGCGCTCGACCTTCTCCAGACGCCGTTCGATGTGCTTGATGCGCGCCGCCAGCAAGCGGCGGTCGGTTTCGAGCTGGGTTTCCCCCGGGCCGCGCAGACCAATCCCGCCCTTCTGCCGTTCCAGGTGAGTCCAGCCGCGCACCAGCCGCGTGGCCATGTGCCGCAACTGGGCCAGCTCGACCTGCAGCTTGCCTTCGTGCGAACGCGCGCGCTGGGCGAAGATGTCGAGGATCAGCCCCGCACGGTCCAGCACACGGCATTTCAGCTGACGTTCGAGGTTACGTTCCTGACTGGGCGAGAGGGCGTGGTTGAAGATCACCACATCGGCGCCATGGGCCTCGACCGCGGCACGAATCTCGTCGGCCTTGCCGGCGCCTACGAACAAGCGGGGATGCGGGCGGTCGCGTGAACCACGGACGAGTTCCAGGACATCCGCGCCGGCGGAGCGGACCAGTTCGTCGAACTCCTGGACCTGGGCCTCGATATCGGGGTTTTCGCCGATGGCCAGTGCCACCAGCACGGCGCGATCGCCGGCGCTGTCGGGACGCTCAAACAAAAAAGACGAACCTCCCGCGCACGCTCAAGCCTCCGCCTCAGCGGTGGTGACCTCTTCGCCCTCGGTATTCATGCGCACCTGGCGGGACGGGACGATGGTCGAGATCGCATGCTTGTACACCATCTGCGAAACGGTACTGCGCAGCAGCACCACGAACTGATCGAAGGACTCGATCTGCCCCTGCAGCTTGATGCCGTTGACCAGATAGATCGAGACCGGCACACGGTCCCGACGCAGCGCGTTCAGGAAGGGTTCCTGCAGCATTTGCCCTTTGGCCATCAGTGCGTTCCTTGGTTGTTATTCTTCATCTCGCCACACGCCAAAAGCTCCTCCACCAAGCCCCGGCGGCGCCCTCTCAGAGAGTAGCACATCACTACTGGAAGTCTGCGCGGCGAATCACGTTCAACACTTCCGACCGATCGATCGTGGCCGCGTTCAATCGCGCATGCAGCGGGAATCGCCGCAAGCCCGTCAGCTGGCGCTTGGCCAGTTGCCGCGTCGCAGCGATCGCCCGCTCGCGGAACTGCGCAAAGTCGAGCTCTCCCGCCAGCCACTGCCAGCCCTGACGGTAGCCCACCGCGCGCTGGGAGGGATGCTCCGCCGTCAGCCCGGGGCGCTGCTGCAGGGCCATCAGTTCGTCGACAAACCCGGCCTCCAGCATCGCGTCGAAGCGACGGGCGATCCGGTCGCGCAGGACGTCGCGATCCTCCGGCCACAGGGCCAGCGATACCCAGCCCTCCGGCACGCGGGCCGCCGCACCCTGCTGGAAGCTGGACAACGGCCGCCCGGTCGCCTCAAAGACCTCCAGTGCCCGCAGGATGCGCTGCGGGTCGTTCGGGTGAATACGCGCCGCCGCCTCGGGATCCACCTTGACGAGTTCGCGATGCAAGGCCAGGCCACCCTCCACGTCCAGGCGCGCCCGCACCCGTTCGCGCACCGCATCCGGTACCTCGGGGATCTCGTCGAAACCATCCAGCAGGGCACGCAGGTACAACAGCGTGCCACCCACCAGCAGCGCCACCCGGCCACGCGCGTGGATCCCGGCGATCGCCTCCCGGGCGTCGCGCGCGAAGTCGGCGGCACTGTAAGTGTCCTCCGGATCGCGGATATCCAGCAGATGGTGCGGCACGCGGGCGCGCTCCTCCGCAGTCGGTTTCGCGGTGCCGATATCCATGCCGCGATAGACCAGCGCGGAGTCGACGCTGACGATCTCGCCCTCCAGCGCCTCGGCAAGCGCCAGCGACAACGCGGTCTTGCCCGAGGCCGTCGGTCCGGCCAGGATCACCACCGGCGGGCGGCCGGGTCCGAATGCGTCCATTGATCGCTAGCGGCCTCGCAGAAACAAGCGATCCAGCGCCTGGTGATCGAGCTCCACCCAGGTCGGGCGGCCATGATTGCATTGCCCGGAGCGTTCGGTCGCCTCCATGTCGCGCAGCAGCTGGTTCATCTCCGGGAGCGTCAGACGACGCCCGGCGCGCACCGAGCCGTGGCAGGCCATGGTGCCGAGCACGGCATTCATCTCGCCCTCGGCGCGGTGGCTGTAGCCGACGGCCGCGAGGTCCGCGAGCACATCGCGCACCAGCTGGGCCGTGTCACGCCCGCGCAGCAGCGCCGGGGCCGCGCGCAAGGTCAGCGTCTCGGGTCCCGCGCGATCCAGCTCGAAGCCCAGGGCGCCCAATACACCGGCATGCTCTTCGGCCAGCGCGGCCTCGGTGGGCGTCACGTCCAGCGTCTCCGGTACCAGCAGGGGTTGCGAGGTAATGCCCTGCGCCCCCCACTCCCGCTTGAGCCGCTCGTAGGTAATGCGCTCGTGGGCCGCATGCATGTCGACCACGATCAGGCCGCTTGCATTCTCCGCGAGGATAAAGGTCTCCGCGACCTGCCCCAGCGCGAAGCCCAGCGGGGGCGTGCCTTCCGTGCCAGCGTCCTCATCCGCGCGGGCGGCCGCCTCGAATGCCCGGGGCGCGGGCTCGGCCACCGCGGCTGGCCCGCGGAACTCGGCCCAGGCTGCCGCATACTCCGATGATGTTCCAGACGCATACTCGCGGCGGTCACCCGACCCGGCCGCAGGCGACCGGGCTTCGGCGCGGTACTCGGGCACCCCCAGTCCGCTGAGCGCCCGCTCGCGTGGGAACCCCGGCGCAGCCTGCTCCTGTGACGGCCGCGCGGCCCCGGTCACGGGCGGCAGATGCCCGGGCATCCCGCCATCCCCGGGACGCACATCCGCCAGCGCCTTGTGCAGGGCATGAAAGATGAAGTCGTGCACCATCCGCGACTCGCGAAAACGCACCTCCTGCTTGGTGGGGTGGGCGTTCACGTCGACCTGCACGGGGTCCAGTTCGAGCTCCAGCACGAACATCGGGTGACGCCCGTGGTAGAGCACGTCTTGATAGGCCTTGCGCACGGCTGCCGCCAGCACGCGGTCGCGAATCGCGCGGCCATTAACGAAGAAGAACTGCTGATCGGGCTGGGCCCGGGACTGGGTCGGGGCGCCCAGCCAGCCCGAAAGCTTGAGGCCGGCGCGCTGCTCGTCCACCGGCGTCGCCGCGTCCATAAAGGCCTCGCCCAGCAGGGCACGCACGCGCTGGGCAGGGTCCGCTGCGGCGGGCAGGTCCAACACCACACGATCGTTGTGGCGCAGGATGAAGGCGACCTCCGGGCAGGCCGCCGCCTGGGTACGGATGACGGTCTCGCAGTGGTTGAACTCGGTGCGCTCGGTGCGCTCGGTGCGCACGAACTTGCGCCTTGCGGGGACATTGAAGAACAGGTCCCGCACCTCGACCGTCGTGCCCACCGGGTGCGCGGCAGGGGCCGCCTCGCGAAAGACATCCGAACCATCCCCGGTCAGACGCCAGCCATTGCGCTCGCCCTCCACCGCCGAGGTCATGGACAGGCGCGAGACGGATGCGATCGACGGCAGTGCCTCGCCACGAAAGCCGAGGGTGTGCAGGGCCTCGAGGTCCTCCATCGAGCGGATCTTGCTGGTCGCGTGGCGTGACAGTGCCAGCGGGAGCTCGTCGCGATGGATGCCGCAACCATTGTCGCTGATCTGGATCAGACGGATGCCGCCCTGCTCCAGACGGATCTCGATGCGGGTCGAACCCGCGTCCAGGGCATTCTCCACCAGCTCCTTGACCACCGAGGCCGGGCGCTCGACCACCTCGCCTGCTGCGATCTGGTTGATCAGTTGCTCGGAGAGTTTCTCGATGGACACACGCGAATCCATGGGCCGGAATGGGTCCACAAGCCTAGGGAAACGCAGCTCGATTTGCACGCGCCGGTGGGCGCCCCTGCACAGACCGCGGTGGGTACAAAGTCCGAATCCGTGACGGGCACCCGTTCCGGGACGGGCAGGCGCCGATGGGCGTCAGGAATCGCGCGGGATGCGCAGGACCTGGCCGGCGTAGATGCGATCGTCGCTGACATCGTTCGCCGAGCGCAGATCGGCCAGCGACAGGCTGTAACGATCGGCGATCCCGGACAAGGTCTCGCCGGGGCGAATAATGTGCTGGTCCGGCTGACCATCGGCGATCAGCGTGCCCGGGCGGGCATGCGTCGAGAAATAGGACCGCAGCCCGGTCAGCAGGGCATCCGCAAGAGAATTCTGGAAGTCCGTGCTGCGCAGCTTGCGCTCCTCGGACGGGTTGGAGATGAACGCGGCCTCGACCAGGATGGACGGGACATCGGGCGAGCGCAGCACCGCGAAGTTCGCCCGCTCGACCTCCGGCTTGCGCACCTTACCCACCCGGTGCAGTTCGGAAATCATGCGCTCGGCCAGGGTGTTGCTCGCCTCGAGACTGCCGCTCTGAGCCAGATCCAGCAGCACGTTGGTCAGGGAGTCATCCTTGCCGTTGATCGGTACACCGCCCAGCCGCAGGTCGGCCTGGTTCTCGCGCTGCGCCAGAAAACGGGCGGCCTCGCTGGAGGCCCCGCGTTCGGAGAGCATGTATACCGAGGAACCCTGCACGTTGCGGTTGGCGATCGCGTCGGCGTGAATCGACACAAAGACGTCAGCGTCCGCCTCGCGGGCACGCTCGATGCGCTCGCGCAGGGGCAGGAAGTAATCGCCGGTGCGGATCATCACCGCCTTCATGCCGCGCTCGTTGTCGACGCGCTCGGCCAGCCGCTTGGAGATCTGCAGGACCACGTCCTTCTCGCGGGTACCACCAGGGCCAATCGCGCCCGGGTCATGCCCGCCATGGCCAGCGTCGATGGCCACCACCACATCACGCAGATCCTCCTGCGAGCGGCCTCGGCGAGGTTCGCCGTTGTCGCGGGATTCCTCCCGGGCCGACTGCGTGGGGGCACCCTCGCGGCTGGTCAGGTCGAGCACCAGACGATGCGGGGAATCCTGGGCCGGCATCAACTTGAAGCTGCGCGGCTCGATCGGCTTGCGCAGGTCGAACACCACGCGCAGATCACCGCCGTCGCGCGGGGCGTGACGGATCGACTCCACGACCGAACGCGGATTGGAGCTGAGCTTCAGCTCGTCCACCGCGCGAGCGTTCTTGATATCCACCACCAGGCGATCGGGCGACTCGAGCTTGAACATCGAGTACTCGGCATCGCCATCCATGTCGAAGACCAGGCGCGTGGTGTCACCATCCACGGACATGCGCACCCGCTCGACACCCGTGCGCGCCAGTGCGGGCAGCGGCAGCCCGACCAGCCCCAGGGCAGTCAGAGCGCGCAGCACCTGGCGGCGGCGCATATCCGGAATCGTGCTTTGGCCCACGGCGAATCCCTTTTAATTCAGGGGGTCTGACTCCATTGTGGACGCTTTTTCTGGAAAAGCAATAGCAAAATTCTTTCTTTATGAGCGAGATATCGAGGTTTTTGTGTGTGGCATTGCAACTGATACCTCGCCCCACAAGAACCGCAACCCCTCTTGGGGACTGGATTTATTCCGGCTTTTCATTGGGTTATCAGGGTGGGGCGTTTCGCTGGAGGCGCGTGCGATAGTCGCCGGCGGCCGGCCCGGACACGTAAAGCATGCGCCCGTCCGGCTCGCACGGCTCCAGCCGCACCCGAAGATCCGGCTCCGGCAGCCAGCCGGCCCCGCGCTCCGGCCACTCCACCAGCCAGAGCGCTTGCCCGTCAAAGGCCTCGCGCACCCCCAGATACTCCAGCTCCTCCGGGTCCGCCAGGCGATACAGATCGAAGTGCAACACGCTGCGTCCCTGGAGTTCGTAGGACTCCACCAGCGTGTAGGTGGGGCTGCGCACGTTGCCCGCATGCCCCAGCGCCTGCAGGAGGCCACGCGCCCAGGTCGTCTTGCCCGCGCCGAGATCCCCCTCCAGGGAGACGATCTGCAGGCCTTCCATCCCCGCAAGGGCCGCACCGGCCCGCTCTGTAGCCGCGGCGTCCGGTAGCCGGATCCCCTCGTTCACACACCCTCCTCCCCGGCGGCGGCCGGCAGCGCATCCGCCAGCTCGCCCGCCAGCAGCCCGCGCCAGCTGCCGAGCCGCGCGCGCAGGACCCGACCAGCGGCACAATGCCAGGCTGCCCCGATCTCGGCCGCGGCGCGTGCCTCGAGCCCCTGCGCCCGCAGCGCGACGATAATCCCCGTAAGCACGTCCCCGCTCCCGGGGACCGCCATGCCGGCGTGGCCCCCGGTCACACAGGTCAGTGGCCCGACCTCAACACCGGGATCGGCGTCGGCGACCAGCGTCCCGGCCCCCTTGAGCAGCGACACGCCGCCGAAGCGCTGCGCCAGCTCGAGCACGGCCGCCGGTCGATTTGCCTCCACCTCCGCCGCCGGACGATTCAGCAGGCGGCCGGCCTCGCCTGGATGCGGAGTCAGGATCCAGGAATCCATCTGACGGGGTGTCGCGGCCAGCAGGTTGAGGGCATCGGCATCCACCACCAGGGGCACCCCCGCATCCGCGACCGCGTGCCACAGGCGGCGCCCCCACTCTTCCGTGCCCAGACCCGGGCCTGCCGCGATCACATCCACCTGACGGGCCAGGCGTAACAGATCGGTCGGCTCGCGCACCGCCCGCACCATGATCTCGGGCCGGTCGGCATTGGCCCAGGCCGCATGGTCCTCGTGCGTGGCCAGCGTCACCCGCCCGGCCCCGGCACGCAGGGCCGCGAGCGCCGTCAGGCGGGCCGCCCCGGAGAATCCCGGCGCGCCCCCGACGACCAGCACATGTCCGGCGTTACCCTTGTGCGCCCCCGGCCGGCGGGCCGGAAGACGATCCTGCCAGCCCTCCGGGCCCAGATGCCGGGCCCGCGGCATCACGCCCCGGGCAATCTGCTCGGGCAAATCCAGCCGCGCCACCTCGACGGTGCCCGCGTAGTCCACGCCCGCGCCGGTGTGCAGCCCCAGCTTGTCGGCAATCATGGTCACGGTATGCCGGGCGCGCACCGCGGGTCCCGGCACCGCGCCGGTATCGGCATTGACGCCCGAGGGGATGTCCGCGGCCAGCACGGGCCGCCCGGAGGCATTCAGGCGTTCAACCACCTCGCCATAGGCATCGTGCAGCGGGCGCTCCAGCCCGATACCGAACAGGCAGTCGACCCACAGCTCGGCGTCCGCCGGGTCGAAGGCCTCGAGCGGCGCCATCGCCCCCCCGTGCTCGATCCAGCGTCGATGCGCCTGACGGCCGTCCGACTGCGGGCGCGCGCGCGATGGGCCGCCATGGAGCCGCACATCGAGGCCGGCCTGTGCCGCCAGTCGCGCCAGCACATAACCATCGCCCCCGTTGTTGCCGGGGCCGCAGAGGATGCCGAGCCGGCGCACCTCGGGCCAGTGGGCCCTGACGGCCGCCAGCAGGGCCGCCCCGGCCCGCTCCATCAACTCCCCGGGCGCGATCTCCGGCAGGGCCATGCCGGCCGCATCCAGGGCCCGCATGCCCTCGCTGTCGTAAAGCGCGCTGGTCAGGGGGATCGCCCCGGGTCCATCATTCACGTTTATTGCCCCGATCGTATGATTATCGAAATCGTGCCTGAGCCTCTCGATCCACGCCAATGTGACGCACTGGCCGAACAGATTCGGGCCTGGGGCCGCGAGCTGGGCTTCCAGGCCCTGCGCATCGCGCCGGCCACAGTCCCGGAGGCGGACCGCCAGCACCTGGACCGCTGGCTGCAGAAAGGCTCGCACGGCGAGATGGGCTGGATGACCGAACGCGCCGCACTGCGCCACGACCCCGCACAACTGATGCCGGGCGTACAGCGCGTGATCAGCGTGCGCATGGATTACTTCCCGCCGCACACCCGGCGCCCGGCGATCCAGCTGGCCGAACGGGACCGCGCCTACGTCTCCCGCTACGCCCTCGGCCGCGACTACCACAAGCTGATCCGCAAGCGCCTGACCGAGCTGGGCCGGCGCATCGAGGCCGCGGCAGGACCGCACGGCTATCGTGCCTTCACCGACAGCGCCCCCATTCTGGAAAAGGCCCTGGCCGCCCGCGCCGGGCTCGGCTGGATCGGCAAGAACACCAACCTGCTCGCCCGCGAGAGCGGGTCCTGGTTCTTTCTCGGCGAGCTGTTTACGGACCTGCCGCTACCGATGGACGGCCCGGTCGGCGAACACTGCGGGGCGTGTACCGCTTGCCTCGACATCTGCCCGACGCAGGCCTTTCGCGGGCCCTACGACCTGGATGCCCGGCGCTGCATCTCCTATCTAACCATCGAACTGAAGGGGTCGATCCCCGAAGAGCTGCGCCCGCTGATCGGCAACCGCATCTACGGCTGCGACGACTGCCAGCTGATCTGCCCGTGGAACCGCTTTGCCGAGGTCTCCGCGGAACCCGACTTCGTCGCCCGCCACGGACTGGATGCCGCTAGTCTGGTGGAACTGTTCGGCTGGGACGAGATCACCTTCCTGCAACGCACCGAGGGCATGGCCATCCGCCGTATCGGCCACGAGCAGTGGCTGCGCAACCTAGCGATCGCCCTGGGCAATGGCCCAGCCTCCGCGGAGGCCGAGACGGCCCTTCGCGCCCGCGCCGACCACCCCTCCACCCTGGTACGCGAACACGTCGGCTGGGCCCTCGAACGATTGCGCAGTCCCGCGTCATCGCCGCCCGCGGACCACACCTCCCGTCTCACACAGGCCCCCGGACAATAACCGGCGACCAGCGCTTGCCAGCACCCACGCGACAGGTGACACTCGGGAGCGGACCCACTTGCGACCCCGGCACCCTACGAAAGGACTCATCCTGTCGCCATGCCCGATCATCCGGACAGCACCCGCTTTCAGCGCCTGTTTGACCAGGCACCGGAGGCGCAGCTGGTGCTCAATCGAGCGGGCCATGTCGTCGCGGCAAACCAGGCCGCATCGCGCCTGCTCGGCTACGCCCAAGGCGAACTGACCGACGGCATCCACATCACCGCGATCGACCTCGAGGCCACGCAAGCCGACGTCGACCATGCGCACGGCCAGCCCGACGAGCGCCTGCCGGCCCGCTTTGAAACGCGCTACCGCCGACGAGACGGGGGCGAATTTCCAGCCGAGATCAATATCAACGCGATTCATACCGGGGAGGATATCGAGGTCCTGACTACGGTCCGCGACATCACCCGACAGCAGCAATCCGAGCAGGCCCTGCACGAGCTGGAGACCCAGCTCTCGGCCACGATCCGCCACGCGCCGCTGATCCTGTTCGGGCTGGGGCCGGATGGTGTTTTCACCCTGTCCGAGGGGGCTGCACTGCACAGCCTGGGGCTGCAACCCGGCGAGGTCGTCGGGCAGGACGCACGCCGGCTGTACGCCGACCACCCGGCCATCCTGTCTGCAATCGATCGCGCACTCGCCGGAGAGCGCTTTCAAACCGAGGTCAAGGTCGGCGACAGCCACTTCTCCATCTCATGGATGCCGTCGGAGATTGCCCAGTCACTTCAGCCGGGCGTGCTCGGCGTCGCCTGGGACATCACATCGCTGCGCGCGGCCGAGGCGACCACGGCCTCGGAGCGCGACCGACTCCTGACCACGCTGCACTCCATCAGCGACGGCGTGCTGACCGCGGACACCACCGGGCGCCTGACCTATCTCAACCCGTCGGCGCGCGACCTGCTGGGCGTGGACGCCACGGCGGTCCAGGGCCAGCGTCTCGACGAGGTGCTGGAGCTCGAGGACACGCATACCGGCCACCGGGTCATGAACCCGGTCACGCAGTGCCTGGAGACGGGTATGACGCTGGAGTCGCCGGAGCGCGTGCTGCGCCGCCCGGACGGTGCGGCCCGCGTGGTCCGCCTGCTGGTCTCGCCCCTGCGGCGACCGGACCACCACAGCGAGGGGGTCGTGGTCGTGCTGCATGACCACACCGAGCTGTGGCGCATGACCCAGCAACTGAACCACCAGGCCACCCACGACGAGCTCACCGGCCTGTGCAACCGCCGCGAGTTCGAACGGCGCCTGGACGAGGCCCTGCGCACCCTGGAGGAGGGCGACACGCCCCACGCGCTGTTCTATATGGACCTGGACCAGTTCAAGATCATCAACGATACCTGCGGCCATCAGGCCGGGGACGCGCTACTGCGCGAACTGGCCGACCTGCTGCCCGCCCATATTCGCGACAGCGACACCCTGGCGCGTCTCGGTGGTGACGAGTTCGGCCTGCTACTGACGCATTGCCCGGTGGAACGCGCGGAGGCCATCGGCAAGAAACTACTGGCCACCGCCCAGGGACTGCGTTTCTCCTGGGAGGGCCGCCGCTTTGATGTGGGCATGAGCATCGGCCTGGTCCCGATCGAGGGCCCTGGCCGGAACCTTCCGGAGGTCCTCAGCCAGGCGGATTCCGCTTGCTACGTGGCCAAGGATCTCGGGCGCAACCGGCTCTATACCTGGAAGCCCTCCGACCAGATCCTGCGCCGACGCCATGGCGAGATGGAATGGGTCGGCCGTCTGCGTGCGGCCCTGGAGGATGCCCGTTTTGTCGCCTATGCCCAGCCGGTCAAGCCCCTGAACGGCGCCGATCTGCCGCTGGACCATGTCGAGATCCTGCTGCGCCTGCACGGGGAAGACGGAACCCTGATCACCCCGGGCGCCTTTATCCCGGCTGCCGAACGCTACCACCTGATGCCCGAGATCGATCGCCATGTGGTCGAACTCGTGTTCCGCCAGCTGGCCGATCACCGGGACCAGAACCCGGATCATGCCCCAGTCGTGGTGTCGATCAATCTGTCCGGGCAGTCGCTGGCGCAGGACGGGATGCTCGAATTCATCACCAGCCGCATGAGCCAGTTCCGCATTCAGGCGCAGCAGATCATTTTCGAGATCACCGAGACCGCCGCGATCAGTCATCACGACCGCGCACAGGGCCTGATCCGCGCACTGCGCTACATGGGCTGCCGCTTCTCCCTGGACGACTTCGGCAGCGGGCTGTCCTCGTTCGGCTACCTGAAGAACCTGCCGGTCGACTTCCTCAAGGTGGACGGCAGTTTCGTGCGCGACATCGCGACCAACGCGGTCGATGCGGCGATGGTCACCGCGATCCACCGCGTCGGCCATGTGCTCGGGCTGCGCACCATCGCCGAGTGCGTGGAATCCGAGGAGACCATGCACCACCTGCGCGAGATCGGGCTCGACTTCGTCCAGGGCTATCACCTGGCCAGGCCGATTCCGCTGGCCGACTACCTCGCGGAAATTGCCGGCCGCTGATCAGGCTTGAATCCCGGCTCGCGCGCCTCAACCCTTGAGATAGCCGACGCTTTCGCCTTGCCAGCGGCAAGCTGTTAGCGTGCGGCCCATCTCAACTGATCAACCGTGGGACCCCATGCCGTATTCGGAAGAACAGATCACCTCGACCCATCGCTGGTCGGACAAGACCTTCAGCTTCAAGACCACGCGCCCCGAAGGCCTGCAGTTCAAGAACGGGCAGTTCGTCACGCTGGGTCTGCGCCCCGAGGGCAAACTGATCCCGCGCGCCTACTCGATCGTCTCCGAACCCGAGGCCGAGGAACTGGAGTTCCTGAGCATCCACGTTCCCGACGGCGCGCTGACCAGTCGCCTGGCCCAGGTCGGCCCCGGCGACTCGATCTGGATCAACACCAAGGTCACCGGTTCACTGACCTTCGACTACGTGCAGCCCGGGCGGACCCTGTACATGCTGGCCACCGGCACGGGTCTGGCCCCGTTCATCTCGCTGATCCGCAGCCCGGAGCTGTTCGAGCACTTCGAGAACGCGGTACTGGTGCACAGCGTGCGCACCGTCGAGGAGCTGGCCTACCGCCAGGAGATCGAGTCGCGCATCAGCAATCGCTTGCGCTACGTGCCGACGGTGACCCGCGAGAACCACGACTTCGCCTGCCCGATCGCGCAGCAGCCGTACGACAACAACCAGCGCGGCGCCGACATGTTCCGCTCCGGCGAGCTGTTTCAGATCCTGAACCTGCCCCCGGCGGATCCGGAGCACGACCGCGTGATGCTCTGCGGCAATCCGGCGATGAACCGCGAGATGAGCGAGTGGCTGGTCGACCACGGCTGGACCCAGACCAACTACAAGGGGGTCGGCAACTTCACCGTGGAACAGGCCTTCGTGACCACGATGTCCGACTCGGACGACTAACTGCCCTGAGCCAGCAGCACCCAGCGGGCCGCGTTGATCCGCTGCAGGACGGCTGTGTCACCACCCCGGTCGGGGTGGTGACGCTGCGCCAGACGCCGGTACTGCTGCCGGATCGCCGCCGCATCAACCGGATCCTCCAGCCCCAGCACCTCGAGCGCCTGCTCGCGCCGCTCGTCACGCGCCAGATGCGCCCAGAACTCGCCCAGTAGCGCCTCCACCGCGGCCGCATCCATCCCCTCCAGCCGCGTCAGATCCAGGTAGTAGGCCCGCAGTGGATCACCCCGCGCCGGCAGGTCCGACCCCATGTCCGCCGCCTGTAGCGGCTCGATCCCGATATCCAGGCAATGGATACGCAGCCACTCGCCCTGCCCCGCGAGCATGTCGCGCAGCCGGTAAAGACAGTGGAACAGCACAAAGTGGGTCTGGAACAGGCTCAACGGCTCCTGCAGGCGCGCCGCGGCGAACGGCTCCACTTCCAGATCGCGCAGCTGCGCAATCAGCGCATGCTCCGTACATCCGCACGGATGTCCGCGCAGCGCCTCCAGCACCCGCTCCAGCAGTGCCGTATCCACCGGCGAACCGGCTGGGCGATCCCCATCGATCATGCGCCCGGGAACTCGCCGTCCACATAGACCCAGCGCCCGTCCTCGCGGCGAAAGCGGCTGCGCTCGTGCAGGCGCACCCCCTGGCCGCGTACCCGCGAGCGGGCGACGAACTCGACCCAGCCCTCCTGATCCTCCGGCCCGCCCGCCTCGGTCGCGCGGATCGCCAGACCGAGCCAGCGCTGGCCCGGCTCCAGCACCAGGGATTCCGGTCGCGTCGCGGCGGCCCAGGTGGCCAGCAGATAGTCCTCGCGCCCCTCCACGAAGGCGGCATAGCGCGAGCGCATCAGCGCCTGCGCCGTCGGGGCCGCAGCCGCGCCGTCCAGGTACTGCCCGCAGCAGGCCGCCCGGTCCAGCCCGGATCCACAGGCGCATATATTCCCCTTCCTGCGGCTGGCCTTGCCCAAGCGATACCTCCCCTGATCGACGTCGCCGCCAGCATGCCCGAGCCATTGCCCCGGGTCGAACCCATACTTTGGGACTGGTCTTCCGTACGCCGAAACGTTAGGTTGCGAAAGCACCCAGAGAGATACTGATTCATGGCCAACATCCTGATCATGGGCTGCGGCGATCTCGGCGGCGGCGTCGGAGAACAGCTCGCCGCAGCCGGGCACGCGGTCTGGGGCCTGCGCCGTCAGCCAGAGCGCATCCCGGAACCGATCCAGCCGCTGGCCGGCGACTTCGCCCGCGCGGACGCGCTGCCGCCGCTCCCCGCGGCTCTGGACACCGTCTATTTCATCGCCACCCCGGGCGAGTTCACCGAGGCCGCGTACCGCCGCGCCTATGTCGACGGCCTGCGCAACACTCTGGCCGCTCTGGAGCAGGCCAAACAAAATCCGCGCCGCATCGTGTTCGTCTCCAGCACCTCGGTCTTTGGCGCCGACGACGGGCGCTGGGTGGACGAGACCAGCCCGGCCGAGCCCACCCGTTTCTCCGGGCACTGCCTGCTGGAGGCCGAGCAGTTGCTGGCCGACAGCCCGTTTGCCGGCGTGGTCGTGCGCTTTGGCGGCATCTATGGTCCGGGGCGCGAGTACCACCTGCGCAAGGTCCGCGAGGGCGTGCGTGGCCAGCACGAAGCACCGGTCTGGACCAACCGCATCCACCGTGAGGACTGCGTGGGCCTGCTGACCCACCTGTTTCATCTGGACGACCCCGAGCCGCTTTATCTGGGCGTCGATGACGAACCGGCCCTGCGCCACGAGCTGCTCGGCTGGCTGGCGCAGGAGATGGAGCTCGATCCGCCGGGGACGCCGCCGATGCCGGCCGGCGACGTCCGCGGCAAGCGCTGCCGCAACGGGCGACTGCATGCCAGCGGGTATCGCCTGCGCTACCCCGACTACCGCACCGGCTATCGCGAGCTGCTCCACCGGCTCGCCACCACCTGAGCCAAGCTCTCACCGCTTTCAGGCTGGGCCTGGTTCGGCCTCGGGTGTTCCGAGTGCCTTCGTCCGGCCGCCTGCCAAGCGCTGTCTCGGCAGCGCACCCCGAGGTACTTTCTTGCTTGCCCAAGAAAGTACCCAAAGAAGGGCACCCGGATTCCGCCCGGGGACCTTGCTCCAGGGCCCTCGGGCCGGCGGCGCTGAAACTCGCTTCGCTCAGACAGTCAGCGCCCCCGTTTCTATTTTGAATCGTCCGTCCCGAGGACCCTTCCGCAAGGGGCTTCATACGGGGGGAGAAGGTCAAGACAACGGCGATCCAGAGGTTCGTGCGAGTGGATGGAGGCAAGATGTTCCAACATCTTGGCACGCGCGGCCTACGGCCCTGGCGTGCCGCGCCCGCGAGCGGGCGCCAGGGCGCAGGTAGGATGCTGATGAGCGCAGCGAATCGCATCAGGGTTGCCCCGACGTTGGCATGGTGCGTTTCGCTGCGCTCAACGCACCCTACAGCCTTGGGCTCATGACAGGTGCGGGAACACCGTCGGTTTTGACCTTCCCTCCCGATATGAGCCCCTTGTGGAGGGCGTGACAGGCCGGGAGAAGGCGCTGACTGTCTGAGCGTAGCGAGTTTCAGCGCCGCCGGCCTGACGCGTCCGGAGCAAGGTTCCCGGGCGAATCCCGGGCGTGTTTCTTGGTTACTTCTTTGCACGAGCAAAGAAGTAACTCGGGGCGCGCTGCCGAGACAGCGCAGGCAGGCGGCCGGACGAAGGCACGTAAACACCCGAGGCCGAACCAGGCCTAGCCACAACAGTGCAGGCGAACGCCCCAATGCGGGCACCGGGCGGCGCACGCGCCGCGCCGTTATAATGCGCGGCTTTCGCCCATTCCGACCCGAGCGCGCCCGCGATCATGGACAAAAGCTTCGACCCCAAGAGCATCGAGCAGACCCAGTACGAACGCTGGGAGGCCGCGAACATCTTCGCGCCGCCGGAGTCGGGCGAGGCCAGCTACTGCATCCTCCTGCCGCCGCCGAACGTGACCGGAACGCTGCATATGGGGCACGCGTTCCAGCACACGCTGATGGATACCCTGATCCGCTATCGGCGCATGCACGGCGACCGCACCCTGTGGCAGGGCGGCACCGACCATGCCGGGATCGCCACCCAGATGGTGGTCGAGCGCCAGCTCGCCGCCGACGGCAAGGGCCGCCACGACCTCGGACGCGAGAAGTTTCTCGAGGCGGTCTGGGACTGGAAGGACCAGTCCGGCGGCACCATCACCCGCCAGATGCGTCGCCTGGGCGACTCGGTGGACTGGTCGCGCGAGCGCTTCACCATGGACGACGGGCTGTCCGCGGCGGTGCGCGAGGTCTTCGTGCGCCTGCATGAAGAGGGCCTGATCTACCGCGGCAAGCGCCTGGTCAACTGGGACCCGGTGCTGCACACCGCGCTGTCCGACCTGGAGGTGCTGTCGGAGGAGGAGAACGGCCACCTGTGGCACTTCCGCTATCCGCTGGCCGACGGCTCCGGGCACCTGACCGTGGCCACCACGCGCCCGGAGACCATGCTGGGCGATACCGCCGTCGCGGTGCACCCGGAGGACGAGCGCTACCGGCACCTGATTGGCCAGACGATCAAGCTGCCGCTGGTCGGGCGCGAGATCCCGATCATCGCCGACGACTACGTCGAGGCCGAGTTCGGCTCCGGCTGCGTGAAGATCACCCCGGCGCACGACTTCAACGACTACGCGATGGGCCAGCGCCACGACCTGCCGGTGATCAACATCCTGACCATCGACGCCTGCCTGAACGACAACGTACCCGAGGCCTATCGCGGCCTGGACCGCTACCAGGCGCGGCAGAAGGTCGTCGACGACCTGGACGCCCTGGGGCTGCTGGAGAAGATCGACGACCACAAGCTGATGGTCCCGCGCGGCGACCGCTCCGGCACCGTAGTCGAGCCGTACCTGACCGACCAGTGGTACGTGAAGGCCGGCCCGCTGGCCGAGCCGGCGATCAAGGCGGTGGAGGATGGCCGCATCCGCTTCGTGCCGGAGAACTGGTCGAAGACCTACTTCGAGTGGATGCGCAACATCGAGGACTGGTGCATCTCGCGCCAGATCTGGTGGGGCCACCGCATCCCGGCCTGGTACGACAGCGATGGCAATGTCTTTGTGGGCCGTTCCGAGGACGAGGTGCGCGACAAGCACGACCTGGCGGCCGATGTGGTGCTGACCCAGGACGACGACGTGCTGGACACCTGGTTCTCCTCCGCGCTGTGGCCGTTCTCCACCCTCGGCTGGCCGGAACAGACGCCGGAGCTGCGCGACTTCTACCCGACCAGCGTGCTGGTCACCGGCTTCGATATCATCTTCTTCTGGGTCGCCCGCATGATCATGATGGGCGAGCACTTCATGGGCGACGTGCCCTTCCGCGAGGTCTACGTCACCGGCCTGATCCGTGACTCGGAAGGCCAAAAGATGTCCAAGTCCAAGGGCAACGTGATCGATCCGATTGACCTGATCGACGGCATCAGCGCCGACGACCTGGTGGCCAAGCGCACCCAGGGCCTGATGCAGCCGCAGATGGCCGCGAAGATCGAGAAGACCACGCGCAAGGCCTTCCCCGACGGCTTCCCCGCGTTCGGCACCGATGCCCTGCGCTTCACCCTCGCGGCGCTGGCCACCACCGGGCGCGACATCAAGTTCGACCTCGGCCGCATCGAGGGCTACCGCAACTTCTGCAACAAGCTGTGGAACGCCTCGCGCTTCGTGCTGATGAACGTCGAGGGCCACGACTGCTCGGCGGCCACCGACACGGCGGAACACCGCACCCTGGCCGATCGCTGGATCCTCGACCGCCTGGCCGCCACCGCCGCGACCGCCACGCAGCAGCTCGATGCCTACCGCTTCGACCTCGCCGCGCAGACGCTGTACGAATTCACCTGGCACGACTACTGCGACTGGTACCTGGAGCTGACCAAGCCGGTACTGAACGACGACACCACCCCGGATGCAGTCAAGCGCGCCACGCGCAATACGCTGGTCACTGTGCTCGAGGCCCTGTTGCGCCTGCTGCACCCGGTTATGCCGTTCATCACCGAGTCGATCTGGACCAATGTAAAGCCGCATGCGGGGATCGGCGATGACATCGAGTTCCTGGTGCAGTGCCGCTGGCCGGCGCAGGACGGCTTCCCGAATGACGCCACCGCCACCGCCGAGCTCGACTGGGTCAAGGACTTCATCACCGGGCTGCGCCGCATCCGCGCGGAGATGGACATCGCCCCGGGCAAGCCGCTGCCGGTGCTGGTGAAGAACTGGAGCGAGGCCGACCAGGAGCGCTACACGCGCCACCGCGGCCTGCTGGAGTTCCTCGCGAAACCCGAGAGCGTCACCTGGCTGGACGCCGCCGACGAGGCCCCGGAATCGGCGATGGCCCTAGTCGACGAGATGCAGCTGCTGATCCCGCTGGCCGGGCTGATCGACAAGGATGCCGAGCTGGCCCGCCTGGACAAGGAGATCGGCAAGCTCGACAAGAACCTCGAGCAGAGCGAAAAGCGCCTTGCCAACGCGAGCTTCGTCGACCGCGCCCCGGCCGAGGTCGTGCAGAAGGAACGCGACCGCGTCGCCGAGATGCAGGCCACCCGCGACCAGCTCGCCGCCCAGCGCGAACGCATCCGCGCGATGTAGCGGCTGCGACCGCTACTGCAAAGGGCGGGTCAGCTGATCCGGTCGAGCATCCCCTGATGGCGGATCAGCCGGGCGAACAGCCGCCCGGTGTGGTACCAGTGCAACATCCAGATCTCGCGTGCCAGCCGCAGCTGCGGCACTCGCGGCGAGTGCTCGGCAGGGCAGGGACAGACCTCGAGTCCCACCCCGCGCGCGATGGCCACCGCCCGGGGCAGATGGAAGCGACTGGTCACGAGCACGCAGCTCGGCAGGCTGCCGCCGGTACGCTGGGCGAGCAGGTCGCGGGCGTTTTGCAGGTTCTCCAGGGTGTGCCGCGAGTCCTCTTCACAGAAGATGCGAGAGGCCCGGATGCCGCGCTGGCGCAGGAAGGCCGCCCCTGCGGCTGACTCGCTGGGCCCCTCCGGCGAGGTATACCCCCCCAACAGCAGAACGCGGGCCTCCGGGTCGCGCCGCAGCAAGCGCAGGGCCCGCAACAGGCGCAGCCGGTAACCCGGCCCAGGACGCCCCTCTTGTAACTGCTGCCCCAGGACAATGATCCAGGGTGCCCGCCCCGGACAGTGCAGACCGCGCACCCAGAGCTGCATGCGACCCCACAGCGCGAGCCAGCTAAGCCCCGCCGTCAGCACAATGACCAGATTGGACAACCCAAACGTCAGCAGCCCATCCGGCCCGACGCGCCGCAGTCCTACTCGGCCGCCGATCACGACTTGCCCCCCATATCCCCCCCCCTGGCGGCTCGCTGGCGGCCGAGTCGTCTCATCCCATGAGAGCGCCCACTCTGCCGGCCCGCCCCGCAAAACCGCTTGTTCCCTGCATTTGGAGGGTACCACGCCCCCTTGGGGTTGCGTATCATCGGCCCCGGGCTGGAAGGTGCGCGGGAAGCCCAGCACCTTCGCACAGGGAGAGCCGATTTCGGATTACGCCGCTATTTAGGGGAGAGACGTGGCAGCACAAACCGCAATGGAACAGGAAGTCGCCAGGCTGATCGTCGACAGTCTGAATCTCGAAGAGGTCAGCCCCGAGGACATCGAGCCGGAGGCCCCCTTGTTCCGCGAGGGGCTTGGGCTGGACTCGATCGATGCACTGGAGCTGGCGCTGGCCATCTCGCGTGCCTATGGCGTGCAGATCCGCTCCGATGACGAGAACAACCGCCAGATCTTCGCATCCTTGCGGGCCCTGACCGCCCATATCGAGGCGCACCGAGCCACGTCGTGAGTACCCGGATCGCCGCCGTGGTAGCCCTGGGCTACCCGGTGGCCGTGATCGCGGGCAGCTTCCTGGAGCTGCCGCGACTGCCACTGGCGTGGCTGGCGCTGCTCATACTGGTCCTCGCCTGGCCGGCCCTGCCCGTGCTCGGCCGGGGGGTGATAGCCCTGGTGCTGGCCGTGCTAGTGTTGCTTCTGGGTACCGAGCCGGCCGGAAAATGGCTGATCTATGCAGTACCGGTGCTTATCCAGGGGGGCTTGGCATGGCTGTTTGCCCGCTCTCTGCGCCCGGGTTCCACACCCCTGATCACCCGGTATGCGCTGGCCATGGGCGCCTCCGACAGCACGCCGGTGCATCGCTATACGCGGCGGCTGACGGCCGCCTGGGCCCTGCTGTGCGGTGGACTCGCCCTGTTGTCGGCGGTACTGGCGGTGGCGGTATCCACCACCACCTGGGCCTTGTTCGCAAATGGGATCAACTATCTGTTCCTGGCGGCGCTGTTCATGCTGGAATATCCGTTACGGCGCTGGCTCCTGTGCGACGAACCACGGGCGGGTTTCCTGCCCTACCTCGCCGCGCTGGCACGCGCCGACCACCGCCACATCCTGAGACAACGATGAGGGACTCGAACACGCAAGCGCTGATTGCCGACCACCCAACGCCACTGGCCTGGGTGGCAGGACGCTGTGTCTCGCGGACCGCGTTTCTGGCGGATGTCCGCGCCCTCGCCCGGCGAATCCCGGCCGGTGGAGCCCACTTCAACCTGTGCGAGGATCGCTATCGCTTTGCCGTCGCGTTTGCCGCGATCCTGCTGCGCGGGGGCACTAACATCCTCCCCCCGAACCGCGCCCGGACAACCCTGAGCGAGATCGCCGAGCGTCATCCCGGCGCGCACGCACTGGTGGACGAGCGCGACCTCAGTGTCACCATCCCCGTCATTCCCGTCACCGCGGACGGGACAGGGCACGCCCACAATGCGGGTGCGACCCCCGAGATCCCGTCGAATCAGATGGCGGTGCATGCCTATACCTCGGGCAGCACCGGACAGCCCACTGCCCACAGCAGGAGCTGGAACAGCCTTCACGTCGTGACCGCACAGGCCCTGCGCCGCTTCGGACTGGATGCCGACGGGGGAACACTGGTGGGAACGGTCCCCGCACAACACATGTACGGCCTGGAGTCCACGGTGCTGTATGCCCTGCTCGGCCCCTGCACGCTGCTGGCCGAGCGCCCGTTCTTCCCGGACGATATCCGCCAGGCCCTGGCCGAGCATGCCCCGGCAAACCTCGTCACGACCCCGTTTCACCTGGACGCCTGCCTGCGGGCGGGGCTGACCTGGCCCAGAGCGGCGCGCATCCTCAGCGCCACCGCCCCACTGGAACAAGACCGGGCACGGGCCGCGGAAACACTGTTTGGCACGACCGTCCGCGAGATCTACGGCTGCACCGAGGCCGGGGCCATCGCCAGCCGCGAGACGGCCCGGGAGCCCCTGTGGACGGTCTATGACGGGATTGCCCTGACAACCCAGGACAGCGACCGGGTGGCAGTACAGGGGCCCCAGCACCCGGCACCAGTCCCCCTGCCCGACCGCATCGAACGGGAAGATGCCCGGCGCTTCCGCATGCGCGGGCGCCTGGCGGATCAGCTTAATATCGCCGGCAAGCGCGCCTCTCTTGCCGAGCTGAACCGGCGCCTGAACGCCATCCCCGGCGTACTGGACGGCGTGTTCATCCCGCCCAACCCCGGACAGGACAGCGGGACTGCCCGTCTGGCTGCGATCGTGGTCGCCCCGGAGCGCTCCGAGGCCGAGATCCTGGCGGCCCTGGCCGAAACCACGGACCCGCTGTTCCTTCCGCGCCCCCTGGTGATGGTGGATGCCCTCCCCCGCAGCGCGACGGGCAAGCTCCCGCGCCAGGTCCTGCTGGACCTGCTGGATCAGCACGGTCAGTGCGCCTGAACAATGGCCCCAATCATTGCCACGCGCCGCATCCCGGCCAGCCACCCCTCACTGCCCGGGCATTTCCCCGGTCAGCCGGTCGTACCGGGCGTGGTCATCCTGGACACAGTGGTCGCCGTCGCGCGCGCAAGCGGCCTGGGGCCGGTGGCCGCCCTGCCACGGGCCAAGTTCCTGGCGCCATTGCTCCCGGAGGTCGATTTCCGGGTGGAGATTGACCCCCCTGGTACCAGCGGCCTGCGCGCATTCCGCGTTATCCGCGACGGTACGGAGCCCCCCGAACTCCTGTGTAGCGGGCAACTGAAACTGCACGACGCCGGACAACCGGCGTGAGCCGGGGGTGGTTCAGCCAGGGGGAGCGAGGGCCCCCCCTGGCGCTGCGCATCATCTTGTGGGTTGCCTTGCATCTCGGGCGACCGGCCGGGCGCGTACTGCTGTACCCGATAACCGCCTATTTTCTTCTGTTCGCTCCCAAGTCCCGGGGGTCCAGCCGGGACTACCTGCGCCGCGTGCTCGGACGCGAACCGCGCCTGCGCGAGATTGCCCGGCACTTCCACAGCTTCGCGGCCGTGATCCTGGACCGCGTCTTCCTGCTGGCCGGCAAGGACGAGTGCCTGGATCTTCAGGTTCACGATCGCGAGATCTTCCTCGAACATGTCGAAAGTGGCCACGGGGCCCTGCTGCTGGGGGCACACCTGGGCAGTTTCGAAGCCCTGCGGGTACTCGCGGTCGGCAAAAACGACTTTCCCGTTCGCGTGCTGATGTACCGCAATCACAATCAGCGCATCACCCAACTGCTGGAGGCGCTCAACCCCGAGATCGCCGCGACGGTCATCCCCCTGGGCGATACCGAGACCCTGCTGCACGCACGCGACTGCCTGGAACAAGGGGGGATTGTGGCCACCCTGGCCGATCGCGTGGCCGAGAGCGACAAGATGGTCGAATGTCGTTTCCTCGGGGGACGGGCCTTTTTTCCCCAGGGCCCCCTGCTAATGGCCGCCGTTCTGAAGGTCCCGGTCATCCTGTGCTTCGGCCTCTATCGCGGCGGCAATCGCTACGATATCGTCTTTGAACGCTTTGCCGACGTCATCGAGGCGCCCCGCGGCCGACGCGAAGAGGCCCTGGCCAAATGGGTGCAACGCTACGCCGATCGCCTCGAGGCACGCGTGCGCGAGGCCCCGTACAACTGGTTCAACTTCTATGATTTCTGGAATGACTCGTCTCGCTAAGCCTTGCTTCCGGCAACTGCCCGGGGTCCGGGCACTGGCCCTGGCGGTGCTCCTGCTGACTTGCCCGCTGTTCGCACAGGCGGAGACCTCCGGCGACACACTGGACCAGATCCTGGAGGCACTGGCCGACAATCCGCCTTCACGTATCGACTTTCGCGAAACCCGCCAGGACCCCCTGCTCGAATTCCCGGAGACCCGGACCGGCACGCTGGTGTTCGAGCCACCGGACACCCTGGAGCGCCGGATGGATGGCGACGGCGGCGAACGCGTGCGGATCGAGGGGCGCGAAGTGATCGTGGAGCGCCGAGGCTCCAGCCGCGAGGTGGACCTGGACGAGCAGCCGGGCCTGGCCGCGTTTGCCGCCTTGTTCCGCTCCCTCGCCAAGGGGGAACGCGAGGGACTGGAAGAACACTTCGAGGTCGAGACCGAAGGCGACCTGGAGGCCTGGAGGCTGGAACTCACCCCGCGTGACCGCGCCCTTCGTCGCATGATCCTCGGACTCGACCTCCAGGGCGAGGGCGGTGCCCTCCTGCGTCTGGACACCGAGGAATCCGGAGGGCGCCACAGCCGCATGCAGCTCGATCCGCAAGACGGCGACTGATTGGTGCCGAATCGCTTCCCCCTGTCACCGGGACCGGCACTCTGGCTGATCGGGCTGCTGGTGGCAGCCAGCATCCTGCTGTGGCGGGGCGAACTGGTCACCGACCTCCAGGGCTTCACCCCGGAGCCGGTCACCGAGACCGGGATTGCGCTGGACCCCGGGGGCGGCCCGGCCGGACAGGTCCTGCTGCTGGGCATCGAAGGCGGGAACAGCCAGGCACGCGCGGATGCCAGCGACCATCTGGTCCAGGCGCTGCGCGACCACCCCGCGGTCGCGGAGATCCGTAACGGGCGTCTCGACCCGGATGACCCCGCCCTGGATTTCCTGCTTGAGCACCGCTATCTCCTGAGCCCCGAGGTCACCCCGGAGCGCTTCTCGGTCGACACCCTGCGCGACCGGCTCGGGGAACGCCGGGAGGACCTCAGTAGTGCCGCCCCGCTGATGCCCCGGGAACTGATCGGCCGCGACCCCACGGGCGAATCACTGGTGGTGCTCGAGCAGTTGGGACAGGCCGGTGGCGGGGGCGAACGCGACAGCCACGGCGTCTGGGTCGACCCCGAGCGCGATCGGGCCCTGCTGGTCCTGCACAGCGCGGCCGAAGGCATGGACCTGGACGGTCAGGAGTCGCTCCTGAAGGCACTGGACGAGGCCTTTGCCGACTACACGGACGATCTGGACCTGCTCGTCGCGGGGCCCGCGGTGATTGCGGTCGAATCACGCGGGCGCATCCGCGGCGAGATCACCACCTTCAGCCTGGCCGCCAGCCTGGCCCTGGCCACACTCCTGCTGGTCGTATTCCGCCACCCCCACCCGGTCTGGCTCGCGGCCGTTCCGCTGGCCACCGGCATCCTGGCCGGGGCGGCGGTCGTGACCGTGGTATTCGGCCACCTGCACGGGATCGCACTGGCGTTCGGCATTACCGTGCTGGGCATCGCGCTCGACTACCCATTGCACCTGTTCGCGCACAGCCGGCAGCCCCCGAGTGACGGGATGCGCGGCGTGGCGCGCGAGCTGTGGCCGGCAATTGGCCTGGGTGCCGGGAGCACGGTACTGGTCTATGCGCTGATGGCGATCACGGGGTTTTCCGGCATGGCCCAGCTCGGGCTGTTCGTGCTGACCGGCGTCGGCGTGGCCGCGATCACCACGCGCTGGGTACTGCCCCGCCTGATGCCGCAGGCGCTGCAGCGTGACGGGGCACCCCCGGCCCGCCTGCCGGTACCGTCCGCCCTGACACAGCCTCCGGTGACGGCGCGCTGGATCCTGGCCGCCTCCGTGCTGGGGGCGCTGGTGGTCATCGCCAGCGCCGACCCGTTCCCCTGGGAGGACAACCTGGGCGCACTGCACCCGGTGCCGCAGGAACACATCGACCGCGACCGCGAACTGCGCCACGCCCTGGGGCTTCCGGATATCCGCCATGCCCTGCTGATCACCGCACCCGACCCCGAACGGGCGCTGCAGGCCGCCGAGGCACTGACCCCGGGCCTTGAAGATCTGCGCAACCAGGGGGCGCTGACCGCCTACGACCATGCGGCCCAGGCCCTGCCGAGCCAGGCACTGCAGCGCGCACGCCAGGGTTCCCTGCCCGCCACGGACACCCTGCGCGAGCGGCTGGACACCGCGGTCAACGGGCTGGGTTTCCGCGCGGATGCCTTCGAACCCTTTCTGGAGGATGTGGCCCGGACCCGCGACCTGGAGCCGCTCACACCGGCGACGCTGCCGGAAGGCCCGCTGCGTCAGACGACAGGCACCCTGCTGATGCCGGACGAGGCCCGCGGCGACTGGATGGCCTGGGTGCGGCTGAGCGGCGTGGAGGATGCGACCGCGGTGAGGCAATGGCTGCAGCGGGAACCGCTGACGGATCTGCCCGCCCTGGCCGATGTGGGCGTGCAGCACGTGGATTTCCTGCGCGCCTCGGAGGACCTGGTCAGCGGATTCCGCGATCAGGCACTGGAGCGGCTGGCCCTCGGCGTGGTGGCCGTCACCCTGTTGCTGCTGCTGGTCACCCGCGCCCCCGGGCGCAGCCTGCGCATCCTGACCGCGGTAGGGAGCGGGCTGGTCCTGACCGTGGCTGCGCTGATCCTGCTCGGGATTCCCTTGTCCCTTTTCCATCTGATCGCGCTGCTGCTGATCGTTGGCCTGTGCCTGGACTACGCCGTATTTTTCAGCCGTCCGCTGAGAGACCTGAAGGCACGGCAGAACACGGCCGCTTCGGTCAGCATCTGCGCATTGTCCACCGTGGCCGTGTTTGGCCTGCTGGCCCTTTCCAGTCTTCCGGTATTGCGGGCCATGGGGCTCACCGTGGTGTTGGGCGTGGTATTTTCCTTTCTCGCAGCCGCGCTTCTGGCGCAGCCCCCCCTGTCGCGCCGTACAGTAGGCACTAACAATCCCTGACCCCACCGCCAACAGTCCCGCCAATCGCAGCCCGCCGAATGAATCCACTCGTAATCTCCGCCCACACCCTGACCGCCGCCACCGGAACTGGCCGCCAGGCCAATGCCGACGCACTGCAAAAAGGGCATAGCGGGCTGCGCGCCTGCGACCTGAACTCCGTACAGCTGGACACCCACATCGGGCGCGTGGCGGGTGTGGAGGACATCGTGCTGACGGATCACCTGGCCCCATTCCAGTGCCGCAACCACCAGCTGGCCGAGCTGGGGCTGCGCCAGGATGGCTTCATCGAGGCCGTCGAGATCGCGCGCGAACGCTACGGTGCCGGACGCATTGCGGTCTTGATGGGGACCAGCACCTCGGGGATCGCCGCGACGGAGCAGGCCTACCACCGCCGCGACCCGGACACCGGGGACCTGCCACCGGACTACGACTACCAGCACACCCAGAATATGTTCTCGCTGGCCGATTTCGTCGGCACCCGGCTCGGACTGCGGGGACCAGCGATGGTGGTCTCCACGGCCTGCTCGTCCAGCGCCAAGGTCTTTGCCGATGCCGAACGCTTTATTGCGGCCGGGCTCTGCGATGCCGCGGTGGTCGGCGGTGTCGACACCCTCTGCGGGATGACGCTGCACGGGTTCAACGCGCTGCAACTCGTGGCACCGGGACCCTGCCGCCCGCTGCATGCCGAACGCGCCGGCATCTCGATCGGCGAGGCCGCCGGATTCTTCCTGCTGGAGAGGGCCGACAGCCACGCCGCCGGCCCTCGACTGGTCGGCCACGGCGAATCCAGCGATGCCCACCATATGTCTGCCCCGCATCCGGAAGGACTCGGTGCAGCGCGCGCGATGGAGCAGGCCCTCGCGCGGGCACAGCGGTCCGCCGAGGCCATCGACTATGTGCTCATGCATGCCACCGCGACCCCGGCCAACGACCGCTCCGAGGCGCGCGCCCTGGCGCGCCTGTTTGGCGCAAAGAGCCGCGCCACCGGCACCAAGGGCCTGACCGGCCATACCCTCGGGGCGGCCGGCGCCGTCGGGGTCGCGCAGGCACTGGCCAGCCTGGAGCGGGGCTTCGTGCCCGCTACGGCGGGGCTCGACCACCTGGACCCGGGGCTTGAACTGGACGCCCGAGGGGCCGCTGAGGAACGCGACATCCGGCACGTACTGGTGAACGCATTCGGCTTTGGCGGCAACAACTGCAGCCTGCTGCTGGAGGCCGCATGAAGGTTGGTATTGCGGCCATCGGCCTGCTGGGCCCGGGGCTGGCCGATTTCGCCTCGGCGCGCCACATCCTCGCCGGGCAGGAACCCCATGAGCGGGCGCCGGTGGCCATCCCGCCGACCACCCTGCTGCCGGCCAACGAGCGCCGCCGCACGACGGACACGATTCGCCTGGCGCTGAAGGTCGCGGAGGAGGCCACGGCCGACTGCGACCGCAGCCAGCTGCGCTCGGTGTTCGCCTCGTCCTCTGGAGATATGGATATCATCGACCGTATCTGCGAGGCCCTGACACAGGCGGAGCCCATGGTCTCGCCCGTGCAGTTCCACAACTCGGTCCACAACGCCCCTGCCGGCAACTGGTCGATCGCGACCGCGAATCCGGCCCCGGCAACGGCCATCTCCGGGTTTAATGCGACGCTGGCGGCAGGGCTGCTGGAGGCCGCCACGCTACTGCAGGCCGAGGGTGGCGACGTCCTGCTGGCCGCCTACGATGTCGCATCCATGGTCACATTCCGGCGTGTACGCCCCATCACCGAGCCGTTTGCCGTCGGCCTGCGCCTGAGTCCCGCGGGCGCCGGGCGGCCCACACTCGAGCTGGCGCTGGGAAAAGGCGGCGATCCCACGCCCTGCCGCCAGGATTCACTCGAGGCCCTGCGCGGCACCAACCCCGCCGCCCGCGCCCTGCCCCTGCTGGAGGTGCTCGCGCGCGGCGAAGGCGGTCATGTTACGCTTGCCGCGCCGCTGGGACGATCACTGGAGATCCGCGTCACGCCCTGATCTCCCGGTGGTTCGCCTCTCGCATTAACAACGGATCAGGACGATCCCGCATGAAGGCCGCCAGCCCCCAACTGAACCACGAGGCAATCTGCCGCCTGCTGCCGCATGCAGGCGCGATGTGCCTGCTGGAGGCCGTGGTCGAATGGGACGAACAGGCGATCCGTTGCCGCGCCATCAGCCACCGCGCTCCCGAAAATCCCTTGCGCAACACCACCGGGCTCCCGGCCCTGTCGGCGCTGGAGTACGGCGCCCAGGCGATGGCCGTGCATGGAGCCCTGCTGGCCGATGCCGGACCACCCAAGGCCGGCTTCCTGGCCGCGGTCCGCAACCTGCGCGTGCACCGGACTCTGCTGGACGACCTGAACGCGGACCTCGACATCACAGCCCACAGCGTGATGTCGGATCGCAACAGCTCCATCTATGATCTCGAGGTATCGGCCGACGGCGAGCCCGTCCTGTCCGCGCGCGCGACCGTGATCCTGCAAACCGAGGACACCCCGACATGAGCCATCGCGCACTGATCACCGGCGCCAGCGGCGCCATCGGCCAGGCCATCGCGCGGGCTCTGGCCGATAGCGGCTGCGAGGTCCTGCTGCACGCACACCGCAACCCGGGCCCCGCCTGGGATCTGGCCGAACAGATTCACTCCGACGGCGGTCAGGCGGATGTCCTGGTCTTCGACATCACCGACGCCGATGCCGCGCGGGCGCAGCTGGAGCCCGTCGCGGCTGCGCAGCCGGTGCAGGTCCTGGTGCACAACGCGGGCGTGCACGACGACGCCCCGCTGGCCGGCATGAGCCCGGAACAATGGGCCCGCCCGATCGATGTCGCGCTGAACGGGTTCTATAACGTGGCCCAGCCACTGCTGCTGCCGATGATCACGACCCGCTGGGGGCGCGTGATTGCGATCTCCTCGGTGGCCGGCGTGGTCGGCAACCGCGGCCAGGCCAACTACGCCGCGGCCAAGTCGGGACTGCACGGGGCCATCCGCTCGCTGGCGCAGGAGGTCGGGTCGCGCGGCATCACGGCCAATGCGGTCGCGCCGGGGATTATCGAGACCGCGATGAGCGAGTCCAGCTTCGACGCCGAGACGATCAGGCGCATGGTGCCCGCGCAGCGCGCCGGACGCCCCGAGGAGGTCGCCGGACTGGTGGCGTATCTGGCCTCCGAGCAGGCCGGCTATGTCTCCGGCCAGGTGATCGGCATCAATGGCGCGCTGGCCTGACCCGAGACGATGGCGGCCGTCCACGCACTGATACCGGCCCATAACGAGGCCCCCACGATCGCCGCGGTCGTCGCGGCCACGCGAGCCCATGTCGACCGGGTAATCGTGGTCGACGACGGCTCGCGAGACGGCACTGCCGACCGCGTCCCAACCGAACCCGGGGTGATTGAAGTCCTGCGGCTGCCGGAAAACCGTGGCAAGGCGAACGCGCTGTGGACGGGCATGCAGTACGCCCTGGAACAGGGAGCGGATGCCATCATCACGCTGGATGCGGACGGCCAGCACGATGCCTCGGAGATCCCGAACCTGATCGCCGCCGGGCACGCTCATCCCCATCATCTGGTGATCGGGGCACGGCTCAAGGGCCGGGAAACAACGCCCCCTCTGCGCCTGTTCGGCAACCGCACCGCCGACTTCTGGATAGGCTGGGCCTCGGGGCAACCCCTGCGCGATTCGCAGTCCGGCTTTCGTCTGTATCCGGCAGCACTGCTGCAGCAACTGCAACTACCCCATGGCGCGCGCCGCAGCTTCGTATTCGAGAGCGAGGCCCTGATCGAGGCCGAACGCCTGGGCTTCCCGGTCACCCTGGTGCCCGTGCGCTGCATCTATCCGGACCAGCACCGCGCCAGCCATTTTCGGGCCGCCACCGACACCCTGCGCATTATCCAGATGGTCGCCCTGCGCCTGCTGGCACGTGGCCTGCACCCGCTCGGTCTATTGAGGCACCTGGGACTGCTGCGCAGACCCTGAAAATCACCGCAAGGGTCGGATTCACAAACCTTTTTCCAGGGCGGGAATGGCAATTCGCGGTCACGCTGCCTACACTGCGAGGTGATCATCCACCATCAAGGACGACACCAATGTCTGCAAGACTCCTGCTGATCCTGCTCGTGGCCAGCGTACTCGTACTCGCGGGCTGCCGCGGTACCGCACCGGTGCATGATGTCAGCGACACCACAGTCACCGATGTGCACGGCGAGCGCCCGAACGCTGAGCAGATGCAACAGGCGATCCGCAATGCCGGCGCGGCACTGGGCTGGCAGATGAGCGAAACCGAGCCCGGCCTGCTCGAAGGTCGGCTGTCGCTGCGCGACCATATTGCAGTGGTCGAGATCCCCTACAGCGACGGGGCGTACAGCATCCGCTACAAGGACAGCTCGAACCTCGACTACGAGGATGGCCGCATTCACCCGAACTACAACAACTGGGTGCAGAATCTGGACAACCAGATCCGCGCGGAAATCTCGGCGCTCTAATCCCGTTACCCCCGTATAGCCACCCCGACAAACAGAAAGGCCGGGCATACGCCCGGCCTTTCTTTCGTCCGCTCCCGCGATTACACCTCGCCAGCGGAAGGAGTATTCGCCCGCCTAATCGACCCGCGGACGCGACGGCGACTGCTCGGTGTCGGAGGACTCGCGGTAGTCGCTCTCGTAGCGCCGGTCGGGTGCATCGCCCTCCGGCTCCGAGTCGCGTTCACGGTGACCGCGGCTCTCACTCGGACTGTCGCCGTAATCACGATTCGGCACGTTCGACAACAGACGTCCTGCACGATCCTCCAGACGGTCCCGGGTCGGCTTGTCCGCCAACTCCTCCGCACTCTGGGCGAGGTGGTGGTAGAGGTCGCGATAGGAACCGGCCATGGTGGCGAACAGGGTAGCGGTGCGATCGAAGTGATCGTTGACCTGACCGCGATAGCGCGTCAGCTCCTGCATGCGCCGATCCAGCTCTTCCTCCAGCTCGCGGATCAGTTTGCGTTCGTCACTGGTCACGCGGCCGACCCAGAAGCCCACCAGACCGGCCACCACGATTGCCAGAATCCCGAGGGCCGTCCACAGCCCGACTGCCGTTTGATCTTCCACTGTCACCTTCCGCGAGGAAACACGGCCGCCATTGTGCCGTACGACCGTCGCGAACGCACTCGCCGTCCCCATTCCCGGCCATGCTAATCTCGCTCAACGCGAACCGCGTCAATGGAACCCGCCCTAACGGGTGACGGACAACGATGCGATCGGCTGTCGCGATCGTCGACACACACAGCCAAAGGCCCCCGAACCATGCGCCCAAGGCAGACCACACACTGGCTATACCTGATCCTGGGCATCGGCCTGGCCGGGCTGCTGTCCGGCTGCGCCCCGACCACACTCAAGGCCCCGGCGGAGCCCGAAGACCCGGTGACCGTGGCCGTACTCGACCATGGCCGCCACTCCAGCCTGGTGCTGCCGACCGAGCCGCCCGGGCACTGGCTGCGCTATTCCTATGGCGACTGGTCGTTCTATGTCGAACGCAATACCGGACCGGGCGCGATGCTCGCGGCCGTCTTCGCCTCGACCCGTGCAGCACTGGGGCGCCAGGAACTTGAGGGCGCCGACCTGAACACTGCCGTGCGCGGGGGTCTGCGGGTCCCGCTGGAGGACATCCACCACATCGAGGTCCCCGCCACGCGGGCGCAGGCGCTGATCGAAAAGCTGGAGGCCATATGGGAAGAAGGGGCCGACGAGCGCGTCGACTCCGCGGCCTGGGGCATGAGCTTCGTCCACCATCCGGATGCCTACACCCTGCGCCACAACTCGAACCGCGTGGTCGCCCAGTGGCTGGAGAGCCTGGACGTCGAGGTATCGAAGAAACCGGTGCTCTCGAACTGGCAGGTCGAAACCCGCTAAACCAGGGAAACCCTGAGATCGGTGTTTCCCTAGAGCCCGTGCGCCCACTCCAGGACCGCATCCTGGAGATTGCGCCCATGCCCGATATGCGCACGCGGCCCATTCACCAGCACTGTGACGATCACGTCATCGCCGCTGGACGTGCGGACATAGCCCGCCACCGCCGAGACCTCGTTGATGTGCCCGGTCTTCAGGTGCATCTGCCCGCGCAGGTCGCCATTGCGGAAACGGTTGCGCAGGGTACCGTCCAGCCCCGACAGGGCCAGGGACGACTGGAACTCGGGCCGATGCGGGTGCTTCCAGCCCGCCTCGAGGATCTCGCCGAGCTGGCGCGCGGTCATGCGGGCATCGCGGCTGAGGCCCGAACCGTTGTCGACCACCATACCGCCGACATCCACCCCCAGATCGCGCAGTGAGTCGACCAGGGCCTCGCGCCCCTTGTCCATCGTCGCGGGCGGGCCGTTCTTGCGCGCCCCCAGGGTCAGCAGCAAGTGATCGCTCATGACATTCGAGCTCCACTTGTTGGACACCCGGATCAGATCGGACAGGGGCCGCGAGCGATGGCGCACAATCGGCTCGTCATGCAGCACGGGCAGCACGCCGGTACGCACCCTGCCCGTCAACTCGCCGCCCCATTGATCCCAGGCCATGCGAAACATCTCGGCATGATTGGCCTCCGGCGAGAGTACCGAGCGCAACATCTCGTAGTTGCCACAATTCACCGGGTACTGACCGGAAAAGGTCACCCGCTGGGCGTCCTGATCGACATTGAACTGGATACCCCGCTGCCACTCGCCACACCCCCCTCGGGTCGGCTGCAGACGGTTGACGACCTCGAGCCCGGGCAGCGGCGGATCGACCACCACGTCGATGCCGTTGCCGCGGCGCTCGGGACGCACGTGGAAGCGCTGGGAATTGGAATTCACGTGCAGGGCATACGGCAGCTGGTTGTACGCCCGCAGTGGCTGACGGTTGAAGTCTCCAGGGTTCCCATTCGGGAGCTGGAAGTGGCTGGCATCCAGGATCACATCGCCCTCGATGCGCTTGAGCCCGGTTCGGCGCAGCTCGCCGATCATGCGCCAGTACTCCTCGCTCACCATACCCGGATCGCCAGTCCCTCGGATCACCAGGTCCCCACGCAGTACACCGTCCTGGATCGGGCGGGTGGCCCAGATCTCGGTCGTCCATGTGTAGTTGGGGCCGAGTTCGTGCAGGGCCGCCAGCGAGGTGGCCAGCTTGACCGTGGAGGCCGGGTTATAGGGGGTATCGGCATTCAGCCGGGCCAGCACGGCCCCGTCCGGGACCCGCTGCACCCAGAGACCCACTGAGTCGGGGGACAGCCCCTGGGCCTGGATTGCCCGCTGTAGTGGCGCAGGCAGGTGTTCGAACTGCGCCTGCGCCGGCTGCACGGCCAGCAACAGCGCGACACACAGCGTCCAGGGAGACAAGGCCCGGCGGAACGACCGTCGGGAGAACCAGAAAAAACACTTGCGCATCGAAGCTACCATCCCGAAGCAGACACCGGATCGACGCCACAATAGTCACCCGCAACGGGGGGGCTGACAAGCCCCGGATCGGCGCAACGCCGGCCCTGCCGGACAAACCCGCAAACCGCCTCAGGCGGACTCGAACGGGAAATCGATCACCTGCTCGATACGCTCCACCCCCAGCAGCCGCATCAGCAGACGATCGACCCCCAGTGCCACCCCGGCACACTCGGGCAGCCCCGACGCCAGCGCGGCCTCCAGATGGGCATCGGGCTGGGGCAGGACCTGGCCACGCTGCCTGCGCAGCGCCTGGTCGCGATCGCGACGTTCGCGAAACTGGGCGAGGTCGCTCAACTCGTGGTAGCCGTTGGCCAGTTCCAGCGCACCCCAGTACACCTCGAAGCGCGCCGCGAGCCGGGCATCATGTTCGCAGGGACGTGCCAGCACCGCCTGGCTCTCCGGGTAGTCGTGCACCACGGTGAGCCGGTCGCCCGGAAACGCCGGTGCAATCGCCAGACTGATCAGGAGATCCAGCCAGGCATCACGATCCAGCTCGCCCTCGATATCCAGCCCCTGCCGTGCCGCGACGGCCTGCAGTTCGTCGGCATCCGCCACCAGCGGATCCACACCCAGATGCTCCTGAAACAACGCCTGATACGAGATCTCGCGCAGGCGGGCCGGACGCCTCCAGCGCGTATCCAGCGCCGCCTGGTTCATGATCAGGGCCACCACCTCGCGCGCCAGACGGTGATGATCCATCCCGTGGCGGTACCATTCCAGCAGTGTGAATTCGGGATTGTGACGGGGCCCCGATTCGCCACCGCGAAAGACGCGCGCGAGCTGGTAGATGTCCGGTGCGCCATCCGCCAGCAGGCGTTTCATCGGGTATTCCGGCGAGGTCTGCAGATAGCCACTGGCGCCGTCCGGGCTGGTTGCAGTCCAGCTCTCGACCATCGGATCCAGAGGCGCGCCGCAGCTCAGGATCGGCGTCTCCACCTCGAGCACATTGCGTGCCGCAAAGAACCCGCGCAGGCCGGCCAGCAGCCGCGCACGCGCCTCCCGGGCCGCCGCGGCGCCCGGTCGCCAGTCAGTCATGCCCGGCCACCCGCGACGATCAGACGCGCGAGACGTACTCGCCGGAGCGGGTGTCGACCTTGACCGTCTCGCCTTCCTCGACGAACAGCGGGACCTTGACCACCGCACCGCTCTCGAGCGTTGCGGGCTTGGTGCCGCCCTGGGCGGTATCACCGCGCACGCCCGGGTCGCACTGGGTAATCTTCATCTCGACAAAGGACGGCGGCACCACCGACAGCGGTTCGCCGTTCCACAGGGTTACGGTGCAGACGTCCTGCTCCTTCAGCCATTGACCGCAGCCACCGAGCGCGGCCTCGCCGACCGCGTACTGCTCGAAGGTGTCCGGCACCATGAAATGCCAGAACTCGCCATCGTTGTAGAGGTACTGCATTTCGGTATCCATGACATCGGCCGCCTCGACCGACTCACCGGACTTGAAGGTCTTTTCCAGCACCCGCCCCGTGCGCAGGTTGCGCAGCTTGACGCGGTTGAAGGCCTGGCCCTTGCCTGGCTTGACGAATTCGTTCTCGACGATGGCCTGCGGGTCGCCATCCAGCAGGAGTTTGAGACCGGCCTTGAATTCGTTGGTACTGTAGGTTGCCATTGCGCGTCAGTCCTCAAGCGATTGCGTGGCGCGGACATGACCGCCCACTAACGAGTCCGCCATGCCCACAAAGCCCATCATGATAACGCGCACGCCGCGGGGAACCCAGCCGAGCGACCGAACCCACACGGGGGACACCACCCCGGCCTGGCAGCAGGCGCTCGCCCGCGCGATCCGCGACCCCGACACCCTGGCCCGCGAACTGGAACTGGACCCGGCTCACCTGCCCGGCCTGCACGCGGGCCATACCCTGTTTCGGGTGCGCGTGCCGAGGAGCTACCTCGCACGCATGCGCAAGGCGGACCCGCAAGACCCGCTGCTGCTGCAAGTCCTCCCGCAGCAGCAGGAGAGCGAGGAACACCCGGGCTTCGTGGCGGACCCGGTGGGCGACCACGACGCCCTGGCCGCCCCGGGTCTCGTGCACAAGTACCACGGTCGCGTGCTGTTGCTGACGACCGGGGCCTGCGCGGTGCACTGTCGCTACTGTTTCCGCCGCGAGTTTCCGTATGCCGAGCACAACGCGTCCCAGGAGGACTGGGCGCCAGCGCTTGCCTACATCCACGCCGACAGCTCCATCCGCGAGGTGATCCTGAGCGGCGGTGACCCCCTGTCGCTGTCGGATCCCCGCCTCGCCGATCTGGTCCGGCGGCTGGAGGCCATCCCCCACCTCGAGCGCCTGCGCATCCACACGCGGCTGCCGGTCGTCCTGCCGGAGCGGGTGGACAACCAGCTGCTCAACTGGCTGGGCAAGGGACGCCTGCATCATGTACTGGTCCTGCACGCCAACCACCCCAGGGAGTTTGCCGACCCGGCCGCCGCCGCCCTTGCGCGTCTGCGCGCGCGCGGCATCACACTGCTGAACCAGGCGGTACTGCTGGCCGGGATCAACGATGACCCGGACACCCTGTGCGAGCTCCAGGAGGACGGTTTTCGCCACGGTATCCTGCCCTACTACCTCCACCTGTTAGACCGCACACGGGGCACCGCCCACTTCGAGGTCACGGAACAGCGCGCGCTGGAGCTGCACCAGGCCCTGCATGCCCGGCTGCCCGGCTACCTGGTGCCCCGCCTGGTCCGCGAGGTCCCGGGCGAGCCCGGCAAGACGCCCCGTTGGGCCGGGCTATGAAGGCGCGCACAGAGGCCTTGATTAGCAGCCCCCTCGGGAGGTGCTACAGTGAACGGATGCCCGGCCACTAACGGTGCAACCTCCAGACCCCCTCATGACCGACACCCTGCCCAAACTGCCCACCCGCACGGCCGGCCCCGAGAGCTTCCCGCATCGCCAGCCGCGCAGCCTGCGCCAGTGGTGTCGAGCGCTCCCGTCGGCCGACCCGGACTCGGCCTTTTCCCATCTGCGTCAGGCCCTGAGAGAACTGAACAGTTTCGCGCTGCAACCCGGGGTTCGTTACTCGCTGATCACCCTGCTGGAGGAGCCCCTGCTGCCCTTGCTACAGCGGACCGGGAAATCCCTTTCCCAGCGCATGCTCCCCCTGGGAGCGCGCAGCCTGAAGCGCGCGCGCGAACAGGCCGAGGCACTGGACAGCCTGCTTACCGCCTGGCTCCTGATTGCCCGTGAACACCACGGGCAGAGCGAACGCAGTGCGCGTGCGCTGCAGGCCGCCCTGGCCTTGAGCGCCGCCCAGGCCGTACACCACTGGCGCCTGTATCAACCGCTCCCGGATGACTTCTGGCAGCGTACCTACGCCCTCCTGTCATGGGCACGCGCACAGAACCTCGCGCAGGCACAGCCGCGCGACGAGCCTCGCTATGGGCCCCTGTCCATGGCCCCGGTCGAGACCCTGGCGGCACGTCTGATGCTGCTGGGCGGCAGCGACCCCAATGCCCTGGAGGTGGGCGAGGTCGACCTGCTGGCTCGCTGGCTGGACCGTCTGCCGCTGTCCTGCGCCGAAGGGCTGTCCGCGACCCCGCACCCCGACCTCCCGGTCCTGTGTGCGGCCCTCGACAGCGCCCACCCTCCGGGGCTGACACTGCGCGAGCACGCGCGGCTGCACGGTGACTGTTGTGTCGAACTCGGGCCGGTGCTGGAGCAGCTGCGAGAGGCGCCTCGCCGCCTGGAACCGCACCGGCGCCCGGACGAGCGCAGCCTGACCGAACGCCTGCTGCGGCTCTGGTCGCAGCTGCCCACCCGCCAGCATTCGCGCGAAACCACCGAGGGCCAGCACCGCCTGTGCCTGTTGGGGATCAAGCGCATCCAGCACTTCCTGTGCGAGGAACTGGAGGAACGAAAGCGCGACACATCGCATACGCCCCTCCCCAGCGGGGTCACCCGGGACACGGATCGGGTGGGCGTTTACCACATGTCCACCGCCGCCGAGCGCGGCTCGGACTTCGCCCTGGTGGATGCCGCGAGCCCACACCGGCCACCGTCGGAACTGCGCAAACTGGCTGAGGGACCGCCCGATACGGCCGCAGCCGCCTGGGAGAACGTCGGCCGCGGGCTGGAGAGTGACCGTCCGGACGAACCCCGCACCCCGATCACCAAGCGGCACCCCCCCGAGCAATGGACCGTGGACGACATCGGGGCGGGCGGACTGCGCCTGCGGCTGGCCCAGCCCCGCCAGTCACTACTGATTGGCGACCTGGCCGCCCTGCGCCACCCCGACGACCACTACTGGACCATCGGGGTCCTGCGCTGGATCCGCTACGAAAGCGACATCGAGATCAGCATCGGGGTGGAATTTCTCGCCGAGCGCGGCCTGCCGGTGCAACTGCAGGAGTACCGCAATGGCCGCGCGGCCGGCCCGGCGCACCCGGGTCTGTTTGCCTCGCTGCGCAGGGATCGTGGCGGGGCGGCGCTGTTCATGCCGGCCCAGGTGTTCGACCACGAGAGCCGCGTCGTATGCTGGCTGGCGGGCCGCCCGCGTGTCCTGGCACTGGACAGCGAGCGTACCGGTACGACACTGTTTACCGAAACCGGCTGCCGGATGACCGATCTGACGCTGGGAGAACCGCCTCCCGATGACATGGAAGCCAATGAAGCGGTGACTGACCAGGCCCAGCCCGGGCTGTCGCTCACACCGCGCGAACGCAATAATGGACCCGCATGAGCGAAACCATCCGAATCCTCTTTGTCACGGCGAATCCGAACCTCGCCGAGCAAGTCATCAGCAGCATTCGTACGCGGGGTAGCGCGGTACGCCCGGAGCAGGTCGAGACCCAGGACGACCTGATCAACGCGCTGGAGAACACGCGACACGACGTGGTCGTATTGATCGAGCCCGGTCTCGTGCTCTCGCGAGAGGTGGTCGATACGGCCCTGCGCGACAGTGGGCGCCGCATCCCGCTGGTCCTGCTGACCGAGCGTCCGGAGCCCGAGCGTGTCCTGGACTACGAGGCCGGGAGTTTCGCCGTGGTCGATCACGAACAGGTGGAACTGGCGAGCCTGATGGCCATCCGCGCGGCCGAACAACGGCGCCTGCGCCAGCGTGTCCAGCGTCTTGAGGCCTCCCTGCACGAGTCGGAGAACCGCTGCCAGTTGCTGCTCGATAACTCGCGCGACGCGATCGCGTATGTCCACGAGGGCATGCACCTGTACGCCAACGCCTCCTGGCGCGAACGCTTCGGTATCGAGGATCCGGACGAGGTCGACGGGCTGCCACTGATGGACCTGGTCACGGCCGATAACCGCGGCGAGATGAAGGCGCTGCTGCGCCGCTTCCAGAATGGCGAGGAAGGCGATACGGCTCGCGCCCACTTCCACCTGCAGAGTATCGATGGCCTGCCATTCGAGGCCGACCTGCGCCTGTCCGCCGCAAGCGTGGAGGGCGAGGCCTGCACCCAGCTCCAGCTGGAAGCCAGCCAGGAAGACCCCGAGCTGGCGGAGCGAATCGACTTCCTATCGCAGCGCGATCTGGTCACCGGTCTGTACAACCGCCAGCACTTCCTGTCCACAATCGAGAGCGCTCAGACCCGGGCCGAGGAGACGGAGAAACCCTTCGCCCTGCTGACCTTGGCAGTCGACCGCTTCGCGGAGATCCGCGCGAAGGTCGGGATGTCGGCCGCCGATCTGCTCCTGGCCGACATGGGCAAAGTCATCGAGGATCATTTCCCCGAACCCGCCATTGCCGCACGTCTGGAGGGCGAACACTTCGGTGTCCTGGCGCCGGAGACCCGCCGCCAGGAGGTCGAGGAGCGCATCCACAGCCTGATGCAGGCCGTCACCGGGCATGTCTTCGAACTCAACCAGTCGTCGACCAACTGCACCCTGTCGGCCGGCGCCGTGATCGCCGACGAAAGCGCCCCCAGCACGGAGGATCTGCTCGACCAGGCCCACCGGGCGCTGGAGGAGGCGGTCGAGGCCGGCGGCGGCGTCCATCGCTTCTACCACCCGGCCGAAGGCGAGCTGACCCAGGGCCAGGCCGACCAGCAGTGGAAGCTGCGCATCCAGGACGCCCTGGACCATGACCGCCTGGAGCTTCGCTTCCAGCCGATCGTGCATCTGCACGGCAACGACCGGCCGCGCTATTCGGTGTTCGTGCGCCTGCGCGACGCCGACGGCCACCTGCACGAGCCATCTGCCTTCCTGCCTGCGGCCGAACGCACGGGCATGGCCCCGGCGGTGGATCGCTGGATCGTCAAGACCGCGCTGGGCGAACTCGCCGGGTGCCTGAAGGCTCAGCCCAAGACCCAGTTTTTCCTGAAGCTGGGCACCGGCTCAATGGGCGACCCGACTGTGGTCAGCTGGCTCAACGATGACCTGCACGCCCTGCGCATCCCGGCCGACAACGTCGTGGTCGAGCTCAAGGAGCCGACCGTGGTCACCAACCTGAAGCCGGCGATGAACGTATCGCGCGGCCTGGTCGAGATGCACAGCCACCTGTGCATCGACGACTTCGGCAATGGCCTGAACCCTTTCCAGTTGCTGCAGCACCTGGAGGCCGATCACATCAAGCTCGACCCCTCGTTCGTCGAGGGGCTGGCGGAGAACGAGGAGAACCAGGAGGCGATCCGCGAGTACGTCGACGCGGCGCACGCCAAGGGCAAGCAGGTGATCGTGCCGCACGTCGAGGATGCCAGCGTGCTCGCCGTGCTCTACGGGCTGAACGTCAACCTGGTGCAGGGGTACTTCATCCAGTCGCCCCTGGCCAAACCGACGTTCGACTTCGAGGCGACCTGACCTAGGGAGACGCTGATTCAATCGCACGTCCGCGTTGGTGCCCCCTGTTTTCCGAGACAAGGCGCGTCGTGCAGCGGGTAGTGGTTCTACCCGCCCGTTTTTGATGAATGCGGGGCGCAACGCAGGATCGGGGAACAGGGGGCACCAACCCCACAAGCCATTGAAGGCAGGGGCTCGGCCGCCCGTTGTTATCAAAAACGGGCGCGCGCACGGCGTTGCGGTTCCCTTGTGCAGAGTGACTGCACGGCAGTCACCGCGCCTTGTTCGCACGCAAAAGCGACTCGAGCGCGAGCGTGCACATTCATCAGTGTTTCCCTAGCCTATTTCGACCAGAAGTTCAGGTCCTCGAAAAAGCCCTTCACGCCATCCAGCCAGGAGTGCGCCTGCGGGCTGTGCTTGGTGCCGCCCGCCTGAGTCGAGTCCTCGAACTGGCGCAGCAGCGCCTTTTGCTCCTTGGTCAGGTTGATCGGGGTCTCCACGGTCACCCGGCAGATCAGATCGCCGACACCACCCCCGTGCACGGACTGCACGCCCTTGCCACCGACGCGGAACTGCTTGCCGGTCTGCGTCTCGGCGGGCACCTTCAGCTTCACCCGACCGTCCAGGCAGGGGACCTCCAGTTCGCCGCCGAGTGCGGCGCTGGCAAACGAGATCGGCACCTCGATATGCAGGTCGGAGCCCTCGCGGCGGAACAGCTTGTGCGGCTTGACCCGCACCTGCACGTAGAGATCCCCCGGCGGGCCGCCGTTGACCCCGGCCTCGCCCTGACCGGCCAGGCGAATGCGGTCACCGCTGTCGACCCCGGCGGGGATCTTCACGTCCAGCGTGTTCTGCTCCTGCACCCGGCCGTTGCCATTACAGGCCTTGCAGGGGCTGGCGACGATCTTGCCCGAGCCCTCGCAGCGCGGGCAGGTCTGCTGCACCGAGAAAAAGCCCTGCTGGATGCGCACCTGGCCCACGCCGTTACAGGTCGGACAGGTCTCCGGCGAAGTACCCGGTTCGGCACCCGAGCCGTCACAGGCCTCGCAGGAGACGGTGGTCGGGATGCGGATCTTGACCTCGGTGCCAAATACGGCCTCCTCCAGGGTCAGGTCCAGGTTGTACTGCAGGTCGGAGCCGCGGAATGCGCGCGAACCGCGCGCGCGGCCACCGCCACCCCCGAAGATGTCGCCAAAGATATCCTCGAAGATGTCCGAGAAATTGGAGGCCCCGGCACCACCACCAAAGCCCCCGGCCCCACCATCGACGCCGGCATGTCCGTAGCGGTCGTAGGCTGCACGCTTCTGGTCGTCACTGAGGACGTCATAGGCAGCGCGCGCCTCCTTGAACTTGGCCTCGGCCTCCTCGTCCCCCGGATTGCGATCGGGGTGGTACTTCATCGCCAGGCGGCGAAAGGCCTTCTTGATGTCGGCGGCCGAGGCGTCCTTGGCGACGCCCAGCACCTCGTAATAGTCGCGTTGTGACATGGTCATTTCCAGGTAGATCGTTCGCGCGAACGCGGAATGCCTTCACGCAAACGCCCGGAGTCACAAGTACCCCGGGCGCGGCGTTCAAACAGGACCGGAAGGACGCGAAGCCCCGCCGGCTGCGGCATCAGCCCTGCTTCTTCTGGTCGTCGTCGACTTCCTCGAACTCGGCGTCCACTACGTCGTCGGCCTGCTGTTCGCCACCGGCCTGCTCGGCCCCGGCCTCGCCCGCGGCATCTGCGCCCTGGGCATAGGCCTTCTCGGCCAGTTTGCCGGAGGCCTCGGCCAGCTTCTGGGTGGACTGTTCGATGGCCTCGACGTCGTCACCCTCCATGGCCTTCTTGACCTCGGCGACGGCCGCCTCGATCGCGGAACGCTCGTCGTCGGAGACCTGGTCACTCAGGTCCTTCAGCGACTTCTCGGCCGAGTGCACCAGGGCATCGGCCTGATTGCGCGCGCCGACCAGCTGCTGGAACTTCTTGTCTTCCTCGGCGTGGGCCTCGGCATCCTTGACCATCTGTTCGACTTCCTCATCGGACAGGCCGGAGGAGGCCTTGATCACGATCTTGTTCTCCTTGCCGGTCGCCTTGTCCTTGGCCGAGACGTTCAGGATACCGTTGGAGTCGATATCGAAGGTGACCTCGATCTGCGGCACACCGCGCGGCGCGGCCGGGATGTCCTGCAGGTCAAAGCGGCCCAGCGACTTGTTGGCGCTGGCCATGTCGCGCTCACCCTGCAGCACGTGCACGGTCACCGCGGTCTGGTTGTCGTCGGCGGTGGAGAACACCTGGTTGGCCCGGGTCGGGATGGTGGTGTTCTTCTCGATCAGCTTGGTCATCACGCCGCCCATGGTCTCGATCCCGAGCGACAGCGGGGTCACATCCAGCAGCAGCACGTCCTTGACGTCACCACCCAGCACGCCAGCCTGCACCGCGGCACCCACCGCAACGGCCTCGTCCGGGTTCACGTCCTTGCGCGGCTCCTTGCCGAAGAAGGACTGCACCGCTTCCTGCACCTTGGGCATGCGGGTCTGACCGCCGACCAGGATCACGTCATCCACCTCGGAGGCGGACAGGCCGGCATCCTTCAGCGCGACCTTGCACGGCTCGATGGAGCGCTTGACCAGGTCGTCGACCAGGCTTTCCAGCTTGGCGCGGGTAATCTTCAGCGCCAGGTGCTTCGGCCCGGTGTTGTCGGCCGTGATGTACGGCAGGTTGACCTCGGTCTGCTGGCTGGAGGACAGCTCGATCTTGGCCTTCTCGGCGGCCTCCTTCACGCGCTGCATCGCCAGCGGGTCGCCCTTGATGTCGATGCCCTGGTCCTTCTTGAATTCCTCGACCAGGTAGTCGATCAGGCGGTTGTCGAAGTCCTCGCCACCCAGGAAGGTATCGCCGTTGGTCGCCAGCACCTCGAACTGGTGCTCGCCGTCCACTTCGGCGATCTCGATGATCGAGACGTCGAAGGTACCGCCACCCAGGTCATACACGGCGATCTTGCGATCCCCGCGCTGCTTGTCCATGCCGTAGGCCAGCGCGGCCGCGGTCGGCTCGTTGATGATGCGCTTGACCTCGAGCCCGGCGATCTTGCCGGCATCCTTGGTCGCCTGACGCTGGGAGTCGTTGAAGTAGGCCGGGACGGTGATCACCGCCTCGGTCACCGTCTCGCCCAGGTAGTCCTCGGCGGTCTTCTTCATCTTCTGCAGCACACGCGCGGAGATCTCCGGCGGGGCCATCTTCTTGCCCTGCACCTCGATCCACGCATCACCGTTGTCGGCCTTCACGATGTTGTAGGAGACGAGCTTGATGTCCTTCTGGACCTCGCCTTCATCGAACTTGCGCCCGATCAGGCGTTTGGCCGCAAAGATGGTGTTCTGCGGATTGGTAACCGCCTGGCGCTTGGCGGACTGGCCGACCAGTACCTCGCCATCTTCACTGAACGCGACGATGGACGGGGTGGTGCGGGTGCCTTCCGCGTTCTCGATGACCTTGGCCTGGTCGCCTTCCATGACGGCGACGCAGGAGTTGGTGGTCCCGAGGTCGATACCGATGATCTTGCCCATGGCTGAATTCTCCTGATGCGAAAATTTTTGCGCGGCAGAGAACAACTCTCTGCCAACTTGTACGGGAATCTGGGGCCCCCGGCCGCGTTTTCAAGGGACGCCCTGTCACGCGCCCCGAAAACCGTCCCGGAGAGACCGGGTCAGGCGCTCTCGTCGATGTTGGGCGAGGTGGGCGCCTTGGAGACCACGACCATCGCCGGGCGCAGCACACGGTCCTGCAACAGGTAGCCCTTCTGCATGGTCGCCACCACGGTATTCGGCGGGTTCTCCGGATCTTCCTGCATGGACATCGCCTGGTGGCGTTCCGGGTCGAAACGCTCGCCGGTCGGGTCCTCGGCCTGGATGCCGAACTTCTCGAACACCCGGTTCAGGTTTTTCAAGGTCAGCTCGGCGCCCTCGATGATGCGCTCGACATCCTTGGACTCGCGGGCGGCCTGCAGGCCCATCTCCAGGGAGTCACCCACCTCCAGCATCTCGGAGGCAAACTTTTCCATCGCGTACTTGTGCGCGTTCTCCAGCTCGCGCTCGAAGCGCCGGCGCTGGTTCTCCAGCTCCGCCTGAGCGCGCAGTGCCTGGTCGCGGCGTTCCTCGGCCAGGGCCTCGAGCTCCTGGAGGCGGGCATCGACACCCTCAACGGCCTCGTCGCCCTCGGGCTGGGTGTGCTCCGAATCCGCGGCCTCGAATGCTTCCGCCGGTTCCTGGGGTTCACGCTGATCGGACATGTCTGCCTCGTAGAATCGGTGAAAAAGTAAAACGCATGCCGGACCCTACGGGCGGCACACGCGGATCAATTCGGTTTGACTATCGGGACTCTGGGGGCACCCTGGGCGGTTTCAAGGGCGTCCGACTATTTCGTGTCATGGACCGGGTCGCCAAGCGCCGACCCCAGCAGGCGCGCGGTCACATCCACAATCGGAATCACGCGATCGTAGGACATGCGCGTAGGCCCGATCACCCCGAGCACGCCGACCACTTCCCCGTCGACACTGTAGGGGGCGGTGACCACCGAACAGTTCTCGAACCAGTCGAGCCCGGACTCGCGCCCGATGAAGATTTGTACCCGGTCGCTGCGGATGCACTGATCCAGAATCCCGAGGATCTCGCGCTTCTCGTTGAATGCCTCCAGCAACTGGCGCAGGCGATCGATGTCCGCCAGCTCCTCGTAGCTGAGCAGGTGGGTCTGGCCCGCGACCACGACATCGTCCGGGTCTTCGCCGGCCACGGCCTTCTCGCCCAGATCAATGGCCGCCAGCATCATCGCATCGAGGTTCTCGCGCACGTCGCGCATCTCGCGCAGCAGGGCATCGCGCACCGCGTGCAGACTCTTGCCAGCCAGGTGTGCGTTCAGGTAGTTGGCCATGCGCTGGAGGTCGTCCTGATCGAAGTCGCGCTCGAGCTCCAGTACGCGGTTCTGCACCTCCTTGCCGTCGATCACCAGGATCGCCAGCACCCGGCGCTCGCCCAGGCGCAGGAACTCGAGCTGGCTGAGCGCCACGTTACGGTGGCGCGGCAGACGCACCATGCCCGCCATGCGCGTCACCTGCGACAGCAGGTTGGAGGTCGCCCCCATCAGGTCCTGGGTGGTCGCGTTCGGGTCGAAACCCGACTGGATCGCGCGGATCTCCTCGACCGTTGGTTCGCGCACCTCGAGCAGGCTGTCGACGAACAGGCGGTAGCCGCTCGCGGTCGGGATCCGCCCGGCGGAGGTATGCGGCGCCTGGATCAGGCCCAGGTCCTCGAGATCGGCCATCACATTGCGCACCGTGGCCGCGCTGACCTTGAGCCCGGAGGTGCGCGCGAGGGTGCGCGAGCCGACCGGCTGACCGTCGCGGATATAGCTCTCGATCAGGGTCCGCAGCAGGGTACGGGCCCTGGCATCCAGATTGATCGCGGCGTTTTCCATCGGTGATCAGCGCTCCATGGGGGCGAGTAACAATGCCCAGTGTTCGATCCGCACCGGGAGACGTCAAGAAACCGCGGATGCAGTCCCCCGCCCTTTTCCGGATAATGCCGCCATGATGCCGGAATTCAAGACGATCGGGCTGGTGGGCAAGACCAGCGACTCGCGCACGGGCCCACTGGTGGCACGGCTAGTGGAGCTGCTGCACTCGCGCGGCCGCCAGGTCCACATGGAGCAGGACATCCCCGGTTTCGACCGTCCGGACGACATCGCCCTGCTCCCCCTGGCCGAACTCGCCGAGGCCGCCGATCTGCTGGTCGTAATCGGCGGCGACGGCACGTTGCTGGCCACAGCCCGGCGGATTGCCGACAACGAGACCCCAGTACTCGGCATCAACCTCGGGCGACTGGGCTTCCTGGTGGACGTCTCGCCGGAGACGGCCTGCGAGGAGCTGGGCGAGGTCCTCGATGGCGCGTACGAGTTGGAACCGCGCGCGATGCTCGAGGCGGAGCTGATCCGCGACGGTGTCACCATCCACGAAGGCATCGCGCTCAACGACGTGGTGCTGCACGTGCTGAGCGTGGTGCGCATCATCGAATTCGACACCGCGATCGACGGCATGGACATCGGCCGCCTGCGGGCCGACGGGCTGGTCGTGGCCACCCCCACCGGCTCCACTGCCTACGCCCTTTCCGCTGGCGGCCCGATCCTGACCCCGCAGCTGGACGCGATGGTCATGGTCCCCGTCTGCCCGCACAGCCTGAACCACCGCCCGCTGGTGGTCAGCGGCCGTTCCACGGTGGAGATTCGCCTGTCCAGCGGGAGCCGGTCGCCGGCCCAGATTGCGCTGGATGGCCAGGAGAACATCGACTTTGCCCCCGGCGATCTGGTGCGCATCCGCCGCCGCGAGCGCAACCTGACCCTGATCCACCCGCGCGAGCACTACTTCCTGCGCGTCCTGCGCACCAAGCTGCGCTGGGGCGAGCAGCCCTGATCCCGCCATGCTGCGACTGATCAGCATCCGCGACTTCGCGATCATCGACCGGCTGGAACTGGAGCTGGACACGGGCCTGAGCGCCCTGACCGGCGAGACCGGGGCCGGCAAATCCATCCTGATCGACGTGATCGGCCAGCTGCTGGGCGACCGTGCGGATGCGGGCATGGTGCGCGAGGGGGCCGAGCAGGCCGATCTGTCCGCGGAGTTCGCCCTGCCCGAGCAGGGCTCGGCCAGCACGTGGCTGGCCGAGCAAGATCTGGCGGACCCCGATGACGACGCGGTGCTCCTGCGGCGGGTCCTGACCCGCCAGGGCAAAAGCCGCGCCTGGATCAACGGCCGCCCGGTCGCGGTCGGCCAGCTGCGCACGCTGGGCGAGTGGCTGGTGGACATCCACGGCCAGCACGCCCATCAGCAGCTGTTGCAGCGCGACACTCAGCGCCACTGGCTGGACGGCTTCCTCGAAGGCGACCGCGTGTCCCGCGTGCGCGAGGCCCATCAAGCCTGGCGCGAGACCGCCCGTGCGCTGGAGCAGGCCCGCGAGAGCCAGGCCGACACCTCCGACCGCCTCGATCTGCTGCGCTTCCAGACCACCGAGCTGGCCGAACTGGCCCCGGTACAGGACGAGTACCCACAACTGCTGGTCGAGCAGAACCAGCTCGCCCACGGCACCGAGGTGCTGAGCGCGCTGCAGGCCGCCAGCCAGCAGATCGAGGACGACGCCGGACTCGATGCCCAGATCGGCCATGTGCTGCACGCACTGCAAGACGCCGCGCAGCACGACGAACGGGTCAACCCGGCTGTCGAGTTACTGGAATCCGCGCGCATCCAGATCGACGAGGCTGGCGACACCCTGCGCCGGCTGGCCGACGGCATCGAACTGGACCCGGAGCGCCTGGCCGAGCTGGACCAGCGCGTCGGCGAGTACCTGCGCCTGGCGCGCAAGCACCGCGTCGATCCCGAGGCCCTACCGGTCCTGCACGACGAACTGCAGACCGAGCGGGACGCCCTGGAGAACGGCGACCAGACCCTCGAGGCCCTGGAGGCGCGCGAACAGGAGACCCGTACCGCCTTTGATGCGGCCGCCAAGGCGCTGAGCCAGGCCCGCCAGCAGACCGCCAGCCGCATCGGTCAGGCAGTCACCGACACCATGCAGGAGCTGGGCATGGCCGGCGGCCACTTCGAGATCGCGATCGAGCCCGCCGACAAGCCGCAGGCGCACGGCGTGGATCACATCGAGTTCCGAGTCGCCGCGAACCCCGGCGCTGCCCCCCAGCCGATGGCAAAGGTCGCCTCCGGCGGCGAGCTCTCGCGTATCGGGCTCGCGCTACAGGTGCTGGCCAGCCAGCAGCAGACCGTGCCCACGCTGATCTTCGACGAGGTCGACAGCGGCATCAGCGGCGCGGTCGCCGAGGTCGTCGGGCGCAAGCTGCGCACCCTGGGCGAGCGCCATCAGGTGCTGTGCGTAACCCACTTGGCGCAGGTCGCCGCCCAGGCCCACCAGCAGCTGGAGGTGCAGAAGTCGCACGGCCAGGACGGCACCCGCACCGCCATCCAGCCCCTGGACGACGAGCGCCGCGTGGAGGCCCTGGCCCGCCTGATCGGCGGCACCCAGCTCACCGAGACCACCCGCACCCACGCCCGCGAACTCCTCGCCGCTGCTGGATAATCCGGCACTCAGACCACAAGGCAAAGCGTAGGATGCGATGAGCGCAGCGAATCGCTTCAAGCGTGGAACCTGCTTCAACCCCAATGATGCGATTCGCTGCGCTCATCCGCATCCTACACCCCGCGCGGATCGTGGAGCGGACGCTACAGAATCACCACCAGTGAGTGGGCCATACGGTTCAGGGCCGCGCCGGCCAGGTGCCGTCCGCCAGATGGCGCGCGCCGGGCGGCAGGCGTGGCATCCAGTAGACCCAGAGGGCCGCCGGGCCTTCCTCGGTCCAGGCGGGCACCAGGGCACGGCGATACTCCCCGCGGCCGTCCGCGCGCACGCCCTCGAGGGCATCGATGTGTGGCAGAGTCCGTGGCGGATCGGGCAGGCGAATCCACTCGCCGTGCACAAGCCCCTGCGTCCCCTCCGGGACTGGCTGCGTCAGACCCCGAAAGCGGTGCTGACGCCCCGCGTCACGGGCCGGGTCCTGACCGGCCTTCAGGAGAATGCTGCTGCCAGGGACCTGCACGGCGGGATAGCCCACGGGCAGGTCATAGATCGACCCCGCGATGCTGGCCGTACGAATCCGGAGGGCCCGCGCGCAGAATGCGCGGTGGTTGGCGAAGCCCTGCTTCAGCGTCCCGTACACGAACAGGTCAACAAACGCCGCCATACCGATGCCTACTCCTGCGAGAGCCGTACCACCGGGCGCCACAGGCGCGCGGACTCCGGCACCTGGCCGGGCCAGTCGACCACGTAGTCGATCAGGGGGAGATCCGGGGCATCACACTCTCGGATGACCCTTCCGGCCACCGAGACGCGGGCGCGCTTGACCGTCTCCGGATCGCCTGTCAGCAGAGGGTGCCAGGTGGGCAGCGGCTGGCCCTCGAAGCGCAGCCGGTAGGCGCAGGTGGGCGGCAGCCAGTGGTAGTTGGGCAGGTCTTCCAGGGTGAGCTGGATACAGTCGGGCACGAAGTTGCGCCGGTTCACGTAGTCCGAACAGGCGCCGGTCTCGCAGTCGAGCAGATCGCAGGCCAGCCAGGTAAAGGCCAGTTCGCCCGAGTCCTCGTCTTCCAATTTGTGCAGGCAGCAGCGGCCGCAGCCATCGCACAGGGCCTCCCACTCGGCGTGGCTCAGCGTCTCGAGCGGGCGCTCCCAGAACGGGACCGGGGCCCCGTCGACGGGATCACTCATGATCCTCGCCGAGCATGCGCCGTCCTTCATCACGCAAGCGACTCACCGTCTGGGCCCAGCGCTCCTGGGTCACGAAGTGCATCAATACACGTCCTCGGCGCGGCACCATGATGGCCAGGCCACGATCCGGATAAAGCCAGTAGCTGTGGTCGGAATCGATCTGCATGCGCTCGGCCGGCTCGCCAAAGCGTTCCTCCAGGACGTCGTGGGTCCAGCGCGCGCGGGGGATGTAGCTCATCTCGACGATCGGCACATTGCCCAGTGAACTGAGTGCCTCGTCGCTCAGCCCGTAGCGCCATGCCCCGCTGGGCATCGGCCGATCGGAGGTCGTCTGGGACTCGATGCGATCGAGGTCGGCCTCGTCCAGATCCGGGCGCAGCACCAGGTTCGTCTCGAATGGCGGGATGCGCGCGTTCACGTAATAGGCCTCGACTGAACGACTGCCGTCCGGGTCCACGAACAGGCGGATATCCGGCACCGGCAGACGGCCCATCTGGTCCGCCATGGTGGATTCACCCAGCGTAATGCCCAGCACGCGGGTGCGCTGTTCGTCGATCACCTGTACCTGCCAGGGCAGGTCGGTGAACTGCTGGGTACGCTGACCGCCCGGGTTGGAATAGACCCACATCGCCAGCGCCATGATCACGGCCATCGCGATCAGTCCCACGATCCAGCGTATCTGCATGCCTTGCACTCCCCGACGCGAGGCGGCCCCGACGCGCCGGCTCTCGTATAATGCCGGCCCTCCCGTTGACCACCGGATGACAGCCCGCCATGTTCTCACGTTTGTCCGCCTGGATCACCGCCCGCTCCGTGCCTGCCGGCAGTGCCGGTCGCATCGTCGTGCTGGCCCCGAAACAGACCCTGCTGGCCGCCGGCGACTGGCTGGACGACCTGGCCAGCAAGGCGGGCCCGCTAACGCTCGGCGTAACCGATGCCGAACGCGATGGAGACTTGTCCGACCCGGGTGATGACCGGCCCGCAGTGGCGCTGCCACCGGACCTGGCCCGGGAGCGCCTGGCACGTCTGCAACCACGGGCCGTGGTCGTCATCGGCCCGGTTGGCAAACTGGGCTCGCCACTCGCCGCGATCACCGCGCCTCGCCTCTGGATGAACGCCGAGGGCGACGCACCTGCCGGCGTCGAGTGGGCCGGGATCTTCGCCGCGCGCGATCAGGCCTGTAACGCGCCCGGGACACAGGTGATCGGCGACCCGATCGCGGGGGCTGTCGAGCTGCCCCCGGCCCCGGCGCCCGACACGGACTTCTGCGAACGCTTTCGCGAATACCACGAGAAGGGGCACCCCATCCTGCTCGCCCCCAACACGGGGCCCGGCGAAGAGGCCTTTGCGTTCGCGGTGCTGTTCGCCGTGCTGCGCAAGACCGCCGCGATCCTGCTGCTGGCGCCGGCAGACCGCGAACGCCACGAGCCGGTGTACCGCGACGCGATCAAGTACTCACTCCCGATCATCCGCCACAACCGCTTCATGACCTCCTTTGTGCCGCGCAAGAACCGGGTGTACTACATCGAGGATCCCGAGACCCTGCACTCGGCCTATGGCTGCGCGCACATCACCCTGCCTGGCGGCACACTGGCCGCCAGCGAGACGCCGCCGGACCTCGGGCTGCCCCTGGCCCACGGCAGTGCCGTCGTCTGCGGCCCGGCGGACGACCCGGCTCGGCCGGATGCCGCCACCCGCCTGCGGATGGCCGCCGAGCACACCGGCCTGGTCTCGCGCGGCAGCACGCCGGAAGAGGTGGCCGACGAGGTACTCGCACGCCTGGCCGAGGGCCGGACCGCACAGGATCGACGCGATGACCTGACGCAATGGCAGCAGCGCCAGGCCAATGCCCGCTCCACCGTTCGCGATGCCCTGACCGGCAGTCTCGCCAACGCATGAAGCGTCTTCCAAGTAATTGATCTATAATCTTCAAGACGTTCATTTAACGGATTCACCCGATGATCGATGGCAGCGCGTCCCTGACGGGCATCCAGAACGGTGTCACCAGCCTGCGCCAGCAGGCGCATACGGTGGCCACCGAACCGGCCGGCGGGCGCGAAAGCACAACCGCACAGGTCGGCATGATCGCGAGCCAGAATCAGGTCGAGGCCTCGGTGAAAACCCTTCAGGCCGAAGATCGCATGATCGGCTCGCTGCTGGACGTGCGCGCCTGAGACGGCGGAATCCGGGAGGCGGACGATGGAAGTCCCAGTCAGCAATCCTTCGGCGGCAGTCCCGCTCGGCACGCGGCCGACCGGTTCCGATCGCCTGGGACTCGGCCAGACCTCGGCACCCGCGGAGTTTGACCGCCCGCTGAACGACCCCGAGGCCGGCGAGGCCCGCCGCCCGATCGAGGACGATGCGGAGCAGGATAGCGATCGCCGCGGTGGCGATCAGAGTGACCGCTCACTGGAGTTCGGCGCGCGTTCCGAACAGGAACTGTCGAGCCGAGCGCGCATCAGCGCCGAGCAGGAGGCGGCCCGCATGCGCCGCGATGGTGACACGCAGGACGATTCAGCGATTCGTGATGGCAGTTCGCTGGGACAGGACGGCGTCGAGGCCTTGCGCCGCCGGGTGGAACTGGCCGTGCGCCTGGCAGGCCCCACCGAGGAGCCACGGCGCGAACTTAACGTGGTGGTCTAGTAACGCCACCTGAAGCACCAACCCCGCCGATTATTGCAGCCGCGTCACCGGCTGCCCCTGGCTTTGTAACCACTCGCGAGCCTTCTCGCCCGCATGCAAACGCTCGTCGGGAGACAGCTCTCGGGCCACGCGCTCGCGATAGCGGGCTGCGTTGGCCACGCCCATCTCGGCGGCGATCGCGTACCACTTGAACGCCGATACGTCCGAGCGCTCCACGCCCTCGCCCATCGCGAACAGCCGCCCCAGATTCGCAGCACCCCGGCCCTCGCCGCCCTCGGCTGCCAGCAGATACCACTGCGCGGCCTGCTCGGCGTCCTGAGGCAGCCCGCGCCCCTCGTCGAATTTGAGCCCGAGATTGAACATCGCCTGGGCATTGCCGCGCTCGGCCGCTACGTGAAACCAGCGGGCGGCCTCGTTGGCATCGGGGGCGACGCCATCGCCCTGCTCGTAGAGGACGGCGAGATTGAAGGCCGCATCCGGAAACCCAGCCTCCGCTGCCCGGCGGTACCAGCGCGCGGCCGCTTCCGGATCGCGCGGCTGATATTGCCCCTCGTCGGCCAGGACGCCCAGGTTATAGGCGCAGCGGGCATCGCCAGCTGCGGCACCGGCGCGCCAGCCGTCGATCGCGGCCTCGATATCGCCGCGCCCCCAGGCCTTGCGGGCCTGCTCCACGAGGTTTTCCAGTTCTGGAGTATCAGCCATCGTCTGTCCTGCGAACCCGGTATTGTCCGGGACCCTCCGGGTAGTAGTGAGTTCACTTTAACGCCCCCTCATGTAGAGGGCGATTTGGCACACAGTCTTTCGTGACGGCCGGCACAGCCAGGGACGCGCCGAAAAATCGGGTCGAACTCATAAAAACGGTTGTTGTCCCCTGCACGGAAAGCAGAGTGTTTTCACGCACGACTCACCCAAAGCCTTCGGACAACAAGGAGAGGCATTATGAAACGATCCACTGGAATTCTGGCGACGCTCGCAATCGCCCCGTTCGCCCTGCTGGTCGGCTGCGGCGAAGGCGACATGGACATGGAAGAGTTCGAGCAGCAACAAATGGAGCAGCAGGAACAAGGTGGTGGCGAGCCGATGCAACCGCCGGCGGATGAGGGCATGCAACAGCAGCAACCCCCGCAGGAAGGCGGCCAGATGCCGGATGAAGAAGGCAGCATGGAACCGCCCGCGGACGAGGGTGGCGAACAGGACTTCTAGTCCTGTCACCTGCCTGAAGCACGCAAAAGGAGGGGCCAGGCCCCTCCTTTTTTATGTCCGACCGACTGCATCGAACACCGCAAACAAAAAGGGCAGCGACAATGGCCGCTGCCCTTCTGGATCAGAAAACCTGACAACTAACGATCAGTTGTCGAAGGTGTCTTCCATCTCTTCGCCAGCATCTTCCATCGAATCGCCGGCATCATCCATGGCGTCATCAATGTCTTCGCCCGCCTCTTCGGCCGGGCCCTGGTTGTCACAGCCGGCGAGGCTGGCACCGCCCAGCGCCAGCATCAGCGCCAGGAAGAAAATCGTCAGTCGAGACTTGTTGAGCATCGGTTCGCTCCTTTACCGGAAAATGGATCCTTCTCGTAGATAGTCCAATCGGCGACCTCTGTCGAGGACCGCCGCTTGCTGGACTCGGGCGTTGGGACCATCGGCAAACCGGAATGATCGCCGCTCCAGGCACCTGCCCTGCCACACTGTGATCGACGTCCGGTTTTTCGGCGGGCCCGGTGGCAACCGATCAGAAACGGGCATTCAGCGAAACGAACAGGCGCCGGGGCTCGTAGATGTTGTTGTAGACATTGCTGAAGGTGGTTTCTCCGGTGTCCTCCCGGGCATACGGCCGGTAGTCCTTGAAGTCCTTGTCGAAGAGGTTGTAGATCGTCGCGTTCAGCGTGACGTTCTCGGAGATGTGGTAGGCCGCACCGACGTTCACCATCGTGAACCCGTGGAAATCTCCCAGGGCATCGTAGGCGCCTTGCGCGCTGCCACCGTCCTGCGGCTCGTGATAATTGCGCGGGCGGAAGGCGCTGGAGCGGTACTCGGCCTCGGCGAAGGCCTCGACCCGCGGGGTCGCCTGCCAGTCCAGTCGGGCATTGAGCATGTGCTCGGGCACGCTGGCCAGCGGGTCGCCGACGTTGCTGGCGGCGGTCCCGCCCCGTTTTACCTCGCTGTCCGTCCAGGTGTAGTTGGCCGAGAACGCCCAGTCGGGTGCGAAGCGGTAGCGCGTCGAGAGCTCGAGCCCCCGCACTACGGACTCGCCAATGTTTACGTCGATGCCTTCATTGGCCCCGGTGCCACGTTCGATCTTGTCCTTGAGCTCGTTGCGGAACACGGTCGCCTGGGCCGAGAAATCCTGGCGGTTGTCATAGGCGACAGTGAACTCGACGTTGGTGCTGCGCTCGGGCTCCAGGTCCGGGTTGCCGAACAGCCGCGTGGAGCCACCGTCGCCATAGCCGATCACCCCGTCGCTGATCTGCTCGATATACGGGGCGCGAAAACCCTGGCCGATCCCGCCCTTGAGCGTGACGGTGTCCGTCGCACTGAACACCCCGTACAGGCGCGGCGTGATCTGACTGCTGAAGTTTTCATTGTCGTCAAACCGCAGACCGCCGGTCAGCGTGAACCGGTCGGTCATGAACCACTCGTCTTCGACGAACAGGCTGTACTGCCAGAAAGACAGCGAATCCGGCAGGATGCCGTCTTCCAGCTTCGGCCGCAGATACTGCCCCCCGACCGTCAGCACGTGGTCATCCAGATACGTGACCACCTGAGTATCCAGGATCGTGGTGTCCAGCCGGAGCGTTCGCGGCGCGCCTTCGCGCGAGGCATCCGGAACGGCCCCCTCGTTGATCGTACGCCCGAGCGTCTCCACCCGATCCTGGGTCAGGGTGGTCTCCCAGGTCCCGAAGTCGTAATCGCCCCGATGGCCGAGACGCACCTGATCCCGCTGGAACTCGAGGTCGCGCGAATAGCCGCGCAGGAAGTCCTCGCGTGAATCGCCCGTGCCCGTCAGGCGCCCGAGCTGTCCGCGCGAGTTGTCATAGCTTTGTCGCGTGGTATCCAGCCGCAGGGAGAATTCATCCTGCGCATTGGGTGTAAACAGCAGGCGGCCGCCAAAGGTCTCGACATTCGCGCTCGTCGGGTTCTGCCCCATGGTGCGGTTGTCGGTCAGGCTGGGCTCGGTGCCGGGGATGTCGATGCTGGAGGCCGAGCGCTCGTACAGACGCGTATACAGCTGCATGGACAGGCGTTCGTCCACCAGCGGACCGGCAAGATAGCCTTCCAGCGTGGAGTAACCGCCAAAGTCGGAATCCGACTGGAACGTGTGCCCCAGCGTTGCGGAGCCCTCCCACTCGTCACCCGGCTGGCGGGTGATGATGTTGACCACGCCTCCGATCGCGTCGGAGCCATACAGGGTGGACATCGGGCCGCGAATCACCTCGATCCGCTCTATTGCCGCAACCGGCGGAATGAACACGCTGGAGGCATCCGTGAATGCGTTCGGGGCCACGGTGCCGGAGACGTTCTGGCGCACACCGTCGATCAGCACCAGGGTGTATTCCTCGGGCAGGCCGCGCAGGCTGATCGTCTGATTGCCGGTCTTGCCGCTGCGGGCATCCAGCGAGCGCACGTTCACCCCTTCGACCCCGCGCAGGGCGTCCGCGAGGCTGGTGACCTCGCGGCGCTCCAGCTCTTCGCGCGTCACCACGGAGATGCTGGCCGGCGCCTGTTCGAGGTCCTGCTCGAAACCGCCCGCCGTGATGACGACCGGCGAGAGGCGCTCTGTGCCGTTGGAGGGATCCTCCTGTGCGTACACTACGGGGGTTGCCAGCGCCGCCCCCACCGACAGAGCCAACAATTGCTTCTTCATCATGATCAGTCTCCCTGTAAAAGACGTCCGACTGACCATAGGGCTGGTCAGCATCACGGGAGGCTGGCTGGCGGGCTCCGGCAGATTCCGGCGCTGGCTGGCTTGCCTGAAAACTCCTTCAGTACAACTACTTGGTCAATATCAGTTTCTTGCTGGAGGTCACCCGCAGGGTGTAACACTGCCCCTCGTGGCGGATAAACAGACGGTCGGCGTCGCGCAGCAATTCGCTCGACGCGACCTCCCTAGGCACAGCGCCAGGGCCGTCGCATACGCCCCGGTCGGCCGGGGGGAACGCCTTGGATGCCGGGATGCGCCCGCCTTCACTGAAACTCATGTTTGTCTCCCCGGCCGCCCCGGGGGCGGTCGTACTCGTAACGGTTACGACGCGGAGCTCGCCTGGCTCTGCTCGTAGTTCTGCAAACCGATGCGATCGATGAGCTGCAGCTGCGTCTCCAGCCAATCGATATGGCTTTCCTCGCTGTCCAGGATCTTTTGCAGCAGGTCCCGCGTCACGAAGTCCCGCACCTGCTCGCAGTGGGCAATGGCGTCGCGGTAGATGGGGGTACCCGCATGCTCGAGCGCCAGATCCGCTTCCAGGATCTCGCGGGTGTTCTCGCCAATACTCAGCGTGCCCAGGTCCTGCAGGTTGGGCAGCCCTTCGAGAAACAGGATGCGGTTGATCAGCTCGTCCGCGTGCTTCATCTCGTCGATCGATTCTTCATATTCGGCCGCGGCCAGTTTCTCCAGCCCCCAGTCCTTGAACATGCGGGAATGGAGGAAATACTGGTTGATCGCGGTCAACTCGCCCTTGAGGGCCTGGTTGAGGTAACGAATTACATCCTTATCGCCTTGCATCAGAACTCTCCTGAGAAGATATTTTGGGGTTGGTCGGGTCAAACGCCGGATTGATTAAAGAGACCCCGGGACCGCCAGGGTCCGTCCCCACTATCCCGCCCGGCTTCGCCCGGATGCAAGGCACCCTCAACGCGTCGATACAATATCGGTAATGCGAACGATTTGCAACACCATTATCTATATTTGCAGCGAAACCGGCTGGACAGGCCACGGTAATCTCCTGGCACCTGCCTCAACGAATCAGGGGCACATCCGCCAGACTTTCGATCTCCAGTCGATCGACACAGCCCTCTATCGCGCCCTCGGGGCCTTCGCAGGCGGCGATCTCGTTGATCAGGATTCGCCCGATGCCGTCGCAGTCCGTGTCCGGCATCCGGAAGGCCCGCACGGAAGTGCTCCCCTCCCGCAGCGGTGCCAGTTCGACTGCGGTGCGGCGCTGAATAACCCCCTCCTTGTCGAAAACCACCATATCCAGCTGGAATGATTCCAGCGCTTCACCCAGGGCATTTTCCAGTACCAGATGGGCACGACAGTCATCACCGTCGGCTTCCAGCTTGTTGAGTTGGACACTGATCTCGGGGTCCGCTTCGGCTGCCGCGTTTCCCGAAAGGCCGAATACGAAAAGGCCCGCGATCAGTATCCGGATGCTCCTGCCTGGTAAATGCATGGGTAAGTCCTCGTTTTCAACTGGGTCTGCCGCCAAGGTCCGGGTCATCGGTCCTCATGCCGGTGTCCGTGACGGTGCTCCACTCCTGGTCAGCGAATGGAAAACGTTACGGGAACCACGATCTCGAACTCGTCTCGATCGATCGCGCTCGGCGCCGGAAACGGATCGGCGCGCTCGACCATCTCCTCGACCGCCCGATCCAGGATCCGGCTGCCGGATCCCTCCTCGATCCGATAGTCGACGACGTTGCCATCTCCATCGAGCCGCAACCAGACCGATGCCGTGCCCTCTTCTCTGCGGCGCTGGGCCTGGCGCGGATAGCGTTTGTGTTGCTCCACCCAAGCCTGCAGTTCCGCAAGATAATCGGGATCCACACCCGGCTCACCACCACCTTCGGCATCAGCGTCCGCAGGAGTGGCACCGGCACCCGGAGTACCGGCTTCCTCGTCGCCAGGGTCGTCCTCGACCGCTTCGGCGTCCTCATCCGTCGGGGAGGCATCCGCGGCCTCCACAGAGTCCGCATCGGAGTCTGGCTCTGGCTCTGGCTCTGGCTCTGGCTCTGGCTCTGGCTCGGGCTCGGGCTCGGGTTCGGGTTCGGGTTCGGGTTCGGGTTCGGGTTCGGGTTCGGGTTCGACAACCTCGGCCTCTTCGACGGGCTGACGTTCCGGTTCCGCAGGTTCCGCGTCGACCGCTTCGACAGGCTCCGCCTCCACGGGCTCGTCGTCTACAGGCTCGGCCTCCGTAGTCTCGGCCGGCTCTGCCTGCTGGGCCTGAGGAGCACCACCAGCGGCCGCCATGGAGATTTCCAGCCCGCCCACGCCGGCATCCTCGGCGCCCGCCGGCGGCTCGCGCAGCAGGAAGGCCATCGCCACCAGCAGGTGCAACGCGACCGCCAGCACGATGGCCACCATCCAGTGTCGAAACGTCGGCTGCATCAGACTTCCGGTACTGTCAGCAGATCAATGCGCTCGATCCCCGCCTCGCGCAGGCGTTCGAGCACCCCGACGACCTCGACGGCTTCCGCCCGTCCATCCGACTTCACACGGACCCGGGCCGCATCTCCGTGACGCTCGACATGTTCGCGTACCAGGCCAGCCATTTCGTCAAGATCGACTTCATCCTGATTAACCGCCAGCCGGCCCTCGGTCCCGATGATCACCATGAACTCGTCCGGCCCGGGCTGGCCATCCACGGCCGACTCCACCGGTTCGACCTCGAACGGATCGATCGCGCTCAGCTGGCCAGCCACCATAAAGAAGATCAACAACAGGAAAACAATGTTGATCAGCGGCAGGATGCTCTCGTCGTCGTTGCGCGGGCGATGGGCAACCTGAAAGTGGCGACGCTGTCCGATCATGGCTGTGCCTGCCGGATTACCGAAAGATTGCGCGCCCCAACATCTGCGAGTCCCTCCAGCACGTTGACGGTGTCCTGCATGCTGACCCCCGGGGCCGGCATCACCAGGACCCGCGTGTCCGCTTCTTCGCGCACGCGCGCGCTGATACGGTCGTGCAGGTCGCCCTCCGACAGCATCTCTCCCGCCAGCCGCAGCCCGTCCGACCGGATCTCGACCAGCATGGCGCCTTCCATCGAGCCGGCCCCACCGGCCTCGGCCGGCGCCTCGAGTTGCACCGCGCGCCACTCAAGGAAGCTCGAGGCGAGCATGAAGAACACGAGCAGGATGAAGACGACATCGATCAGCGGAGTGAGGCTGATCAGATTGCGTCGGCGCGGGCGGCTAGTGTCCAGCATCGGCCGTTCGGGGCAGAGCGCCCCCAGGCGAGTTTGCCTCGTCAGCCTCGGAAGGCCTCGGTTGGACCGGGCTCTCGGCGGTCAGGGGTACGGCCGCGTACTGCCCCCCGGTGAACAGGCGGGTCACGGCATCATCCATGCGGTGCGCGACCCGCTCCACCCGCGTCTCCAGCCAGTTGAGTGCCGCCACTACCGGGATCGCGACCGCCAGCCCGACGGCGGTCGTCAGCAGGGCCTCCCAGATACCACCGGACAGGACCGCCGGGTCCACCTGACTTCCGGCCTCTTCCATCGCTCGGAAGGCGCGGATCATCCCCATCACGGTACCCAGCAGGCCCAGCAAAGGCGCCAGCGCGCCGATCACTTCGAGTGGCCGCAGCCCCTGACGCAGGGACTGGATGGTCGCGTTACCGTAGCGCACGACCTCCTCCCGCACGATGGACTCCGACGCGCCGGCCTGCAGGCCCCGGATGCCCCGCGCCACCGCCCGCGCGGCGGGATTGGGGGTGGCCTCGGCACACTGGATCGCACCCTGGATATCCCCGCGGTGGAAGCGGTTCAGCGCTTCATCCGCCGGACGCACATCGGTGACCCTCATGCGCCACAACTGCCACAGCTTGACCAGCACAAAGGCCAGTGCGACCACCGAGGCGCCCAGCAGGATCAGGACGACGGGCCCACCCGCGTCGAGAAAGCCGGCCAGGCGCTCCGATGGAATCCATTGGTCGAAATTCATCGCTTAGCTCCGAGCGTTCTGAAAATGCACGCCGCCCATGCCGACGACGCCCCGGCCTCCAACGCGGCAGGGCACCGCAAAACGGACGGCGGCTCTAGAAGAAACGAGCACGGCAGACCCGCCACCGCGCTCCAATACAATACGACAAAGCGGGTGGCAGCCTTACATGGCCACGGCGGGGCCGGGTCGGGCGGCAGGCTCCGGGGGCGTGCGCGTTCCCGACACCTGCAGCACATTTGCGGCGGTATCACGGGAGCACCCCTTCAGCAGGCAATTCGCTCGACGAGCGCACTTGCCACATTCGGAACTCACGCCCAGACGATCGCGAAGATCCCGCATGCGCAGGCCTTCCTGGCTGGAATCGATCAGTTCCCGAATATCGCGCTCGCGAACGGATTTGCAGATACAGACGATCATCGCCTTCCTCAATCTACCTGGCTACTGAGGCGGACGATACGATTACTGAGAATGGTTTGCAACACCATTAGCGATTGAACGGGTTTCGCATGCCGCAGAAGTGCGCTGCACCGCCGCTCCACGCAGCCAGACGAAAAAAGCCCCGCATTCGCGGGGCCTTAAAAAGCACTTGGCAGGCCAGGAAACGCGACGTACGCGCGCCTCTCGAGGGCCTGACAACAAACTCAGTGCTGGTGACCGCCGACGCCGTGGGCGTGGCCGTGCTCCAGCTCCTCGGCGGAGGCCTCGCGCACTTCGACGACTTCGACGTCGAAGTTGAGGTTCTCGCCAGCCAGCGGGTGATTGCCGTCCACGGTCGCGGTGTCGCCCTCGACCTTGGTCACGGTCACGGTCAGCGGGCCATTCTGGGTCTCGGCCTGGAACTGCATGCCCGGCTGCACGGAATCCACGCCCTGGAAGGCCTCCAGCGGGATCTCCTGCACCATGGCCTCGATCTTCTCGCCATAGCCCTCTTCCGGCGCCACCTTGGCCTGGACCTTGTCACCGGCGGCCTTGCCTTCAAGCTCGCGCTCAAGACCCGGAACCAGCTGGCCATTCCCGTGCAGATAGGCGAGCGGCTCGCGGCCCTCGGAGCTGTCGATGGTCTCGCCAGCATCGTTGGTCAGGGTGTAGTGGATGGACACCACGGCGTTCTGTGCAACTTGCATGGGCTTCGCCCTCTCGATATGTGAACCGCACAGGGTAACGCGCATGGCCCCGCGGCGTCAGGTCCACCCTTTGTCGGGGCGGTTTCCGGGGGGAGGGGCAACCCTCCCCGGTTCCGTGATCAGGCCTTTTGCAGCAGCAGACGGTTCAGGCGCGAAACGAAGCCGGAGGGGTCCTCCAGCTGGCCGCCTTCCGCCAGCAGCGACTGGTCGAACAGCAGCGAGGCCAGATCACCGAAGTCGTCCCCTTCGGCCGCGCGCAGGCGCTCGACCAGCGGGTGCTTCGGGTTAATCTCGAGCACCGGCTTGCTGGAGAAGGTCTCCTGCCCGGCCTGCTTCAGAAGTTCCTGCAGGTACAGCGCCATTTCGTGCTCGCCGAGCACGATGCAGGCCGGCGAATCGACCAGGCGTTTCGAGGCGCGCACGGAGTCGACGCGCTCGCCCAGTGCGGCCTGGATGCGCTCCGGCAGGTCGCCCAGATCCTCGTCGGCCTTCGCGCTGTCGTCCGCGGCACCCTCTTTTGCCGCGTCCTCACCGATGATCTTGTCCAGATCAAGGTCACCCTTGGCGACATTCTTGATCGGCTTGCCATCGAACTCGCGCAGGTGCGAGAGCAGCCACTCGTCGACCCGGTCGGACAGCAGCAGCACCTCGATGCCGTGCTTGCGGAAGATCTCCAGGTGCGGGCTGTTGCGCGCCGCGCTGGCGTTGTCGGCGCTGATTACGTAAATAGCGTCCTGGCCGTCCTTCATTCGGCCGATGTAGTCGGCCAGCGAGGCGTTCTGGGTGTCGTCATCGTTTTGCGTGCTGGCGAAGCGCAGCAGGCCCGCGATTTGCTCGCGATTGGCGTGGTCCTCGCCCGGGCCCTCCTTCAGCACGCGGCCGAAGTTCTGCCAGATCTCGGCATACTTCTCCGGCTCGTTCTTCGCAATGCTCTCCAGCAGGCCGAGGATCTTCTTGACCGAGCCGGAACGGATCGAGTCGACCAGGCGGTTGTCCTGCAGGATCTCGCGCGAGACGTTCAGCGGAAGATCGGCCGAGTCCACCACCCCGCGCACGAAGCGCAGGTAGTTGGGCAGGAGCTTCTCGGCGTCGTCCATGATGAACACGCGCTTCACGTAGAGCTTGACGCCGTGGCGCGCATCGCGGTCCCACAGGTCGAACGGGGCGCGTTTGGGGATGTAGAACAGCGTGGTGTACTCCTGACGCCCCTCGACATGGTTGTGGGTCCAGGCGGACGGATCCTCGAAGTCGTGTGCGACGTGCTTGTAGAACTCGCGGTACTCGTCGTCGCTGATCTCGCTCTTCGGCCGGGTCCACAGTGCGCTGGCGCGGTTGACGGTCTCCCACTCGTCGGTGGGCTTGCCGTCGTCATCGGCCTTGCGCATACGGATCGGGAACGCCACGTGGTCGGAGTAGCGGCTGATGATGTGACGCAGACGGAAGGACTCGAGGAATTCGTCGGCATCCTCCTTCAGCGTCAGCGTGATCTCGGTGCCGGCCTCGGGGCGCTCGCAGTCGGTCAGGGTGTACTCGCCATCGCCGCGCGACTCCCAGCGGGTACCGGCCTCCTCGGGCGTCCCCGCGCGACGCGTCTCGAGGCGGACGTGATCAGCCACGATGAACGAGGAGTAGAACCCGACGCCAAACTGGCCGATCAGCTGCGAGTCCTTCTTCTGGTCGCCAGTCAGCTTGTCGAGGAAGGCCTTCGTGCCGGAACGCGCGATGGTGCCGATGTGCTCGATGACCTCGTCGCGCGACATGCCGATGCCATTATCACGCACGGTGACGCTGCGGGCCTCCTTGTCCACCTCGACGTCGATCGCCAGCTCGGCCGGCTGCGGGATCGCGTCGGGCTGGGCCAGCGCCTCGAAGCGCAGCTTGTCGCAGGCGTCGGCACCGTTGGAGATCAATTCGCGCAAGAAGATTTCGCGGTTGGAATACAGCGAGTGGATCATCAGCTGCAGCAGCTGGCTGACCTCGGTCTCGAAGCGGCGGGTCTCGGTATGGCCCTCGGCGGCCGATGCGGTCTGCGTGTCCGTCATGGTCCTGTACGTTCCTCTCGTGCGCTTGGATGGGTTCTACAGCACGCACCTTGGGGGCAGCGTTCGCATTTTCAAGCCCGCAGGCTCCGCGCGACGTCCTCTAGTCGTGGCCAGCACCCGGCCCCTACAAATAAAAAAACCACCGCGGGCAGCCCGCGGTGGTCCAAGGGGGCCGGCCCTCTCAGACCCGCCCGCGACCGTGTGAACGGTTTACTGGTTCACCGGCGAATCGGGATCCAGCAGATAGGCCATGACGTGGCTGATCTGCTCCTCGGTCAGGAAATTGCGCCCGAATCGCGGCATGTAGGTACAAGGGAAATACTGGTGGGGGTTACTGACGACCTCATGGACGTAGTTCAGCACTGACTCATCGGTGCCGCGCTCGCGGCCGTAGTTTGCAAGACTCGGACCGATTGTCCCATAGGTGGTTTCCGCCGGGTCCATCTGATGGCAGGCGTAGCAGTTCGCCCCCGGCTCGCGGGTGCCGTGGTCGTCGTTGTTGTGCCCGACGCGATAGCCATAGCCGGAACGGGCCAGTTCGGCGCCGCGGCGCCAGTCGCCCAGCTCCACTCCGCCATCGGGTCGTTCGTATGAGGCACGCGCGGCCGCGACCACCTGGCCTGCGGTTTCGCTGTCCGGGGATCCTTCGAGCGAGCACAAGGCCTGGACCTCGTCCTGCTTCATTCGCTCCCGGCCGGTGCCACCTTCCTGCACCTCCTGGTCCATGCGATAGCTATCGGTCTCGAGCACCAGATGCTCGGCCAGCTCCTCGGGGCTCATTTGGGTGATGTCGACCTCGCGGTCCGAGGCGTCCTGGAAGAACTGGTCGCAACCCGCCAGCGCCGCCGATGCCGAAACCACCACCGCGGCAGTCAGATTTTTCTTATTGAACATCCCTGAGCCTCCCCTCACGCCCGTCATGACCGATGGCTTTTCTTAGCCCGTGCCCGCACCAATCCCGCGGTCCATCGGTTCCCCTGTTCAGCCCATCTGTGCGGCCCGGCGGGCACGCTCGTAAAAGAGCCGTGCAAGCACCCAACCGCAGAAATTCGTAAGGAAGCGGGTTGCCACGCGTCGTGCGCGACAACCCGCTCTACTGCCTTGCTGCACCGGCCCCGAAGGGGCCGAGCAGCTGTCGTGCAAGACGACTTACCGGTTGTTAACCGGGGACTCCGGATCGAGCAGGTAGGCCATGATGTGGCTGATCTGCTCTTCGGTCAGAAGCCCCTGGAAACGCGGCATTTCACCGCAGGGGAAGTACTGATGCGGGTTGGAGATCACCTGATGCACATACTGGCGGATCTCCTGGCTGTCGCCACGCTGCGCCCCGTAGTTCTCGAGGTTCGGGCCGATGGTGCCCTGGACCGAAACGCTCGAATCCATCACGTGGCAGTTGTAGCAGTTGCCACCCTGCTCACGGGTGCCGTGGTCGTCGACATTGTGGCCGATACGGTAGCCGTAGCCGGAATCCGCCAGCTCGGCACCCTTGCGCCAGTCACCCAGCTCGATGTCGCCTTCCGGCGCCTGGTACTGCTCACGCGCCAGAGCCACAACCTTGCCGGCCGTCTCGCCGTCCAGATCATTGCGGGTGGAGTCGAACGAGCAGGCCTTCTGGATCTCGTCCTGAGTCATGCGGTCGCGCCAGGTACCGCCTTCCTGCATTTCCTGATCACGCCAGCTGTTGGTCTCGAAGATGAGATGCTCAGCCAGCTCCTCGGCGCTCATGGCCGTGATATCCACGTCATCCGCCTTGTTGCCATCGGCGACGGCACAGCCGGCGGCCAGGGCGACGGATGCAAATGCGGCTACACCGGCCGCAACAGTGTTTTTATTAAACATACTTGATGTCTCCTATTGCGTCCGTAGTTACCGCTTCAGGTCGGGCAGGATGGCCGGTTCGCCACGCGCCGCGTCATTCCAGTAGGAGATCAGCGCGGTGTTCACCGGGGTATCCGGCAGGATACCGGCATGACGCATCTGCCATACGCAACCACGGATACGGTGGTTCTGGCTGCGGACATTGTCCTGTCCCGCGCGGTGGGCCGGCCAGGAAACCGCCTTGGTCCACTCCTGCGAGTTACGCATTTCCGGCAGCACGGACGCACGGATCTGCTTGCCCGAAGCCCCGTGGCAAGCCGCACAGTTGAAATCCATCGCGCCGCCACGGCGGAAGAAGAGGACTTCGCCGGCGTCACGCATCGCCTTTTCCTTCGGGTGATCCAGCGGCGGGTTCCACGCGTAACCAGAGGACTGATGCGCGATGTAGGTCGTCAGACGCATGATGTCCGAACCGGACCCGTGACGCTGGGAGACAGCGGAATCATCGTCGGTGAAGCCCTGGATCTCCTTCATGCAATGCACCAGGCGCATTTCGAAGTCCATCACCTTGCCGGTGTCCTCGAAGTAGCGCGGGAGCTCGACATAGGCGCCGTCCAGGACGCCCTCGCCCTTGCCGAAATCGCAGCTTTCGAGCGATGCATTGTTCGGGCCACGCTCTTCGTAGAACAGGCGCTCGCCGTCATCCAGCAGCCACAGGGCGGGGTTGTCCGGCATCATCATGATGTTCATTTCACTCTGATGCAGGTACTTCGAGTCGGGCTGCGCTTCGAGCAGCTTTTGCAGGACATCGTTCGGATCCTGCCATTCTGCCTGGGCCGCGGTACCCGCAACCCCGACCGCCATTGCTACGGGCAACGCAAGCAATGCTTTCTTGAACATGGAAACCTCCATCACACGGTTTTTTCGATACGGTCCGTGGCCGGAGCGGCCCGGACCTGTGTAGCAGAGTGCTGAACCGGGGTCCGTGCTGTCAACACAAAAAGCTATATTAGCGTTTTCTAACAGTCTGTTTTTCAAGGATTCTCGGAGCCCAGCACCGTCTGGCAGACGCAGCATACGCGACTTCTATTCCACCGAGTGATGGAATTTTCGGTGGTGTCGGCTTGCCGGCACGAGCCAGGCCAGGCGTAATGCCTGGCAAGCCTTTGAACAAGGGGAGGAAACCGCGCCTCGCACTACCGGCGCACTGCCAGTGACAGGAGTAAAAAGCGCTAGTCGAGCTGAAGCACGCCTTCGTGAACGAGCAGGGCGCGCTTCACCTCGGCCAACGGGCCATCCTGGTCACCCGCGTAGCCACCAATGTCGCGCGTACCGCGGTGACGCGCGGACACCACGCGATGACAGGGGATGAACAACGGCCAGGGGTTGGCGCGGCAGGCCTGGCCAACGGCACGCGGGGCCGAGCCGACCTGGGAGGCAATTTGCGCGTAGGTCCGCACCTCGCCGACGGGGATGGCCGAAAGTGCGGCCCAGACCCGGCGGGCGTGCTCCGTCCCCGGTGGTACGGCTTGCGTCGCCCGCCACTGCCCCGGATCGCGGGCGTAGTCTGCAGGGTCGAAGGCAGGAGGGGACCGGTCAGCGGTCGGGATATCCCGCAGTGGGGACAGGTCGGGTGGATCGTCGGGACGCTGCCAGCCGCAGGCCAGCAGGTCGCCCTGCCCGGACTCCAGCCACGCAAAAGCCAGCGCGACTCCCGGCAGGAGACAGCGCTGGCTTCGCATGGCCGATTCGGCCGACAACGGAAAACCGGGTGGGCGCGAGCGGGGCTGCGCGGCCACCCCGGTCATCAGGCGCCGTTCCGGTTCGCCTTGATATCTTCCTTGATGCGCGCGGCCTTGCCGGTGCGATCCCGCAGGAAGTACAGCTTCGAGCGACGGACCTTGCCGCGACGCTTCACCTTGATCTCGGCAATCTGCGGGCTGTGTGTCTGGAAGGTACGCTCCACGCCGTTGCCGTAGGAGACCTTGCGCAGGGTGAACGCCGAGTTGAGGCCACGGCTGCGCTTGCCGATCACCACACCCTCGAAGGCCTGCAGGCGCTCACGCTCGCCTTCGCGCACCTTCACCTGCACCACCAGGGTGTCGCCCGGACCAAAGTCCGGTACGTCGGACTTCATCTGTTCGGCTTCCAGTTGCTGAATCACGCTGTTCATCGTTCGACCTCAATCATCGCTTTCGGTGTGCGGACCGCCCTTCCGGCGTTCCACACGGTATTCGTCCAACAGGGCCAGATCCTCGGCCCCGAGTTCTTCGCGCGCCAGCACGTCCGGCCGCCGCTCCCAGGTTCGCCCCAGCGCCTCGCGTCGGCGCCAGCGTCGGATGGCACCATGATCGCCACCCAGCAGGACCTGCGGTACCGCACGCCCTGCCACCACCTCTGGCCGCGTGTAGTGCGGGCAGTCGAGCAGGCCCTCGCTGAACGAGTCCTGCCCGGCGGAATCCGCATGACCGAGCACACCCGGGAGCAGGCGCGCACAGGCATCGATCACCACCATCGCGCCCAGCTCGCCACCGGACAGGACATAGTCGCCCAGCGACCATTCCTCGTCGACCTGCGCCTCGATAAAGCGCTCGTCGATGCCCTCGTAGCGGCCGCACACCAGCGCCACCCGCGGCTTCCTGACCAGCTCTCGCAACATGGCCTGCCGGATCGGCCGCCCCTGCGGGGTCAGGGCGATCACGTGCAGGGGCGCCGTCGCGTCGGCCCGCGCCGCCTCCAGCGCGGACGCCAGCGGCGCATACTGCATGACCATGCCGGGGCCGCCACCATAGGGGCGATCATCCACCGCCTGGTGGAAACCGGCCCCCCAGTCACGCGGGTTCCAGGTCTCCAGCGCGAGCCGGCCCTGCTGCACCGCCCGCCCGGTCACCCCGGATTCGCCCACCGCCGTAACCAGCTCCGGAAACAGCGTGACGATATCGAAGCGCATCGTCCGCCTCAGAATTCCGGATCCCAGTCGACCCGCAACCGCCGAGCCTCCAGGTCCACATCCAGGATGTACTGGCCCTGCACCCAGGGGATCAGTCGTTCGCGATCACCGCGCACAACCAGCACATCATTGGCACCACCGGTCTCCATGAATCCCGAGATGCGCCCCAGCGCGGTCCCGTCCTGGTGCTCGACCTCCATGCCCAGCAGGTCGGCCCAGTAGTACTCGCCATCCTCGGCGGGTGGGAGCCAGTCGCGCTCGATCGCCAGCTCGGCGCCCATCAGGCCGTAGGCCGCCTCGCGATCCGCGGTCTCGGCAAATTTCATCACGACGCCGTGCCCGTGGGCCCGGCCCGCTTCGACATCCGCCAGCCGCCAGCCGGCGCCGGAACGCAGCCACAACCGGGGGAAGTCGGCAATCGCGGCGCGCGGCTCGGTCTCGGAAAAGATCCGGACCCAGCCCTTCACGCCGTACACCCCGGAGACGCGTCCGACGCGGATGCGTTCACCCGCCTCGTTCATCACCGGAGTTCGGTCTACTACGCGTAATCAGCGAACCGACGGCTTCAGGCCGCGGCTTGCTGCTTGCGGTAGCCCTTGACCAGGTGGTTCACGCGCTCGGACATGCCGGCGCCGTGGCCCAGCCAGTAGTCCACGCGTTCCAGATCAATGCGCAGCGGCTCTTCCTGACCGCGGGCGACCGGGTTGAAGAAGCCAATCTGTTCTTTGTAACCGCTGTCCCGACGCTTACGCGAATCGGTGACGACGATCGAGTAGAACGGGCGCTTTTTGGCGCCGCGGCGAAGCAGGCGAATCGTAACCATATGTTCTGTTGAACCCCGTTTGAGTCCGTTTTCTCGAGAAAACGCGCGATTATAACGAATCCCGCCGCCAGCACAAGGTGCCGGCGGCCGTGACAGCGGCTAACTAGCGAAACGGCATGCCCCCGCCGGGGCCACCCATTCCACCCATGCCACCCATTTTGCCCCCCAGGGCACGCATCATCTTCGATGCGCCGCCCTTGGAGAATTTCTTCATCGCCTTGCTCATTTGCGCATGTTGCTTGAGCAGGCGATTCACATCCTGAATCTGAGTGCCAGATCCGGCGGCGATCCGGCGTTTGCGCGAACCCTTGATAACGTCCGGGTGGCGCCGCTCGTGCTCGGTCATCGACGAGATCACGGCCATCATGCGACCAATCTCCTTGTCGTTGGCCTGGTTCTTCACCGCGTCCGGCAACTTGCCGCCCCCGGGCAGCTTTTCCAGCATCGAGCTGATCCCGCCCATCTTCTGCATCTGACCGAGTTGCTCGCGCAGGTCGTTCAGGTCGAAACCGCGCCCCTTCTTCAGCTTGCGCGTGAGCTTTGCGGCCTTGTCCTGGTCGACCTGGCGGCTGGCCTCCTCAACCAGGGACAGGACATCGCCCTTGCCGAGGATGCGCGAGGCGATACGCTCGGGATGGAACGGCTCCAGCGCATCCGGGCGCTCGCCCATACCGATGAACTTGATCGGCACCCCGGTGATCTGGCGCACCGACAGCGCGGCACCGCCGCGGGCGTCACCGTCAGCTTTGGTCAGCACCACGCCGGTCAGCGGCAAGGCCTCGCCGAAGGCGCGCGCGGTGTTCGCCGCGTCCTGGCCAGTCATGGAGTCGACCACGAACAGGGTCTCGATCGGGTCGATCGCCTGATGCAGGGCCTTCACCTCGGCCATCATGTCTTCATCGACATGCAGCCGCCCGGCGGTATCCACCAGCAGCACCTCGGTGCCGTCACGACGCGCTCGCGTGACCGCCTCGCTCGCGATCGCCTCGGGCTTCTGGCTGATGTCACTGGGATAGAACGTGACCTCGACCTGCCCGGCCAGGGTCTCCAACTGCTGGATCGCCGCCGGCCGATAGACGTCACAGCTGACCACCGCGACCTTCTTCTTTTCGCGCTCGCGCAACAGGCGCGCGAGCTTGCCGATACTAGTGGTCTTGCCCGCGCCCTGCAGGCCGGCCACCAGCACGACGGCCGGCGGCTGGACCGCCAGGTTCAGCGAGGCGTTCTCCCCGCCCATCGTCGCGATCAGCTCGTCATGGACGACCTTGATCAGGGCCTGCCCCGGGGTAAGGCTCCCGATGACCTCCTGGCCCAGCGCCTTTTCCTTGACGTCCTTGACGAACTCGCGCACCACCGGCAGGGCCACATCGGCCTCCAGCAGTGCCATGCGCACCTCGCGCAGGGCATCCTGAATATTGTCCTCGGTGAGCCGCGCCTGGCCTTTCAGGCGCTTCATGGTCTCCTGGAGGCGGCTGGAAAGGCCGTCGAACATCGTCTGTCCTCGTCTCGCTCGTTCTGGCCCGGCCCATGCCGGGAAAGACCGCACAGTATACCGGCCCCGCCACCCGGCCTGCACGGCCCCAGTCGCGATCCGGGTTTGCCGCCCTGAATGTGCATTCAGGCTCGGGAGCGGGGATAATCGCCGCCCATGACCACCGTTGCCGGACTGCTCGCCGTCGCCCTGTATCTCGCCACCACGGGATACCTGATCGTCGCCTCCCGCACCCAGCCCCTGGCCGCCGGGCAGCCCCGCGCGCCGCTGATGCTGTGGCTGGCGGCCCTGCTCGCGCACCTCGGGGCCCTGATCCCGCTCGTCGCGACCGAGACAGGGCTGAACCTGTGCCTGGGCAACGCCCTGTCGGCATCGATGTGGCTGGTTGCAGGGCTGCTGTGGCTGACCGCGCTACGCCACCCACTAGCCGTGCTCGGCGTGGTGATCCTGCCACTGACCGCACTGGCCACCCTGACCGCGGTACTGTGTGACGGCGACACGTCCTACGCGACCTCGGCCGGGATCGACCTGCATATCCTGTTCTCGGCGCTGGGCTGGGCCTTCCTGGCACTCTCCACCGCCCAGGCCGCGGTCATGACGGCCCAGCACCGCGCGCTGCACAACCATCACACGGCCGGGATCGTGCGCCACCTGCCGCCGCTGTTCTCGATGGAGGTCTGGCTGTTCCGCATGATCTTCATCGGCTGGCTGTTCCTCGGACTCAGCCTGCTCTCCGGCTTAGTATTTGTGGACGACCTGTTCGCCCAGCACCTGGTCCACAAGACCGTCCTGTCGCTGCTGGCCTGGGTGATCTTCTCGACCCTGCTGGTCGGGCGCTGGCGCCTGGGCTGGCGCGGCACCCGCGCCCTGGCGTGGACCACGGGCGGGTTTGTCGCCCTGGTTCTGGCCTATTTCGGCTCCAAGCTGGTCCTGGAGATCATCCTCGGGCGCGTCTGATGGTGCTCCCGGCCGACAGGCTTGACAGCCCGGCGGCGCTTGCCTGAAATGATTCAGACTACGCAGCCCCGTCAGCCCGCCCACACCTGACCGCAGGCCATCCCGTTGCAAGAGATCCCGCTGTCCGTCCTGTTCGGCGCCCTGCTCGTGCTGTTCCTGCTGTCGGCGTTCTTCTCCGGATCGGAAACGGCGCTGATGGCGCTGAACCGCTACCGCATGCGCCACCGCGCCCAGACCGGGCACCGTGGCGCCGCGATTGCCGCCCGCCTGCTGGAACGGCCGGACCGCCTGATCGGGCTGATCCTGCTCGGCAACAACTTCGTCAACATCCTGATCGCCCAGATCGCCACCTTTATCGGCTGGCGCCTGTTCGGCGATACCGGCGTGGCCATCGCCACCGGGGTGCTGACGCTGACCCTGCTGATTTTCGCCGAGACCGCCCCCAAGACGCTCGCAGCACTGCACAGCGAACGCGTCGCCTATCCCGCCGCCTGGATCTACTGCGGGCTGCTGAAGGTGATGTGGCCCGTGGTGTGGATGATCAATGTGCTGGCCAACGGCGTACTGCGCCTGTTCGGGGTGCACATGAAGCCCGGCCAGCGTTCGGCCCTGAACACCGACGAGCTGCGCAGTGTGGTCTCCGAGGCCGGCGCCCTGATCCCGGCAAACCACCAGCGCATGCTGCTGAACCTGCTGGACCTGGAACGCACCACGGTCGAGGACATCATGATCCCGCGCAACGAGATCGTGGTGGTGGACCTGAACGAGCCCTGGAACGAGGTCGTCGAGCAGCTGGTGCACGGCAGCTTCACCCGCCTGCCAGTGGTCGAGGGCGAGCTGGATCATATCGTCGGCTTCCTGCACCGGCGTGACGTGATCCCACTGATCGAGCGTGATGACTTTGACGCCGAAGACCTGCGCCAGATCCTGACCCCGCCCTACTTCATCCCCGAGGGCACGGCGCTAAACCGCCAGCTGATTAACTTCCAGCAACAGAAAAAACGGATCGGCCTGGTGGTGGACGAGTACGGCGACATCGAGGGTCTGATCACATTGGAGGACCTCCTGGAAGAGATCGTCGGAGAATTCACCACCGACTCCCCGGCCATGAGCGACGACGTGCTGCGCCAGGAGGATGGCTCGGCGATGGTCGATGGCGGCATCCACCTGCGCGAGCTCAACCGCTCGCTGGGCCTGGAGCTCCCGGTGGATGGCCCCAAGACCCTGAGTGGCCTGATCGTCGAATACCTCGAGAGCATCCCCGAAGCGCCAGTCAGCGTGCGCATTAACGGCGTCGCCATGGACATCGTGCAAATCAAGAACAACACCATCCGCACCGTGCGCGTGGTCGCCCCCGACCTGCCCGCCACGCCGGACCACAAGGAAGTCTGATGGCGAAGGCCAAGACCCAGTACGTCTGCCGGGAATGCGGCGCGGTGAGCCCCAAGTGGGCGGGCCAGTGCGGCGACTGCGGCGCCTGGAACACCCTGGAGGAGGCCGTGCCGGCCACCCCGTCCGGACCGCGCGGCGGCTACGCGGGCGAGGTCGCCGGCATTACCCGGCTGGGCGAGGTTGAGGCCGGCGAGGTCCCGCGCACCGGCACCGGCCTGTCGGAGCTGGACCGCGCCCTGGGCGGAGGGCTGGTACACGGGTCGGTCGTTCTGCTGGGCGGCGACCCGGGGATCGGCAAGTCCACCCTGCTGCTGCAGACGCTGGCCATGCTGCCGGTCGATGACACGCTTTACGTGACCGGCGAGGAATCCGCCCAGCAGATCAGCATGCGCGCTAGGCGGCTCGGGCTTGAGGTCGACGGGCTGCGCCTGCTGACCGAGACGCAGGTGGAGAACGTTATCGCCACCTGCGAGCGCGAACGCCCGCGCGTGCTGGTGATCGACTCCATCCAGACGCTGTACACCGCCGCACTGCAGTCCGCCCCCGGCTCGGTCGGGCAGGTGCGCGAGAGCGCCGCCGCCCTGGTGCGCCTGGCCAAGCAGCGCGGGATCACCGTGATCCTGGTGGGCCACGTGACCAAGGACGGCCAGCTGGCCGGACCGCGCGTGCTCGAGCACATGGTCGACACGGTGCTGTATTTCGAGGGCGACCCGGACGGGCGCTACCGCATGCTGCGCGCGGTGAAAAACCGCTTCGGTGCGGTCAACGAGCTGGGCGTGTTCGCGATGCTGGAGAACGGGCTCAAGGCCGTCTCCAATCCCTCCGCCATCTTCCTCTCGCGCCACCAGGGCCCGGTGCCCGGGTCCGTGGTAATGGTCACGCGCGAGGGCACCCGGCCGCTGCTGGTGGAGGTGCAGGCCCTGGTCTCCGAGAGCCACGCACCGCAGCCGCGACGCATCACCGTGGGGCTGGAGCAGAACCGCCTGACCATGCTGCTGGCCGTACTGCACCGCCACGGCGGCGTCGCGCTGTTCGACCAGGATGTCTTCATCAACGTGGTCGGCGGCGTACGCGTAACCGAGACCGCGGCCGACCTGCCCATGCTCGCCGCCGCCCTGTCGAGCTTTCGCGACCGCCCCCTGCCGCAGGAGATGCTGGCCTTTGGCGAGGTCGGGCTGGCCGGCGAGATCCGGCCTGTGCCGAACGGCGAGGAGCGCCTGCGCGAGGCCGCCAAGCACGGCTACACGCGGGCGATCGCGCCGGCGGCCAATGCGCCGCGCAAGCCCATCAAGGGCATGGAGGTGGTCGCGGTCTCGCGCCTCTCCGAAGTCCTCGACGCCCTTTAGCACCCGGCCCCGCCGCCTCTTGTGGCAAGGCACCGTTCGTCATCCGGTGTTTACGTGCCTTCGGTCCACATACTGCCAAGCGCTGTCTCGCCAGCGCGCCGCGCCAGTTGTTGATCAAAAACGGGCTTCTTTGCTCGTGCAAAGAAGTACCCAAGAAACACGCCCGGGATTCGCCCGGGAACCTTGCTCCGGACGCGCCAGGCCGGCGGCGCTGAAACTCGCTGCGCCTTTGGCTTCGCTCAGACAGTCAGCGCCTTCTCCCGGCCTGTCACGCCCTCCACAAGGGGCTCATATCGGGAGGGTAGGTCAAAACACAGCCTCTGCGGTAAGCCCCGCGCTGTAGGGTGCGTTGAGCGCAGCGAAACGCACCATGCCAACGTCGGGGCAACCCTGATGCGATTCGCTGCGCTCATCACATCCTACGATGGGGTCTGGCGCCCGCTGGCGGGCGCGGCACGCCAGGGCTGCAGGCCGCGCGTACCCAGGATGTCGGAACACCTTGCCTCCATCCATTGGCACGAACGTCAGAGCGGCCGTTGTCTTGACCTTCATCCCCCGTATGAAGCCCCTTGCGGAGGGGTCCTCGGGCCGGAAGAGAGGCGCTGACTGTCTGAGCGCAGCGAGTTTCAGCGCCGCCGGCCCGAGGG